>CAZCAC010000228.1:0-2269 GCA_964496575.1 uncultured Planctomycetaceae bacterium | reverse complement strand
GTCGGAAGGCAAACGTGTAAACATGTTGCGCGAATTTTCGCTTCAGACCACTAGACTGAGGCGGCCCTACCGCGACACTGCTACTCCTTCAGCTCGACGCAATCCAGACCGAAGAGCGTGCCCGTACCCCGTGACTCGGGGTTCATTCCGACCAGCTCCACGCGCAGAGTGACGGTGTTGCCCGCCGGTGTCACCGTGCCGAGGTCGACCTGGAGGATCGTGGCCGGGTCGGATTCGTAGAGGTCGATCGGTCCGCCCACCTCTCGGCCGTTCACCGAGACCTGGACGATGCCGAAGTCGAAGCTGCGGACGAGGTGCAGGATCACCTGGCGAGGCGCGTACTGCTCGGGGATCGTGAACTCGACGAAGTCGCCCACGCGGCGGGCGGGGACGAAGTAGTGCGCCCGGCCGCTGAACCTCTCGGGGTGGAAGCGAGCGTGGGGGACCTGGCGATGGCCGTCGATGCCTTCGGTCTGTGCGCTGGGCTCGAGGTCCTCGAGCTCGATGGCACCTTCGACTCGCCGGGTCTGCGCGTCGCGGATCTCTTTCGCGCGCCGATCGAGCTCATCGAGCGTGAGGATCGGCCGGGAGGCGGCTTCGGGAAGCGGTGGGCGGTTGTGCTCGCCCCCCGGTCGGGCGTACCACCAGACGACCGCCGAGTACGCCAGCAGGTTCCATGGATTTCGGATGCCGACGCCGAACGACGCCTCCATGTCGAAGCGCAAGCGGCTGTTGAAGGGGATGGCGTCGAGCCCGCGCTGCCGTGTACAGATGTTGAAGCCGCGCGTCTGGCCGTCCAGCCCGCCGACGCGGATGTTGGCGAGAAACGGGTGCGAGAACTCGTCCTTGCGAGTCGGAACCCGGCCGCCTGCCCAGCCGTAGTAGTCCTCGGTCCCGGTGCCGAAGTGCGAGGGGAAGTCGCGCTCGAAGTCCTCGTCGACGTAGATCTTCTCGTCGCCTTCGCCCCACCAGCTGCCGTTCGGGTTGAGCACGGTCCACTGGTCACCGACCAGCACTCCTCGCCCGGTGAGCTCGATGAAGTTCCAGTCCAGGAAGGGCGTGCCGGGCACGACGTCCTCGGGTCGCCAGCCGGCGTGGAAGTGCATCGAGCGGTCGTCCCAGCGCCAGGGGTCCGCCGCCACGCGGACGCGAGCCTCGACCGGCTCCTGTCCCAGGTTCAAGAGCTTCACCTCGGCGGATTCCCGGTAGGGCATGACCCAGCGGGAGATCATCGTCCCCTCGGCGGTCACCTCGCGAGCGAAGGTCCGGAACGGGTGGATGGAGTCGGCGGAGCCGAAGAAGTCGCCGACGGGGCACCAGACGGTCAGCTCGCCGTCGAAGTGGGCGGTGAGGATCGTCGAGCGCAGGTGGGAGGTGTGTTCTTCCTGCTCCGGCGTGAGCTGGAGCTCCAGGAACCGGATCGCCGCGCTGCCGTCGGGCAAGAGGACCGGCATGCTCTCGCCCGGGGCAATCGTGCTCGTGAAGGTCTCGAGCTGATCGTCGTTCGGCGGAGAGGGACTCAGCAGCGCGCGGCCGGTGGCCTCGAGCTCCACTCGGGCCGCCTCGCAGCCCTCCATGGTGAAGGTGTCGACCTTCGTGCCCGCGGGATAGGCGCGGTAGTTGACGATGTTGTAGAACGGCTTGCGCCGCATGGTGACCTTGCACCCCGCGGCGAAGGGGATCGGCAGGTACAGATCGCCGGCGCGGGCGGTGTGGGCCGAGAAGGGCTCGCCAACGAATTGCAGTGCTCGGACGAGCTCGATCAACGAGCAGTCGATGACCGGCTCCTCGGCGTGGTCGAGGTAGATACGGATGTTCGGCCCGACCCGTTCGTTGAAGTCGTAGTAGAAGAAGGGAGTCCAGATGCGAGTGATGCAGCCGGGCCCCTCGTACGCCATCAACACCCACTCGGTGTGCTCGCCGCGCTGCTCGGTACGGATGAAGCCGACGCCGTCGGAGTCGGCGAACCAGCCGGGGCCCCCGCGAACCGTCGAGGCCCGGTTGTAGCTGCTGGCCTGGAGCTGGCGGTAGGCGGGCTGTGGCCACCGGGGGAGCGCTTCCGGATCGACCATCTCCTGGAGCAGCGAGCTCAACGAGATCGGGTCATCAGTGGCTTCCGCGGTTGCACTGGCGAAGATCAGTGGGAATACGACCAGGAATGCACTCATGAGATGACAGTACGGAGTCGCCCGCACGGTTTGCCATAAATGCAGCCGCGAGGGGGGCGCCCGACGGTCTGCCACGGCAGGCCAAGCGAAGGTGCATCAGC
>CAZCAC010000227.1:0-2569 GCA_964496575.1 uncultured Planctomycetaceae bacterium | reverse complement strand
TGTGGTTCGACGGACTGATGAGCACGTCGCAGCTGATCTCGGTGGTCGCCGGGAAATTAGCCTTGGTGATGCTCTGGAAGCTGCGTCGCCGCGAGGACCCGTTGCCGGTCCACCCCGCGAGGGCGAAGGGAGGATGAGCTCGTCCGCGAAGAGAGCGGGGCCGCGGATCGTGGCCGGCATCGACGAGGCGGGGCTCGGCCCGCTGCTCGGTCCGCTCACCTTCGGCTACTCGGCGCTGCGCCTCCCCGAGGGGGGAGGGAACGTCTGGGACGCGCTCGGGGGAATCGTCTCGGCCGAGCCGAAGGAGGACGCCGAGCACCTGGTGGTCGCCGACTCCAAGCGGGTCTTCTCCCGCAACCCGCGCGGCCGGCGGCGGCTGGAGACGACGGTGCTCTCCTTCCTGGATGCGCGCCCCGAGAGGAGGCCGCGCTCGGGGGCGGAACTCCTGCGCACCGCGCCGGAGGAGATCCGACCGCGCGCGGCGGAGGTCGCGCGCCACCCCTGGTACGACGAGCTGCCCGAGACGCTGCCGATGTGGGTCGACGAGGGACGCCTCGAGCTGCGCGCGGCGCGGCTGCGCAAGGAGCTGGAGCGAACCGGGATCGAGGTGATCGAGGCGGGGGTGCGCGTCGTCCCGGCGGGTGAGCTGAACCGCTCCTACGACATCACCGGCAACAAGGGCCGCACCGTCTGGCTCCTGGTCCGGGGAATCATCGAGCACCTCTGGCGACGCCACGCCGAACCGTTCCTCCACCTGATCGTCGATCGCCAGGGCGGCCGCTTCCATTACGCGGGCCAGCTCACCCGGGCCTTTCCCGCGGCCCGGCTGCGGGTCGGGATCGAGAGCCCCGACCACTCCGAGTATCAGCTCGAGGAAGAGGGGCCGAGCGGCCACCGGACGATGTGGATCACCTTCGCCGAGAAGGCCGAGACGCGCGCGTTCTCGGTCGCCCTCGCCTCCTGCCTGGCGAAGTACGCCCGCGAGCTCGGCATGGGCGCCTTCAACCGCTACTTCGGGAACCTGCAGCCCGACCTGCGCCCGACCGCCGGGTACACCACCGACGGTCGCCGGTGGGTGCGCGACGCCGCGTCCACGCTCGAGCGCGTCGGGATCGACCGGGAGGTTCTGGTCCGCCGCCGTTGATCCGGGGTAGGCTTCCCTACCAGCCCCTCCGACCCGCTCCCGCCTCTCCCCGTCCTTCAGCCCAGCCCTGCCTTGAAGACCGCGATTCTCGGCGCCGGCATCTCCGGCCTCGCCCTGGCCCGCTTCCTGATCGAAGGCGGGCTCGACCCGCTGGACCTCCACCTCTTCGAGGCCGCGCCAGTGGCCGGGGGTCTCTGCCGCTCGAAGAGCGTCGACGGCTTCACCTACGACGTCGCCGGCGGGCACATCCTGTTCAGCCGCGACGGCGAGATCCTCTCCTGGTTGAAGGAGCGCGGCGGCGGCGAGTCGAGCTTCGACCGCCGGGATCGGGAGACGAAGATCCGCTTCGGCGATCGCTGGGTGCACTATCCCTTCGAGAACGGGCTGGGCGATCTGCCGGCGCGGGAGAACTTCGAGTGCCTGCGCGGCTACGTCGAGGCGTGGCACGCGCGAAGCATCGAGGGCGGACCGACTGCGCCCGCCGACTTCGCGAGCTGGATCCGCTGGCGCTTCGGCGAGGGGATCGCGGAGCACTTCATGGACCCGTACAACGAGAAGATCTGGAAGCGTCCACTCGCCGACCTCTCCAGCGGCTGGGTCGCCGACCGCGTGCCCGACGCCCCGATCGACGACGTGCTCCAGGCCGCGGTCGGTCTGCGCACCGAGGGCTACACGCACCAGTCGATCTTCTACTACCCGAGGCGTGGCGGCTTCCAGGCGATCACCGACGGCCTCGCGTCGGCGCTCCTCGAACGCATCCACTTCTCCACCCCGGTGACCGACCTCGAGCGCGAGGGCGAGCGCTGGCGGGTGAACGGTGAAGCGTTCGACTGCGTCGTCTCGACGATTCCGCTGACGGCGCTGCCGCGGATCGTCGGCGGCTTGCCCGGTGGGATCGCGGAGGCGATGAGCGGCCTCGACTACAACTCGCTGGTGACGGTCCTCGTCGCCCTCGACCGCCCCGAGCACCCGCCGCTCTCCTGGGTCTACCTCCCGCACGCCTCGCAGGGCCCGGCGAATCGCGTGACCTACCTCTCCAACTACTCCGAGGGCAACGCCCCCGCGGGCAAGACCTCGCTCCTGTGCGAGGTGACGTTCGCCGGCCACGAGGCGAGCCCCGGGCCCGAGCTCAAGGACCAGGTGATCACCGGCCTGGTGGAGGCGGGGATGCTCCGCCGCGACGAGGTTCTCTTCGTCGACCGCAGCGAGGTGAGCCACGCGTACATCGTCTACGACCACGCACACGACGAACGCCGCGAAGCGGCCCTCGCCTGGCTGGAGTCGAACGGTCTCGTGCCGCACGGTCGCTTCGGCCGCTTCGAGTACGACAACTCCGACCTCTGCGCGATCAAGTCCCGCGCGCTCGCCGAGCGGCTGCTGGAGCAGGGGCACGGAGGCTGAGAGAGAGCACGGTGGCTTCACACG
>CAZCAC010000226.1:0-3171 GCA_964496575.1 uncultured Planctomycetaceae bacterium | reverse complement strand
TCCGTGCCCATCTCGCCACAAACGGTACATTCTCCCCGGATTCCCTCGTCGATACGCGGCGCGTGGGATGGACCGGGCAGAACCATGGAAAGCCGATCCCTCGACCCGACCCCCGAGCTCTTGCTCGAGCACGCCTCCTGGGCGACCGCCCTGGCCCGCCGGCTGGTGGGCGAGTCCGCCGCCGAGGATCTCGTGCAGGAGACGTGGCTCGCCGCGCTGCAATCGCCGCCGCGAAACGACCGACCGCTGCGCCCCTGGCTGGGCACGGTGCTGGGCAACTTCGCCCGGAAGCGCTCGCGCGGCCGCGGGCGGCGGCGGGCGCGGGAGGAGCGCGGGGCCCGTGACGAGGCGTTGCCGTCGGCGGCGGAGCTGACCGAGAAGGCGGAGTCGCAGAAGCTCCTGATGGAGGCGCTGCTCGAGCTCGACGAGAGCTTGCGCGAGGTCTTGCTGCTGCGCTTCTTCGAGGAGCTCTCCGCCGCCGAGATCGCCCGCCGCCAGGGAATCCCCGCCAGCACCGTCAAGAGCCGCCTCGAGCGCGGCCTCGAGGCGCTGCGTGTCCGCCTCGACGATCGCTTCGAGGGCGGGCGGCGCGCGTGGAGTCTCGCGCTGCTGCCGCTGTTGCGGCCCTCGCCGGGCGTGGTGGAGACGAGCGTCGGTCTTTCCGCATCACTTACCGGAGTGCTGGGGATGAAGATGCTGTTCAAGCTCGTGTTCTGGTCGCTGTTCGTCCTGATCGGCGCCGTCGTTCTGACCGGTGTGGGGTTTCTCGCGCTGAGCTCCTTCGAGTCGATTCCGCGGGAGACGGTCGCCTTCACGCCGCTCGTGCTGGAGGAGGAAGAGCGGGCCGGCGAGACCCCCGCTCCCGCGGAGCAGCCCCGGCGCGAGGCCATCGCGACGAGGGCCAGGGCGGAGACCCCCGAGACGGGCCCGGCGCTCGTACACATCGAGGCGCGCTTCGTCGACATCCACGGCCGGCCCGTCGGCGGGGTCGTGCTGACTCGGCGATCGTCCGGGCGAGGAGAGCTGGGTCGCAGCGGCGCCGATGGGCGCGTCGCAGTCGAGCGCCGGGCCCTCGACCACGTCGATGACGTTCAGCTCTACTTCCAGCATCCGTGGTACGCCAGCGATGGAATCTCGTTCGAGCTCGCCCCGGGGCGCGGAATCGACCTGGGCGACCTCGTCCTGCGCGAGGGGGGGGCGCTGAGCGGCCGGGTGCTGGACGGTGTCGGGAACCCGCTCGTGGGCGCCGACGTCGATGTGCGCGGCGAGATGGTGGCCCGCCCTTCCGCGGGGGGGATGACCACCTACACCTCCACGGATCTCGGTGCCGCGCACGCGGTGACCGACGCGGAGGGTCGGTTCCGCCTCGGAGGACTGCTCGCCGGAGACGTGCGCGTGGAGGTCGAAGCCGAGGAAGGCCTCCACCGGCATGAAACCGGCTGGGTCGAGATCCGCCCCGGCCAGGAGAGCACCGGGCTCACGATCGTCGTCCCGCGAACCCCCGCGGACGAGCGGATCGAGGGGGTCGTGCTCGACCCCGAGGGCCGGCCGGTGCCGCACTGCGCCGTTCAAGCGTCGTACAGCACCTTCCTCGGCGGCGGCTCGCTCGGCGAGGTCACCGACGACGACGGGCGCTTCCGGTTCGTGGTGCACGCCGATACCGATCACGAGCTGGTCGCGCGCCGCAAGGGGTGGGATCCGGTGATCCGCCAAGACGTCGAGCCGGGCGATCTCGGCGTGGAGCTGCGCTTCCGCGAGAGCCTCACCTTCTCTCTCGAGGTGGTCGACGAGCGCGGGAAACCCGTCGGGGAGTTCGCCTGCGGCGTGATGGACGGCTCCGGCGAGCACTCGCTGCAGTGGTCTCCGGCGAGCGAGCGCGAGGAGGGACGCGCGACCCTCCGCGTTCCCGCGGTACCGTTCACCGTCGAGGTGCTGGCTCCCGGCTTCGCCGAAGTCTCGGCCGGCCCGTTCCAGCCCGGCTACTTCGATCGGGAAGGGGAGGTGGTATCGGTCAGCCTGCGCTCGTTGCCCGGCATCACCGGGCGGGTCGTCGCCGGCGGTGAACCGGTGGCCGGCGCGGAGGTCTACCTCCAGCGCCTGGCGGGCGGACGGGTCTTCCACGACGGCTTTCCGGTGCGCTTCTCCTCTCGCTCGGTCGAGGAGGCGCGCAGCGACGAGGCCGGCCGATTCCGGCTCGACCTGCGGGAGGAAGACGAGTACGTGGTCCGCGTCGAGGCGGAGGGTCTCGCCGCGACCGAGCTCGGGCCCTTCGAGCTCGATCCCGACGTCGGCTACCGAGATCTCGAGTGCGTCCTGAGTCCCGGCGGCTCGATCCAGGGCCGCGTCGTTCGCGCGCCGGGGCGCAGCCCCGCCGGGACGATCGTCGCGATCTCGCGCGGCGATTGCTGGGCACGCACGCAGCGCGTCGACGCCGATGGGCTCTTCCACTTCGAGCACCTGATTCCCGGCCCGTGGCAGGTGGTGCGCGTCGACGAGGAGATCGGCGAGGGGCACTTCACTTCGAAGGACGGTTTCTTCAGCAGCGCGTTCGACGAGGTCCCCTCCAACTGCACGGTGGTGGAGGGGCGGGAGACCCGGTTCGACCTGATCGAGACCTCGGTACCGATCTGCACGCTCGAGGGGCGGCTCGACTTCGGCGGCCTCGACCTCTCCAGCTGGCGCGCATCGCTGCTCGGTACCGACGAGCCGGCGGGCCCGATCCGCCGGAGTCCCGCCGAGGATCGCCTCGAGCGAGACGGGAGCTTCCGGATCGTCGTCTCCGGCGAGGGACCCAGGCAGCTGCTCGTGACCGCTCCCGAGGAGCTGCGGTTGTCCTTCGTGGCGGTGGTCGACCTGATCGAGGGTCAGAACCGCTGGGAGGCGTCGTTCGAACCGGCGACGCTGACCATCAGCAATCCGCGCCAGCGCTTCGACGCGATTCACTGGCCGGAGAGGGGGGGAGTGAGCGCGTTCGCGCTGCTCGTCAGCGAGAGTGGAGGGCCGCTGACGCTCGACCCCGTGCCCGCGGGGAGCGCGCGGATCGCCGCTCCGGATCCAGAGGCGCCGAGCGCTGACCCGGCGGAGTGGCGGACGCTCTTGGAGGTGGAGCTCCAGGCGGGGGAGGAGACGGTGGTGGAGTTGCCCTAGCAGAATCAGAAACAGACCACAGAG
>CAZCAC010000225.1:0-3750 GCA_964496575.1 uncultured Planctomycetaceae bacterium | reverse complement strand
CAGCAGGCGGTGGCGCAGGACGAGGCGAAGTTCGCCAAGGCGGGGCGCAACGATCCGTGCCCCTGCGGCAGCGGCAAGAAGTTCAAGAAGTGCCACGGGAAGAACGCCGGCTGAGCCCGCGCCGATGTCCCCGGGCACCCACCCGCCCCCGATCGTCACCGACCCCAACCGCGGCTTCTTGCGCTGGGCGCTGCACCTCTTCTACGACTCCGTCTGGTGGCTGGCGATGGTGGGCGCGAGCCCCTGGTGGGGGTGGCGGATGCTCACCGACGCCCGCTTCGCCCGGATGGTGCGAGGCCGCCTCGCCCGCGATCTCCCGGACCTCGCCGCGAGCGAGAGCCGACCGCGGATCCTGATCCACGGCGTCTCGGTGGGGGAGGTCAAGGCGGCGCAGTCGCTGGTCGAGTCGATCGAGCGGGAGCTGCCCGAGCTCGACGTGGTCATCAGCACCACCACCTACACCGGCATCGATGTGGCCCGCGATCTGTTCGAGGATCGCACGGTGGTGCGCTTTCCGATCGATCCCTCCTTCTTCGTGCGCCGCTTCCTGACGCGGCTCGCCCCGGTGTGCGTGGTCCTGGTCGAGCTGGAGATCTGGCCCAACTTCCTGCGCGTGGCCAACGAGCTGGGGATTCCCGTGGCCGTGGTCAACGGCCGCATCACCGAGGAGAGCTTCTCCAGCTACCGCCACTTCCGGAATCTCCTGCCGCAGTTCAACCGCATCAGCCTCTTCTGCGTGCAGGACGAGGAGTACGCCCGTCGGTTCGCCGAGCTGGGCAACGGGTGCGAGCGAGTCGTGGTCACGGGCAACGTCAAGGCGGACAGCCTGGGCGACGGACCGGTCGAGCCCGGGGAAGAGCTCTCGCGCCTCCTGGCGGGGGGCGAGGGGCAGGTGATCGTCACCGCCGGCAGCACCCACGATCCCGAGGAGCGGTGGCTGGCCGAGGCCTGGCGGGAGGCGATCCCGGAGACGCGCCTGATCCTGGTCCCGCGCCATCCGGACCGGGCGGAGGCGGTGGTGGGGGAGCTCGCCCAGCTCGGCCTCCAAGCCCAGCGCCTCAGCGGCCTGCGGACGGGCGAGCGGCCCGATCCCTCGCGCCCGGTGATCGTCGATACGATCGGCGAGCTGGAGCGCGTCTACGGCCTCTCCGACCTGGTCTACATCGGCGGCTCCCTCGTCCCGCACGGCGGGCAGAACATGCTCGAGCCCGCGTCGCAGGGGCGCGGCGTGCTCTACGGGCCGCACGTCGAGAACTTCCAGCTGGAGGCCGCCCTGCTCGAGGAGGCGGGGGCGGCCGTTCGCCTGGAGGGGCGCGACGAGCTGGCGCCGACCCTGCTCGCCCTGGTGAGAGACGAGGAGCGCCGGGTCCGGATGGCCGAGGCCGGGCTGCGGGCGGTCCGCGCCCAGAAAGGGGCGACGCGCCGCACCCTGGAGGCCCTGATCGAGCGCTGCCTGACCCTGCCGGGGCGCTGAATCCCGGCGAACCGACTTCATCGCCGCCTCCAGCGTGGTCGAAGGAAGGGTGCCCTAGTATTCTGTGCGGCTCGATCCGAGGAGGCTCGAGCGATTCCGCCTTCCTGGCCGCCTCCCAACCGACCCCCCAGCCGATCCCGCACGAGGACAGACACGACACGATGGCCCGACAGCTCTTCACCTCCGAATCCGTTTCGATGGGTCACCCCGACAAGGTGGCCGACCAGATCTCGGACTCGATCCTCGACGCCCTCCTGGAACAGGACCCCGCGAGCCGGGTCGCCTGCGAGACCATGGTGACCACCGGCATGGCCGTGATCGCCGGCGAGATCACCACCGAGGCACGGATCGACTACCAGAAGGTCGTCCGCGAGGCGATCAACCGCATCGGCTACACCGACGACGAGTACGGGATCTGCGGGGACACCTGTGCGGTGCTGGTCAGCCTCGACCGGCAGTCCCCGGACATCGCCCAGGGCGTGGACGAGGGGGCCGGTCTCCACGAAGAGCAGGGCGCCGGCGACCAGGGCCTGATGTTCGGCTACGCGTGCAGCGAGACGCCGGAGCTGATGCCCTTCCCGATCCACTACGCGCACCGCCTCGTCGAGCGGCTCGCCGAGGAGCGCGAGTCCGGCGAGATGGGCTGGCTCCGCCCCGACAGCAAGAGCCAGGTGACGGTCGAGTACGAGGACGGCAAGCCGATCCGCGTACACACCGTGGTGATCTCCACGCAGCACGATCCGACCGTGAACGGCAAGTCCGACGAGCAGGGCGTGCTCGAGGAGATCCGCCGCGAGGTGATCGAGAAGGTGGTGAAGGCGGTGATTCCGCCCGAGTTCCTCGACGGGGACACGATCTACCACATCAACCCGACCGGTCGCTTCGTGATCGGCGGCCCGCACGGCGACTGTGGTCTGACCGGGCGCAAGATCATCGTCGACACCTACGGCGGCATGGGTCGCCACGGCGGCGGCGCGTTCTCCGGCAAGGACCCCTCGAAGGTCGACCGCTCCGCCGCTTACGCGGCGCGCTGGGTGGCCAAGAACGTCGTCGCCGCCGGCCTGGCGGAGCGCTGCGAGGTGCAGCTCTCCTACGCGATCGGCGTGGCCCGGCCCCTCTCGTTGCGCGTGGACACCTTCGGCACCGGCAAGGTCGCCGACGAGGTCCTCGACGAGGCGGTCTCCGAGGTCTTCGACCTGCGCCCGGCGCTGATCCTGCGGGACCTCGACCTGCGCAAGCCGATCTACGCTCGGACCGCCTACCACGGGCACTTCGGCCGCGAGGGCTTCCCCTGGGAGCGGACCGACCGGGTCGCCGCGCTGACCGACGCGGTGGCCGCGCGCGCGCGGTAGTGTTCAGCCCCGATCGGAGCTGTTCGTGAGCGGCTAGCGCTCACCCGGTGAGGGATTCTCCGCGGTGAGCGCCACGGATTGTGCGGATCCGCATCGCCGTCGACCCGAATCCACTGCGGGCCGTGCAATGGGGTGACTTCGCACGTATGTTGGGTTAGGAGTACCGAATCTCGGGTCCCCCGGCAATCCCCTCGAGAAACCCGCACCCACTCCCGTCATGAATCTCCTCCGCCGACTTCCCCGTGCCGCCGGCCGGGCCGGCTTCACGCTGATCGAGCTCCTGGCCGTGATCCTGATCATCGGGATCCTGGCCACCTTCCTCCTGCCCAAGATTCCCGAGGCGATCGACCAGGCGAAGGTGACCGCCTGCGCCGCCAATCAGAAGGAGTTCTTCAACGGGCTGCAGCTCTACCAGGCCAAGTTCAAGCGCCTGCCGAAGAAGGAGAACGCCGGGGCCCGCTTTCTCGCCGTCCTGATCGCCAGCAAGACCTGGGAGAACGAGCCTGGGAGCATCGACAAGCTCAATTGCCCCGGCGTCGACAGGGGCACCATCGGTCCGCCGGGCGTGCCCGAGGACGAGTGGTACGTCGATCTGGACCTGGTCGACGGCGGCTACACCTCGTACGCGGGTCGCGACACGGTGAGCTTCCCGCTGCGCAAGCTCTCCGGCAAGGAGCCGCTGATCGCGTGCGACAACGACGGCGGGATGAATCACCGGACGACCACCAATGTCCTCTACGGCGGTGGTCGGGTCGATTCGATGGAGCTGTTCACCTTGATCGAGGAGGGGATCCTCGTCGAGGACGAGGAGTACCTCTACGTCGGTCCGGAGTCACCGGTGGAGGTCCTGCAGAAGCTCAGCCTGGACTAGACGCGGAGGAGGCGGAGATCGCGGTGGTTTCACGCAGAGATCGCCGAGGAGCC
>CAZCAC010000224.1:0-3784 GCA_964496575.1 uncultured Planctomycetaceae bacterium | reverse complement strand
GGGCTCGGGCTCGGCGACGGGCTCCTCCTCTCGCCGCGGGCGCAACGAGGCGAGGATCAGCGCGTAGAGCGCGATCGAGAAGTACAGGACCGCGGCCGCGAAGAGGCTGGCGGTGATGCCGGCCCACATCGAGATGCCGACGGCCAGCACCGCGCCGAGTACGCCGCAAGCGCCGTTCACGCCCCACATCCACGGCATCGCGTCGTCCGAAAGGCGCTGCACCAGGCGCAGGCCGATCGGGAAGCACAGGCCCAGAAGGACCGAGACCGGCGTGACCACCGCGACGACCAGGGACGCGCGGGCGAAGAGACCGTAATCGATCGTCGAGTCGATCAGCGGCTGGAGCCCCTTCATCTCCAGGAGCAGCGCCCCGCCGATCGCGAGCGGGAACAGGAACACGAGCAGCCTGGAGCGTTCCACCGGCAGTCGGTCGGAGAGGAAGCTCCCCAGCCCCGTGGCCAGGATCATCGAGAAGAGGATGATCACCACCGAGTGCGTCGGATGGCCGAGATAGACGGAGAAGCGCTGCATGAACGCGATCTGGACCAGCATGAAGCCGAGCCCGATCGAGGAGAAGTACAGGACCGAGAACAGGAAGCCCATCGGGGCGATCGACGGGAGGCCGCGCTTGGCCAGCGGGCCGAGGATCACCGTCAGGACCAGGGCTAGCGAGATGAGGCCGAGGAGGATCAGCGTCACGGTGGCCGTGAGGTTCCCCATGGCAACCCCCTCGATCGTCGTCCCGAGGATGTCCTTGCGGTCGATCTCGTCGAGGAGCTTCCGGGTGGGCTTCAGGATGTTGAAGAAGTACGGTCGCTCGTCGGTCGGCGGCGTGTAGTCGAACAGTTCGTGCTCGCACGCCGCGAGCAACGCCTCGTCGGAGGCCGCGGCGAAGATCTCGGCCATCTGCCCATCGGACGGGACCACGTCCGGCGCGGCCAGCACGCCGAAACCGAGCTGGGTCGCCGTGGCGTGGATCCGGGAGATGTCGTCGGGCGACAGGGGCGAGGGGCTGACCAGCAAGGTCCCCACGCGGAGACGCGTGATCAGCGCCATGTGGTCGGAGGGCTTCTCCACCTTGCGCTCGAGCAGTGAGGCGACCCCCAGAGCCAGGAGTCGGTTGGTCTCCGACGCGTTCTCCGGCGCGTACCATCGCGACACGCTGAAGAGCCCGGTGGGCTTGAGCCGGTCGAGGAAGACCTTCCAGGCCTCGCGCGTGTACAGTCCGTTCTCGGTCAGGGTGAAGGCGCCCGCGCCGGTCGCCGCCCAGGTGTCGATCAACGACATCTGCAGGACGTCGAACTCGTCTTTGTGGCGGGTGAAGTAGGAGCGCGCCTCGTCGTGGATGAGCTCCACCTGCGGCTGATTCGCGATGTTGGCGAAGTCGCGCAGGTCCCCTTCGAGCAGGTCGACGAGGTTCTCGTTGATCTCGACCCCACGCACACTCTCACACTGCGACCACAGGGCGGTCAGGATGTCACGACCGCCGCCGACCCCGATCACGGCGCAGTCACCGCCCTTGCGCAGGTGGTAGGGCATCGAGGTCACGTCGTACTTGACCCAGCCCAGTTGCTTCGGGTCTTGATCCCACCGGGTCATCACCGTCCCCGCGTCGCCGTCGAGCACCATGCGCTTGCGCTCGACGTTCGTGGTCGGGGCGCCCTCCCCCTTCCCCCAGTACTGCGGCGGGGCGGGGTTGACCTTGCGGACCAGGAGCTGGGCGTGGATGTTCCAGAACTCGTGGGTGACGTTCTCCTGGAGTATCGCCTTGCCCTTGGAGAACCACACCGCGAGCCTGTTCTTGGCGTTGGGGTTGGCTTCCCGCTCGGCGATCGCATCGGGGCTCGCCTCGGCGGCGGGTGTCGCGTCGGGTCTGGCGATCGAGTTGCCGACCGCCCCGATGCCGAACACGATGATCAGGCCGATCGCCACCAGGGAGATCTTCATCCCGGCGAAGACGCGATAGCAGCACACCGCCACCGCCATCAGCGCCGCACACCAGAGGTGCGCGGAGGAGATGTCCCCGTACTCCAGGAGCGGCAGGACCAGCAAACTGCCCAGCGAGGCACCGACCAGGTCGACCGCGTAGAAGAGCCCGATCTTCCCGGGGATCCGGGTCAGGGCGATCGCCACCAGGATCCCGGAGAAGTAGAAGGGGATCGCCAGCAGGATGGTGATCACCAGGAGCACCGCGATCCCGTGCATCGAGAAGCCCACCGGCACCGGGACGGTCAGGAGGGCCATGTGGCAGAGCGGGATCAGGATGGCGAAGAAGGCCCCGTAGCGCGCCAGCGCCCGCGGCGCGTCCTCCCCCCGGAAGCGGTCTCCTCCGAGGTACACCTGGAGCGCGCCGGCGGACATCCCGAACATCGCCGTGGAGACGGCGAAGAACGAGAGGTGGTACCAGGTCATCACCGAGAGGAGGCGCGTGGCCAGCACCTCCAGACAGAGGGTCACCAGGGTGGTCAGGAAGAGTCCGACCAGGAACCAGTTCCGGCGTTCTTGCATCGTCAGGGCTCGTGGGAATCCAGGGGATCGTGCCGGGAATCGGGGGGCGAGGGCACGAATCGGCGATTGTACGCCATCATCGTGGATTTCGCCGCCCACGATCCGCCGAAGGGAAGCCCCCGAGCGTCGAACCGCCGGGAATCAGTGCGAATCGGGCAGAAAACCCCCGTCGAGCAGGAACTGGCCGATGGCCCCGGCGGACACGCGGTTCAACTCGCCGTTCGGATGCATGTTGAGGGGGCCGACCCACATCTCCTCGACCGGCAGCGGCAAGAGCACCGGCTCCAGGTCGAGGCACGCGATCCGCTCTGCCTCGCAGAACGTCCGCACGTGCTGGTAGGCCTGGTGCGTCGCCAGGTAGTCCCCCTCCCGCTGCGGGATCGGGTAGAGCACGAGACAGAACCCGATTCCCCGCGTCTCGCAGAGTTCGCGGGCGCGCTTCAACTCCCGCTGCACCGCCAACCAGGCCTCGGTTCCCGCCGTGTACGGAAGGCGATTGTTGGCGTTGTACTGCTTCATCGAGATCCGGACGAAGAGGCGTCGCGCGACGATCTCGGCCAGCCGGGAGACGGAGCGGACCTGCTTCGCCAGCCCCTTCGGGTTGTTCTTGGCGAAGCGCATCAGCAGCTTGTCGAGCCCGGAGTGCTTGACCCTGACCGGCTCGCCGATCTGCGCGTCGTTGACGTAGTAGCAGAGGATGACGAGGTCCGGATCGAAGGGCAGCAGCCGCTCTTCCAGGAACGCCACCTCCTGGATCGTGTTGAAGCCGGGAACGCCGCAGTTCCAGACCTCGACGGTCTTCCCCTCCGCCTCGAGCACCTCCTGCAGCGCCACCGGCCAGGTCTCGTCCTCCTGGACGCCGGTGCCGAAGGTCATCGAGTCACCGACGCAGAGGATCCGGGTCACGCCCTCCGGCTTCTTCGCGGAGAAGCTCCTCCCGCGCACCCCGTGCTCGTTGATCCGCGCCACGATCGTCTTCTCCTCGTTGTAGGCGCAACCGGGGTAGAGCCAGGAGGTCGTGACCCCGGGGATCAGCTCGCGCTCGATCGGCGGCTCGATCGGGCGCACGTACTGCGGCCCGTTGTGGCTCTCCAGCTGGGGCGGAGCCTCGAAGAAGAGACGAGTGATCCCCTCGGCGACGAGCAGGGCGACGACCAGCGAGCCGAGCGAGATCCCCAGCTTGATGAGGGTGCGGCGGAGACCTCCTCGCCGGGGTTCGGATCGATCCATCGGGGGGCGCGGTCAGGGGATTCCGGGGGTGGGGCGAGCCGGCAGA
>CAZCAC010000223.1:0-3818 GCA_964496575.1 uncultured Planctomycetaceae bacterium | reverse complement strand
GATCCCGCAGGTGAGCTGACCACGCAGCTCCCGCTCCACCCACGTCGGCAAGGGGTCTTGCCCCACACGAGGAACGCGAGCTGAAAGAGCTCCGCGAGGAGAACCCGGAGATCGACGAGGATTCGTACGATCTGGCCGCCAGCGCGCTGACCATGGCCTTCCTGTCGAAGTCGATGGACCCGCTCCCCGGGGGACTCCGGGACCGACTGACCACCGAACTGAACGAGAGACTCGGCGACGAGTCACGCGCCCGACGAGAAGAGGACTGAACACCGATGGACGATCGCGGTCAATTCACAGCAGCACTCCTTGATTCGGGCACGAAGGCCTACGCCGCCGGAGCGGTATCGAGGCTCCAGGACGACCCGGAGGCGCAGAACCTGCTCGACTCATTCGGCTTCGAGAGCCTCGTCGCGGATACGGAGATCCGCCTGCGCTGCCTGGCCGAGGCGCTGGCCACCGGCCGGCCGGAGCTGTTCCAGCACGACGTCATGTGGCTCGAGGCGACCTACCAGGCGCGGCAGGTCCCCACGTCGCTGATCCGGATCGTGCTCCAGGCTCTCCGCGACGAGCTCGAGTCGAGTCTGCCTCCCGGTTCCGGCGAGAGCATCGCCCGCTGCTTCGACCTGGCGTTCGAAGGCCTGGGTCGAGGGAGCACTCCGGTGGAGACCTTCCTCGAAGATGGCTTGCCGCGCGTCGAGCTGGCCCGGAGGTTCCTGCTCGCCCTCCTCGAGGGGAGGCGGCAGGAGGCGCTCGACGAGGGAGTACCGATCCTGGACCTCCACCAGCACGTGATCACGCGCGTCCAGGCCGAGGTCGGTCGCATGTGGCAGGCGGGCGAGCTGCACGTCGCCGAGGAACACATGGGCTCGCGCATCGTCGAGGAGGTCCTGGTGGTCTTGCGTCGCCGCATCCCCCGTAACGGGAACACCGGCAAGACGGTGATCGTCGCGTCCGTTCCCGGGAACCTGCACGACATCGGGGCGCGGATGGTCGCCGATCACTTCGAGATCGCCGGCTGGGACTCGATCTTCCTCGGCGCCGACACGCCCACCAACGCCCTCGTCCGCGCGATCGGCGACTTCGAGGCGGACCTCGTCGCGCTCTCCAGCGGCATCGGCATGAACGTCCGCTCCACCGCCGAGATGGTGGGAGCGATCCACGCGGCGAGCGACGTACCGGTGATCGTCGGTGGGATGCCCTTCCTCGCGGTGCCCGATCTGTGGAAGGACGTGGGGGCCAACGGATCGGCGGCCGACCCGGCCGAGGCGGTACGGGTGGCGGAGAACCTGGTCGGGAACTGAGCGAGGATTCGGAGCGACCTCACTCGAAGCGTGCGCACCACTCGCACTCGCAGCTCGAGTCGTAGCTCTCACCCTCGGGCACAGCGACCTCGTCCTCACCCGCGTAGCCCAGCGCCTCGAGGTTTCGCAGGGTCGCCGCATCCGTGATCGTCTCGCCAAACCAGCCGCGATCCTCGGCCCGGGCCAGCCAGTCGATCACCGATTGGCGCATCTTCTTCGCCCGCGCCGGTTCTCGCTCGAGTCGGTTGTCGAGACATCCGGGGTCGTCGGGGAGGTAGTAGAGCTCCACCGCGTGGCGCACGCGCTCGTCCAGCCGATAGGCGTTCCCGCCCTCGCCGAGGTGGAAGATCAGGTGCCAGCCACGCTCGGTCATCGAAGCGTCCACTCGGGAGGACGCCAGGGCGAAGCGTGCCTCCCCGACTCCCTCCTCCGCGTCGAGCGCGCTCAGGAGATTGTCCCCGGGAAACTCGATCCCGGCACCCCCCGCCAGGTCGAGCAGGGTCCGCCCCAGATCGAGGTGCTGCACCGGCGACGGACAGCGTACCCCGGACGGGCCGCCGGGGAAGCTGAGGATCAGCGGCACGTGGAGCGACTCCGGGTAGAGATCGGTGTGATCGAAGTAGATCCCGTGCTCGCCGAGTGACTCACCGTGATCCGCGGTGAAGCCGATGATCGCCCGGTTCATCCCCGGCAGCTCGAACACGCGCTGGAGCTCCACGTCGAGGTGGGTGACCTCGCCGCGGTACATCGCCGAGGGGTATTCCAGGTCCTTCAACCCGGGGAAACGCTTCCAGTAGAGGCGGGGCGGGATCTCCTCGATCGGCGGCCGGGCGGGATCGAAGGCCAGCGCCTTTTCCGGATAGTACTCCGCGGCGATGTCGGGCGGCGGCTCGTAGGGGATGTGCGCATCGAAGAGGTGCAGCCAGATGAAGAGCGGCAGCCCCTCCGCCTCCCCCACCCAGTCCACGAGTACGTCGACAGTATCCGTGCCGTCTCGAGTGTCATCGAGGCCCGGAGTCGACATGCGGTCGAACCCCTGCCCCAGTCCGCAGACGACATCCCCCAGGTGCAACGAGCTGATCACCGCGTAGGTTCTGAACCCCGCGCGCTGGAACGCCTCCGCCAGGGTCGGCGCACTCTCGTTCATCCGCTGGGCGTTGTCGACGATCCCCGTATCCCGAGGATGCGTCGCGGTCATCAAGGCGACGTGCGAGGGGTTGGTGACGTTGGTCGAGCTGAAGCAGTCCTCGAAGAGGATGCCCCGCTCCGCCAACGCATCCAGCGCGGGCGTGCGCACGACCACGCCTCGACCAGCGACGCCCAGGTGATCGGAGCGATGCGTGTCGGAGGTGATCAGCAGCACGTGCCGCGGCCCCGTTCCCTCGGTGAGCACGCCGATCTCGGCCAGGGGGCAGGCCACTTCGCCATCGGCGACGAGTTCCCAGCGGGCCTCGAGGGTCTGCCCCCGAGGGGCGGCGAGGGGCAGGCGCACGGCTTGCCATGGTGGTTCGGCATCGGTCTCGATCGGGTACTCATGGCGCGCGAGCTCGCCTTCCGGCCCGGTGAGAACCAGGCGCAGGCTGGCACCCGGCCACGTGCCGCGCCAGCGCGGGGCGTGACCGATGGCGAAGTGGAGCGAGCCACGCCCCGGTGCCTCGAAGCGCACCGCGACCGGACGCTCCGTCGAAACCCCCACGGATCGGCGCAGGTCCGCCCGGAGATCGACCATCGCCGGGGCGGTGGCGGGGTCGGGGAAGAACGACCCGGACGGCCTCTCGATGAGGTCGATCCAGTCGATGCGCACGTACTGTGTCGGACCGAGGATGCTCAGCCGGAGCTTCTCGACTTCTCCCTCGAGGTGGAAGAGCTCGGGGGAGTCGAGCTCGAAGACGCTCAGCTGCTCCCCCGATCGGGGCTCGCTATCACGACGCGCGGTGACCCGCTGCCCATCCTGAAAGAGACTCAGGACGATCTGGAGCGGCCGACCGAGTCTGGCCTTGAGAACGACGCTGTTGAAGGCACTCCCGTCGAACGGTCCCGGGATTTCGATGAACGGGTGCTCGTTCCGGACCAGGCGTAGCGAGTATTCGCCTCCCGCTTCCGCGGACTCCTCCAGCGGCACGTACTTCGCGTGCGATCGCTTCACGTCCCAGGGCCGATCGGGCGAGGGAGAGAGTCGCCGGTAGCGACGCGCGACGACCGCGTCGGGGGCGGAGGGGATCGGTTTCGGATCGAGGCTCAGGAAGTGGGACGGCCGAGGGCCGTCCCGCTCGGTTTCCTCGGAGCCGCCGCAGGCGCACAGCAGCCCGACCAGGGCCGCGAGCAGAGCATCGAGTAATCGGGGGTGGACGAACAAGGGTCTTGCGGACGGTGCGCGTGGAAACGGGGTGGGCAGGGAAGGCCACACCCTACCCGGGAAGCACCGAGACGGGGACGGGAATCTCGTGGTGTCGCCCACGGCCGGCGGGAGAGGAACCCTTTGCCGCCCGAATCGAGTCACCATAGCATTGCCGC
>CAZCAC010000222.1:0-3869 GCA_964496575.1 uncultured Planctomycetaceae bacterium | reverse complement strand
GCGTCTCCGTGATCTCCGTGTGAAGACGCCGTGCTCTCCGTTCCCTCCGTGTCGAGAACAGCAACCCTCAAGCCGGGACGTCGGGCCCGACCACCAGGAGGTTGTTGGGCACCTCCGTCTGAATCGCCTCCAGCTTGCTACCGAAGAGCGCTTCGCGAACCACGCCCGCACCGTACGCCCCGCTGACCACCAGCGCGTCGCGGGGGATGTCGAAGAGGCTCTCGGTGAGGTTCTTCGTCTCCGCGAAGAGCCACTCGACCTCGCCCGAGCGTACCTCCTCGAGGACCTCATCACCCTCGAGGAGCTTCTCGTACTCCGCGCGGCCCTTCCCCTCGTCGTGCGTGAACAGGAGCAGCGGGACCTTGGCCCTCCGGCTCAGGAGACGAGCGCGGCTGATCGCGCGGATCGAGTTCTCCGAACCGCCGAAGCAGGCGACGATGCACTTCCACGGCTTGAAGACCGGCGTCGGCAAGAGGACCGGGAACGGCGCGGCCCGCACGATGGCGCGCACGCGTGGGCCGAGGTGGCCGAAGCGGATCTTGCTCGAGCGCTCGCTCATCGACCGGGGGCAGGCCATGAACTCGAACTCGCTCTCCAGGTTGGGCAGCTCGGGCGCAGTGTGGCTCGACGGCTCGATCATCACGTGTGAGATGTCGAACTCACCGAGGATCTCGCCGACCCGGGCCACCGCGGTATCGGGATCCCGAAGGTAGGACGAGTCGAGCCCGACGGTGGCCACCGCGTGCTCGAAATAGAGCAGGAACTGCGAGGTGCGGGGCACGTAGACCCCGAGCGAGGCTCCGGTCATCTGGCAGAAGTAGGCCGACTGCAGCAGCGTCTCGCGGCCCAGCGCGGTGTTGCGGTACACGTGCAAGAGCATGCGATTGCGGTTCATCGATTCCTCACGGGTTCAGTTCACCTGTACGGAGAGCTCGTGACGGTAGTGGTCGAACAGGGACGACTTGCTGATCAGCCCCGTAAAGCGGGTGCCCTCGAGAACGGGAATGACCCAGGCACCCTCCTCCTCGAAGATCTGTACTGCTTCTCCGAGACTCGCGCTCAGCTCGACGGTGGGCGGATCGACGTCCATCACCGTGCCGACCAACGTGACGCGCGCCACGTCGGGGTCGAAGAGCAGTTCCCGGATCGAGTGCAGATCGAGCAGGCCGATGAAGTCTCCGGACTCCGGATTCACCACCGGGTAGTGGTTGCGCGGCGAGGACTGGATCACGTCGATCAGCTGGCTGAGGGTCAGGTTCTCCTGGATGACGGTGACCTCCTCGTCGACCGCCTCGCCCACGGAGATCTCGGTGAGGATGCGGCGGTCGGTGCCCGGTCGCAGGAGGTCGCCGGAGGCCGCCAGCTCCTTGGTGTAGATGCCGTAGCGATCGAAGCGCCTCGAGACCAGGAGGGAGAGGACGGCGACGATCATCAGCGGCAGGATCGCCTCGTAGCCCCCGGTCACCTCCATCACCAGGAAGATGCCGGTCAGCGGCGCCTGCATCACTCCCGCGACGAGGCCCGCCATTCCGACCAGCGCGTAGCTGCCCTCCTTTCCTTCGAGTCCGCCGTGCAGCTCCAGGGCCGTCGCGGCCCGGTGGAAGGCCGCGCCGATCAAGGAGCCGAGCACCAGGCAGGGCGCGAAGACTCCCCCCGGAGCGCCCGAGCCGAGCGTCGCAGCCGTCGCGATCCCCTTGGCGACGACGAGACCGAGGCACAGGAGCAACCCCTCGTGGAAGCCGGGCCCGATGAACTCCTGCACCGTGACGTAGCCCTCGCCGATCGCCTCCGGCGCGAGCAGCCCGACGATCCCGACCAGGAGACCGAAGAGCACGGGCGCGACGAAGCGCCCCCGGGGGAGCCGCTGGGCGAGGGAGTGAGTGAAGTCGACTGCCCGCGACAGGCCGAACGAGGAGAGCCCGGCCACGATGCCCAGCAGGATGCAGGCGGCGAGGTCCCAGTGACCCATCGAGAAGACTTCCGGCTCGAAGGTCGGCGACTTCTGCAGGATCAACCGCGAGACCTCGGTGGCCGAGACGGCGCAGACGATGATCGGGACGATCGAGAGCGCGGAGAGCTCGACCAGCACCACCTCCATGGCGAAGATCATCCCGGTGATGGGCGCGTTGAAGATCGCCGAGATGCCGCCGGCGACGCCGCAGGCGAGCAGCACCGAGCGCCGCCGCTCGTCCATCTTGAACCAGCCGCCGATCATCGAGCCGATCGAGGCGCCGGTGTAGACGATGGGGCTCTCCAGTCCCGCCGAGCCCCCGGCGCTGACGTTGACGAGGCTCCCGATCCACAGCGAGAAGGTCCCGCGCCGCCGCATGACTCCGCCGCCGCGACAGACCGCGCGGATCACCTGCGGCACGCCGTGACCGGGGGGCTCGCGGAAGAGCAGCGCGACGATCACCACGGCGAGCAGCGCGCCGCCCGCCGGCAGGAGACAGGCGAACCAGCCCTCGCGCAGCGGGGCGAGCGCCTCGAACAGGTGGTGGACGGCGCTGCGCAGACCGACCGCGGAGATGCCGCTGGCCAGGCCGACCAGGATCGCCAGCCCCATCAGGACCTCCCACCGTTCTTCGGGGGGGCCGAGGAAGCGCATCACCCGCCGCATCCCCGGAGCGAGGTCGCGCCAGGAGCGCTCGTGGCCGGTCAGGCTGTGCTGCGGATCCTTCACTCCCCTTTCTTGATCGCGAGCAGGTGCTCGACCAGCTCGGCCCGTCCCGGCCTCGTGCTCAGGAACTCGCGGAACTCGCGCGAGCGGAGGGCGAAGGCGATCCGGGAGAGGATCTGCAGGTGAACGGGAGCGGTGGGGGAGAGCAGCAGGAAGACGGTGCCGACCGGCTCTCCGTCGAGCGCCGCCCAGTCGAGCGGTCGTTCGGGGAAGCAGATGCTGATCACCGGCTGGTCGATCAGGTGCTTCGGAGGCTTGCGCGGGTGGGGCAGGGCGACGCCGTGCCCGAGCCCGGTGCTGGCCATCCGCTCGCGCTCGAGGACGTCCGCCAGGAGCTCTTCGCGCTGCTCGGCGGTCAACCCGGGGACCGCCTCCACCGTGATCGCGATCGCCTCGGCGGCGCTCTCCGGATCGCGGTCGGTGGTGACCGCCCCGCGCTCGACCGCCTCGGCGAGGAGGTCGGCGGGCGTCTTGGGGGACTCACGCTTTCGCGCACCGATCGAGATCCCGTGGTCCCGCGCCCAGCGCAGGAGCTCGCCCCGGTCGATCCCCGCCGAGGCCGAGGCCCCGGTGAAGAGTCCTTGCCGGATCCAGCGCTGAATCGTGCGCTCGGAGACGTGCAGCAGCTGGGCTGCGCCCCGGATGTCGAGCCTGTCGCCTTGCATGGCGAGAAGATACCACGTCCAAAGGTCGGGGGGAGGTGGGACCTGTGATCCTGATGTGGACTGCGGCCGGAGAGGGCGGATCTCGACACGGAGGAAACGGAGGGCACGGTGGTTTCACACGGAGAGCACGGAGTGGCAGAGCGACACAGAGGAGACGGAGATCACCGTGAGCTGGAGGAGGGAACAGAGACCACGGAGGTTTCAGATTGGTTTCGGCACGGAGGAAACAGAGTTCACGGAGTCCATGGTTCCATTCCAGTGGGGGGGCTCGCAAGGGGGCCAACCAACGGTCTCAACCTCTCTCCTCCGTGCTCTCCGGGGGTCCTCCGTGCCGAAACCAACCTGAAACCTCCGTGATCTCTATTCCCTCCTCCAGCTCACGGTGATCTCCGTCTCCTCAGTGTCGCTCCGCGTCTCCGTGATCTCCGTGTGAAGACGCCGTGCTCTCCGTTCCCTCCGTGTCGAACCCAATCTGAAACCTCCGTGATCTCTATTCCCTCCTCCAGCTCACGGTGATCTCCGTCTCC
>CAZCAC010000221.1:0-4058 GCA_964496575.1 uncultured Planctomycetaceae bacterium | reverse complement strand
CGCAAAGATCGTCTACTACGGCCCCGGGATGTCGGGGAAGACCACCAACCTGGAGGTCATCCACCAGCGTGCACCGGAGGGCAACCGCGGTGACCTGACCAGCATCAGTACCGATGGCGACCGCACGCTCTTCTTCGACTTCATGCCCCTCGACCTGGGAACGGTCGCGGGCATGCGTACCTGCTTCCAGATCTACACGGTCCCGGGACAGGTCTACTACAACTCGACCCGGAAGCTCGTGCTTCAGGGCGTCGATGGGGTGATCTTCGTCGCCGACTCCTCCCCGGACATGATGGAGGAGAACATCGAGTCGATGAAGAACCTGGAAGCGAACCTGATCGAGTACGGCCGCTCGATCGAGGAGCTCCCGCTGGTCATCCAGTACAACAAGCGCGACATCGAGGGCGCGCTGCCGATCGAAGAGCTCGAGGAGCAGCTGAACACCCGCGGTGCTCCCGCCTTCGAGGGGATCGCCAACACCGGCCAGGGAGTGTTCCCCACGCTCAAGGCGGTCGCCGCCTGCGTGCTGGACTCGCTGCACAAGCAGCAGTCCTCCGCAGGGGGGCAGCCGGCCGCCGCGGCTCCGCCGCCGGCCGCGCCGGTCTCCGCTCCTCCTGCCGCGGAAGAGGTTGCGGCCGCACCGCAACCGATCGAGGCGGCGGCGCCCGAGCCTCCCGCTCCGGCTCCCGCTCCCGCACCTGAACCGGAGACCGCCTCGCCCGCCGAGCGCGCGACGATCTCGATGAGCCAGACCGGCTTCCACCGGGCGCCCTCGGTCCCGTTGCCGAAACCGGAGCCGCAGGCCGCCGCGCCGCCGGAGGAGGTCCAGCCGGAAGCGTCACCGCCGCAGCCGGCTCAGCCCGCGGCGTCCGCGTCGCCGGCCGGTGAGCTTCGCATGGCTCCTCCGCCGAAGCCGGCGGCTCCCGTCGGGGAAGCGCCCGCGGGCGGTTCGGGACTGCAGATGGCGGCCAAGCCTCAGTCCTTCCGGCCGCCGGAGGCTCCGGCGATGCAGCCGGTGCAGCCGCAGGCCGCGGCCCCGCCACCGCAACCGGCGCAGCCACCCCAAACGGCGCCGCAGCCGGTCGCCGATCCCGGGGCGATGGCCACCCAGGAGGCGCCGCCGCCTCCGCCGCCTCCCACGCCCGGTTCGATGATGCGCTCGGAGTCCAGCTCGAGTGTCCCGCAGCGCCGTACGCCCTCGTCGAACACCTTCCGGGGTCCGGCGTCCGCAACACCGGCCAGTGCGCCTCGACCGACGCCCCAGATCGAGAAGTCGAAGAAGAGCGCCGTCCTGACCGCGGTCATCATCGTCGTCTCGGTCGCCGTCGGTGCGGCTCTGGGCAGTTTCGTCCTCTCCATCCTCTAGCCCGGTCCAGCCATGGTTTCCGATCACAAGCTCCGTGAAGCTCAACTCGTCTACTACGCCGAGGACGTCGGCGAGATCGAGCAGGAACTCGACGGGTTCCTCGAACTGTCCGGCGCGCGCTGCGCGATGCTGATCGATCGCAGCGGTCACCTCGTGACGCGTCGGGGCGAGTCGCTGGGAGGATCCCTCGACTCGGTGGCCGCCCTGGCGGCGGGCTCATTCGCCGCTACCCGCGAGATGGCTCGCTTGCTCGGCGAAGGGGAGTTCAACTCGCTCTTCCACCAGGGAGCTCGGGAGAGCATCCAGATCTCGCAGATCAGTGACCGGGCGCTCTTCGCCATCGTCTTCGACGATCGCAGCAACCTCGGTCTCGTGCGCTTCTACGCCGAGGAGAGCCTCGGGCGCCTGCAGGAGCTGTTCACCGAGATCCAGGTCCGCGCCGAATCGGGGACCGAGCGTGGTGAAGGGCTGGCCGACGACTTCTCCTCGAGCGCCTCGGAGGCGCTGGACAAGTTGTTCTGAAGCCGACCAGGAGAAGGTGAGCTCGCCGGCTCCTCCACGATCCGGAGAGAGGTGGGACACGACCAGCCGGGGTCCGACGCGAACGTCGGGCTCCGGCTGGTCGCGTCGTCCTTCACCCGTTCGAGGAGCGTACGCGCTCGAGGATCGACGCCGCTCGATCCTCGATGCGGCCCCAGGCGCGCGCCTCGAGATCGATCGGATCGAAGAGGGTCGCGACGAAGCCGAGCGCGAACGCTCCGGCGGCCAGCCACTCGGTGGCGTTCTCCGCGTCGACGCCGTTGGTCGGCACCACCCTGAGAAAGGGCAGCGGGCCGAGCACCGAGCGCAGCCAGAGCGGTCCACCGGCGGGGGCGGGGAAGAGCTTCTGGAGCTGGGCGCCGGCGCGGTGGGCGCCCAGCATCTCGGTCGGGGTGTGGGTGCCGGGCATCGCCGCCACGCCGAGGGCGCGCGCGGCCGAGATCACGGCCTCGTCGACCACCGGCGAGACCAGGAAGCGCGCCCCCGCCTCCACGGCGACGCGAGCCTCCTCCGGCTCGAGCACCGTGCCCGCTCCGACCACGATTCCGGGCTGCTGCGAGAACTCCGCGATCAGCCCGTAGGCGTCGGGAATGGTCAGGGTGAACTCGACGATCCGGAATCCGCCCCGGATCGCCGCCTCCATGGCCCGCGCGGCCCGATCGGGGTCGTCGGTTCGCAGGATCGCGCTGGCGCGCTCGGCGCCGAGGGTCTTCAGGTATTCTCGAGGCTCCATCCGGGGAGTGTACCGGGGCGCGGGATCGGGGCGAAATGGGCCCGCCACGAGCGTCCGGTGGGGTTCGGGGGGGCTCCGCGGCTCCCCGACCGGGCCCGCGGGCGGCGAAGCTCTCCGTCGAACCACCCCGCCGGGGGGTTGCACCCGGAGTCGCCAGCGGGTATCTTCCTCGCCCCTCTTCCCGGGGAACCCCCTGTTGGAGCACCTGTCATGGCACGAGTATGTGATTTCTGCGGAAAAGGAACGGCCTTCGGCGGCTCGATCGCGCGCCGTGGTCTACCGAAGAAGAAGGGCGGCGTGGGCCTGCGCATCACCGGGCGCACCAAGCGCACCTTCAAACCGAACATCCAGCGCGTCCGCGCGGTGGTGGACGGCCAGGTGAAGCGGGTCAAGATCTGCACCCGTTGCCTCAAGAGCGGCAAGATCAAGAAGCCCGCCTGAGATCACCCGAGGTCGAGCGCCACCTCGACCGGTGGCGACTCGCGGGTCCGCCAGCGAGCAGCGGACCTCCGCCGATCCCGATCACGCCCGGCCCGACCGACGTCGGACCGGGCCTTCTTCGTGTCTCCACGCCGGGGGAGGGATCGTGGAGAACTCGGGGATAGCTCGAGCTCGGAGCGAGCATTGACAGCCGAGGTGGAGGCGGCGTGGAATGGGTCGGTAGAATCGGGAAGGATATTCTAATTCCAATCCCCCTCAACGCGGCGTCAGGGGTGGTGCCCCGGACGGAGAGAGGGTACTGACCCGCCTGTACGGTGCTCAGAAGAGGGGTCGATCCCGGTAACGCGTTCCCGAAATGGGAATTGAGCTCGAATTGTCGGCGAGAAAAAGTGCCCGCTTCTCCGCTGTGCGAAACGCTCTTCCGGAGGGGGAATCGACCGCTGGAAAAGGGGGGAGGAGTCGCACGAATAGGACGCTCCATCCAGCGTTTGCGCGTCGCGGAGCAGTGGAAAAAGCCACCGTCTACTCAGGTGCTAAACCACTGATTGCCTGATGGTTACATCACACGAGACGATCCTCCGCGAGCTCGCTCGAAGTCACCCCGACGACGATCGCGAGCGATCGTCTCGGTTACCCGTTCGCGCGAACTGCGCCGCGGCGAATCCTTCGGGTTCTTCGAGAGTTGAGCTCGCCCTCGCGTCGAGCTTCGCGTCGCGCGTATGCGTTTTTTGTGCGGAAAGTTCAGGGAAGCGAGGCAAGCTCCGTAGCGGTGGCACCGATAGATCGCTTGATGTCGTGGCTTGAGCGCCCTCGGGCGCTTCTATTCGGACACCCAGTCCAAGGAGATACTCCTGATGGCGAAGAAAGCGACCAGACGCAAAGCCAAGAAGAAGGCCACTCGCAAGAAGGCCACCAAGAAGAAGAAGGCCACCCGCAAGAAGAAGGCCACTCGTAAGAAGAAGGCCACTCGCAAGAAGG
>CAZCAC010000220.1:0-4226 GCA_964496575.1 uncultured Planctomycetaceae bacterium | reverse complement strand
TGCAGAGCGCGATGTACGTCTGGGTCAACGGGCGCGAGGTCGGCTACAGCCAGGGCTCGATGACGCCGGCGGAGTTCGACATCACCGAGTTCCTACGAGAGGGGGAGAACCACCTCGCGGTGCAGGTGCTGCGCTGGAGCGACGGCAGCTACCTCGAGGACCAGGACTTCTGGCGCCTCTCGGGGATCTACCGCGACGTCTTTCTGTTCAGCACGCCAAAGGTGCACATCCGTGACTTCTTCGTGCGCACAGAGCTGGCTGACGATTACACGAGCGCGGACCTGCGTGTCGACATCAAGATCAAGAACTACGGCGACGAGGAAGCCGATCCGTTCGGGGTCTTCCTGGTGCTGATTGATCCCCAGGGCCGGCTTCTCCTGGAAGACCCCACGGTCCACGACGAGGTGTCGGGGCTCGGGCCCGGAGAGGAGAGGACGGTCGAGCTGGTCGGCGAGGTCTCGAACCCTCGCCTCTGGAGCTGTGAGACCCCGGAGCTCTACCGACTTCACTGTGTCCTCGTGTTCGACTACGACGACGTCGAGTACGTCACCTGCCGCGTCGGCTTCCGCGAAGTCGAGATCGACGGCGGCCAACTCCTGATCAACGGCGTCCCGGTCAAGCTCAAGGGCGTCAACCGCCACGAGCACGACCCCGACCGCGGGCGCGCGGTCACGATCGACTCGATGCTCGAGGACATCCGGCTGATGAAGGCGTTCAACGTCAACACCGTCCGCACCAGCCACTACCCCAACCAGCCGATCTGGTACGACCTGTGCGACGAGTACGGCCTCTTCGTCATCGACGAGGCCAACGTCGAGTCGCACGGCATGGGCTACGGCGCGGCGTCCCTCGGCCACGACCCCGCCTGGGAGGCGGCCCACGTCGACCGGCAGGTCTCGATGGTTCACCGCGACAAGAACCACCCCTCGATCATCATGTGGTCGATGGGCAACGAGGCGGGCCCGGGGCGCAACTTCCAGGCCTGCCGCGAGGCGATCCTGGCCATCGACGACACGCGGCCGATCCACTACGAGCGCGACAACGGCAAGGCGGACGTCGACAGCACGATGTATCCCAGCGTCGAGTGGCTCCGGCGCACCGGCGCGGCGGATTCGGACAAGCCCTTCTTCGTCTGCGAGTACGCGCACGCGATGGGCAACGCGGTCGGCAACCTCGCCGAGTACTGGGAGGTGATCGAAGGGAGCGACCGGCTGATCGGCGCGTGCATCTGGGACTGGGTCGACCAGGGGCTGCGGACGAAGACGCCCGAGGGGGTCGAGTACTTCGCCTACGGCGGGGATTTCGGCGATCAGCCGAACGACGGCTCGTTCTGCTGCAACGGGATGGTCTTCCCCGATCGCACGATCCCGCCGAAGATGTGGGAGATGCGGCGCGTCTACCAGTACGTCGACGTGACCGCGGAGGACCTCGACCAGGGGCTGGTGCGCGTTCACAACAAGCGCTTCTTTACCGACCTCACCGGCGAGCTGGCGATGATGATCCTCGAGGACGGCCGACCGCTCCCCTGGAAGGGGTCCCGCACCTTTGCGAGCATCCCTCCCGGCGAGAGCCGGGTCGTGAAGTTCCCGATCCGGGTCCAGAAGCTGATGCCCGGGGCGGAGTACGTGCTGAACGTCGAGGTGCGCGAGCGTCTCGGAGAGGACAGGAGTCGGTCCGTCGGCGAGGCCCAGCTCGAGCTCCCCTGGTACCGGAGTCCCGCGCCGCCGCTGTCGCTCGATTCGCTGGGGCCACTCCGGCACGTCGAGAGCCGCGGGCTCGTGATCGTCGAGGGCAACGGCTTCAAGGCGGTGTTCTCGCGAAGGACCGGAACGCTGGAGACGCTCCGCTACGACGGCGTCGACGTGCTCGAGTCCGGCGGTGGGCCGGTGCTCAACGCGTTCCGCGCGCCGGTCAACAACGACAAGTGGTGCTCGGGGAGCTGGGAGCGGGCCGGGCTCGATTCGCTCGAGCACGAGGTGACCTCGTTCCTCGTGAGCAAGCTCGGCGAAAGCGCCCTGCGCATCGAGGTCGGCGGCGTCTCCCGCGGCGCGGGTGAGTGCCGCTTCGTGACGAAGACCACCTGGACCGTGCTCGGCAGCGGGGTCATCGACGTCTCCAGCCAGATCGTGCCGCACGGCGCGCCCGGCGTGTTGCCGCGCATCGGGAACATCCTGAGCGTTCCCGGCACCTTCGAGAGGGTTCAGTACTACGGCCGTGGCCCCCACGAAAACTACGTCGACCGCAAGAGCAGCGCCGATCTCGGCGAACACGCCACGACCGCGACGGAGATGTTCGTGCCCTACGTGCACACCCAGGACACCGGCAACCGTGAGGACGTGCGCTGGATGATGCTGGAGGATCCGCAAGCGGCCAGCGGCCTGGTGATCGTCGCGCGCGACACCCTCTCGATGAGCGCGCTGCACCACACCCCACAGGACCTCGCTGCGGCGAACCACCCCCACGAGCTGCCCGTCCGCGAGGAGATCTACGTCACCGTCGACTGCGGTCAGCTAGGACTCGGCGGGGCGAGCTGCGGGCCTCGACCGATGGCGCAGTACGTCCTCGAGTCGCGACCGTTCCTGCTCGAGTACAGCCTGCGCCCCTGGAACACCACGAGGGGTTTCCTCGGGCACGTCGCGCGCCCCCGCCTTCCGGTCGCCCCGGCGGTGGAGGTCTTCCGTGACGAGACGGGAGTGGTGACCCTCTCCGGTGGCGGCGCGGAGGAGCGTATTCGCTGCAAGGTGAACGGGAGACATCGGCGCTACGACGGTCCGTTCGAGCTCGCCGAGGGCGGCGTGGTCGAGGCGTGGGTCGAAGAGCCCGGCGTGCTCCCCGGCCCCACCGCGCGCATCGACTTCCCCTTCCTGCTGCCGCGCACGAAGTGGCGCGTCCTCTCCTTCGACAGCGAGCACCGCGGCGAGGGCGAGGCGAAGTACGCGATCGACGGCGACCCGAACACCTACTGGCACACGAGGTGGGGCGCCGGCGAGCCGAGGCATCCGCACTTCATCGTGTTCGACATCGGCGAGGTGTACGAGCTCGAGGCGTTCACCTACCTGCCGCGCCAGGGGCAGGCGAATGGGCGGATCGGCGAGTACGAGCTCTACCTCTCCACCGACGGCGAGAGCTGGGGCGAGCCGGTCTCGACGGGGCGTTTTCCGAACACCTCCGCGAGGCAGCGCATCGACCTGCCGGCGGGGACGCGTGCGCGTTTCTTCAAGTTGATCGCGAAATCGGAGGTGAACGGCAACGCCTGGACCTCCGCCGCCGAGCTCGACGTCGTGGTCAAGCCCTGAACCGAAGGAGCCTCCGATGATCCTATCCCTCTTCTGTTTCGCCGCCATCGCTCCCCTCCCCCAGGACCGCATCACCGGCAAGCCCTTCGCCACCCGCTCGGAGGTGATCGCCACCCACGGCATGGTCGCGACGAGCCAGCCGCTGGCCACGCAGGCGGCGCTCGATGTCTTGCAGTCGGGCGGCAACGCGATCGACGCGGCGATCTGCGCCAACGCGGTGCTGGGCCTGATGGAGCCGACCAGCAACGGCATCGGCGGCGACCTCTTCGTCATCGTCTGGGACGCGAAGACGAGGAAGCTGTACGGCTACAACGGCAGCGGACGCTCGCCGAAAGGGCTGACGCTCGAGTACTTCCAGCGGGAGGGGATCGAGAAGGTCCCCGCGTACGGCCCGCTGCCGGTCTCGGTGCCCGGCGCGGTCGACGGCTGGTTCGCGCTGCACGAGCGCTTCGGAGCGAAGCCGATGGCGGAAGTCCTCGCCCCCGCGATCCGCTACGCCGAGGAGGGCTTTCCGGTGAGCGAGCTGATCGCGCACTACTGGGCGCTCAGCGTGCCGAGGCTCTCGAGGTACCCCGGATTCGTCGAGCAATTCACCGTCGACGGCCGCGCCCCGAAGAAGGGCGAGATCTGGAAGAACCCGACGCTGGCGAGCACGCTGAGGAAGCTCGCCACCGGCGGCCGCTCTGCGTTCTACGAGGGCGAGGTCGCGAGGACGATGGCCGACTACGTGCAGGCGCAGGGCGGTTTCCTCGCCTACGAGGACCTCGCCGAGCACCGGGGCGAGTGGGTCGAACCGGTCTCGACCACCTACCGCGGCGTCGAGCTCTGGGAGCTGCCCCCGAACGGCCAGGGGATCGCCGCGCTGCAGATCCTCAGAGGATAGTAATTCCAAGCGGCGTCCGCGACCAGGCTGCTCCGTAGCGATGGTGT
>CAZCAC010000219.1:0-4707 GCA_964496575.1 uncultured Planctomycetaceae bacterium | reverse complement strand
ACATCCTCGCGCATTTGGCGCTAGGTGGGGTGTCCGAAATCCCCAGGAAGGTCACCAGTTGGGGCACGGGGACCGTTCCGTTCGCCTGCGGCGAACGCTCGATCGCCAGCGGTCCTCCCCATCCGCCTTCGGCGAACGTCCCGCCGCCCCGAACCGGTACCTACCCCCCCAGCCGAGCCGCGAGCTCCACCATCTCCTCGGGGGAGACGTCGGAGAGCGGGGGCATCGGAACCTCGGATATCGAGTTCGTCGGGATCAGGTGGACGTGCACGTGCGGGACCTCCCAGCCGATCACCAGGACCACCACCCGCGCACAGCCGAGTCGCTCCTTCAAGCGCGCCTCGACGGTCCGGACGGCGTTCCAGAACGCGGTGTACTCCTCCGGCTCGAGGTCGAAGACGTAGTCGACCTCTCGCTTGGGGATCACCAGGGTGTGCCCCGGTTGCACCGGCCGGATGTCGAGGAAGGCGTAGTGATTCTCGTCCTCCCAGACCTTGTGGGAGGGGATCTCGCCAGCGACGATCTTGCTGAAGATGGTGCTCATGGCGGGAGCCTATCCGAGGGGCCCGGGGCGCTGCAAAGGGGAAGCGGAGCCGCCTTCCGCTCGCGCGGGAGAACCCTCTCGGGCTAGACTGCCCGCCGAATCCTCACCGGAGAGTCATCAGCATGCCCGCCCCCGCCCCCGACGCCCGATCCCAGCTCGCCGAGGTGACCTCGGTCCAGCCCTGCGGCAGCGACGCCTTCCTCCTCACCATCCGGCCCGCGGAGTCGATGGACCGGGTTGCCGCCGGACGCTTCTTCATGCTGCGCCGCGAGGACGGCGCCTCGCCGGCGATCCCTCGCCCCTTCTCGCTCTACCGGCAGACCGCGCAGGAGCTGGAGTTCATGATCCAGGTGCTCGGTGAGGGGACGCGCGCGCTGGAGAGCTCTCCCGTCGGCGGAGAGGTGCGCCTGATCGGGCCGCTGGGGCAGGGCTGGCCCGAGCTCCCGATCAACGGCCCCCCGCTGGTGATGCTCGCCGGTGGAGTCGGCTCGGCACCCTTCCACGCCTGCCTCCTCGAGTGGCTGGAGCGCTCGAACGGGACGGCACCGACCCTGATCTACGGCGCCGGGTCAGCGGACCGCCTCTATGACCTCGAGGGCTTCGAGATGCTCGGGGTGCCCGTTCTCGCCGCCACCGACGACGGCTCGCGGGGCTTCCACGGCAACGTCGTCGCCTGTCTCGAGGAAGAGTGGCGTGCGGGGCGGATCCCGCGCGAGGTCCGCTTGCTCGCCTGCGGGCCCGACCCGATGCTGAAGGCGGTCGAAGGCCTCGCCCGGGAATGCGGTCTCGCCTGCTGGGTCAGCCTCGAGACGCTGATGGGCTGCGGGGTCGGCATCTGCAACGGCTGCATCGTGCCCACGCGGGAAGAGGGCGTGCTGGGGGATTGGCCCTACGCCAAGTGCTGCGTCGACGGCCCCGTGTTCTCGACCGAGACGATCCGCCTCCACCCGGAGTGAGCGGCGCTCACTCCCCGCCGTCGGGAGGCGGTGGGCCGACCGCGTCGAGACCCGCGATCTTCTCGAGGGCCGTCACGATCGTCGCCTTCGCCTTCTTCTTCGCCTCCTCCGGTATGTGTTTCTGGGCGGGGAGGAGCTGCAGGGCACGGTCGAGGTAGGGGGGCGCCTCGCGCTCGCGGTTCAGGAGCAGGAGGACCTCGGCGTACTCCATCTGCGCCTGGAACGAATCGTTCAGCGCGCCCGCCGCCGCCGCCAGGTGCGGTCTGGCAGCCTCGTGGTCCTTGCGCGTCTTGAGCAGGACACCGAGGATGAAGTGGCTCGGCGCGTGGGTCGGATCGCTCTCCAGCGCCTTGCGCGCCCAGTGCTCGGCGGCGGTGAGGTCGCCGCGGTCGCCGTCGATGGTGGCCAGGGCGGTGAGAGTCGCCACGTCGTCCTCGGGAATCGACTCCGCCACCTCGCGCAGGCGGCTCTCGAGCGGACCGGAGTGGCGCAGCCGGTAGGCCTTGAGGAACACCGGAATGGCCGCCTTCGGGGTGTCGGAGGCCATCAGGAGAAGCATCAGGTTGTAGTGCGCCTCGAAGTTGGTGGGCATGAGATTGCACGCTTCCTTCAAGGCGAGCGACGCGGCGCTGTGGTGGCCTAGCGCGTAGAGCGCCTTTCCCCGCTGCAGGTGGGCTGCTCCATTCCGGTCGCCGCGGAGCAGCGCTTGATCGAACCAATTCACCGCACGCGTGTAGTTGCCCGAGTTGGCGGCGAGCATCCCCAGGATCACCATCGGGTCCGGAGCGTCGGGGTAGAGCTCGTTCGCCCGGGTCGCGATCGAGAACGCCTCCTGGTCCTCACCCGCCTCCATCAAGGCCCGCGCGAGATAGGCGAGGTCCTCGAGGTTCTCGTTGCGCAGCGAGAGGCAGGTCCGGAACTCCTCGGCGGCCTCCGCCCACTCGTCGAGACGGGCCAGGAGCAGACCCATGTTGAAGTGCGCTTCCGGGGAGTTCGGGTTGATCTCGATCGCCAGGCGCAAGTTCTCACCGGCCAGGTTCGGATCGTCGTCCGCCATCCAGGCCACGCCCAGCCCGACGTGCCCACGCTCGCTGGAGGGCTGGAACCGATGCTCGAGCTCGATTGCGCGCTCGAAGACGGCCCGGGCGGTCTCGTAGTCGTGAAACTCGTCGATCTCCGCCTCGAAGAACGCCGCCCACCCCAGGGCCAGGTTGGTCTGGATGGAGTCGTCTCCGGTGACGAACAGGTCGGTCTTCCGCCGTTCAAGCTGCGAGATCTCGTACTCCTCGATCAGATCCATGGCCTGATCGATTCTCGCGCGCGCCTCGAACAGCACGTTCGGTCCTCGCTCCAGCCGATAGCGGTCCAGCAGCACGCGGCCCATCCCCCAGTAGACGTTCGGGTTCCGCGGATTCTGCTCGATGGCTCGGGTGAACAGCGTCTCCTCGTCCTTCCAGTACTTCGTCTGCGTGTAGGCGCGGATGCCGTAGCCGATTCCGATCAGGACGACCACGGCGATCGCCGCCTGGCGCGGCAGGTAGGTGAAGAGGACCGTTGCCAGGAGAAGCGTGAAGCCGATCACCGCCAGGAACAGGAAGCGGTCGGAGAGCGGAAAGGTCCCCAGCGATGCGACGCTGATCAGGACCGGCGTCAGCCCAGCGGGGATGATCAGCAGCATCGCCAGGCCCGGGCGCCAGCGCTTCAGCCAGGCGAGCCAGAGGACGCCGAGGAAGACCACGCTTCCGATCACGCCCACGAGCAGCGAGGGATCGCCCGCGGGGAGATCGGGCTTGAAGGGGCGGAAGAGGTTCAGCTCGACGGGCCAGGCAAACAGCCCCATCGCCCCGCCGAGGAGCTCGACTCGCAGCAGCGCGAGCCGCCCCGGTCCGACGCCGAAGTCTGTCGTGGTCCGGTCGAAGCCGGCGAGGATGTCGCCGAACACGAACACTCTCAACAGATAGTACGCCGCAAAGACGACCACCGGCGGGAGGTAGGCGCGGCGGATCGCCGTGATTCGTGCGTCTCCTTCCGTCCCACCGAGGTGATCCCGCCCCCAGTCGATGACGACCAGGAGGGGCAGCACGGCCACCGCCGAGTCCTTGGAGAGCAGGGCCAGGGCGAGCCACACCCCAGAGCTCCACGGCAGACCCTTCGAACCCTCGTCGCGCCAGCGCAGGAAGGCACTCAGCGACAGGAAGGCGAAGGTGGTGGAGACCGGGTCGTGCAGCGAGGAGATCCAGGCCACCGCCTCGACGTGCAAGGGGTGCAGGGCGAACAGGAACCCCGCCGCGAGGCCGATGGCCTCGCTCCTGGTCAGCCGCGCCGCGAAGCGCCACGCCGCGAGGCACGAGGCGGCGTAGGCCAGGAGGCTGAGGATGTGGAAGCCCATGGGCTCGCCCCCACCCAGCGCGTGCCCGACCATCAGGAACGCCATCGTCAGCGGTCGGTAGTACCCGACGTGCGATGCGGCCTCGGCGTCGAGGAAGTCCCAGTAGGAGCTACTGAAGATCGTCGGCAGGTTGGCGAAGCTGGTGATCAGCGGGTTCTGCTGTATCACCAGCAGGTCGTCGTAGACGAACTCTCCGGAGAGGACTCGACCGTAGACCAGGAAGACGATCAGGACGATCACCGCGGCAGCGCCCAGCCGGGCGGCGCGTGAGATCGGGGCGGTGGTGGGGGGACTCATGACCCCCTAGTACGGTGATGAAGAGGGTCGCGCTACCTTCCGTCCGGGGAAAAGATCCCCCGCCCCCGGGCGCTGCGCGAGAGCGCTCGGCCCCCCGAGCGGTCACCGCACGAATCCGAGGGCGGAAGCTCCCGCTCCCAGGAAAGGAGGGCCGACCCCGCCGGGGGCCGACCCTCCATTAGTTGCACTTCTGGATCAGCGAGATGAGCTCACGGGCAGACGGTGAAGTTGATCGCGTCGGAGAGGTTGAACTCGTCCCCACCACCGGCGGGGTCGCGATACCACGCCTGGGCGTTCCAGATGTCACCGGGCAGCCACTGGCCGAGGCCCCCGCCGGTCCCGGCGGGCGGCTGGGTGTAGTCGACCTTCATCACCGCGAAGCCGAACGGATCGGCCTTGAACGGCTTGAAGCGGAAGATGCCCACTCCGCCGGAGTTGACGCAGCGGTAGCCGTTGCCGAAGACGATCTGGGTCTGACCCGCGCCGTAGTAGAACATCAGGAACTGGTCCGGCGGCAGCGC
>CAZCAC010000218.1:0-4968 GCA_964496575.1 uncultured Planctomycetaceae bacterium | reverse complement strand
GATTACCGCCGACAATCTCGTACAAACCAGGCTTCAATCCCGTGAACGGTTACCGTCGTTGCACGGCGTCCCTTCGAGTGGAGGGGCACGTCCAGTCGCTCTTCTTCGGTCGCGACGGATCGCGCCTGTTCGGCGTCGGGAACACCGGGCGTGAGTCGGACGAGCACGCGAGCTTCTGGATGGCGCAGTGGAATCCCGATGATGGACGGCTCCTGAGTCGCCTGACGGTGCCCGGCGAGCGAGCGCAGCTCTCGGGGTTCGCGCGGCACCACCAGAGCGGACGCTTCGCCCTGCTCACCGTGGAGCGCTTGCTCCTCTGCGATGGTCACGGGGCGATCCTCGCCTCGCGCGAGCTCGCCGGCCGCATCGCCGCCCACTCCCCGCTGGCGATCAGCGAGAGCGGGGAGTGGTTGGCCGTGATGGCGCGGGACCACTCGGTCCTGCTGCTCGACACCGAGGGCCTCGAGGTGCAGCGCGAGCTTCCAGGCCGGGGCAGCGGCCTCCACGAGCTGGCCTTCTCTCCAGACGACCGGCGCCTCGCCGGCGGCGCCGATGACTCGTCGCTGCGCCTCTGGTTCCTCGACCTCAGTGCGGAGACCGAGGTGCTCGATCTCCCGGGGCACGGTGCCTTCGTGGACGGCGTCGCCTTCAGCCCCGATGGCGAGATCCTCGCCTCGTCCTCCATGGACGGAAACCTGCGCCTCTGGGACGGGCAGAGCGGCGAGTCGCTTCACACCTTCCAGGGGCACCAGGGCCTGGTGCGCGACGTCTGCTTCTCGCCGGGCGGCGAGTTCATCGCCACCGCCTCCTTCGACGACACGGTGCGCATCTGGGACCTCGCCCTGCTCGAAGAGCCGTCGGTGTTGCGCGGGCACCACAGCTACGTCAATCCGGTCGTGGTCAGCCCCGATGGAAAGACACTCGTCTCCGGCGGCTGGGACTCTCTGGTCGATCGAGAGGGGAGTCTGCGCTGGTGGGATGCCGACTCCGGCCTGGAGCTCGCGGCCTGGAAGGAGAAGGCCGTGGTCATCGAGCTGGCCATCTCGCCCGACGGGAAGATGCTGGCCGCCGGAACCGATCGGGGGGCCGTGTTGATCGACGCGCGCACCGGCGAGATCCTCCGCTGGATCCAGGGGGCCGCCGCCCGGACCAGGGTCCTCTTCTCACCGGACGGCCGCCTGGCCTACGGTGAGAGAGGGGCGCTTTGCCTGCAGGACCCGGTGACCGGTACGTCCCTGGGCCGGCTCGTCGAGCGAAGTGGAGGGGGCCGGCCGGTGACCTTCAGTCCGAGCGGCCGCTGGCTGGCGGTGCGCAGCGCCGGAAAGGAGCTCCGGATCCTCGACGCACGGACGCTGGAGGTGGAGCTGAGGATCGCGAGGGGTGGAACCTACTGCTCCTTCAGCAGCGACGAGGCGCGCCTGGTCTGCCCCGACGGGGAGTTAGTGTGCATCCGCGATTTTCCGGGCGGCGAGGAGCTGGCCCGGGTCTCCATGCCCGGCCACTGGTGGGCGCGCTTCACCCCCGACGGAGAGCGGATCCTGGTGGGGACGGCGACCGGCAAGGTCCACCTGATCGACGCGGTGAGCTACGAGGAGGTCGCGCAGCTCTCCGGGCACGAGTCCTACGTCTTCTCGGCGGCCTTCGCCGGTGGGGGGGAGCGGATCATCACCGCATCCGGCGACGGCACGATTCGCATCCGGGAGACCGCTCCGGTCGCCGGGCGGCTTCGAGCGCGGCGCGAGTGGCGGCGGGTCGCCCGACGCGTGGAGCCCTGGATCGCGGAGTGGTTCGCCGGGGAGGATTCCGCCGCCGCAGCCCTCGCCAGGGTGCGCACCGACTCCCGGCTCTCGTCGCCCCTGGAGCGCCGGATCGCCTCGCAGCTGATCCTGCGCGAATCGCTGTCGAGGGGGCCGAAGTCGGGTCCCTGACGCCGTAACTAGTCACCGCCGACCGAGATCAGGTGGCGAACCGTTCGGAGGTAGAGGGTTCCATCCGCCACGGCCGGGGAGGCCTGAGTCGGCTCACCGAGATCGATGCGCGCCAGTTCCGCGAACTCGAGTGCGGCCGCGAGGACGTGCAGCTGCCCCTCGCGGCTGATGTTGTAGAGCCGATCCTCGATGCAGATCGGCGATGAGTAGCAGTTGCTGCTGATGCGCTCCTTCCACAGCATCTCGCCGGTGGCCGCCTCGAGACAGGTCACGATGCCGCTGTCCGCCCAGAGGAAGAGCAGGTCACCGACGGCGATGGCGGTGGGCACGTAGGGCAGGGCCTGGCGGAGGTTCGTGTAGGCGACCGCGGCGGGTTCCACCGGATCGGAGGAACCGGGGCGGATCGCCACGAACTCCTTGCCGCCTCCACCGCTTCCGGCGGTCAGTACGATCAGCCCCTTCGCCACGATCGGGCTGCCCACGCTGCGATTGAGGAAGCCCGTCGCCAGCTCCCAGAGGATCGTCCCCCGCTTCGGATCCACGCTGGTGATCCCGTGCGCCTGGCCGGCGGTGATCAGCTCCACGCCCCCCCGCCGGTTGCGGTAGAGCGCCGGCGTGATGAACGAGCCCTTCGGGCCGCCGTCGCGATCCAGCTTCCAGCACGCCTCGCCGGTCGCGGCGTCGAGAGCGACGATCGCGGACTCCTCGTGCTCGCTCTCGTTCGGCACCACGACCAGGCCGTCGACGACGATCGCGGAGGCCCCGGCGCCGTGCTTGCTCTGGAACCGACCGATCGACTCCTTCCAGCGCTCCTCCCCGTCGTGCGAGCAGGCGACGGCGAAGCGCTCCGAACCGGAGACGAAGGTCAGGTAGACCCCGGCAGCGTCGACCGTGGGGGTGGAGGCGGCGAAGCTGTTGTCGACGTGCTGGCCGTAGCCCGCGATCGGGAACGAGCGCTTCCAGACGAGGTGTCCGTCGCCGGTGTCCAGCCTGATCAGGGCCAGCTGCGACGAGTCGTCGATGCAGGTCAGGTAAACGCCGGACTTCCAGATCACCGGCGACGAGTGCCCCGGCCCCGGGAGCTCGACCCGCCAGTTGTAGTCCTCGGCGGTGAATTCGACGGGCAGGCCTCTCGCGACTCCGTGCCCGGCCCCATCGGGCCCGCGGAACCGCGTCCAGTCCTGACCCATGGCGGGATTCGCTCCCCAGGCGACCAGAAACAGCGCTACCACGGTCGATCCAGCTCTCTTCATCCCGTGATCCTACCCAGATGGAACCGCGCCCGTGGCCATGCCGTGCCAGTCACCGACGGGCATTCCCGGGCCAGACACCCCCACGGGCAGCCCTCTGGTTCTTTTTTTCGGAATCGCCTGCCGAAAACCGGGTCGGTGACACCCTCACCTGAAAGGAAGGGAAGAAGCCACGAACAACCGGGCTTGTCTTCATCCAACTGCGTGGGCCGTTGTCGCCGCTGGGGACGGGCGTGGGGGATCGGGGGCAGGCCTGGTTCTATCTAAACGGCAGTTTACGCCGTGCCGGACGGCTACTCGAACACCACGCTCGCGGGGGCCCAGGCCTGGAGATCCAGGGAGAGACGGCCCTCCTCCACCGGCATCGGCTCCCCCATCGGTTCACCGCGCAGGTTCACGAGTTGCGCACGAGGCACCTTCATCCCGGCGGGCAAGGTGATCCCACAAGGACCGGACTGGCCACTCTGCTCCCACAGGCGGAGCAGGTGGCCCGCCCAGCCCGGACGGGTCTTGAGATACGCATCCAGAAAGGCATCGACGTGCGCCTTGTCAAACCGCTCGTACAGGTACTGTCCGAGAGCAAGGCGGCGGTCATCCACCAGCTCACGGCCGGTCCGCTTGCTCACGATCGAGACGACGCCTCCTCGCGCCGCATCGACCGTTACCCGGAGAAGGGCGTTCTCGAGCCGACCACTCACCACGGTGTCAGGTTCTGTCGTCCTGGCCGCTGCCGGCACGTACGTGCTGTACCCCAGCGACGGCACGGCTGCGGCAACGAAAAGCGCCTCGTCGCCAACACGCTGCACGTCGACCACCGCGCCGCGGTGCAAGTCTCGCAAGGCCTTGACGTCCTCCGGGAAGCCAGGGCAGCGCACCACGGCGTCCCGCGGCCAGGGGAGCGGGTTGAAGACGACCGCCCGTGGTCCAGCGACATCCACCGCTGCGGCGAGCTGCATAAGGCGCTGCTCGAGCGCGGGGAGAACGAGGTCGCGGGTGGTGCGGATGTACTCTTGGTGATCGTCGTAGCTCTGCTCCGCCGGAGCATAGACGCCGGATGCATACGCCTTCCGCCACTCCTCCCCATACCGAAACGGTCCGCAGGCCGTGCCGTACAAGCCCCACGTATGCTCCGAGTAGAGCAGGCTTTGCTCGTACGCCTCGTCCAGCAGTTCCGCCAGTGGCTCCGTCGGATCTCCCCATACTCCCAGCAGGGTGTCGAGGGCCTCGACCGCGGGCAGCAGCGGTCGCACGTTGCGGGCGGTCTTCGTGCCCTCGGGCAGCGTCATGATGCCGTGGATCCAGGAGTCGGGCATGTCGCCGCGAATCACCGGCAGGTCAGGCGCCTCGGCCAGCAGCAGCCGTGCGAAATCACCGAGACTTCCAAAGCGCACGTTGGTGCCCGCCGAGAACAGCCGCTTCGCCTCCGCGAACACCTCCTTGACCTTCTGCGGCGGAGGCGGCCCGACATTGTCGTTCGTCATCAGCATCGCCAACCACGTCCGGTGCGGCCAGTCGCTGGGCGGCTCGAGCCCGGCGCCGTAGTACCCGTGCGCGTACATGGTGAGGAGCTGTGATCCGTCCGGCCCTTCCCACCAGAAGAGCTCCGGGACCCCGGGAGAGGCGCTCGCGGGATTGCAGCCGAGGTGCAGGAAGTCGATGCCCGCGTGTCTCAACAGGGTCGGGAGAAGATGGGAATGGGACGGCACGTCCGTCATCTTGGCCCCGCGCACCGGGAGTGTGGGGCCCCGCGTTTCCCCAGGGTCAACTCCCCCCCAATCGCCACGCTGATC
>CAZCAC010000217.1:0-5151 GCA_964496575.1 uncultured Planctomycetaceae bacterium | reverse complement strand
GTATCGACGAGGGAATCCGGGGAGAATGTACCGTTTGTGGCGAGATGGGCACGGATGAGCCCGAGAGCGGTGCTCTCGCGGGGAAACTCGGCTTAACATCGGCCTCCGCGGACCACGCGTCCCGCTCCCCCATGCGAATCCTCGTCACCGGCGCCACGGGCTTCCTCGGAGCCCACCTCGTGCACACCCTGCTCGAGGAGGGGGTGAAGGTGCGAGCGCTGGTGCGCGCCGACCACCCGCGCAATCACGTCCGCAAGCTCGGGGTGGAGTTCGTCGAGGGCGACCTCCTCGACGGCAGCGGGCTGGAGGAGGCGTGCCGCGGAGTCGAGGGCCTGATTCACTGCGCGGCGCGGATGGGCTACTGGGCGACGCAGAACCGGATCCAGCACCGGATCAACGTCGAGGGAGCCACCGCTCTCCTGCGCGCGGCGCGACACGGCGAGCTGAAGCGAATCGTGCACGTCTCCTCAGCGGCGACGATCGGCGCCAATCCGACCGGGGACGTCCTCGACGAGCGGGCGCCCTGGTCGCTCGCCTGCGAGCGGGTGAACTACGTCCTCACCAAGCGCCGGGGCGAAGATCGCGCGCTCGCGGCGGCGTGGGGCGGGATGCCGATCGTGGTGGTCAACCCCTCGATGATCCTCGGACCGCGCCTCGACGGCCGCAACCCGTCGGTCCTGGTCCGCCGGATCCAGCGGGGCAAGCTGCCGTGGATCCCACCGGGCGGGGTCTCGGTCACCGACGTCGCCGACGTCGCGACCGCGGTAGTCTCCGCGTTGCGGCTCGGCCGCCCGGGCGAACGCTACCTCCTCGCCGGCCACAACCTGACCTGGGAGCAGCTGTACCGGATGCTCGCGGAGAGCTGCGGCGGGCGGCTGCCGAAGCACAAGCTGACCCAGCGCCAGCTCCGCGTGCGCACCGTCGCCGCCGGAGTCCTCGACCGGCTGAAGCTCGGCCGACCGCGCTGGACGGCGGAGGTCTTCCGCTCCTACGGAACCTACTCCTGGTTCCGCTCCGACAAGGCGGTGCGGGAGCTCGCCTACGCCGTCCGCCCGCTGCCGCAGATCATCGACCGGGCGGTGGGACGGCGCCGCTGAAGCCTCGGCGCTCCTCGATCCAAGCGCGGTACTGCCGGTCGAGCTGTCCCTCGATCGCGCCGATGAACTTCGCGAGCTCCTCGGGCTTCTCGTCGATCGGGAAGCGCACCAGGCCGAGGAGCAGCAGCATCGGAGCGAGGCCGTGCGCCCGGGGGATCCCCGTTTCTGGAAAACCGGCCGAGAGTCTTCGGGCGGTGAGAGGTCCGTTCATCGGGGCTCAGCCGAACCGGTTCGAGTCGTGTCGAAAACGAACCGCCGCCCGATCCCGGGGCGGGATTTCGAAGAAGCGCGGCCATTCGGGGGGTGAATCTCTCTGGCCAGGGCTGAGAAGAGGGTGGTGTCCCCGCCGCCCCGCTCGGCTCACGGCGACCCGCCGGGGCCCCTCGGATGAGAAACACGTCGTATACTACTCCTGGAGAGCCCCCAAGGGACGGGACCGGTGACGGCCCGCTCCCCCGTGTGGAGCACCCGGGGGATCGCCGCCGGCCGTGACGCAGCGGGCCCCGTCGAGGCCCCGAAGAACCATGAGAACACGACAACACCTCGCAACGATCGGTCTCTGCCTCGCCCTGGCGGCGATGGCGCGGGCGCAGTTCTCGGTCTCCGGTGGCGGTGATACCGTCCCCTCCACTCCGATCAGCGATGGAACCTGGGAGTCCTCGATGCCCCAGGTCCCCGGCACCGCGACGGTGATCGTGCCCGAGCCGGTCTTCTCGATCGACTCGTTGACCCTGCGCGGCTTCAGCCACGTGTACATGGGGGACGCGATGTGTACCCTCGCCGACCCCAACGGCGTCGAGTACGTCGTCTTCGTGCGGCCCGGCTACGACTACAACGGCAGCGTCTTCGGCAACAGCGGGACCATGAACACGGGGGACTACGAGTTCGTCGAGTCGGGGGCGCCGAACGACCTGCCCGCCGACGACCTGTACACGGACATCTACGGCGGCCAGTACAATCAGACCTTCGACACCGGCGGCGACGTCTGGGACGACGGCGCGGTCGGGATCAAGACCACACCCCTCTCCCAGATCAACGGACCGGCGGGACTCTGGGAGGTGAGGGTCTACGACTGGTACGCCTCGGCGGACGACGGCTACTTCGGCACCTGGGTCCTGACCGGCAACGGCGGCGGCGGTGGCGGGTTCTGCTACGGCGACGGCACCATCTGCCCGTGCGGGAACACCCCCGGTCCGGCGCAGGGTTGCGCGAACAGCACGGGCGAGGGGGCGACGCTCGGCGCCACCGGCAACCCCACGGTCGGCGAGAACGACTCCGTGGTGTTCCACGTAGCGCGGTGTCCGGGGAACGTCGCGGGGCTCTTCTTCCAGGGTGACCGGAAGGTCGGCGGCAGCGACGGGAAGATCTTCGGCGACGGTCTCCGCTGCGTGGGCGGCGCGATCATCCGCCTCCAGGTGCGGGTCACCGACGACCGCGGCAGGGCCGAGTCCACGGCGAAGATCTCGGACGAGGCGAACCTGCAACCCGGCGACACCCGCTTCTACCAGTTCTGGTACCGGGATCCGGGACTGAGTCCCTGCAACACCGAGTTCAACATCAGCAACGGGGTCTCGCTGACGTGGCAGTGAGAAGATGGCCGCTGGCCTTCGGCTAGAGGCGCGGCCGAAGAGGCCGTGTCTCTAGGTCGGACGAAGTCCGACCCCGCGCCGGAGGCGCGGGAGCACCGCAGGTGTTGACATGATCTAGAGGTCCGGCCGTTTTCGGCCGGACCTCTAGTAGCTGTCCGCTTCCGACAGCAGGAAGCGCTCGCACTCCTCGGTCAGCTCCTCCAGCGCCGGCGCCGCCTCCTCGATCCTCTTCGCCGCGTCGGGCAGCGGCTGCCACCGTTCGTCGAAGACGTCGATGTCGAGGGAGCCGTGGCCCCCCATCCTCACCCGGAAGATCCCCTCGGGCGAGAGCACGCCGACGTGGGACCACCCCGAGACGACCGGCCGGCGATCGGGGGAGGGCTCAAAGAGGTTGCCGCCGAGACACCAGCTCGGGCGGACCTCGGGGGAGGCTCCGAGCCGCTCGAGGATCGTCGGCGGAATGTCGAGGTGAGAGGTCGGGTTCCGCTCCACCCCCGGCTCGACTCCCGGGCCCAGGAGCAGGAACGGCACCTTGACCTGGGCGTCGGTGAAGTTGGACGTGTGTCCCCAGAAGCCGTTCTCCTGGAACTCGTCGCCGTGATCGCCGGTGATGATCACCAGCGTGTTCTCCAGCTCGCCCGACGCGCGCAGCGCCTCGATCATCCCGGCGGCGATCCCGTCGGCGAAGTGGAGAGCGTTCTTGTACCGGTTCAGGACCCGCTCGACCAGCCCGTCGGAGTTGTCGTTGGCCAGCTCCATGTAGTCGAGCTGCTCCGCCGCCGGCTGGAAGGGATGGGGAGGGGGCGACGAGTACGGCTGATGCGCCGCATCGAGCAGGATGAAGGAGAAGAACGGCGGGGCGTCCTCGCGCTGCGCGCGCTCGGCGAGGTACTCCTCGAACATCGAGGCGACGCGCAGGTCGCACTCCCAGATCAGCTCGGAGGGGTGCTCGTCGTGGACGTGTTCCCCGAAGCGCACCCAGGCGGTGTCGCGAAACTCGGGGAAGTCCATCGACGCCGTGGAGTAGACGCGGAACTCGTACCCCTCGTCGCCGAGGGCCTCGAAGAGCACGGGGGGGCGCCGCTCCTCCAGCACCGAGAACCAGTAGGTTCCGTGCAGGCCGTACACCATCGAGAAGACCCCGAAGCGGGTACCGTTGCCGCCGCTGTAGTGGTTCTCGAAGGAGAGCGCCTCGCCGGCGAGCGCGTGGAGCTCCGGCGTGACCTCGGGGGAGAGCATGTCGCTCCTCCAGGAGTCGACCACCAGCACCAGCACGTTCGGCCGCGGGCCGTCGGGGTCGACCACCGGCACCTCGTGGGGATACGCCAGCGGCTCGCCCTTGGCGCGCACGCCGACCCCCCTCTCGCCTCCGAGCCCCTCGGCGAGCAGCTTCGAGACGCGCCAGCGCGGGTAGGCGGGCAGGATCTCCGCCGCCGTGCTGACCTCGCGATCGCCCTTCAGGTCGGCGGCCGCGTAGATGCTCTTCTCCACTCCCACCACGGTCAGGAGGAACAGCCCCCAGATCACCGTCGGACGCGAGAAGAAGGCGCTCCGGTCCTTCGGCGCGGCGGCGCCCAGGCGGCGGCGGTAGGTACGGCGCCAGAGCAGGTACTGCGCGCCGGTCAGCAGGGCGACGACGATCGAGACGGGCCACCAGACGTTCCCGCCGAGGTGCACGGCGTCCTCTGAGCCCCGGGTGATGGCCACGTTGAAGACCGCGGAGCTGAAGAAGTGGTAGCGGAAGAGGCGGAAGACGACGGTGTCGACCTTGATCAGGACCAGGAAGGCCGCGCCGACCGAGGCGATGATCAGCCCCTGGGTGCGCGCGCGGCGCAGGAAGCGGAGGACGAGCCAGAAGATCAGCGCCGGTACCAGCGCCAGCGAGGCCACGCTCGAGACCAGCCCGAAGCCCACGAACACTGCCGTCCGCGCCGAGAGCACGTCGGGCAGGTGGTGCAGGTACGCGGTCCCGATCAGGACCCCCAGCAGCACGTTGGTCAGCCACACGACGAGGGCGGCGTGCTGTCGGGCCTGGCGATCCAGGTCGGTCGGGAAGGAGGTGGCCGGTACGTTCATGAACGAGGGTTCGGTCGATCGAAAAGGGCCGCTCATAGCGCGGGCCGACGCCCGCCACTGGAGTGGTCAACAGACTGTTCGGAATACGATTCTCGAGAGCTTCGATGCCCTCCCAACCTGCTTTCTGCGCGCAACGCGCAGAAACCGACTCCGAGTGGACCAGGCCGTCCCGTCCAGGAGACCATAATGGCGGCAGGGGTACACCGGAGCAGCGTCGGAATGCGGTCGGAAAAGCCCCGGGAACGCTCAACGGGGCCAGAGGATCCGCGCCCGATGGCCGGAGTGCCCCTTGTCCGCCGCGAGGAGGGCGGGTAACATCCCCGCCCCCTGGCGCGGAGAGGTGGCAGAGCGGCTGAATGCGCTAGATTGCTAATCTGGTGTCTCCATTT
>CAZCAC010000216.1:0-5528 GCA_964496575.1 uncultured Planctomycetaceae bacterium | reverse complement strand
CGAGGCCCCGAGGTTGCAGGAATGACTCCGCGTAGGTCAGGAGCCCTGCATTGACCGCCCGCGAGATCCTGGATCTCGGCGCGGAGCGGATCGAGACGGAGCTTCGCGATCAACCCGTGGTCCGTGGACGACTCCTGGGCTTGCTCGGCAAGGTCTACGACAGCCTCGGCGAGTGGGATCGTGCGATACCACTCCTCGAGGAGGCGGTCGAGCTCGGCCGCACCTTGAGAGGAGAGCGCGAGGATACCGCCGATCCGTCGAACCTCGAGGTCGCCTTGTGTGCCCTCGGCCGCACCTACGGCCGCCAGGATCGGAGCGACGAAGCGATCGCCCTGTGCCGTGAAGCGGTGGAGGTGGCCGCTGCCGCCCACGGCGTCGAGAGCACGCCGTACGCCTACTGCCTCAACAATCTGGCCTTTCAGCTGACCCGCGCCTCGGCCCACGACGAGGCCCGCGTCGCGGTCGAGCGGGCACTCGAGTTGCGCCGCGAGATCCTGGGGCCGAAGCACGAGGACGTCGCGTGGAGCTTCTACCAGCACGCGCACCTGCTCCGCACCATCGGCGAGCTCGGCCGATCCCGAGAGCAGTACGAAAAGGCCAGGGCGATCTGGGAAGAGGTGCTTCCGGAGAATCACCCGCAGATCGCGATGTGTCTCATCGACATCTCGCTCTTGCTGACCGATCTCGAGGAGTACGACGCGGCGCTGGAATGTGCCGAGCGGGCGCTCGAGATCCGAGAGAAGACCCTGGGTCCGGAGCACCCCAAGGTCGCCGATACGCTGAACGACATCGGCTTCCTGCACTGGCGGAAGGGCGATCTGCCCGGGGCACGCCGCTGCTTCTACGAGGCCGTGGAGGTTCAGCGGGCCGCTCGGGGGCCGGTGGACCCGATGCTGCTCACCAGGCTGTACAGGGTCGCCTTCATCGCCAGCAAGATGGGCAGGACGGACGAAGAGGAGGCCGTCCTCCTCGACGTCTTGGAGCTGGCCCGGACCCATCACGCCGACTCACCGCTCGTCGTGGCGCAAGCCCTCAAGAAGCTCGGTATGCACTACGGCCAGCGGTATCGCGACAACGACGCCCGGCCGTACCTCGAGGAGGCAACCGAGATCTACGAGCAATCGGGCCAGTTCCAGGTCGAGGAGCTGCTCTCGATGCGACACGTGCTGGCCACCACGCTGTTCGTGGAGGGCGACGCCCGGGAGGCGATCGCCGTGAACGAGCAGATCCTGGGTATCGTCCAGGAGCGCCCGGAGCTGGCGAAGACGAATCCGCTCTTCACGCGGTGGGACATCGGGCTGGCGATGGTCCGCCTGGGCCGGCTCGAGGAGGCCGAAGCGCACTTCCGGGAGTTGCTCGCCGAGGCGGAGCAGGCCTACGGTGTGAATGCCTTCTTCCCCTGGAACATCCGCTGGTTGCTGGGACACTGCCGGTTCGGCCTCGGGTTCGAGGAGGAGGCGCAGGCCCTCTACGACGCGGTCCTCGGCGTCGATGAAGAGTCCCTGGGCCCGGATACCTCCTGGTTCCGGCTGAGGCAGGCCGAGCATCACGCTGCGGGCGGGCGGATCGAGAAGGCCCGGGCATCGCTGCGCGCTGCCCTCGATGCGGGCGTCAAGGTGCGGGCCGGCCAGCTGGCGCTCCTGATCAACCCTCGCCTGAGCCAGGAGGTGCGCGAGGAGCTCCTCCTGGAGATCGAGCGTCGATAGCCCGGCGGAGAGTCCATTCCTCGCCCAGATCACCGAGGTCGCCGGCGGCCTGCCCGTTGGGTCGAGCGGACCGGCACTGGTACCACCACCCTCGACCTCACCCGGTACAGCCTGGGCAACCTCGACAACGGTAGCACAACCCGCGGGGGCGGCACCGCACTCTGCGGTACCGCCCCTCTTTCGCCTTTCCCGCTGCCTGCTCTCTGCGCGCAACGCACAGAAACCGACTCCGAGTGGATCAGGGACAGACGTCGTTGGGCGCCTTCGGCGTGCCCGTGTCGCCGCCGCCGAAGGTGCTCGAGGAGTGACACCACAGGCTCGGGTCGTCCGCCACGACGGGGTCGGTGATCGAAGGATCCAGGCTGATCGACATCCCGGGCGAGTCGGGCCAGAGCACGCCATCGTCGTACACGACCGCGTCGAGCAGGACGCCCGAGCTCGTGTGCAGGTAGATCTCGTCGCTCGAGTTCTTCAGCGAGAAGCCGCTGTAGGAGTAGTCGACCTGGACGCCGCCGTTGGTCGCCGGATCGTCGTCGATCCCGAGCACGTAGTGTCGGTAGGGCTTCAGGCAGATCCCCGGGAAGGGAGCGGAGAAGACGTAGCTGGCCCCGCTCGCGTCGGAGAGGATCATCCCGTTGATGTCGCAGCGCCACTTGAGGTTGTTGCGGATCTCGATCCACTCGCCGTGCGAGTCGGTCACCGCGGACGGGTCCTTCATGAACTCGGTGATGACGATGTCGCCGGTCTGGACCGCCGAGCGCGAGCTGGGGTCCTGCGGCAGGAGCACGATCGTCCGGCTCCAGCTCCCCGCAGGTGAGGTCGCACCCGCCGCGGGCGGGAGCCAGGCCTGGGCGAAGAGCGGGACGTCGGGGCGCTCGGCGGGGAGGAGGACCTTCCCCAGCGGGCCGACGTCGAGCCAGGCGGTGCGCAGCGGATCGACGCGGCGCCCGGCCACCTCGCCTGCCTCGTCCCACTCACCGACGAGGAGCAAGGCGCGCGACCAGGCGGGAGCCTCGAGCTCGAGGCCCCCTTCGCGCAGGGCGGTCAGAATCGGGGCGCCCGAGTCGGTCTCCTCGAGCGGGAGGGCGAGGGCTCCCGGCGCGAGGGCGCCGAGGAGGAAGAACGGGACGAAGAGCGATCTGTTCAGCATGGTTGGTACAAGCCTCCTGGGGGATTCCTGATTTCGATGAATCTGGCGAGTAGGTGGCTCGCGGCGCCCGTCGCCGCGTCACCCTCGCGAGCCGGCTCGTCACCGGCGGGGTATGGACCGGTTCGGCCCGAGAAGGTCTCTCCTCGATCCGGTTTTCTCTCCCGTGGGCCCGCCTCGCCGCCGGCCCTTCTCGTGCGGGATGGCCGGTGGGGTCTTGTTCCGGGGATGGCAGGAAATCGATCCCAGGTGGCGGAGATTGCGCGAGCCCGGCATCGCGGTCTCGCAGTATCGTGGGCGATCATGAAGTCGACCAAGATCCTCGTGCTGCGCGCCCTCTTCCCGCTCCTGCTCACGAGCCTCGCTGCTCCCGCCTCCTACCAGGAGGAGGGGAGGGCGGAGCAGACTGCGGTCACGGTGGAGAACTCCTCCACCCATCCCCTGCTCTCCCCGCGCCGGTACGCCGACGTTCACAAGGAGTCGCTCTTCATCACCGTGGAGGATGGGACGCGACTCGCCGCGGACGTCTTCCGGCCCGCCGTGGACGAGCAACCGATCGAGGAGCCGGTCCCGCTCGTCTGGATTTACACGCGCTACAACCGCGCCCAGCAACTGGGGAAGAGGGTCGTCGACTCGATGGCCCACCCCACGCTCAGGGAGCTGGTGCGCCGGGGCTACGCCATCGCCGCGGTCGACGTGCGCGGCGGCGGCGCCTCCTTCGGTCGCTACGAAGGGCCATTCAGTCCCGCCGAGGTGCGCGACGGCAGGGAGGTCATGGAGTGGTTCGTCGCACAGCCCTGGTGCGACGGCAACCTGGGCATGTACAGCGGCTCCTACCTCGGCGCGGTGCAGTACTTCGCCGCGTCCACGGGGTCCCCCCACCTGAAAGCGATCGTCCCCTCCGTGGCGCCGGCGGACCTCTACGCCTTCGCCTGGCCGGGAGGGATCTACCGGGACGACTTCCTGAAGAAGTGGTCGCAGCTCACGGTCCGCCTCGACACGGCGAGGACGGCCGCGCCGGTGGCCGAGGACGAGGACGGCGAGCTGCTGACTGCAGCCATCGCCGTGCACCGGGGGAACCGCAACACGGACGAGCAGTTCCGCGCCCTGCCCTACCGCGACGGCGTGGACGAGGAGCTGGAGATCGCTCTGTACCCCTCGACCAGCCCGATCCACCACCACGAGGCGATCTCTCGCTCGAGCGCGGCGATCTACCACATCGCGGGCTGGCTCGACTGCTTCACGCGCGACGCCTTCGTGCTGTACGCCAACCTCGAGAACCCACAGCGCCTCGCCGTCGGGCCGTGGTACCACCAGCAGCGCCACGAGTTCGACGACTTCGGCGAGCATCTGCGCTGGTTCGACTACTGGCTCAAGGGAATCGACAATGGCGTCGCGGACGATCCGCCGATCCACTACTACGTGATGGGAGCGCCCGAGGGCGAGCGCTGGCGGACGGCGAACAGCTGGCCGGTTCCCGCAGAGCGGACGAAGCTCTACTTCCTACCCGGCGAGGCGGAGTCCGCCGCCGGCAGCCTCGTCCGCCAGCCGCCAGCGGAAGCGGTGGAGATCCCCTACGTCGTGGATCCCTCGACCACCAGCGGAACCGGCAATCGCTGGAGGAACGGCTACGGCGGCCCCGTCGGCTACGAGGACCTCGCCGGGAACGACGCGAAGGGCGTGAGCTTCACCTCCCCGCCCCTCGGGGAGGACCGGGAGGTGATCGGACATCCGGTGGTGGTACTCTGGATCGAGTCCACCGCGACCGACGGCGACTTCTTCGTCTACCTCGAGGAGGTCGAGCCGAACGGTTTCTCCCGATACGTGACCGAGGGATGCCTGCGCGCGTCGCACCGCGCCACGCACGAGCCGCCCTACCAGTACTTCGGCCTGCCGTGGCACCGCAGCCACGCCGGGGACGTCGAGCCGCTCGAGCCAAACACGCCCTCGCGGCTCGAGATCGATCTCCATCCCACCGCCTGGCTCTTCGACGAGGGGCACCGGATTCGAGTGACCTTCACCTGTGCCGACGCAGACAACTGCGAGACGCCCGTCCCGGACCCCCGACCCACGGTGACCTTCCACACCGGGGCGCAACGCGCCGGATTCGTCGAGTTGCCTTTCGGGGGATAGGCGATCCAGGCGGTCTGCGCCGCCCGGTCCGCTGACCTCGACCGTTCTCCCCCAGCAGTCGCGCGAGGACGCATCTGGGGGCGATCACGGGCGTCTTGGTGCGGAGGAGGGATTGCTCCCCTTCGGCCGTTCCCGACGCCCTCCCCCCTCCGCTTGTACTGGGGCGCTACTGACTGGGGCGACATCAACAGGTGAAGCCGATCTGAGGGGAGTCCTGATGCACCGGTCTGTGACACTCCCTTCGTGCCCTCCTCACCCCCCACCTCGGTGCGTGCCGATTTGTCGTTGTCCGATCGGGGGGAGAGGAGTATCAGAGAGGTGTAGAGATGAGGAGATGGAGGGCGTGTCCACCCGGAAGCGAAGGAAGCCCCAGCCTACCAGGTGCGCGGGTAGGATCAGGGGGACATCTCATCAGCATCAGCGTACGATGATTGCACCTGCCGCGTCACCATGGAGACGCCAACCAGTGGCCACCCCTTGCGGAACGAGGTGTGGGGCCCCGCGTTTCCCCAGGGTCAACTCCCCCCCAATCGCCACGCTGA
>CAZCAC010000215.1:0-5736 GCA_964496575.1 uncultured Planctomycetaceae bacterium | reverse complement strand
ACTTCGTGGCCACCTATCTGCGACGCCTCCAGCCGGGTCCCGATGTGCGCTGGCGCCGGGACGCCGCGACGCGAGAAGCCTACCTGGATCGGCTGCTCGCCTTCGTCACCAGGCTCTCCCCGGCTCACAACTCGCTGAAGGCGCATGTCCTGTACCACCGCCTGCAACACGACTGGACCCTCGGTCGTCCCGATGCGCAGCGCTTCCGCGAGTATCTGCGGCTGCCCCGCGAGGTGAGCTACGTCAACCCGGAGTGGCTGAAGAGCCGCTCCGGCCAGGAGAGCCTCGTCGACCTCGGCGGCGAGTTCCCGACCGAGCTGCCGCCGATCGGCGACGACGAACCGCTGGTGCGCGCGTACCTGGCCCACTTCTTCGCCGAGCTCGACTCCTTCGAGCCCTACGCCGACCTGGTGCGCCACGAGGTCCTGTCGCGGCTCTTCGCGGAGACGAAGATCCTGGCCGGCGCGGGCGGCATGGAGCGCTGGTACTCGATGCTCGACGACCCCGGCTACTACGAACGGCTGAAGGAGCGAGTGGAGATCGAGTTCGCGCCGACCCAGCGGACCGAGTACGGTGCCGATGACCCGGTCTCGATCGAGGTCCTGGTCAAGAACGTACCGACGCTCCTGGTCAAGGTCTTCGAGATCAACGCGCTGAACTACTATCTCGATGAGGGAAAGGAAGTCGACGCCTCGATCGAGCTGGACGGCCTGGTGGCCAGCGAGGAGAGCACCTACAACTACGCCGAGGGCCTGCTGCGTCGCGTCCGGCGCCACTTCGAGCTCCCGGCGCTGGAGCGACCCGGCGTGTACGTGGTCGAGCTCATCGGCAACGGGCTCTCCAGTCGCGCGGTGATCCGCAAGGGGCGTCTGCAGCTGCTCGAGCGCACCAGCGTTGCGGGGCACGTGCTGCGCGTGCTCGACGAGCGGGGGACCCACCTGCGCGAGGCCACGCTTCGCCTCGGCGGTCGCGAGTACGAAGCCGAGGACACCGGCGAGATCGTCGTTCCCTTCTCGACGAAGCCGGGCCGGCGGCAGGTCATCCTGAGCGCCGGTGGCCGCTCCTCGCTCGCGGAATTCCAGCACGATGCGGAGGAGTACGGACTCGAGGCGGGGACCTTCATCGAGCGGGAGTCCTTGCTCGCTGGTCGCACCGCGACGATCCTCGTGCGCCCCACGCTGCGGCTCAACGGAGAGCCGGTGAGCCTCGAGCTCCTGGAGGAGCCGATCCTCACCATCACCTCCTTCGACCAGGACGAGGTGTCCTCCACCGTGGAGGTCCGCGACCTCGAGCTCTCCGAGACCGGGGAACTGAGTCACGAGATCGTCGTTCCGGAGGGACTGGCGCGACTCTCGGTGCGTCTGCGCGCCAGGGTGCGAAACCTCTCCCGGGGCGAGGAGCAGAAGCTGGACGCCGGGCTCGACATCTTCGCGCTGAACGGGATCGACGACTCCGAGAGGACCGCGTGGCCGCTGCTCAGTCTGACCGAGCGGGGCTATCAGCTGGACGTCCTGGGCAAGAACGGCGAGCCGCGAGCACACCAGGTCCAAAAGGTCCACCTGGCGCACCGCGACTTCGCCAAACCCTTCGAGGTGACCCTGAAGACCGACGAGCGCGGGCGCATCGAGCTGGGGGCGTTGCCCGGAATCCAGTCCGTGCTGATCGTCGAATCGAAGCAGCCGATCGCGGGCTGGGATCTCGTGCGCGAGGCGCGAACCTACCCTCGACTCCTGCAGGGAGTGGCGGGCCGGGTCCTGAGGGTGCCCTACCAGGGGGAACATGAGCTGCTGACCCGCTGGGTCGCTTCCCTCCTGGAGCTACGCGCCGGGGCCTACTGCACCGACCGCTTCGATCGGCTGGCTCTCTCGGGCGGCTACCTGGAGCTGCGCGACCTGCCAGCCGGGGACTACGAGCTGCGGCTGAAGGAAGCGCGACAGGTGATCACGGTGAAGGTCACCGAGGGAGTGGAGCGCGATGGCTGGCTCGTCGGAGGAGATCGCTGGCTGGAAACCGGTGGGGACGCGCCCCTGCAGATCGTCTTCACCGCGGCGGTGGGGGAGGAGCTGGTGGTCCAGCTGGCGATGGCGGGGGACGATGCGCGCGTGCACGTGTTCGCCACCCGCTACCTCCCGGAAAACGATCCCTTCCGGTCCCTGTACCACCGGGGTGGACCGAGCCCCCAGCTGCTCGCCGTGGCGTACCCCGACTCCTCCTATCACTCCGGCCGCGAGATCGGGGACGAGTACCGCTACATCCTGGAGCGGCGCTACGCGAAGAAGTTCCCGGGGAACATGCTGCGCCGGCCGGGGCTCCTACTGAATCCCTGGGCGTTCGACGACACGGTCTCGGGAGGAGCCGGCGGGGCCTTCGGAGGCAAGTTCGGCGGGAAGCGCAGCCTCCGGGCGGCCGGCGGATCGGGAAGCGAGCAGGCGCTCAAGGATCGGCAGACGCCGCGCGGCCTCGCCAATCTCGATTTCCTGCCCGAGCCCTCGCGTCTGCTCTTCAACCTCGAGCCCGACGCTCGAGGGCAGGTCCGCGTGCCGCTGGCCGAGCTGGGCGACGGTCAGCTGATCCACACGCTCGCGGTGGACGACGAGAGCACCGTCTACACGCAGCTGGTGCGCCCCGAGACACCGCTCGTGCCCGTCGACCTGCGGCTCGCCCGGGGGCTTGACCCCGCGAAGCACTTCGCCGAGCAGCGTCGTCTCGAGCTGGTCGAGACCGGGGCGAGCACCACGGTCGAGGACGTGACCACGGCGAGCGTGGAGAGCTACGACTCGCTCGCGTCGGTGTTCCAGCTCCTCTCGACGCTGAGCGGGAACCAGGATCTCGTCGAGTTCTCGTTCCTCTTGCGCTGGCCGGAGCTCGAGCCGCAGGAGAAGCGCGAGCTCTACTCGAAGTACGCCTGTCACGAGCTGCACTTCTTCCTGCACCAGAAGGACCGGGCCTTCTTCGACGAGGTGATTCGACCGTACCTCGCGAACAAGACACACCGGACCTTCCTCGATCGATGGCTGCTGGAGGAGGACCTCGCCGAGTTCCTCGACCCGTGGGCCTTCGATCGGCTGAACGTCGTCGAGCGGATCCTGCTCGGTCAGCGGATCGCCGGGGAGGGGCAGGCCGTCGAGGCGCACCTGCGCGAGCTCCTCGAGCTGCGGCCGAGCGAGCCGGAGGCGGTCCGACATCACTTCGAGGCCGCGCTGAAGCGCCGGGTGCTGGAGCAGGAGAAGGGGATCAGCGAGGAGCTGAGTCGCGCCAGCGAGCGTCTCGGCGGTCGAGGGCGCACCTACAAGGGCCCCGGGGACACCGCACCTCCCGCCCCGCCGGCGGCGGCGCGGCCGCGCCGGGCGGGCGTCGACGAGGACCTCGATGTACTCGACGAAGAGGAACCCGAGGCGGACGCCAAGCTCGCAGATGCCCCGCAAAAAAAACGCGAGGGTGAGAAACGGCAGAAGTCCAAGGACCTCGAGCGCCGCGACCGCTCGATCGACTGGCAGCTCTGGCGGGGGCCCGCCTCGACCCGGGCCTACGTCGAGCACAACTACTGGCATCGGCGGATCGAGGAGCAGAACGCGGAGCTCGTGACCGTGAACCGCTTCTGGCTCGACTACGCCGCGGCGAGCGAAGGAGAGCCCTTCTACTCGATCCACTTCCCCAACGCCGCCGGGAGCTTCGCCGAGATGCTGCTGGCGCTCGCCGTGCTCGACCTGCCCTTCGAGGCTGGAGAGCACGTGACCGAAGCGGAGGGGAAGCAGCTCTCCATCGAGGCGAAGAGCCCGCTGATCCTGGTCCGCCAGGAGCTGCGTGAGACGGAACCCACCGCCGAGGGGACGGCGACCCTGATCAGCCAGAACTTCTTCCGGCTGGATGACCGCTACGTCATGGTGGGCAACGAGCGGAGGACGAGGTTCGTCGAGGACGAGTTCCTGATCGGCGTCGCCTACGGCTGCCAGGTGGTGCTCACCAACCCGACTCCGACGTTGCACGAGCTGGAGCTCCTCCTGCAAGTCCCCGAAGGGGCGATGCCGGTGCGAGACGGTTTCGAGACGCGCGGCGTTCCGGTGCGGATCCACCCCTTCGCGACGGAGACGGTCGAGTACAACTTCTACTTCCCGGCGCCGGGGACCTATCCGCACTATCCGGTGCACGCGAGCCGCGGCGGGGAGCTGCTCCTCTTCACTCCGCCGGTGACACTCGAGGTGCTGACCGAACCGAGCTCGGTCGACACCGAGTCCTGGCAGCACGTCTCCCAGAGCGGCACCGAGGAGCAGGTGCTCGCCTTCCTCGGCCGGGCGAACCTCCAGCGCCTCGACCTCCCGCGCATCGCCTGGCGGATGCGTGATCGGGACTCCTTCGAGGCGGTGATCGGGGAGCTGCGCCGGCGACACGCGTACGATCACGAGCTCTGGTCCTTCGGCCTCCACCACGAGGATGTGCGGGTTGCCGCCGAGTACCTGCGCCACGCCGGCGGACTGGGGCGCTGCGGCAGCTACCTGGACACGCCGCTCTTGCGCATCGACCCGATCGAGCGTCGTGCCTACCAGCACGTCGAGTACTCACCGCTCTTCAACGGGCGGGCGCATCGTTTCGGTCGGCGCCGCGAAATCCTCAACGGCGATCTGGCGCGGCAGTACCTGGCCCTGCTCGACATCCTGACCTACAAGCCGCGGCTCGACGCGACCGACTGGATGAGTGTGACCTACTACCTCCTGTTGCAGGATCGCATCGAGGAGGCGCTGGCGAGCTTCGCACGGGTGGATCCGGCCGGTTTGCCGATGAACCTGCAGTACGACTACTTCCGGGCCTACCTCGACTTCTTCACCGACGACCACGCCCTGGCGCGGGGGATCGCCGATCCCTACCGGGAGTACCCGGTGCGGCGCTGGCGGGTGATGTTCCAGGACGTCCTGAACCAGCTCGACGAGGCGGAGGGGAAGGGCGTCGAGACCAGCGACGAGGAGGACCGGACCCAGCGGCAGACGGCGCTGGCCGAGAGCGAGCCGCAGCTGGAGCTCGTGGTGGAGGCACGAGAGGTCGCGCTCGACTACCGGAACCTCTCGGCCTGCGAGGTGAGCTACTACGAGATGGACATCGAGCTCCTCTTCTCGACCAGTCCCTTCGTACAGCAGGATTCAGGCTCGTTCGCATACGTTCGACCGAACCGCCAGGACGTGGTGAGTCTGCCGGAGGGGGAGGAGCGCCTTCGCTTTGCGCTGCCGGAGGAGTTCGAGAGCTCCAACGTGCTGGTCGAAGTGCGCGGCGGCGGCGTGATCCGCCGGCAGGCGTACTTCGCGAACTCGCTGTCGGTGCAGCTGATCGAGAACTACGGCCAGCTGAAGGTGACTCACGCGGAGGGGGGTGGCCCGCTGCCCCGGGTCTACGTCAAGGTGTTCGCCCGCCGGGGCGACGGCTCGGTTCGCTTCCACAAGGACGGCTACACCGACCTGCGCGGCCGCTTCGACTACGCCTCATTGTCCGGCGATCCGGGTGATGCGGAGCGGTATGCGATCCTGGTCCTGTCCGAGGAGCATGGCGCGGTGGTGCGGGAGGTTGATCCGCCGGTGGAGTGATGTACCAGAAGAGAAGATTAACCACAGAGGACACAGAGAACAGAGCCGGAAGAAGATATTAACCACAGAGGGCACAGAGAACACAGAGAGCAGAACCAGAAGAAGATATTTACCACAGAGGGCACAGAGAACACAGAGAGCAGAACCAGAAGAAGATATTTACCAC
>CAZCAC010000214.1:0-5784 GCA_964496575.1 uncultured Planctomycetaceae bacterium | reverse complement strand
CCCTCGCCGGCGCCCATCATCGCCTTGCCGGCGGCGAAGCGCTGGTAGCCCTCGACGCCACCGACGGTCCGCAGGTAGGCCGCGTCGGTGTAGAGGCGCTTGAGGTTCTCGGAGTCCTCTTCGTCGATGCCGATGACGAAGTTGCCGAGGCGTACGATCTCGATGCCGTAGGCCTCGACGTGCGTGGAGAGTCCGGAGAGCACGGCCTGCTCGACCTCTTCGGTGTACGCTCCGCTGGTCACGTCGAGCAGCGGCCACTTGTTCTTGACCAGGAGCTCGGCGGCGCGGTCGCGGATCACCTTGAGCACCTGCTCCTTCATCCACGAGCGCACGTGATGGGACTCCGCACGCCCCATGCCGACCAGCCCGATGATCAGCTTCTCGGGGTCGGTGACGCGGAAGGAGAACTCGCCGTGCACCATCGTCTCCACCGGGATCCCGCTCTTGGGGTCCTCCACGTGTCCGATCCGGCCGCCGAACTTGATCCCGGTGAACTCCCGGATCGAGACGAAGAAGACCTCGGTGATCAGGACGTTGCCGCCGGTGAAGCTGTCGACCAGGTTGGACAGGAACGGCAGGTTGGAGGAGTCGAGCGTGTAACGCCCGGCGTTCATCGACTTGACGATCTTGCCATCCCTGAAGAAGACCGCGCACTCATCCGCCTCGACGGTGAGCTGCGATTTCATGGGGATCGTGGGGTCGGGGTGCTTCCAGACGACCTGCGACTTGGCGTCGTCCGGGCGCGCGACCATCATTTCGCCGACGCCGCGCTTGAACCAGTCGATCACTCCCATCTCTGCTGCTCCTGGGCGAATCCCGCCTTCTCGAATAAGGGTCGAATCCTGACGAACTACCGTCAGAATAGGGTCCCATTCAGTGGATCGCTACATTTGCGAGGAAGCCCCGTGGACGAGGAGACCATCGAAAGCACCGAGGAGGCGGGAGACAGCCGCCAGATCGAGTTCCCCTGCGATTCCTGCGGGGCGGACATGCGCTGGAGCCCCGACGAGGACGCCCTCACCTGCGAGTACTGCGGGAACCGGACCGAGGTTCCCCGCGCCGAGGGCACCATCGTCGAGCGGGCCCTCGACGACGCTCCGGCGGCGGAGCGGGGGCTGGGCGTCGATCTGCGGGTCGCGAGCTGCGGGAGCTGTGGCGCCCGGGTGACCTTCGAAGGGACCGAGACTGCGGACGTCTGTGTCTATTGCGGCTCGCCGAACGTCCTGGCGCAGGAGGCGAATCGCAATGCCATCCGCCCCGAGTCGCTGGTGCCGCTCGACGTCAGCCGCAAGGACGTGGAGGCGAACTTCCGCCGCTGGATCAAGCGGCTGTGGTTTCGCCCCAACGCGCTGAAGAAGCAGAAGCGCTTCGAGGCGGTGGGGATCTACGTGCCCTTCTGGACCTTCGACGCCCGGGTGCACTCCGAATGGTCGGCGGACGCCGGCTACCACTACTACGTCACGGAGACCTACACCACGACGGTGAACGGCAAGCGGGTCACGAAGACGAGGCAGGTGCAAAGGACCCGCTGGCGTCCGGCGTGGGGCTCGCGGGACGACGCGTACGACGACCTGCTCGTACACGCCTCGTCCGGCCAGCCGGCGGGACTGGTGTCGAAGCTGGGGTCGTTCGATACCACCGACCTGGTGCCTTACCGCCCCGAGTACCTCGCGGGGTGGTGCGCCGAGGAGTACACGGTCGACCTCGACGGCGGCTGGGATGACGGTCGCGAGCGGATCGTCGGCGAGCAGTACGCGCGCTGCGGCGGCGACGTTCCCGGTGACACCTACCGCAACCTGCGCGTGCAGAACCACATCAGCGGCGTGCGCTGGAAGCACGTGCTGCTCCCGATCTGGAGCCTGCAGTATCGCTTCCGCGGGACGGTCTACACCGTCCTGATCCACGGCCAGACCGGCCGGGTGGTGGGCAAGGCGCCGTGGTCGTGGGTGAAGATCCTGCTCCTGGTCTTCGGGATACTCGGGGGGATCCTGCTCTTCGTGTTGTTCGTGGGCGGATGCGCGGTGATCGGTGGTGGGGCTGCCGCGCTTCACTGACGTCGGGAATCGCCGCACGTGGCCGCGAGCTCACCGACCTGGTGCAGCTCCCGCGCGATCCTCATCTTCACGGCGATCGCGAGAGCTCCGAGGACGAGGCCGATCAACGTGGTGACGACGGCGGGAACGGGAACCGCCACCGCGTCCATCATGTTCGGCAACCAGCGCGAGTCGCTCTCGAAGCCTCCCGTCCACATTCCATTCACCGCCCAGTTCGTCACGCGGCGGAGGTTGAACGACCTGGAGATCGAGACGTGGACGACGGTGAAAAGGCCCAGGATCTCCATCTGCAACAGGAGAGGCGCCCACCACCTGGATGCGTTCTTGCAGCTGACGACAATGCCGTCCCGCAGACACGGCCAGAAGGGAGCTTCCGGGCGGGCGATCCCGCGCAGGAGGACGCCTGCCGTGGCGAAGTTGAGGAGCAAGGCCCCCAGGCCGATGCTGATCAGGGCAAGGGGCATGACGTAGGGAAGCAAGGCGAGGCACACGGCCATCATCGGGAAGAACACCAGCATCGCCAGCGTCATGTACCCGAGGGTTCGCCAACCTCCCCGGCGCATCGTGCGCAGGCCCTCGAACAGATCGGGTGCTCGGCCCTGCGTGGCGAGACAGATCAAGCCCAGGGTCCACGCCGCGAAGCCCACGGCCAGAGCGATCCCGAGCAAGAGACTCACCGACACGGAGAAGCTCATCGAGAAGAGCGACAGATCCCAGGACGGCGCCAGGATTCCGCCGAGCACCGGCAAGCTGGAGAACCACTGGAGCATCCCGGTGGCCAGGACGTAGAGGCCCAGCGGCACGAGAATGTCGGGTTGCCGCAACATCCCCCGAGCTTCGCGCCGGAGAAACACGATGAGCACGAGCCCCGTTGCGACGAGAATGAGCGCGGCGACGAACAGCGCGTAGCCCTGTCCCGACACCCACCTCGCTCCCAGGAGCAGATCCAGGGCCAGGACCACGAGCGGTCCCAGAACGGCCATCCATCGCAGTGTTCGCTTCATGTTCACTCCTCTCCGGTGCCCGTCATGTTAGTCGCGCCGCGCTCACCGGCGCAGTCATCGTCCGGTAGAACGCAAAGAATGCGTAGGTGGGCCACGAACCGCTCCGGCACGCGCATACTGCCAGAGATCCAATCCCGGAGGAACCGATGCTGTTGTCGCCCGCGATCCTGACCCTGCTGGTACCGGCCCTGGCCGGCGAGATTCACACCGACACCCGCCGCGGCTTCGAGATCGGAGTTCCCGAAGGGTGGAGTATCGAGGAGAAGCTCGGTGGTTCGGAGGTGGCCTTCACCCTGAACCTGCGGCCACCGGGAGTGACTCGCGGGATCGCGGTCGCGGTGCAGGTCTCGCCCAACGAGAGCGGCGCGACGGTCGAAGAGCTGTACGCCCGCAACATCGAGCGTGTCCGGGACGAGGAGCGGTCCTCGGGTCTGGAGGAGTACGAGCTGGAGATCGCGGGCCGGCTCGCGCCCACCGTTCGATTCGACTATCGCACCTCCTCGACCACCTATCGCATCCACCGCAGCCACCTGGTCCACGGCGGCTCCAGCTGGGTCGTCCAGCGGAACGCCCCGGTGGAGACGTACGAGGAGTGGTCCGAAGCTCTCGACACCGTGGCCGCGAGCTTCTCTTTCGCCGAGCTCTCCGAGAAGGGCCGGAAGGAGCGACGCCTCGCCGAGCTCGCCGCGCGCTGTGGCAGCGAGGTCGACTGGGCCGCCGACTGGGAGGAAGCCGCGGCGCGCGCGCGCGAAAAAAACCGTCCCGTGCTGGTCGTCGCCTGGCTGCTGGCGAGCTTCACCGGAGCGGAGACCGCTCGACACGGCCTCTTCACCGATCCCGACGTGATCGAGCTGGTGAACGAGCGCTTCGTGCCGCTGTGGTACGAGCGCGGGATGACCGGGGCCTTCGTCGAGACGTACGGCGTGAGCCGGACGGCGTTCGAGAAGGGGTTGATCGCCTTCGATCCCGACGGCGAGGTGCTCTTCCAGACGCACGAGCTCGATTCACCGACGACGGCGCACCAGTTCCTGCGCGAGAGGCTGGCGAGATTCCCGGAGTACGCCGGCACTCCCGTCGCGGAGGATTGGCCCCCCATCTCGCGCGCCGCCCGGCACGTGGCGCGGGGGGAGCTCGACCTCGCGATCGCGTCGCTCGAGGGCCGTCGAACGGCGGGCGAGATGATCCTCCTGGCGAGGACGCGACGACTGGATCGAGACGGCGAGGGCGCGCTCGCCGCGCTGGCCGCTGCCCGCGAGGTGGGTGGCGAGCGCGATTCGAAGCTGTGGGTCGAGGAGGCCCGCGTCCTCCTGGGGCTCGGTCGGCGCGACGAGGCCCGCCGGAGCCTGGAGCACGTTCTCCTGTCGGGCGAGGATGAGCTGGTGAGGCTCGAGGCCGCCTTCCTGGACAGCCTGATCGATCTGCGCGAGGAACGGCGTGCTTCGGCGCGCGAGTGCTGGAGGGCTCTCGTCGGGGAATACCCCGAGGATCGCCACGCCTGGCAGGCCGCACAGCTCCTGCGCAACGACGCCCTGGGCACCCTCTACCCGCCCACGCTCCGCTGGCCCGGGGAGGAGGCGATCGCCGAGATCGTCGCGCCCCGGGACTCCGCGCCGGTCGAGGCCGAGCGGGCCGGAGAGGCGCTCGAGTCGGCGCTGGCCTGGCTGCTCGCCGCGCAGCAGCCCGACGGCTCCTGGGTCAGCGCGACCGAGGTGCTGCAAGGGGACTGGGATAGCCCCGAGCCCTTCGTCGACTCGATCGCCGCCTTCGCCGGCCGGGCCGTGCTGTCGCGGCGCGAGGTCGAGGGCTGCGAGGAGGCAGCGCGCCGCGCGCTCGACTTCGTGCTCGAGTCGGTAGCGAGCCGGGAGGCGAACCCGCCCTTCACCTACGTGATGGACTACACCACGTGGAGCGACGCCAGCATGCTCGCGTTCCTGGCGGACGCGCGGCGGGCGGAGCTGGCGGAGGTGGGGGTGTTGATTCCCGCGGTCGACTCTCTCCTGAGTGACCTTCGGTCTCGACAGCAGAGCGGCGGCGGGTGGACCTACCTCGTCACCGGTGGAGCCGGCCGCCCGCCGAGCCACTCGATGAGCTTCGTCACCGCTGGAGTCGTGCGCGCCTTGATCAGCGTGGGGGACGCCGGCTTCGACGTTCCGCCGGAGATGCTCGAGGAGGCGGTGTCGTGCCTCGAGCGGATGCGCAACGACGACGGCGGCTTCGAGTACCGGCTGGTGCACGAGCGCGAAGACGCTCCGCGCGACACCCCGCTCGCCGGAGCTGCGGGACGGGCTCCCGTCTGTGAGCTCGCGCTCCACCTCGCCGGGCGGGGCAGCGAGGCGCGCCTGCGGGAGGCGCTCGGCTTCTTCCGCGAGCACCGGGACCTCTATGTCGCCGAGACGGGGAAAGCGCTGGCCCACGCCGGCCCGTACATCATCGGCTGCCACTACCTCCTCTTCGACTACGAGGGCGCGGCGGCCGCGGCGGCCCGGATCGCTCCCGATCCGAGGGTGAAACTCGACCTGCGCGAGATGATTCTCGCCAGCCGACTCGGCGACGGGTCGTTCCTCGACAACCCGGTGGTCGGTCGTTCCTACGCGACGGCGATGGCGGTGCTGGCGCTCGGCGAGCTGTGATACGGAGTTGATACGGAGTCGCACACCTTGCCGCGGTCTTGCGACAAGACCGTGCCGCACGCGAGTCTGTCGCAAAACCGCGGCAAGGTGTGCGAC
>CAZCAC010000213.1:0-6113 GCA_964496575.1 uncultured Planctomycetaceae bacterium | reverse complement strand
GCGACGCGGAGCACGCGCAGGCGGCGGGGTACCAGCCGGTGGCGCGGCCGCAGCTGAATTCCTGACGATCGGGACGCTGACCGACTCAACCGAGTCGATCGCGCCGGAGCGGCTGGGTCAAACAGTGCGGCCCGCCCCGGGCGCGTGACAGCTCGTGGCTGGGGATCAGGATGCAGGTCCGCTGCCCCGAGTCCAGGTCGACCTCGGCTCCACCCAGGAGAAGCTCCCTCGCATCGACGATCCCGAAACCGTGCCGCGAGAGCTCCTCGGCGGTCCGCTGGTTCCGCTCGTAGAGCGTGATCACTCCCGGAGCGATTGCCAGCGCGTTGGCACCGTCGGTCCACTGCTCCCGCTGCTGGTAGAGCGGGTCGTCTCCGCCACAGGGAATCGGCTCGAACTCGATGCCGCGCCTCCGGAGCGTCGACAGGGCATCGTCGCGGCGCTTGGGGTGCAGCTCGCGGCTGTGGAGGTCGATCTCGAACACCTCGGCCGCCTGTGACCCGTTCGGGTCGATCACCGGCGGGAAGACCAGCGCGGCGTCGCGATCGACCTGGGTGAACAGGGTATCGAGGTGCATGTAGGCGCGGCGGTGGGGGAGGCGAACCACCACCAGCCAGCGGGGGCCACCCTCGAGGTGCGAGAGCGCGCGCGCGAGGTGCCGGACTCCGGTGCGATTGGTCCGCTCGGAGAAGCCGACCATGATCACCTCTCCGGACAGGATCAGGATGTCCCCTCCCTCGACGTGGGGGCGGTTGAGGCCGAGGTGCGCGGGGCGGACCGCCTCGGGCATCCGCGGGTCGAGGATCCGCGGCACCATCGAGAGGCGCGGGTGGTAGCGGAAGATCGTCGCCGCGAGGTACTCCTCGCGCCACCGCGCGGGGGTAGCCATCGAGCAGATCACCACGCCGTGCCCGAGCACCATCTGCGGGTCGCGCTGGAAGCACCAGTTGGGCAGCGGCGGGATGATGAACAACTGGTCGCTGTCCAGACTCGGTTCGCTCCCGTGATAGCGCAGTCCCGAGACCATGATCTCGGCGAGCCCACTGCTCGTGGCCTCGCGCAGCCGGGCTTCGGTCTGCGGGGAGACGAAGGGGGTGAGGCCGGAGAAGACCCACTCGCAGGCCTCTTTCTTCTCGAACGACTCCTCCAGGAGCTTCGTGGTCTCGAGCACCTCGATCCCGAGGGTCTCGAGGACGCGGCGAAAGCACCGGTGCTCCTCGCGCGCCGTATCGCCGTGGATGATGTCGTCGAAGAGGAGCTCCTCCATCACCTCCGGCGCCATCCGGTCCACCTCGAGTCCCGGTTCGTGCACCATCACCTGACGCAGGTGACCGATCTCGGAGGAAACGTCGATGGTGGACATGAGGCGATGACTCGGGGGAGCGGTTTCAGTCGCGGTAGAACTCGGTGCCGTCCTTCCCCTCGAGCGCGGCATCGAGCCGGTCGGCGGTGGTGATGATCGCCCGCCGGCCGCCATTCTCGAGGTAGTTGACGATGCCCTGGACCTTCGGACCCAGGCTCCCCGGGGGGAAGTGACCCGCGGCGAGGTACTCCTTGGTCTGCTCGAGGCTGACCCGGTCGAGGTCCTGCTGTTCGGGAGTGCCGAAGTTGATCGCCACCTTGGGCAGGGGCATCAGGATGATCAGGATCTCCGCCCCGATCTCGGTGGCGAGCAGCGCGGAGGTGAGGTCCTTGTCGATCACCGCCTCGATCCCCTCGTAGTCGCCATTCTCCTTGATCCAGATCGGGATGCCGCCACCGCCGCCGGCGATCACGAGGTTCCCCTCCCGCGCGGACTGGCGGATCATGTGGCGCTGGACGATCTTGATCGGCTTCGGGCTGGGGACCACCCGGCGGAAGCCGCGGCCGGCGTCGTCGATGATCTTCCAGCCGTACTTCTCGCGGGCCGCCTCCGCTCCCGCCTCGTCCATGAAAGTGCCGATCGGTTTGTTCGGCTCCTTGAACGCCTGGTCCTCGCGATCGACGATCACCTGCGTGATCACCGTCACCACGTAGCGATAGATGTCGCGGCGGTTGAGGTGGTTGAGGAAGGCCTGCTGCAGGAAGTAGCCGATGTTGCCCTCGGTCTCGGCGACCAGGACGTCGAGCGGGAGCTCAGGAGCCTCCTCCTTCGCCTTCTCGTGACGGATCAGCTGCTGGCCGACCTGCGGGCCGTTCCCGTGCGTGATCACCAGGTTGTAGTCCCGTTCGATGAGGGGCATCAGCCGACCGCAGATCTCCTCGGCGTTGGCCTCCTGCTCCGAGATCGTCCCGGTCTGACCGGCGCGGATCAGGGCGTTGCCACCCAGCGCGATCAACACCGTCTCCCGGTCACTGCGGTAGATGTCCTTGCGACTGCCACGATTGTCCATCACTGACCTCCGGAGGATCGCGCTCCGCGGGGAACGCGATCCTCACTTTGCTTCTTCTATCCGTACCTATCCGAGAACCTTCCTGATCCGCTCCAGCGCCCACTGGAGCTCCTCGCGGTTGATGGTCAACGGCGGGGCGAAGCGGATGACGTCGACGTGCGTCTCCTTGCAGAGCATCCCCTCGTCCTTGAGCTGCTCGCAGTACTGGCGTGCGCCGCCGGCTTCCGGCTCGAGTTGCACGCCGATCAGGAGGCCCTTGCCGCGGATCTCCTTGACCTTCGGGCTGTCGATCTTGCGCAGCTCGTCCATGAACCAGGCACCCAGCTCGGCGGAGTTCTCGGTGAGCTTCTCGTCGACGAGGATGTTCAGCGCCTCGCTGGCCACCGCCGCGGCGACCGGGTTGCCGCCGAATGTGGAACCGTGGGAGCCGGGATCGAAGACGCCCATGACCTCCGTGTCGGCCACCACCGCGGAGACGGGGTAGAAGCCTCCGCCCAGCGCCTTGCCCAGGATGAGCACGTCGGGGCGGACGCCCTCGTGGTCGCAGCAGAACAGCTTGCCGGTCCGCCCGAAGCCGACCTGGATCTCGTCGGCGGCGAACAGCACGTTGTTCTCGGTGCAGATCTCGCGGACCTTCTTCAGGTAGCCGTCGGGGGGCACGCCGACGCCCGCCTCGCCCTGGATCGGCTCGACCAGGAACGCCGCGGTGTTCGGGGTGATCGCCTTCTCCAGCGCCTCGGCGTCGCCGTAGGGGATCGCCTTGAAGCCGGGGGTGAAGGGGCCGAAGCCGACGTTGTAGTCGGTGTCGGTGGAGAAGCTGATGATCGTCGTGGTCCGCCCGTGGAAGTTGTCGTTGCAGACGATGATCTCGGCCTGGTTCTCGGGGATCCCCTTCTTCTGGTAGCCCCAGCGGCGGATCGCCTTGATCGCCGTCTCCACCGCTTCCGCGCCGGTGTTCATCGGCAGCGCCATCTCGAAGCCGGTCAGCTCGCAGAGCTGCTTGAGGAAGGGGCCGAGCCGATCGTTGTGGAAGGCGCGCGAGGTCAAGCAGAGCTTGCTCGCCTGCTCGGTCATCGCCTTGATCAGGCGCGGGTGGCAGTGCCCCTGGTTGACCGCGGAATAGCAGCTGAGGAAGTCGAGGTACTTCACCCCTTCGACGTCCCAGACCCAGATCCCCTCGCCCCGCTCGAGGACGACGGGCAGGGGGTGGTAGTTGTGGGCGCCGTACTTGTCTCCGATCTCGATCAGCTCCTTGGAGCTCGTTGTCGTCGTGGCCATGATTCTTGTTCCTTGTCTCGTGTCGTGTGTTCCTTGCCTACTTGCCCATCAGGGTGAGCATGATCGCTTTCTGACAGTGGAGCCGGTTCTCGGCCTCGTCGAAGATCACCGAGCGCTCGTGCTCGCAGACCTCCTCGGTGACCTCCTCGCCGTGGTGGGCGGGGAGGCAGTGCATGAAGATGGCGTCGTCCTTGGCCTTGCCGAAGAGCTCCATGTCGACCTGGAAGCCCTGGAACGCCTTCAGGCGCGCCACGTGCTCCTCCTCCTGGCCCATCGAGGCCCAGACGTCGGTGTACACCGCGTCCGCGCCGCTGACGCCCTCCGCGGGGTCGTTCGTCACCTCGATCGTCGCGCCGGTCTCCGCGCCGTCCGCGCGGGCCAGCTCCATCACCTCGGGGCTGGGCTCGAAGCCCTGCGGGCAGGCGGCGACGAAGTGCACGCCCACCTTGGCGGCGCCGAGCGCCAGGGAGTGCACCATGTTGTTGCCGTCGCCGACGTAGGTGACCTTCATCCCCTCGGTGCGTCCCTTCTTCTCCAGCAGCGTGAAGTAGTCGGTCAGCGCCTGGCAGGGGTGGTTGTAGTCGGTGAGGCCGTTGATCACCGGGATCGAGGCGTACTTCGCCAGCTCGGTCACCACGTCGTGACCGAAGGTGCGGGCCATGATCCCCGAGAGATAGCGCGAGAGCACCCGGGCGGTGTCGGCGATCGTCTCGCCACGTCCCACCTGCATGTCCTTGGGGCTGAGGTAGATCCCCATCCCGCCCAGCTCGAAGATCCCCGTCTCGAAGGAGATCCGCGTGCGCGTCGAGGACTTCTCGAAATACATGCCCAGGACCTGACCCGCCAGCGCCGTTCGGTAGGCGTCCTTGTTCGCCTTGACCTCGGCCGACAACTCGAAGAGCTCGCGAACTTCCGCGGGCGTCCAATCGTGCAGTGTGATGTAGTCCTTGTGCGCCATCGGGCACCTCTCCAAAAGAGATAGGGCAGAGAAAATGGGCCGGGATTCTACGCGCCGAATCCAGACCTTGCCAGGGGCGTAGGAGCGCCTGCGGAGTCAATCGTAGAAAGTGATCAGGGCCACCCCGCCCACCCCCAGGAGCAGGCCCGCCAGGCGCAGCAGGGTAACCGGCTCGCGCAGGAAGATCGCGGCGAGGACGAAGGTGAACAGGGTGGCCGTCTGGTTGAGCGCGGAGGCTCTCGAGGCCTCGGCCCACATGAATCCGGCCATCCAGAGTACCAGGGAGACGTAGGTACCGATCACCGAGCCGGCGATCATCACCGGCCAGATCTTCCGGTCGCGGAGGGTGGCCAGTGCCTTGCGGGCCTCCGGGACCACCGGCAGGAGGAGGAGGGTCGCCGCCGTTCCCCCGACCAGTCGCCAGCAAGTGGCCCAGACCAGTGCCCCCAGCGCGCTCCGGACGTCGCCCCCCGGGGCCGCGGTGAGCTGGTCGAGGAGCGGCTTGATCATCACCACCGAGACCGCCTGGGTGAGGCAGAACAGGACCCCGAAGATCACCCCGGCGATCAGGTTCTTCCGGGAGAGCTGTCGCTTCGGCCCCCGCATCCAGGCCACCGAGAGGACCGCGGCGAGGATCAGCACGACCCCGAGCCACTGCAGCGGCCCGAGTCGTTCCCCCAGGAACAGGATGCTGAGGAAGATGATCGACGGGGCGTACCCGGTGCTGACGATCGCCTGGAGCCCCGCGCCCAGGCGGTTGAGACACATGAAGAAGAGCGTGTCCGAGGCGGCCATGCCGATCGCCCCGCTGACCAGGAGGATCGCGTAGTCCCGGCCGCCGACCAGCTCCGGCGCGGCCTCGCCCAGGAGCGCCAGGGTGGCGAAGAACAGGCCGATGCCGAGCACGTTCTTGAACAGGTTCAGCGCCACCGCGGGCACGACCAGCCCGGTCTTGCGGAAGAGGATCACCGCGATCGACCAGGCCAGCGGCGCGGCGAGGGCGCAGGTCTCGCCGATGTAGGGAAAATCGCTCATCGGGCAGGGCGGGGGAAGGGGATCCGGAGCCTCGCCGCCGGCCGGCGGAGATCCTCGTCCAGTGGCGCTTCGACCCGGCGAGGGAAGGGTAGTGGGGGAGGGGAGCGCGGGCACGCCTTTTCCGCGGGCCGGCGTCCGATCCCCTTCTCCATGGCGCGGGCTGTCGCCCTCAACCCAACCGGTCGACGGACTGTTCGGATCACGATTCTCGAGAGCTTCAATGCCCTCCCTGGCCTGCCCATGCCTGCTTTCTGCTGGCAGCGGGCAGAAACCGACTCCGAGTAGATCAGGAGGATTGATGCGGGAGCGCCGAGCGCCTAGGCTTCGATTCCGAGGGTACTGATCCGGTCCTTCCGAGCACTGACACTACACCTTCGGAGGAGCGTCCCCCCGCTGTTACGTGCTGCATGAGTTCGCTGCGCCACCTGGTATCGATCGACGACCTCTCCCTGGCGGAGATGGAAGGGCTT
>CAZCAC010000212.1:0-6485 GCA_964496575.1 uncultured Planctomycetaceae bacterium | reverse complement strand
GCCCCTTCGAGGGGCCTTCCTCAAGCCGCCCGCTATGCGGGCGGTACCTGACTGCGGTAGTCGCGATCGACGAAGAGATCGACGTCGCCGGCAAAGAGCTCGGAGAAGCGGACGACCCCGCTCGCGTCGGAGCGACCGACGAAGAGCTCCTCGCGTGGCGCGGGGTCCTCGTCGCAGCGCACGGTGATGCCGACGCCAGCGGCGGGGGTGTCGTCGGACCAGGTGACGCGAACCTCGAGCGCGCCCCGTCCCGTCGTCGCCTCATCCAGGGTGTCGCCGACCGGCAGCCGCTCGAGGTCCCCGGCCGTCGCGGGCGCCTCCACCCGCGCCGGCTGTTCAGCTTCCGCCGGTTGCGAGAGCTCGTGGACGGGAGCCTCCACGCTCCTTCCGGCGAGCTCGTCCGCCTCGACGGGATCGTCGTTCCGCAAGGCGAGGATCGCGACGAGAAGCGCCGCGCACGCGGCCCCGCCGAGGAGAATCGCTTTCATCAGGAGACCTCCTGCCCCCGCGAGCGGGAGCGCTGCCGCCCCGCCCGGCGGCGCCCCGATCGGCGCCCCCGGCGGGAAGGCGATGGGGACGAGCGCACCGATCCACCGGGATCGATCGCCGTCGAAGCGGGAATCCAGCCGGACCCGGAGCGTCTCCAGGCCGCGCGAGAGGCGCGACTTCACCGTCTTCACCGGCACGCCGAGGCGCTTCGCGATCGCCGTCGGCCCGAGCCCCTCGTAGTAGCGCAGGTACAGCACCGTCCGCCGCTCCTCGGGCTGGTCGAGCACCAGATCGAAGACGAGCCGCTGCAGCTCGAGGCGCTCCAGCGCCTCCTCGTGCGACTCCTCGGGCTCGGAGCGCGCGGCGTCGCTCTCGCGCCCCGCGCGCCGCTCCTCTCCGCGGAAGAGGTTGAGCGCTCGCCGCCGCACGACCCGCGAGAGCCACCCGCGCAGCGCCTCGCGCCGCCTCGGCGGACTCGTCAGCGCCGCCACCAGGGTGTCCTGTACCACGTCCTCGGCCCGGTGCTCGTCCCGGATCAGCCCCCGCGCGACCCGCCGCAGGAAGTCGGCGTGCTGGAAGAGCTCGTCGGGTGAGATCGGTCGGGAGGTGGGGTCCATCGTCTGGAGGGTGGCCACGACGGCCACTCCAGGATACGGGACACCACAGGGGAGAGGGGGACCTCGCCGAATCGACGGAAATACAGAATCCAGTCACCTCTCACCAACCCGGGCGCCGGGCCGGGCGAGTGAGAGGTGATGGTCGTTCGCGCTACTGGTTGCTGGCCAGCGTCAGCTCCTCGGCGTCGTACCAGAAGCCGTCGACCTTCTGCAGATCGGAGTCGAACTGCATCGTCTCGCCGAAGAAGTCGATCGAGTAGGTCACCGTGGCCCGGTCGCCGAAGTCGTCCACTCGCACGATCTCGGCCGAGTCGGCGATCTCGCGCAGGTCGAGGTCGTACACCGCGAGGATGTCGATCAGGCCCTCCGTCAGGACCTGCCCCTTCTGGATCACCTCGTCGAAGCTGCAGGCCTCGAGGTCCGCGACGGTCCGGATCTGGAGCCGGGTCGCGGTCGCGCAGAGGATGTCGATCGCTTCCTTCAGGTCGCCCTCGTCGGTGATGTCGAGATCCTCGGTCCAGCTGGCGATCGACCGCGCCACGGCCTGCGCCTGCCGGTACTGATCGTCGCTCATCCCTTCTGCCTTCGGCATCGACCCCAGCTGCTGATTGAAGCCCAGAGTCATCATCGGCATCATCGCCTGGATCTGCTCGAGCTGCGGCTGCGCCAGCGCGAAGAGCGCGTCCGCGGCACCCGGCTGGGTCAGCATCCCCATCATCTCCTCGAATTCGGCGGAGTCGCCCTCCTCCGAGAGCGAGCCGCGGTTCTCGTTCCACCAGGCCTCCGCCTCGGCGAGCGCACCGTTCGGCGCCCGGGTCTCGATGAAGGTGGCGAGGTCTCCGCTGGCGATCGCGTGGATCGGGACGAGGATCGCGCCCTCGGGGGTGCTGATGTCCCGGGGCACGGGCTGCTGGCCACAGCTGGCGAGGGTGACGGCGGTGAAGGCGACGAGGGCGAGCAGGGAGTGACGCAAGGTGAGTCTCCGTGGTTGGAAGGCGGTGGGTCGGACTCCTCCGATCCCTCCCCTCGGCCTCTCCCTGATCGGGGATGGAGTCAAAGCCGCGAAATCACGCCGAAAACGGCGGCCGCCCCCCCTTCGCGGCGCGCCGTGAAGGGAGGAGGGGCGGCGAGGTCGACCCGCCCGGGAAGGGGGCTAGTCGCAGAAGCGGACCATCAGCCCGCCGCTCAGGCCCACGGTGACCGCGTCCCCGGGATCGCGGAACCAGATCTGGTAGTGCCGGATGGTGCCCGCCATCGACGGCAGGACCGCGATCGGCCAGGAGGCGGTCGCCGCCCCGTCGATCAGCCTCACCGGCCCGCGGTGCTGCGGCGCGTGCACGCAGAGCGTGCCGCCGTGGAAGGGGAAGTCGTGTGGATCGTCCCCCCAGATGTAGATCGCCGCATTCCCCACGATGCCGTTCGACGGGGTGACCTCGAAGTCACCGGCCGCGACCCCCGGCGTCCCCGTCGATCCGATGACGGGCAGCTGCCCGGCGGAGTTCACCTTGGCCGTGCAGTAGGTGCTCGTGCTGCACCCGTCGACCGGACCGAGGCTGAGGATCTTCACGTCGTCGATGTTCCAGCCGCCGAAGGTCAACCCCGCGTCGGTGATCAGGCGGAACTCGAGCTGCACCGCGGGATTGCCGTCGAACTGCGAGATGTCGACTTCCGTCACGTTCCAGGAGGTGTCGATCAGGTCCGCGTTCGGCGGGTTCTCCCACACGATCGCCCCGTTCACCTTCACCTGCGCCTGGTCGTAGATTCCCTTCTCGACGTTCAGCCAGCGGGCGAAGGAGAGGGTCGCGCCGGTGGCACCGGAGAGATCGATCATCGGCGAGCGCAACCAGTTGCTCGTGTCGTTCTGGTACTCGCCGTTCCAGTTTCCCCCTCCGAGGTCGTTGCCCCAGATGTTGGTGCCCTCGTAGGCGTCAGGCGGATCGCCCGCCTTGCCCGCGGAGCCGCTCAGTCCGTGGTCGGCGCTGCGTTGCCAGTCGTCCTGGTTGGCGTCCATCCCGTGGGTCCAGCCGGTGTCGGTCTCGAAGCCGTCCTGGTAGTAGATCGTGATCTCGCCCACGCGGTAGGCGAGCACCTCGTCGGGGGCACCGGCCGGGAAGGTCCCGGAGTGGCCCACGCCGTCTTCCACCCGAACGTAGTACTCGACCCGCGTCGGCGAGGCGAACGGCGGGAGGTCCGCGGTGTAGGTGTCACCGCTCACCAGGGTCATCGGCACGCCGGTGAAGGCACCGCCAGCCTCGCGGTAGTACAGCTCGGGGTTGGTCACCGGCGGACTGATGGGCGCCGTGAAGTCGGCGAATACCGGCCGCGGCGTGACCTCGTCCTGGGTATCGCCGAGCTCGGTGACGTTCTCGATGGTGAGGAACTCGACGCCGATGGCCAGGAAGGGATCCCCGGCCACGGTCATGCCGTAGTGCCAGGCGATCTCGTCGTCGCTGTACGGGGCGATGGTGTTGAACCACTGGCGGTAGGCCTCGCCGAAGCTCTCGGAGCTCCCGAGGGGCTGGTAGAAGGCCCAGAAGTTCAGCATCGACCCGGTCTTGGTGCTGCCGATGACGGCCAGGCTCGGCGTCCCGGTGTCGTAGATGTAGGCCCCGCCGAGGAAGTTCGAGTCGGTGAAGCGCAAGGAGCTGCAGCAGAAGAGGTTGTAGAAGATCGCCATCGGCGGCGCGCTCTGGATCTCGGAGCTGTACGCGTAGCCGCCGCGAGATCGTTCACTTCCGCTCTCGTCAGGGCGCGCCCGGCCGCTCCCGGCGACCGACCCGGGGCTCTGCATCCGGGTCGGTCGATCGCAGGGATCACGGTCCCCAGACGAGCTCGTACCCGTTGGACAGGTTGAACTCGTTCACCCCCAGCCCACAGGCGGGCGTACTCTGGTTGCGATACCAGCACTGATAGCGCTTGGTCTCGCCGGCCGAGATGCCGGTCTTGGCGGCGATCGCCACGGTGGTGGCGGAGTAGCCAGAGGCGTCGGAGAAGCGCACCTGCAGGCGTTGCAGCTGGCCGCCGGCGCAGCGCAGGCCGTCGCCGAAGACGATCCCGCCACCGCCGCTCACGGCGTTGTTCGCCTGGAAGTAGAGCCCCGAGTTGTTCGGCTCGACGCGCTCGGTGTACAGCACCACCGAGTCGTGGCTCACGCTCGCGATCCCGCGAGCGGCGAGCCTCGCACCCGAGGCGAAGACGCCGTTGTCGCAACCGGAGCCCGGCACGCTGCCGTCGTTGTCGTTGTTGCACGGACACGGCGTGCCACTGCTCGGATCGCCGAAGCAGAAGCCGGTCCCCGGTTCCCAGGAGATCGCGTGGGCGGCGCCCGCATCGATCCCGGCGTCGTCGTCCAGGGGATTGCCGATCACCACCGTCCCGCCGTCGATGGCCGAGGAGCCCGACTCACCGTAGCTGCCCAGCGTATGCTGGTGGGTCCAGGTCGTGCCCGATCGCCACATGACCCGAGCGATGTAGAGAGAGGAAGAGGACCAGTTGTCGTCGCCGATCAGTGCCACGTCTCCGTCGATGGCGAGATCGTCGACGGGAGAGTGGAAGATCCGCTGGATGGACCACGTCGAGCCGGATCGCACGTAGACGTAGGTCTTCCACAGATCGGGGTCGGCACCGACCAGGATGGTCGATCCCGAGATCGCCACGTGCGTGCCGAAGCGGAAGTTCCATTGCACGGGACCCAGGAGCTCGGCCTGGTACTGCCAGTCGGAACCCACCCGCTGGTAGACGTAGGCTGCGCCGACGTTGTCCACGTACACGTCGTCCTGGAGCCTCTCTCCCACCACGAGCCAGTCCCCGTCCAGATCGAGGTCGCAGGCGTAGAAGTCGTAGAAGCCCCCTCCGCTGACAACGTCCTGGAGACTCCAGGTGGAGCCCGACCGCACATACAGGTAGACGTGCTCCCCGAGCAGATCACCCTGGTACGCTCCGATCGCCGCCGTGTCGCCGTCGAGGGCGATCTGCGAGCCGAGCCCACCCGGATCCGACACGGTCAACATCAGCTTGGCCTGCTCGCTCCAGGTGGTGCCGGAGCGCTCGAACACGTACACCGCGCCCTTCGGGTACGCGTGGTACCGGGAACCGATCAGCACCGTGTCACCGTCGATCGCGACGGTGGATCCGAACCGGTCCCCGGCCTGGCCGTCGAGAGCTCGGAGCTTGGCCTGCTGGACCCAGCTCGTTCCCGAGCGCACGTAGACGTAGGCGGCCCCCGCATCGGTGGCCACCCCGTCGTGGGAGGGCGCCCCGGCCACTGCGGAATTGCCGGAGACCGCGACCGCTCCGCCGAAATGGTCACCGGCGACCAGGTCCCCTGGCACGAACTTCCCCTCTGCCGACCACTGGGCCGATGCGGTGAGCGAAACCAGCAGGAGGGCGGCGGGGGTGGTGAGCGCTTTCATGGTTGTCTCCGTTCGATCTCGAGCTGACCAATGCGAGCTGGGATCGCCGCCGGGTGACAGGCCGTGATGAGCCTCTGGACCATGCTAGCAGGAATCCGGAAGAGCGGGACAGCCGAACGCTACCCTCCCGGCCCGGGGAGGGTAGCGAGCTGGAACGAGGCCCGGGCGGTGCGATGGAATACCCTCGGATGATCCCCTTGTATCCACCGACACCCTTCCCTGGGCCGGTGGCCGTCAGGTCGGCACGGCCGTCGCCGTTCCGGTCGCCGTAGGCGAGCAGCTCCTCCCCGCAACGGTTGGCGACCGACCCCTCGAGGCACGGACCGAGGCGGTGCTGGACGTCCACCCGAGCCGCTGCGTCCGGAAGTCGACCGGGCGAGTGAAGCGCAGCGCACCGAGGGTCCCCGCGGTGAGCGTGAATCGTCGGTGAATCGATCTGGGTCGGATGTTCATATCGAACCGGACAGAGGTTCGGTTGGTCACGTCCGAGAGCTGGGGGTCGGACGCCTGGTATCGCCCTGAACGAGACTCGACGGGGCTTTCCTCGGCCGCGGCCCGAAAAACTTCACACGGGGGATCGCCGCCAGATCATGGCCGCGGGCTCACTCGCGCTGCCGGATGACCCGCTCTTCCGACCCTGCCTCCGCATTCACCTTCACCCTCAGCTCCAGCCCCGTGGGCCCGAAGAGCAGCCTGGCCTCCTCGTTCAACGGCAGGCGACCGTCGGCGTACCCCGCCAGCCCCCCCCGTTCCCAGCGGTAGACGGTCGCCTGGTGGTAGAGCTCCTTCCCCCTCTCCTCGTCGCCGAGGCGAGCCAGGGCCATCGCTCTCAGGAGCCGAGCAGAGCCGACCAGCTCGCGCTCCAGCGCCTCGACCCGCTCCAGGGCCTGAAGGGTCTCCTGCCAGGCCCCCTTGTGGGGCCCCGCGTTTCCCCAGGGTCAACTCCCCCCCAATCGCCACGCTGATC
>CAZCAC010000211.1:0-6488 GCA_964496575.1 uncultured Planctomycetaceae bacterium | reverse complement strand
CGGCTATCGTAAGGGAGAATACGTCCTGCGCGTGGCGCGGGTCATCGTTGCAAGTTAGGCCCCGGACAAGACACTTAGCTGACATGGCACACAATGTAGGAATCGACCTCGGCACCACGAACTCGGCGATCGCGTACACCGAACTCGGCAAGCAGAGAAGCGTCAAGGTGGAGGAAAACGAGTTCACTTCTGCCGTGATGCCCTCCTGTGTCGCCCTCAGGAATGGCCAGATGCTCGTAGGCGCGCGGGCCAAGCGTGATCCCAACTGCATCCGTGAGTTCAAGAGGCACATCGGCGAGGACGCATCCTTTCCTCTGGGCGACGATGTCTTCAGCCCTGTCGAGTTGAGTGCTCTGATCTTGCGCCGACTGAAAGAGGGGTTCGAGCGTTCCGTGGGCCCCATCGAGGGAGCCGTCATCACCGTTCCCGCCAACTTCACCGATCGAAAGCGCGCTGAGACGAAAGAAGCTGGACATCTCGCGGGATTGGAAGTGCTGCGGGTCATCAACGAACCCAGCGCGGCGGCCATCGCCTACGCCAGGAGCGACCGCCCCCCGGGCAGCAACGCGGTCGTGATCGACTGGGGTGGCGGGACGCTGGACGTTTCTCTGATCGACTGCCTCGCCGGTGTCCTGGACGTCAAGGCCAACGATGGCGAGGAGCGCTGCGGCGGGAAGGACCTGGACGACGCCATCTTCTCTCTGCTTCAGGACAAGGCCCGCCATCAGCTGGGCAGCAAGCTGGATGATCCGGCCGTCCGCAATGAGTTGATGCTCCACTGCGAGGCCATCAAGATCCATCTCTCCAGCGAGACCTCGTGGGACGAACCGCTCAACATCCGTTCAACCCGGTCCTTTCTGGATTTCGAGCTCAGTCGCACCGAACTGGAGCAGGCGGCGGTGCCACTGGTGAACCGGGTAATGCAGGCGGTCAAACGCTGTCTCGACAAGGCGCCCGAGGGGGCCATCCGACCAGAACAGGTGACCGATCTGATTCTCGTAGGCGGCTCCTGCAATCTGCCACTCTTGCGTCGGCGCACCGCTGAGTTCTTCGGGCAGGAGCCGCGGTCGGAGCAGAACCCGATGGAGGTCGTGGCTCTTGGAGCCGCCTATCAGGCCGAGCATGCTCGCGAGAGCGGTGACCTGGTGACTCTCCACTCCCTGACCCACAGTCTCGGGGTCTCGTGCATGGGATCTGACTCAAAGGGTGTCCTACGCCCTGATCTCTTCGGGCCGATCCTTGAGGCAACGACGAAGTTGCCGGCGAAGGGCATACACACGTTCTCTACCATTCACGATGATCAGGAGGTGATTATGGTCAGTGTCTACGAAGCCCTGGTGCTCGAGGAGACGGTCGAGCACATGACCCTCTGGGGGGAGCGCCAGGTCACTGGGCTTCCCCCGGCTCCCGCCGGCTCGTACCCCATCAACATCGCCTTCGACTACAGCATCGAGCAGCAACTCTCCGTTCACGTCGAAGTCCCCGGTCACGGCATCTCCGAACGGTGGGTCGCCAATCATGTCGAGAATCTCGAAAAGGACCGGGTCACATCCGACGCGAAGCTCGCCCGTTTGGCGGATAAGGCCGAGGAGTCTCTGACCCAATACGCCGACAGGGTTAGGGCGAAGCTCAGCCAGCTGCCACCGGCGGCGATCAAGCTGCTTGAGGAGATGGATAGTACCCTGAAGAACGGCGATCTGATTCGCGCGAGGGAAGTAAAAGCCGGGCTGGCCGAGGCGCTTTTCGATGCTGATATCTCGCTGAATTAGGGCGCTACTTGTGGGAGATGCGCGGCACAGCACGCTGAACTTGGCCGCCGCGAACCGATGCAGCACCCTGCTCGTGGGCGGTGGCCAGCGACCTGTAGAAACTCGATCGACGGATGTCCGCGAGCGCCGAACTCAGCCGAGCGAGGTCATCCCCAATGCGCCCATGGACTGCGGCCATCGCCCCCGCCACCACGATGGAAAAAACAACAAGAAGACCGAGAAAGAAGCCCCCACGCGAAGCACTGAGAGCGATAGCCCCGAGGATCAAGAGGCCGGCAGATAAGAGCATCGCAAACCAGAAGCTAGCCAGTGGATGGCCGGTTCTGACGAATTGCGCAAGCAAGCTGCGAGCACTCGCATCGACAGCCCGATTCAAGCGGCTGGAAACTCCCCTCATTGCCTTCGGGCACATTGCCAGAACCACGAGCAGATTGACCCGCCCGATGAGTGGAATGGAGATGGACACGGTCAGCATGGCAAGTAGCATTATGCCGATCACCAACCCGACAACTAGAACCAGAAGCACCCATCCACCCAGGAACAGACTCACCACTCCGCCCAGACCCAGCGCTAGAAGGACCGCATAGATGCTCGCAAGAGTCGAGGTCTTCAAGTTGAAGTAGGCGTTCTTATTCAGGTTGAGCACTTCCCACTCTTGTTCATACGCCGTTCTCCACTCCTCATCGCCGGACAATTCTTCCTGGACTTCGCGTGGCTTCTCCCATATTCCGGGAGAGCACTCGAAGGAAGCGGGATGTGCGATTGCCGCAAGTAGGGTGTCGCGGTCCTTTGCCAGCGTGATGAACCGGTGGCGCGCCTCGCAGCTGTCCCCTTGCTTCTGGAGAGTGCCGGGATGCGCTTTCTCCACAGCAGAGCGGAACGTCCTCAAGATCGCCTGCTTGTCAACGGTCGGCTCCAGACCGAGTTGCTGGAACGCTGTCTCGATGCTCTGAGTAGGTTGGGTCGAAAAGCCACGTTCCATCGATCTCGCCTGTCCCTCTCAAGAACTCTGGACTCCTCCTCTGGTCTCACTTCCAGATCGAATGTAACAGCGGACCGGGATGGCGCAAGCCCCTTCTCCGCTGAGCCAACGCGGGCAGGGCACAGCTCTCCCCCACCACGTCGATCCCGGCGCAGTTCAGGTCAGGCCGCCGACCTGGCCTCGGCGGTCACCCAAAAGCGGCCAGTTGCGATCACCTCAAAACCGGCCAGTTGGGGAGGCTCGGGGCGGAACTCATCATGCGTCCTTGGTCTCCGCCTTCATGTCCTTCTGGTGCTGAGTTCTCCAGCTCCTCGGCCCGCATTTCAGCAGGTGGGAGTGGTGTAGTAGCCGGTCGAGCATCCCGGTCACCGCGGCGGTGTCGCCCAGGAGTTTCCCCCCGTCCTCCACGGGCCGATGCGAGGCCAGGACCGTGCTGGTCTTCTCGTAGCGCCGCATGACCAATCCCAGCAGGTCCTCGGCCGCTCGCCGGCGGCCAACATGGGATGCCGCCGGCCGGACGACTACACTGGTCCGGCCCATGGAATCCCCTTTCCTCTCCCTCCCCGAATCCTTCTGGGTCGCCCGGAACCCGCTCGTCATTGCCTTCCGCGACCTCTACCCGGTCTCCGAGGGCCACACGCTGATCGTCCCGCGCCGGGTGATCGCCACCTGGTTCGAGGCGACCCGCGAGGAGCAGCTCGCCATCCTCGAGCTGCTCGACGAGGTCAAGGCCGATCTGGACGCCACCCTCGGGCCTGACGGCTACAACGTCGGTTTCAACTCCGGCGCCGCAGCGGGGCAGACGATCGAGCACCTGCACCTGCATGTCATCCCCCGCTTCGACGGGGACGTGCCGGACCCGACCGGGGGGGTGCGGCATGTCATCCCGGGCCGGGGGAACTACCGGGTCGAGCGGGCCGAGCCGCTGATCACCGGTGGGACGGAGAACCCGTTGCTCCGGGAGCTTCGCCCTCTCCTCCGCCGTGCCCGCGAGATCGCCATCGTCGCGGCCTTCGTCCAGGACAGCGGACTGCGGGTCCTCGAGGAGGACCTGCTCACCGCTCTCGAAGAGGGAGCGCGGATCCGCCTGGTGACCGGCGACTACCTGAACATCACCCAGGAGCGCGCGCTCCGCCGCTTGCTCGACTGGGAGCGGCGGACGATCGCCTACTCGAGCACACTCGAAGAAGAAGAAGACGAACCGCCCCTCTCCGGTACCCTCGAGGTCCGCATTGTCGAGACCGCCTCGCTCCCTCACCCGACTCGAGCGTTCCATCCCAAGTCCTGGCGCTTCGAGGGAGAGGGCTTCGCGGCGGCGTTTGTCGGCAGCTCGAACATCTCGCACTCCGCGCTGCGCACCGGCATCGAGTGGAACGTTCGGATCGATCGCTGGTTCGATCCAGAGGCCTACGAGCGGGTGTGCACCGCCTACGAAGAGCTGTGGAACCGAGCACGCCCTCTGGATGAGCCTTGGCTCGCCGGCTACCACGAAAACGTCCGCACTACCGCCCACCCGATGCCCCCGGGCGAGGAGGACGAGGAGCCGCTCGAAGAGCCTCTGACCCCGAACATCCTCCAGCAACGCGCGCTCGACGCCGTCGCCGCTTGCCGGGCCGAGGGCGGCCGCCGGGCCTTGGTGGTGATGGCCACCGGCCTGGGCAAGACCTGGTTCGCCGCTTTCGATCGCCGGGCCTTCGCGGAGGAGACCGGCGCGCCGGCGCGCGTCCTCTTCCTGGCGCACCGGCGCGAGCTGTTGAGCCAGGCGGCCGACACGTTCCGCACCGCGTTCCCCGAGGACTCGATCGGGTTTTTCGTCGGGGCTGCGGGCGACCTCGACGCCGATCTCGTCTTCGCCTCGGTGCAGAAGCTGGCTCGCCGGGAGCGACTGAACACTCTCCCCCCCGATCGCTATGACTACGTGATCGTCGACGAGGTGCACCACGCCGCCGCCGCCAGCTGGCGGCGCATCATCGCGCACCTGGAGCCGCGCTTCCTCCTCGGCTTGACGGCCACTCCGGACCGGGCGGACGAGGAGGACATCCTCGGCCTGTTCGACGATCACCTCCCCTACCGCGCCGACCTCGGCGAGGGGATCGAGGAGGGCCTGCTCGTCCCCTTCCACTACCAGGGGCTGAAGGACACCGTCGACTACGCGCCGATCCCCTGGCGCAACCGACGCTTCGACCCCGCCGTGCTGGAGGAGAAGATCCAGACGCAGCAGCGGATGGAGACTCTGTGGCACGCCTGGGGCGAGCATCCTGGCCGGCGCACGCTGGTCTTCTGCTGCTCGATCGCGCACGCGGAGTTCACCTGCCGCTGGCTCGCCGAGCGGGGCGTCCGCGTCAGCTCCGTCCACTCGGGCCCGGAGAGCGACGACCGGGACGATTGCCTCGCCGCCCTGGCCAAAGGCAAGCTCGACGCGCTGTGCAGCGTCGACCTCTTCAACGAAGGTGTCGACCTCCCGGCGGTGGATCGGGTGGTGATGTTGCGGCCGACGGAATCCCCGGTGGTGTTCCTCCAGCAGCTGGGGCGGGGCTTGCGAGTTCACGAGGAGGTGGAGTTCCTGCAGGTGATCGACTTCGTGGGGAATCACCGGGTCTTTCTGGATCGGGTGCGACGCCTCCTGTCGCTGACCGCCAGGCCGACGGCGACGAGCCTGCGCGACTACCTCACCTCGGGCGTCGAGCCGGAGCTGCCCGCGGGGTGCTCCATCGAGGTCGAGTTGGAGGCGAAGGACATGCTGGCGCGGCTTTTGCCTCGCCCCGGTGCCTCGGCGGCCCTCGATGCGTATCGCAGCCTGCGGCTCTTGCACGGCGAGCGCCCGCGGGCCGGCGATCTCTATCGGCGCGCGTACAACCCGCGGGCGGTGGACGCGGGGCAGGGCGGCTGGTTCGGCTTCGTCCGGGACGAGGACGACCTCGACGAGCGGGAGCGGGCTGCGCTCGACGCCGCCGGCCGCTGGCTGAACGAGCTGGAGACGACGGCGATGACCAAGTCTTTCAAGATGGTCGTGCTCGAGGTCCTGGCCGAGGCGGACGCGCTGAACGACGGGATGGAGCTCGCGGAACTGGCCCGGAAGTCGCACGACCGGCTGGTCCGCTCTCCCGAGCTGTTCCAGGAGATCGCCGAGGTGAGCGCTCTCGACGACCCCTCAGAACCGGATCCGGCGCAGTGGCTCGCGTACTGGCGGGTGAACCCAATCGCCGCGTGGTCGCGCAGCCGATGGTTCGAGATCGAGGGGGATCGGCTGGTCTCGCGGATCCCTCGGGCCGCCGAAGATCAGGACGGGCGCGCATTGACCGCGCTGACCCTGGAGCTGGTGGACTGGCGCCTCGCGCGGCACCTGCGAGACCGGAAGCCGGACGGGGCGGGCGCTCCCTCCTTCGTGGTCAAGGTGTCTTGGAACCAACGGGACCCGATCCTGATCCTAGGGACCGGCGCAGAGCGGGAGCAGCTACCGAGCGACGAGATCGACGTCTTCCTCCCCAACGGCAAGTCGTGGCGCTTCCGCTTCATGAAGATCGCGGTGAACGTGGCTCATCCGGTCGGGGACAACCGGAACCGCCTGCCTGATCTTCTGCGGGGCTGGTTCGGCCCGGCGGCGGGGTATCCGGGGACTGACCATCGCATCCGGTTCACCCGGTCGCCAGATGGCTGGTGGATCGAACCGATCGCGGTGCGGCTCGATGCGGATCTCCCTCGCGGTCGCGTGCTCGCGTTCCCGACCCTGGAGGTGG
>CAZCAC010000210.1:0-6718 GCA_964496575.1 uncultured Planctomycetaceae bacterium | reverse complement strand
CTGTGTCCTCTGTGTCCTCTGTGGTTAAAATTCTGGTTCTGGTTCTGGTTCTGGTCTCTGTGTCCTCTGTGGTTTCTCCCGACTGCCGGAGACGCGCGGCAGAGAATTGACGAGCTCCCGCAGCCGCTCGACGCGATCGGGGTCGACCGGCTCGCGAACCGAGCCGCCGCGCTTCAGCCAGCTGCCCACGATGGCGCCGTCGGCCGCCTCGAGCAGCCGCTCGTAGTTGCCGTCGGTCAAGCCGGAGCCGATCAGGAGCCGGCCGTCGCCGATGCTGCGCCGAACGTGCGCGAGCACCTCGCGCGACGGTGGCCGGCCGGTCCCGCTCCCGGTCACGATCACCGCGTCGGCGAGCCCGCGCTGCAGCGCATCGGCGGCCGCCTCCGCGGGAGACTCGGACCCGAGCGGCGAGCCGTGCTTGACGTGAACGTCGGCCAGGATCGCCGCCCCGGGACAGAGGCGGCTCCGCTCGCGAAGCGTATTCGCCGCGTCCCCTTCGATCACTCCCTGGTCGGTAACCGACGCTCCGGAGTGGACGTTGACGCGCAGGAACGACGCCCCGGTCACCGCGCAGATCCCCAGGGCGGCGCGCGCGTCGTTGCGCAACACGTTGACCCCCACCGGCGAGTCGCCGGCGAGCTCGCGAACCTCCCGCACCGCCACGGTGATCCCGGCGATCGTCTCCGGCGGGACGGCGCCCCGGAAGAAGGGCACGTCGCCGAAGTTCTCGACTATCAGCGCGTCGCAGCCCCCCTGGACCAGGGCTCGGGCATCGCTCCGCGCCCTCTCGAGCACGGCTTCCAGGTCTCCCCCGTAGCGCGGCGCGCCGGGCAGTGCGGGCAGGTGGACGACCCCGATGAGTGGGCGGCCGCTCCGGAACAGAGCGTTCTGATCGATGGCTGAGCTCACCTCGACCAGCCTAGCGAAGCCTCCCGGCGAAGGCCATCCGCCGCTCCCCTCAGCGCCCCGGGTCCACGCGCCAGTACACCTCCAGCATCAGCGCGCAGATGGCGGTGGTGTACACCCGGCCGCCGGTGCTCCCCCAGGCGACGTCGGTGGGAAAGGAGCCGTGCTGGTGGGTTCCCTTCGCCTTCACCTGGGCCGCGAGCAGCTCATCGACCAGCGCGGCGTTCCACTTCTTCCAGGCGATGCCGCCCTCGAGGAAGAGCGCGTGAGTCGCGTGATACCAGCCGTAGAAGTCGGTGCCATCCGGGCGCCATTCGGGCAGGCGCTCGAGGATCAGCGAGACCTGCTCCCGCACCAGCGCCTCCGGCCGGGGTGCTCTCGGGCCGTCGAGGCGGGCGTAGAGGGCCGCCGCGGTGAGCGTCTCGCAGACCTCCGGCGAGATGTGGTCGTTGAGGCCCGCGACCCGGGCGCTGCTCCCCCCCGCGTAGTCGTAGCCGACGCGGGAGCTCTTCGGATCGGTCACCGTGGCGATCCAATCCCAGGCGAAGTGCTCCACGTCCTCGGGAACCTCGACGCCGCAGCGAGCGGCCTCGTGGAGAGCGTGCAGGACCCAGCAGGTGACCGAGGAGTCCGGCTTGTCCCCGGTCTTTCCGCCGTAGCGCCAGCCGCCCGCGGGGAGGCGCTGGGCGAGGAGGTAGTCGACTGCCTTCTGGATACTATCCCGCAGCTCGGGTGCGCCGCCGGAGCGCAGGGCGGTACCCAGCGCGATCGTCGCCATCGCGTGGCCGTAGACGTACTCGCGCAGCTTCGTGGAGCCGATCAGGCCGCTCGGGGGATCCTGCTGCGCCACCAGCCAGTCGATCCCCTTCTGCACGGCGGCCCCGTGCGGCCCGACTCCCGGGCCGCTGTCGTCGCCCATCAGGGCGAGCAGGGCGAGGGCGGTGACGCCCACCTCGGCGCCGTCGCGGCCGGGCCCCGCGCAGAAGGTCTTCGCGCGCGCCATCGCGCAGCGCATCGAGAAACCGTCCGCGTCCCAGGAGCCGTCGCCGGACTGGTGGGCGAGCAGCCACTCGAGCGCCGCCGCGAGCGCGTCCTCGGTCCCCTTGCCGCCGTACTTGCCGAGCAGGCGCCGCCGCTCGCGGGCGCTGCGGAACTCGATCGGGTCGGCGAGGGAGGGCGCGGCGGGAGCCACCAGCGCGGGGCGCTCGAAGGGGTCGAAGGGGAGCTCGAGCAGCGCGTCGCTGTAGGGCGTGCCATCCGGCAGCGGGGCCAGCGCCTCGACGAAGCCGGGCAGCTCGCGCGTCAGCCCCCAGAGCGCGTGCCAGCGCAGGATCGAGAGCTGGTTGCGGTGGACGTCCTGCTCGCTGGTGCCGGGGAACCAGGCGTAGGCGTGACCGCGGTGCAGCGCGCCGAGCAGGTCGTAGTTGAGGTGAAAGCCGAGCTGCACCGAGGCGCGGTCGCCGAGGTCGAGCTGGCGCAGGATGGCGAGGATCGCGGGGACCGCCTCACGCCCCGCCGCGAGGATCGCGTCCCGGGCGGCAGCCCGCCGCGAGCCGCCGGCGAGGAAGCCGCGCACCTCCTCCGCCAGCTTCGCGCGCGCCTCCTCGGTGAGGCCGTCCGCCGGCGCCGGCGCGGGGAGGCGGGAGAGGTCGATCTCGGCGGGCTCCTCCTCGGGCAGGCCGCGCTTCCGCTCCCCCTCGTCGTACGCTCCGCTCAGGAGCTCGGGATCGATGGTGCCGTCCGGGTGGCGAAAGACCCACGGACCCTCGCGCTCGTCCCGGCGATACTCTCCGGTGAACATCGGCGCGCCGCTCCCCGGCCAGTGGAACGACCACTCGCCGTTGCGGCGATCGCGCCGGTACTCCCCGGTGGCCAGCACGACGCCGTCCTCGGTGTAGTAGGTCCAGCGACCGTGCCTGTGCTTGCCGCGATACTCCCCGCCGATCCGCCGCTCACCGGAGTCGTACTCGTCGATCTCCGCGCGGTAGGTGCCGGAGAGCTCGGAGATCACCTCGCCCTCCTCGTCCCAGTACTTCCATCGCGTATTGCGCAGACCGAGGCGATAGGCGCCCTCCGCGGCCTTTTCCCCGTTCTCGTGGTAGAAGGCCCACGACCCCGAGCGCCAGCCGTTCTTGTGCTGTCCCTCGCTCTCCAGCTGTCCACTCTCGAACCAGCTGCGAGCGGCACCGTGAGCGATCGCGACGCCCTCGGCGTCCCGGACGACCTCGCGCTCGATCCGCCTCGAGCCGTCGGGCCAGGTCTCGACCTCGAGCTCGGCGGAGTCCTCCTGTACGGCGAACACGAGGCCGCACACGAGCGCGGCGGCGACGAGTAGGGCTTGACGCATCGGTCTCTTCCAGGTGGCGGAGGACGGGGAAGAGCCAGCCTAATCTACTCGGAGTCGGTTTCTGCGCGCTGCGCGCAGAAAGCAGGCTGGGAGGGCATTGACGCCATCGAGAATCGTGATCCGAACAGTCTGTTGACCGGTTGGGTTGCGGGCGTCAGCCCGCGCAGTGGAAACGGGGCGTGATGACCACCCCCGAGCACGAACGCGGCCCACGGCACATCGCCGAGGGCCGCGCCGCCGCGACTCAATCCCCTTCTTTCGGCGTCTTCTCGACGGAGTTGAGCCGGTCGATCGCCTCACGTGCAGCGGACCTCACCGTCTCCTGCTCGGAGCGCAGGAGCCGGATCAGCCGCGGCAGCGCGTCGACCGCGCCGAGGGTGGCGAGACCGCGGGCCGCCTCGGCCTGGAGGGTCGGGTCGGGGTCCTCGAGGAGGGAGATCAGATCGAGGATCGCATCGTCGCGGTCGAGGGCGGCGGTCCGGCGCGCGAACACCCGCTCTTCCTCCTCGCGGAACTCCCGGATCCGCTGAAGGCCGCGCTGGCAGGCCTGGCGGACCTCGTGGGAGGACGCGCGGCGCATCCCCTCCAGGAGGATCATCGCCGCCTCGTCGGAGTAGTGATTGGCGAGGGCCGCCGCGGCGGCCTCCGCGCACGCCTCGCGATCGTCGCTCTCGGTCATCCAGGAGCTCCGGAGCGCCTCGCCGAGCAGGGGCAGCCACTTCGGGTCGGGGACCTCGCCGAGGCGGATGACCAGGTCGAAGGTGCGCGAGGGCTGGTGCAGCGCGGTGACGATCCGCTCGAAGTCTCGTTCGCCGGGGTTCGCCGCCACCGAGTGCAGCGCGAGGGTCACCATCCCGACGGCGGCCGGCACCGCATCCTCCTTCCCGTCGAAGAATCGAGCGAGGATGCGCTGCGACAGCTCGTCGCCGAGGGTCGCGGTGCCGTAGGCCCCGGAGATGAAGGGGTCCAGGGGGCCGGGTGAGATCCCCGGGTCGTCGATCAACTCGAGGACGAACCGGTCCCGCTCGGACCGGGGAAGCTCCTGGCCGAGCCAGCGCAGCGAATGGGAGAGCTCCTTGTCGATCCCCCGCCCGCTCCAGTCCTCCGCCCGGAAGAGCTCGCGGATCACCGACAGGCAGCGCCGATCCCCACGCCCGGAGAGCGAGGCGAGGGCGTAGACCCGAGCGCGACGATCGACGTTCGGATTCCGGGAGAGGCTCCAGACCACCTCGGTCAGGCTCGCGTCGTCGCGGCCCGGGGACTGGTTCATCGCCGCGAGCAGGGAGGCCGCCGAGTGGATGCCGCCCTCCTTGCGGGCGACTCGCTCGATCACCCGCAGCAGGAGGTCGCGAGGGAGCTCCAGCGCCGGGTAGTCCAGGAAGGCGTTGCGATCCCGGGTGGTGAGGAACTCGAGCAGCTGGACGTCGTCGAGCTCCAGGGCCACCCGCGCCAGAACCTCGGCCACCTCGCCGCTCCTCGAGGGGTCGGCGCCCTCGTGCGTCCGGAAGAAGCGACGGTAGATCTCCTCCCGCTCCGAGGCGGGGACGCACTCGGTGAAGGGGCGCGCCTCGTTGCGAAGGCGGGCCACGATCGTCGCCACGAACTCCGAACGACGGGTCACCGTGAAGTTCCGCGCGAGGATCTGATCACACCAGGTGTCCACCCGGGCGACGACCTCGGAGTCCCGGTCGGCGGCCAGGATCTCGTAGAGCGGCGGCAGGAGATCCGAGTTGTAGTCGAAGCGGTGGCCGGCGATCGAGCGGCGGATCCCGGGGTCGGCGTCGCGGGCCAGGCTCAGGTAGGCCTTCCTCGGAACGGGTCCACGAGGGTCCCGCTGCAGCAAGGAGACGACCCTCCGCCGGACCGAGGCCGCCTCGTCGGCGGCGAGGGTGAGCAAGAGATCGAGATTCTCGTCCCCCAGCACGTCGTCATTCCGGGAGACCAGCCGCTCCAGGGCGTGCACGAGGCTCTCGCGGACCACCGGATCGCCATCGTCCGCGCATCCGCGCAGGGTGCCCATGTCGGCGCAGTTCCACGCGATCCACCGCGCCGCGAGGCGTCGGTCCTCCGCCCGACCGCTCGCCAGGACTCGTTCCAGGAGCGGCTGGATGGAGCCCATCGAGCTCTGCCGCTCGAGTTCGCCGAGCACCACCTGACGCCGCTCGCGGTCCGGCGACTGCCAGGCCTCGAACAGCGCGTTCTCCAGCGCGGCGGAGTGGTGGCCGGCGCCGTACACCTCGACGGCGTACGGAAGCACGGCGACGGTGACCCCCGGGTCCTCCAGCAGCTTCTCGAGCACCGCTCCCCACCGCGCGGCGGCTTCCGTTCGCCGCGACCCACTGCCGCCGAGGCCGTCCAATCCGAACACTTCCAGGAGCCGGACGACCCGGAACCTCCACACGTCGCCCCCCCGCTCGAGGCCGGCGAGGGCCACGCGGGGCACCCGCAGAGGGGACAGGTCCTGGATCCAGTAGAGCGGATCGACGCTCGTGTTCTCGTAGAGCTCGTCGATGCTCTCCAGCGCGACCTCCTCGAGGATCGGGAGCACCGTCGTGCCCATCTGCAGCATGTTCGAGATCTCGTTCTCCTCGATGAGGCGGAGAACGGTCTGGACCACCGGATCATCGCGATCGAGGCCCACGCCGAGCCCGCCCTGCCGCGCTCGATCCCGCTCCGCCGCGACGTCCCGGCGCATCTGGACCAGGCGCGGGTCGAGGAGTTGCTTCTTCTCCTCCAGGAGCAGCTCCGCCGACGGCGCCAGCAGCTCCTCGACCGGCCGCGCGACGGCGCCGCCTCTCGGCAGGGCGAAGATCAGGTGATCGAGGTGCCGGCCCGCGAGCTCGAAGCGGCGCGCCTCGACGTTCAACCGGGCGCGCGCCATGGCCAGCTCGACCAGGAAGCGCCACTGGGGAGCGGAGATCCGGTCGGACGACGCCGCCAGCCACACCTCGTGGAGTCGCTTCTCGGCCGCCGCGAAGTCACGGTTCACCTTGAGGTCGAGCTCCGTTCGGGCCATGTCCTTGATCAGCCGCACGAGCCCTTGCTTGTCGAGCGTCACCCCGGGCCGCACCCCGCGCTGCCACTCGTCGACTTCTTGCCCGACGTCCGCCGCCGACTCCTGGGCCCCGACGGCGGTCACCGTCGACCCGATCGCCACCAGCCCGAGCAGTCCGAGCCACACCAAGCCGAGCCATCTTCCGTTCATCGCGCAAGCCTCCATGTCGAGTTTTCCTCGTCCGGTCCGGGCGGGATTCCCCGCCGTACGTGCACCGTGATACGACTCGCCGGGCCAGAGCTTGTCATCCCCAGCGCGTTCTTCGGTCAACGGGCGGTCAACGAGAGGCAACTCACGGAGAGAGCAGGCCCCACGATCGGAGGCACCACGGAGGACGCGGAGATCAGAACCAGAGCCAGAAATTTAACCACAGAGGACACAGAGAGCACAGAGACCAGAACCGGAAGAGC
>CAZCAC010000209.1:0-7317 GCA_964496575.1 uncultured Planctomycetaceae bacterium | reverse complement strand
GAAATCGACCCTAAATCATCACAATCCGGCGTAGGTCAGGAGCCCTGCAATGGGTTCCGGGACTCCGCAACGTGCGATGGGGAAGGCGCGTTCCGGCTCGGCCCGTTACCCCCCGGCCGGTACACCTTGCTGGCGAGAGAGCACGGTCTCGCCGGGAGTGTGCTCACGGGAAGCAAGCTCAGGGCGCGAGGCGTGGTCGACAGCGGTGACTCGGGGGTCGTGCTCCGGCTCGCTGACACCCCCGAGGAGCCTCCGCGTTAGACTGGACTCATGCCCATCGTCGGACTCTTCCCCATCCTCCTGGTCTGCCCGACGGTCGTTCAGGAAGGCTCCACCTCCTCGACGCCACCTGAGAACCTCGCCCTCCGTGCGCACGTCTCGGCCAGCAGCGAATACGACGCGCGTTACCTCGCCCGCTTCGCGGTCGACGGCGAGATCCCGGGTCGGCTGTGTCGGGAGGACCGGGCGAAGGCCTGGGCGATTCGCGGCGCGGAGAGCGGTTACCGCGGCACGTTCACCTTGCGCTGGGACGAGCCGGTCGAGGTGGGGGAGGTCGTCTACTTCGGGCGGACGGCGATGCTGCTCGAGGAGTGCTTCGAGGACTACGAGGTCTATCTGGGCGACGGGGACGAGCCGATCGTCCGCGGCACTCTCGAGGCGCGGCACGGACCCCAGCGGATTCGCCTGCCCCGATGCCGGACCGATGCGCTGACGCTGAGATTCCTCTCCTCCCACACCGATCGCTACAACCCCGGAGCCTCGGAGATCGCCGTGTTCGCCTCGCCGGTGAGCGACGAGCACCTCGCCGAGCTGAGCATTCCGGCGAGCGAGCGAACTCCCGCCGCGCGCGCCCTGGCACGAGAGCTCCTCGACGGGTCCCTCGGCTTCCGCGACATCCTGGTCATCCAGCGCCACCACCTGAGCCTCTCCCACGTCTACACTTACCACGTCGAGGGCTACCGCCCCGGCGGCGGCCTGTACGTCTACTCCCCCGGTCGCGATGGCGGGAAGCTCCGCCAGCTCGTCGACTCGACGGACGGCGAGATCATCGACGCCGACCTGTCGTACGACGGGACGGAGGTGGTCTTCTCCTGGAAGCGCGGCGGGGAGGAGATGGTCCAGCCGAACCAGCTGCTCGAGGAGGTCGACCGCAGCGTCCCGGACCACAACTACCAGATCTACCGCGTGAACGTCGACGGCACGGGGCTGACCCGGTTGACCTCGGGCACGCACAACAACCTGAACGCCGCTTGGCTCGCCGATGGCGGAATCGTCTTCATCTCCGATCGCAAGCCGGCCTACGCGTACTGCTTCGTCACCACCTCGCCGGTCCTGTACCGGATGGAGCGCGACGGGACGAGGCAGCAGCGGCTCTCCGCGAACTACCTGATGGACTTCACGCCCTCGGTGCTCGCCGACGGGCGCATCATCTTCACTCGCTGGGAGTACGTCGACCGCCCGGCGTGTCCCATTCAGAGCCTCTGGTCGATCAACCCCGACGGGACCGGGCTCGCCGGCTTCTACGGCAACCGCGTCATCGCGCCGGGGACCTTCATGGACGCCCAGCCGATTCCCGGGACGCAGAACGTCCTCGCGCTTGCTACCAATCACAACGGCGACTGCCGTGGCGCCATCTGCGTCATCGACCGGACGAAGGGTTCCAATGCCCGCGAGGCGGTGACCAACCTCACGCCCGAGGTCGACCTCTACGCCGTCGGCGGCGTCTACGGCAACGGGCTCAGCGGGCCGTACGAGAAGCCGTTTCCGATCGACGACGGCCGCTACCTGGTCAGCCGGATGGGCGTCTTGCAGCTGCGCGACTACGACGGCAACTGCGTCTCGCTGCTCCAGCCGGAGGAGGGGCTGGGCTGGTACAGCGCGCAGCCGGTGCGGACCGTCGAGGCGCCGCAGACCGTTGCGACCGGTCGCTTCGACGAGTCCGTCGAGCTGGCCGAGGACGGCAGCGTCTCCGGTGCGTGGGCCACGATGATGGTGCAGGACGTCTACCGTGGCCTCGAGCCGGCGGTGGAGCGTGGCGAGGTGAAGGAGATCGTCGTCGTCCAGGAGATCGAGAAGAGCACCTTCACCCCGCTCATCCACGAGGTGCCCACGGGCAAGGGCTACGCGTCGAACACCGCGTTCGGCTACCAGTTCCCGCTCGTCTCCTGCGGGGCGACCTACTCGCCGAAGAAGGTATGGGGCACGGCGACGGTCGCCGAGGATGGCTCGGCCTGCTTTCAGGTACCCGCCGAGGTGCCGCTCTACTTCCTGGCGCTCGACGCCGAAGGGCGCGCGCTGCAGCGGATGCGGACCTTCACGCACCTGATGCCGGGCGAGGTGCAGGGCTGTGTCGGTTGTCACGCGGATCGCAACGAGGTGACGCCGACCCGTGGCCTGGGCTTCGCGATGAGCCGGCGGCCGCAGGAGCTCGAGCCCCCGGCATGGGGCGTGAAGGGGTTCCTGTACCCCGAGGTCGTGCAGCCGGTGCTCGATCGGCACTGCGTCGAGTGCCACAATGAACGCGAGCACCCGGGCGGCGTCGATCTCACCGGCGACAAGACCGACTTCTTCAGCGTCTCGTACGACGTCCTGGCGCGGAAGGGCACGATGGGGGAGCGGCGCCCCGAGGTGCACAACGCGCGGATCGACAGCGGCGAAGAGGGGCGTAGTCCCTACACCTCCTGGATCTGGACGATCAACGGCACCGAGCGGAACATCCACCAGATCGAGCCTCGGAGCTGGGGGTCACCGGCGAGCGCTCTGGCCGAGCTGATCCGGAGTGGACACCCCGACGCCGACGGAAATCCGCGCGTCGACCTGAGCGACGAGGAGCGCCGGCGCATCTATCTCTGGATCGACCTGAACGTCCCCTACTACGGAACGTCCGCATCGAACCACCCGGATCGGATGGGGAGCCGGCGGATGCTGCCGCCGGAGCTCGAGCCGTCGCTGGCGGAGGTCGCCGCGCGGCGCTGCGCGGAGTGTCACGAGTCGGGGATTCCGCGCACCTTCTACACGCGGATGCTGCGGCCGGAGAACAACGACTTCCTGCTCGCCCCGCTCGCTCGCGCCGCCGGCGGGAGTGAAGCGTGCGGCCAGGCGGTCTTCGCTTCGCGCGAGGATCCGGACTACCAGGCGCTGCTCGGGCTCTTCGGGCCGATCCAGGAGCTCCTGGCCGACCGCCCGCGCGCCGACCTGCCCGGCTTCGTGCCGCCCGGGTGCGTGGATCGTCGTTGAGCACCGTGGATTCGCTCCCCAGACGGCGAGGTGGTCGAAAGGCGTCCGACGTCGTACGCTCGGGGCCATGATCGAGAGGAATCGCGCCCTCGGAGCTCTGCCGGCGGCTGCGGTCGCCATCGTTCTGCTGTCTCTCCCGGGCCGCGCCGGGGACTGGCCGATGTTTCGAGGCGACGCCGCGCGAAGTGCCTTCACGGCCGAGGAGCTGCCCACCGAGCTGCACCTCGCCTGGGTGCGCCAGTGTGAGAATGCCCCTGCGCCGGCGTGGCCGCGCGTCTCGCGGATGACCTTCGATCGGGTGCACCAGCCGGTGATCGCCGGCGGGCGCATCTTCTACGGCGACACCGTCGACGGCGCGGTGCGCGCGGTGGAGCTCGAGAGCGGTCGTCAGGTCTGGCGCTTCGACACCGAGGGGCCGATCCGCTTCGCGCCGGCGATCTTCGAGGAGCAGCTCTTCGTGGCCAGCGACGACGGCTTTCTCTACTGTCTCGACCACGCCACGGGGGAGCTACGCTGGAAGCAGCGCGGCGGCGGCGACGAGCGCCTCGTCCTCGGCAACGAGCGGATGATCTCCCGCTGGCCCGTTCGCGGCGGGCCGGTGGTGAAGGATGGCGTCCTGTACTACGCCGCCGGGATCTGGCCGTCGGAGGGGATTTACATCCACGCGCTCGACGCGCGTAGCGGCAAGGCGCTCTGGGTCAACGACGACTCCGGCACGATCTTCATGGCGCAGCCGCACGGCGGCGCCGAGGCGGAGAGCGGCGTCGGCGCGCAGGGACACCTGGTGGTCACCGACGAGTACCTCCTGGTGCCCAACGGGCGTGCGGTACCGGCGGCGTTCCGGCGCTTCGATGGCGCGTTCGAGTACTTCCACCTGCAGAGCAACTCGCCTCGCGGCGGCACCGAGACGATGGCCTCGGGGAAGTACTTCTTCAACAGCGGCAGTTTCTTCGACGCCAAGAGCGGCGCGCCCACCGGCAAGACGGGAGCGGTGGCGATCGCCGGTCTGCCCGACGGGATCGCGACGGCGACGCGCACCGCGATCTCCGTCTACCGCTGGGGCGAGGTCGATCCGGCGACCGGGACGAAGGGTCTGGTGAAGATCCACGAGATCGCCTGCGCCGAGACCGACGGCGCGTTGATCGTCGCGGGGGGGAAGCTCGTCGCCGGTGGGGAGGGGCGAGTGGTGGTGATCGACCTGGAGGCGGGGGCGATCGTCTGGACTCACGAGGTGGAAGGGAACGCGCGAGCGCTCGCGGTGAGTGACGGGTGGCTCGTTGTCGGGACCGATGCGGGGCGGCTCTACGGTTTCGACGGGACGGACCACCCCGAGCCCGAGAGTGTCATCGCCGAGCGCCCGGGGTCGCCCGGGGTGCCACGCGTCGAGGAGGTGCTGGAGTGGAGGATCGGACCTGCCGCGCTCGCTATCGTCGAGGAATGCGGCGTTCGCGAAGGGTACTGCCTGGACATTGGAGGGATCCTGGCGAGCGAGTTGGCACGATCCTCCGAGCTCCACATCATCGTCGTCGTACCCGACGCCAAGCACGCTCGGGCAACGCGGACGTACTTCGCCGCCCAGGGCTTGCTGGGGACACGAGTCAGCGTGGTGACCTGTCCCTTCGACGAGCTGAGGCGGCTGCCCTCCTACTTCGCCGACCTGATCGTTCACTCTCCTCTGGTCTGGGAGGACCACCCAAAGCCGGATCTCGAGGAGCTCTGGCGCCTGCAGCGCCCGTACGGCGGATGGAGGTGCATCTTCGAGACGGAGGAGACGACGAAGACGATGTGGCGCGGTCTCCTCGAGGACTCCGGCGACTGGACCCACCTCTACGCCGACCCCGGCAATACCTCCTGCTCCGGCGATCCCGTGCGGGGCCCGCTCGGCATGCTCTGGTTCCGCGAAATCGCGCAGGACCTGCCACAGCGCCACGGGCGCGGGCCATCGCCGCTCTATTCCGACGGGCGGATCTACTCGCTCGGTATCGACACGCTGATCGCGGTTGACGCGTACAACGGGCGATTGCTCTGGGAGCATGCGTTCCCGGGAATCCTCGCCGCGTACGACGGCGATCACCTGATGGGGGTCTCGGGGACGCACGGTCTCTACTGCGTCAGCGAGGCGGGGGTATTCGTGCGGCAGGGGGCACGCTGTCATCGGCTCGATCGAGTGAGCGGCGAGGAGCTCAGGGTGTACGAGGTGCCCGGCGGCGAGTCGGGGCTCTGGGGCTACCTCGCGTGCGAGGACGGGATCCTCTTTGGCACGCAGGCGAACCCCGAGCACACGGTCACGTTTCGCTACGTGGAGACCGGTGACGTCTCGGTGCAGCTGACCGAGTCGAACTCGATCTTCGCCTTCGACATCGCGAGCGGGGAACGGCTCTGGCTGTACGAGGCGCAGCACTCGGTTCGCCACAATGCGATCGCCATCGGTGGGGGACGCGTCCATCTCGTCGACCGGCCGCTGGCGGAGATGGATCGCGTGCGCGAGAACGAGCTCGACCCGGAGAACATCCCGCCGCACCCGCCCGGGACGTTGTACTGCCTCGACGCGAGGACCGGGAAACGTCGCTGGAAGGTCGACGAGGTCCTGGGCACGTTGCTGGTACTGAGCGCCGCGCACGACTCGCTCTTGATGGCCCATCAGCCGACGCGCTTCCAGCTGAAGTCGGAGGCCGGCGGGCGGATGACGGTGTTTGGTGCGCAAAGCGGGAAACCTCGGTGGGACGAGGAGGTCCGCTACTCGATGCGGCCGCTCGTCATCGACCGCACGATCTACTGGCAGGGCGGTGCGCGCGACCTCCTGACCGGCGACGTGCGCCCGTTCGACTTCCACCGCTCCTACGGTTGCGGTATCCTCGCGGCGGGGGAGAACATGCTGGTCTACCGCTCGGCGACACTCGGCTACCACGAGCTGGAGCGGGACGAGGGCACGCAGAACTACGGCGGTATTCGGCCCGGTTGCTGGATCAACGCGCTGCCCGCGGGTGGGCTGGTGCTCCTGCCCGATGCGAGCGTGGGCTGCGTGTGCAGCTATCTCAACCGCTCGTGGATCGCCCTGCAGCCCGAAGCGCTGCGCTGGCCGACGGTGGAGCCGGATGGCGGCGCGTACCGGAAGCCGGTAAAGGTCCAGCTCTCCGCCGAGGGGGAGGGGGCGCGGGTCCACTACACGCTCGACGGCACGACGCCGACCGAGGACTCGCCGCGCTACGTGCGGCCGGTGCGGGTCGAGGAGAGCGCGATGCTGAAGCTGCGCACCTTCGCCGATGAGGCCTTTCCCAGCCGCGTGGTCAGCGCCGAGTTCGTGATCGATCCGCTGCTGCTGCCGCTCGGCGAGGGAAACTGGTCGATCTGGGATCGCGGACCGCCGGTCAACTCGCCGCCGAGTGCGTGGAGAGTCTCCGCCACGGGGACGGTGACCCAGAGCTCGAACATCTTCTCACCGATCGCGGAGACTCCCGAGGGGGCGGTGCAACCGCTGTACGGGAGCCTGTACGTCTACGAGAAGGGGAGGAGCTTCCGCGACGGCCGCCTGCGGCTGCAGCTGAAGAGTGTCGACAACGACGGGATCGGGGTCGCGTTCCGCTACCGTGATCCCGAGCACCACTATCTCCTGAGCCTGAACCAGGAGCGCCGGTTCCGCACCCTTGCCGTGCGCGATGGCGACGAGTATCGGGTGATCGCGCGGGATGGCGTGCCGTATCCGATCGGGCAGTGGTTCGACGTCGAGGTAGTGATGGAAGGAGCGCTGCTGCGGGTGATCATCGACGGGGAGGTGGTCTTCGCTGTCGAGGATTCGACCCATCGCGCGGGCACGATCGCGCTGCACTCGTGGGGCTCGACCGGGGTGGAGTTCCGGCGGATCGCGCTCGAGCGGTGAGGCTTTCGGTATTGTCGATGGGTAGTGGATTGCCCCGGGTGATTGGGCGTTCGCCGCAGGCGAACGGGAAGGTCCCAGTGCCGGCGTGGCGTTCGCCGCAGGCGGACGGGACTGACCCGATGCCTGCAGGGGGCCGAGGCCTGCATGCGGCCCCGGCCCCGGTGAACACACCCACGTTCCGTCCGCCTTCGGCGAACGCCAAG
>CAZCAC010000208.1:0-7591 GCA_964496575.1 uncultured Planctomycetaceae bacterium | reverse complement strand
TGAACGGCATTCGGCCAATGCCGCCACTCCACGCACCTATGTCAGGAGCCCTGCCTTGGGGCACTTCGTCCCGGAAGAGCCCGAGATTGCGCCACCGCCCGGAGGGAATATGGAGTATTCTGGATGCACTCGAAGGAGCCGCCCAAAGCCAAGTCATCATGGAGGTGCACCTTATGCGCTGGCCTTTTTCTCTTGCGGTTGCATTCCTCACTGCGTCGTCCGGGTTCTCGAACACGATCTGGGTGCCGGATGACTACGTCGCGATCCAGGAGGCAATCAATGCCGCTGTGAATGGGGACGAGGTCGTCGTTCGGCCAGGTGTCTATGTGGGGAGCATCAACTTCATAGGCAAGGCCATCACGGTAAGGAGTGAGCAGGGGGCCGTGGTGACGACCATCGACGGCAACCAGTCCGGGAGCGTGGTCACATTCACGTCGGGAGAGGGGCTATCCTCCACGATCGATGGATTCACTATTACTGGTGGAAATGCTGACTATGGCGGCGGCATTGTCTGCAACCAGTCTTCTTCTCCGACAATTATCAACAACAGAATCTGCGATAACTTCACGGTTCTCGAGGGAGGGGGCATCTACTGCTACGAATCTAGCCCAATGATCGCGGGCAATGTGATCGCGGAAAACCGCATGGAGAACATCTCCTGTATTGGGGGTGGCATCTCCTGCAGGTATTCGTCTGCCGTGATGGTCAACAACGTGATTGCCCGGAACCGGTTAATTGGGACTGTGACTTCCCTTGGTTGTGGCATCTACTGCCACGTGTCAGACTTGGTCATTACGGGGAATACGATTACCGGAAACGACTCAGGCGGTATTGTCTATGCTGGTGGGATTCTCTGCTCCTCCTCGACTCAGACCACCATCACTAACTGCATCGTATGGGACAATGCCGGTCCCAAGGAGATCATCGGGCAGGCAGTCATCACGCACTGCAACATACGGGGTGGCTACTCTGGGACTGGGAACATAGACGCCGACCCACTCTTCATCGATCCAGTCAATGGCGACTACCGCCTCCAACAAAACCCGTGTCAACCCGGAGTCACAAACCCGTGTGTGAATGCCGGGGATCCCAACTCGTCGATGGCCACGGGAACAACGAGGACGGATCTGTTGCAGGACACTGGCATTGTGGACATGGGCTATCACTACGACATCGATTCCATCCCTGGTATTCCATACTGCTATGGTGATCCAGGTTCAGGAACCCCTTGCCCGTGCACGAACGACAACAGCAGCGGCGTACCGGGCTCGGGATGCGCAAACGGGTTCTTCCCCGAGGGCGCGCGGCTCACCGGCAGCGGCACCGCGAGCATAACAGGCGACACGCTTGTTCTGACCGCGCTACGCCAGGAACCCACCGAGTCGGGCCTGTTCCTCCAGGCCGAAAACGACCTGTCTCCGGGCCTTCTCTGGGGCGACGGTCTCCGTTGTGCCGGAGGCAACCTGATCCGTCTCCAGGTTCGATTCGCGGATGGAGGCGGAGCTTCATCCACAACCATCGGCATCTCGGCCAAGGCCGGCAACATCAACCCAGGCGACACCAAGTACTACCAGTGCTGGTACAGGAACCCGTTCAACTCGCCGTGCGGGTCGGGATTCAACGCCTCGAATGGATACGCGATTGCCTGGCTCCCCTGATTGCGCCAGCTTCCAGGGCCCACGACAGCTGCCGGTCGAGCTCTCCATCGCCGGCTCGGTGCATGAGTCAACGGGATCAAGCGAAGGCTGAACCTCGGGAGGACGTTGTCGATAACGTGCGCCCCCGTGTTCTTCATGGTCGGCGGATCGGAGTGGATGAACCCGCAACAAGCCGTCTGACGGATCAGCTCGGCCCGTCCTGTCCAGATTTCCGGTCGTACCTCAATACCGGCCAGTGTACGGACTTGCGGTGCTTCCTGGTCGCGGATTCCGGCCGTGTCCCCTGGACTTCCCGCGAGAAGTCGGCGTCGCAGCGAGGCTCCCGCACACCAGGCGCACCTCCCCCACCGTCTCGCAGGGTCCCGCCCCTCTCGGTTTGTGTCATGCCGCCCTGGAGTAGTGCTTGAGGATCCCTCCCAGCCGCTCGGTGCACCTCACTTCGCCGTGCCCCCGCTCTCTCGCCTCGATCCGCTCGTTGCCCAGCCCTTGGTGTGAACGCTCGACGTGATAATGATCGACGAATTCGGAGACAGCCCGGCGGAACGAGGACTCTCCGAAGAAGATCATCCGGCGCAGGCACTCCGACTTGATCGAGAGCACAAACCTCTCGGCGAAGGCGTTGCAGTTCGGCGCCTTGAACGGGCACGGGGTCACGTCCACACCGGTGCCCTTCAGGGTGTCCTTGAACTTCTCGGTGAACTTGGAGTCGCGGTCGAGGATCAGGAACCGATGATTCCGCAGAAGCCCGTCGAAGCAATCGGTTAGGTTGCGGACGACCTGTGCCATGAACGCCTCGTCCGGGGACGGCGTGATCCCGGCGATCTCCACCTTCCTGGTCTTCAGGTCGATCACGAACAGGATGTAGTACGTCACGAGCCCGCGGGGCGTCCAGACCTCCGTGGTGAAGAAGTCGGTAGCGGCGATCTGACCCCAGTGGGCTCGAAGGAACGAACGCCATGATGAGGGCCTGTCCGGTGCAGGCTTGATCCCGTTCTCCTTCAGGACGTTGGCGACGGTCGTCCTGGCGACGGTGTGACCAACGCCTTTCAACTCACCCTGGATCCGGCAGTAGCCCCAGGACGGGTTCTCCGTGGCTAGGCGTACGATCAGCGCCTTGATCTTCTTCATCAGCCCCGGACGACCAACACGTTTCTTCGCCGGGAAGGTCCACTTCGCCGCGATCAATCGGTGATGCCAGCGCATCAGCGTGTCCGGGGTCACGATGGTGGCGACCATGTTCAGGGTCTTCCGGCCCAGGAGCTTCGCCTTGACAGCGAGACGGCGGCGCTGGTCGTCGGTCAACCGGAGACTCCTCCCCTTCATCTGCTCCTTGAGGACGCGGTTCTCCTCGACCAAGTAGGCGATGACATCGGCCTGGTGACGGTTCACCAGGCCGGCGAAGGTAAGCAGGAGGACTTGTAGGGGGTGCGTTGCGGCCAACATGCCGTATTCTACCCTGCTCGAAACGCCTGGAATTTGGGGCGATCGAGCGCGGCCCAGTTTCTGGATAGCACGAGGACGACGGCCGCGGCGGGACGATCGTGATCACCCCGGTGCGGCGCTAGTCCACGGGATCGCGGCTCGAGTCGGTGGCGGTCGCTGCGACGCCCAGCTCGAAGGCGTGACGGTTGGCGTCGAGAAAGCGCGCCGAGCTGTTCGCGGCGATCGTCGCCCAGAGCTGCTCGCTGTCGAAGGGGAGCAGGCCGAGGCGGGACAAGGCGCCGAGCATGGCGGTGTTCAGCGAGCGACGCGAGCCGACCTCGCGGACGATGCGTTCGCCGTCGACCGCGATCACCTCGGCGGCGACGGCGCGGAGGCCCGAGAGGATCCAGTCGATCTCGGGGTAGGGTTCACCCGACTGCGAGAGGAGCTGCGGTACGACCGCCTTGGTGCTGGTGACCACGATCGTCGAAGGACGCATCCGCGGGCGCGCGCGAAGCGCCTCGAGGGGCTCCAGCCCCAGGACGACGTCCGCCTCTCCGGCCTCGATGAACGAGCTGCCGGTATGGCCGATCAGCACGGTCGACTCGACGCTGCCGCCACGCTGCGACATGCCGTGCAGCTGCCCGAGCACGACGTCGTGGCCGGCGCAGCGGGCGGCCTCGCCGAGGTGTCGCGCCGCGGTCAGGACTCCCTGACCGCCCGTGCCGACGAGGAGGATCTTCGAGCGGAAATCGCTGCTCATGACTCGCCCCCCTCCGCCGGCACGATCGCGCCGTTGGGGCAGAAGGCCGCGCAGATGCCGCAGCCGGTGCACAGGAGCTCGTCGATCTCGATCGCGCCGTCCACGAGGTGGAACGCCGGACAGCCGAATAGGTCGAGGCAGGCGCGGCAGTTGCCGCACATCCCGCAGACCTCGCAGCGAGCGGCCTCGGCGCGCGCTGCGGCCTCGGTGAGCGTGGCCACGTTCTCGGCGAAGCCGTCTCGCTCCTCGGGAGGGAGCTCCTCGGGGTGGTGGCGGGGAGACCGGTCGAGGCTGCGGGCCGGTGTCGATTCCGGCGCGGTCGCGGAAGGCCGGGGCAGCGGCGGCGGCGGCCGGCGATCGGCTTCGCGACGGCCTCGGAGGTTGACGTCGATCCCCCACGCGGCGCGTTTCCCCGCAGCCATGGCCGTCGTGACGGTGCGCTCGCCGGGAGCGACGTCACCGGCGGCGAAGACCCGCGGAGACGAGGTCACCCCGGTCTCCGGGTCGGTCTCGAGGCTGCCGTCGGAGCTCGTCGTGAGGCGCTCGCCGCCGACGGTGAGGGGCTCCGTACGTGGCCACTGCCCGATCGCCGCAATCACCTGATCCGCCACGAGCAGGCACTCGGAACCTTCGACGGGAACGGGGCGGGAGCGCCCCGAAGCGTCGGGATCGCCCGGACGGGTGCCGAGGCACTCGAGACCGCCGGCGACCAGCCGGAGCGGCTGCAGCTGGGTGCGCAGCTCGATCCCCTCTTGCCGCGCTTCGCGGATCTCGTCCTCCAGCGCTGGCATCTCTTCCACGCGGCGGCGGTAGGCGACGACGACCTGCTCCGCGCCGCGGCGCCGGGCGACGCGAGCGGCGTCCAGCGCCGCGTTGCCGCCGCCGACCACCACCACTCGCCGGCCGGTCGGGGCGTCACCGCCCTCGAGCGCGGCGGCCAGGTACTCGAGCGCGTCGACGATCGGAGGCACTTCTCCCGCGCCTTCGGCGACCGGCAGCTCGAGCCTCGCGGAGGCGTGCGCCCCGATGGCGATCAGCACCGCGTCGTGCTCTCCGCCGAGCAGGTCGTCGAGCTCCACGTCGCGCCCCAGCAGGGTGTTGCCGCGGAAGGAGACGCCGAGGTTCATGATCCGCTCGATGTCGCGCTCGAGGGCGCGCCGCGGCAGTCGGAACGGCGGGATGCCGGTGCGCAGGAGGCCGCCCGGCTGATCGCCCGCGTCGAAGAGGCAGACCGCGTAGCCGCGCAGGGCCAGGTCGTGGGCGGCGGTGAGCCCCGCCGGGCCCGAGCCGATCACCGCGACGCTCTTGCCGTTCTCCGGATCGCGCGGCACCTCGAATTCGACTCCGCCCTGAGACGCGGCCCAGTCGGTGGCGAAGCGCTTCAGGTCGTTGATCGCCACCGCCTCGCCGTCCTCGGCGCGGACGCAGACGTCCTCGCAGGGACGGTGGCAGACGCGGCAGACGGAATCGGGCAGCGCGCAGGAGCTGAGGATCAGCTCGTACGCTTCCCGGAACTGACCGCTGGCGATGTGGCCGGCGTACCCCTGGATGCAGAGGTGCAGCGGACAGCTCCGGGCGCACGGCGCGACTCTCGCCGGCGGGTGGAGGCGGGTCTCCGCACCCTCGGAGCTCGTCTGCAGCGCGCGGGTGTCCGCCATGTGGCGCTCGAGCCCGCGGGTGAGATCGTGATGGCAGCGGTGCCCCTCGGTCTCCCGGCCACAGGTCCGGCACCGCGTGTGATCGATCCGATAGCTTCCGGCCTCGTGGGTCGTCGCGCCGGTGGCGCGCCCGAGGAAGACGGGGCACGGCTGCTCGGCGATGATGACGCTGACGCCGGTATGCTCCCGCGCCCGCCGGAACGCGGCGACCGTCTCGGCCAGGTCGCCCGGGTTGACCGTCTCGACCTGCTCGGCGCCCAGCGCGCGCACCACTCCCTCGATCGAGACCCTGCGGGAGATCCCCATCCCCGCGTCGACCTCGATCGTCGGGCTCTCCTGGAAGCCGGTCATCCCGGTGACCTGGTTGTCGAGGATCACCGCGACCATGTCGACGTTCTCCTTGATCGCGTTCAGGAGCGGCGGCATGCCGGAGTGGAAGAAGGTGGAGTCGCCGACGAAGCCGACGGTCTTCTTGCCGGTCGTCCGGGAGACGCCCGCGGCCAGGGAGAAGCCCGCCCCCATGCAGAGCAGGGCGTCGACGGTGCCCAGAGGCTCGCCGTAACCGAGGGTGTAGCAGCCGATGTCGTTGAAGTAGAGGTGTTCGTCGCCGAAGGCGGCACGGGCGGCGAAGAAGGTGGTGCGGTGCGGACAGCCGGCACAGAGGGAGGGGGGCCGGGGAACGACGGGATCGAAGGTGGCGACGCCGGCGACCTGGATGTCCAGGCCGAGGGCGTCGCGCAGCCCCTGTCGGATGGTCGCGGGCAGGTACTCGAATTCCTCGGGGAAGTGCCCGGTGCGCTTGCCGAGGATCGTCGCGGTGGAACCTTCCGATCGACCGAGGGCGAGCAGCGCGTTCTCGATGAAGGGAGAGAGCTCCTCGACGACCACGATCGTCTCCACCTCGCCGAGGAGGGTGCGCAGCTCGTCGACCGGCAGCGGGTGGACCCCGCCGAGCACGGCGAGGATCAGGTCGTCCTCCAGCCCTTCGTCCTCGAGAATGTCGAGGGTGGTCGCCGCGGGAGCTCCGCAGGCGACGATTGCGCGGGTTCCGGAGCCGCTGCGGCGGAAGAGGCCCGCTCGGGACATCCAGGTGCGCGCGCTCTCGAGTCGCCCGGGGATCTCCTGGCGCATCCGGCGCGCGTTGACGGGGATCGGCGTGAAGCGAGCGGGATCACGGACGAAGCCGGCGACCCGCGGCGGTCTCATCTCGTCGTAGTGAATGCTGGCGCGGGAGTGACAGACCCGCGTGGTGATGCGAAGGATCACCGGGAGGTGGCAGGCTTCCGACAGGGCGAACGCCTGACGGGCCATCGAGTGCGCCTCCTCCGGCGTGCTCGGATCCAGGACGGGTATGTTGAGCATCGCGCCGAGGTGGCGCTGATCCTGTTCGTTCGGACTGGTACGGCAGGAGGGGTCGCCGGCGCTGACGATGACCATGCCCCCCACGGTGCCGACGTAGGGGATGGTGGAGATCGGATCGCCCGCGCACATCAGCCCGAGGTGCTTCATCGCGCAGATCGAGCGAGCTCCGGCGAGTGAAGCGGCGAAGGCCATCTCGAGGGCGACCTTCTCGTTGACGGAGTACTCGAAGACGATTCCCGCTTCGTCGGCGATCCGAGCGAAGGAATCGGTGACCTCCGAGGAGGGGGTGCCGGGATAGCCGGAGGCGAAGGCGACTCCGGCTTCGACCGCACCGCGCACGATCGCCTCGTTACCCAGCAGGCTGGCCTCGTAGCCCTCGTCGTCGATCAGTAGCGGATCCATCGCGTTTTCGGCGCCGGGGTCTCACCCGCGCAGGGGTCAGCGTACTGTGGGGGGAGAGGGAAGTACACGGGGCGGTGGCGTTCGCGGTCGGCGGATGGGCGGGTCTGTTGGGGTCGGTGCGTTTGCCGGAGGTGAACGGGGAGGTCCCGGTGCCGGCGTGGCGTTTGCCGCAGGCGAACGGGGAGGGACCACTGGCGATTGAGCGTTCGCCGCAGGCGAACGGGTAGGTCCGCGTGCCCCAAGTGGGCAGGCGACGCCGCAAAGCCTCGGCGTGACCTTCCTGGGGATTTCGGACACCCCACCTAGCGCCAAATGCGCGAGGATGT
>CAZCAC010000207.1:0-7682 GCA_964496575.1 uncultured Planctomycetaceae bacterium | reverse complement strand
GCTCCGGCGACCCGGCGGCGGGGATCATCTGGACGTGGTATTGCACGATTGGCTGTTCCTGATGGGGCGTCGCTCCGGCTCCTCACGGGTGGGGCTCTCGTTCCACTCGGGGGCTCGCGGCCGGCCCGCCCCGAGAAGACGCGGACGATGCCGCGCTTCTCCCCGTCGATCTCTTCCATCGGGGCCCCGACGATCAAGTCGGGACAGCCGTCGCCGTCGACGTCGCCTGCGTGCGCGACGGCCATGCCGAAGCGACTGGCCTCGGCGCTCCCGGTGAAGACGTGAAGCGGGCGCCGTGGCGCTCCATCGCCGGCATGCGGCGGCGAAACTCCGAGGATCGTCATGGCGAGCGTCGTCGCGAGGACGACGAGGGTGGGTACACTCATGGTCTGCTCCTTGTTCACTGGTGCCGGGTCGGGGCCCGCTCGGCCCTCGGGCAGGAAAGGACCGCTCGGCGCCGCCGGGGTACCGCAAAAGGACCGAATCCTCGCCGCGCCCCCCGGGGCTCGCTCGATTCCGGCGGAATCGTCGGGTCACCGCGCGCCCGCTATCTCTTCGAGCAGGTACCATCCGGCGGCGTTCGCTCCGCCCGACAACCGTCCCCGGTACTCGCGAGGTGCTTCTTGAATAGAGCGTGGCTTTCCCTGATCCTCGGATCGCTCGTCGCGGCGGGCTGCTTGCTCTGGTCCGTGAAGCTCGTGCGCGACTTCCAGGAGGTGAGAACGTGCTCCTCGTGGCCCACCGTGATCGGGGTGGTCACGGGGCGCGAGGTGGAGCAGGCCGATCCGCAAGAGCCCAAGTACGTGCCGCGGGTCCGGTACACCTACCGGGTCGGCGGGGAAGAGCTCTCCGGAGAGGGGCCCTGGCTCGAGGAGCGCCGCTTCACCTCGCGAACCAAGGCGGAGGCGGAGCTCTCGCCCTTCACGGTGGGCGAGGACGTGGAGGTCTACCACGATCCCGCCGAGCCGAGCCGCGCGACGCTCGTGCCCGGAGCGCTGAGCCAGGTACTCAAGAACCTGGCGATCGCGTGGGGACTGGCGATCTTCTGGGGAGCGGTGGCCGTGGCCGGCTTCTTCACCCTGCGTCAGCGGCGGCGGGAAGGTGTGCCGACGCCGGTCGCCGAGAGCTCGACCGACAATGAGCTCGCCGAGGCTTATCGCCAGCTGCCCGCGGACGAGCTTGAGTCCCGGGTGCGCAACCTCGAGGAGCTCGCGGCGAGGCGGCCGGGTGCATATCGCCTCCGCGTGCTCTCCTTCGCGCTCCTCGGCTACGCCTACGTGTACGGCCTGGTGGTGCTCCTGATCGCGGCGGCGGTCGCCCTCGTCTGGGGGGCCGCAGTCGGGCACTTGCCGGATAATATCGATAAGCTCGTGCTGCTGCCGCTGGGCCTCCTGGTGCTCGTCCTGCGCGGGCTGTGGGTCAAGCTGGCGTCGACCGAGGGGCTCGAGCTCTCGCGCCAAGAGGCCCCGGAGCTGTTCGAGCTGATCGAAGACCTGCGCCGGCAGACGCGCGCGCCTCGCGTGCACCGGGTCTTCCTGATCCCACAGCCCCACGCCTTCGTCCGGCAGGTGCCCCGACTCGGGGTCTTCGGCTGGTTTCGGAACCACCTGGTCCTGGGCCTGCCGTACCTGCAAGCGCTCTCCCGCGAGCAGCTCGCCTCGGGAGTCGCTCACGAGCTGACCCACCTGTCGGGAGGCGACAGCAAGTTCGGCGGCCGGATCCAGCGCGTGCGCGAGAGCTGGGATCGCATCCTCGAGCGGGTCCTGGAGAAGGAGCACCGCTTCATGTTCCTCCTCCTGCCCTTCTTGCGCTGGTACGTGCCGCGCCTCGACGCTTTCACCCGGGTCGCGCGCCGCCAGAACGAGTACGGCGCGGACCGGGTCGCGGCGAGGGTCGCGGGGAGCAACGTGGTCGCCGAAACCATGATCCAGCATCGATTGCGGGGCGCCTGGTTGTCGGCGTGGTACTGGCCTTCGGTGAATGCCCGTGCCGATGACCTTCCCGATCTCGGTCGTGTCACGCCGTACACGGACCTGACCGCCGCGATGGGGGAGGAGGCCGACCGGGAGTGGAGCGAGCGTTCCCTCGATCGCGCCCTCCGGGAGAACACCGTGCCCGCCGACCCGCTGCCCTCCCTTCGCGATCGCTTGACCGCGCTGGAGGAGGAGCCGCGGCTCCCCGAGCCCCCCGAGGTCTCGGCGGCGGAGGAGCTCTTGGGCGACGCCCTCGGCGACATCTGCGCGCACTTCGACGAGGAGTGGCGGCGGGAGGTCGAGCCGAGCTGGAAGGAGCGCCACGAGTGGATCTCGTCGCGAGAGCGGCAGCTGGCCGAGCTGAATGAGCGAGCGGAAGCGGAGGGACTCGACGAGGACGAGGCCTACGAGCGCGCGCGGCTGTGCGAGACCATGGTCGGTATCGAGGCCGCGTTGCCGCTCTACACCGAGGTCGCCGAGCAATACCCCGACCACGTCGCCGCGAAGTTCTCGCGGGGCCGCATCCTGCTCGAGCTGAGGGACGAGGCGGGCCTGCCGCTGGTGGAGTAGGCGATGCTGGAGCTGGAGGACGCCGTGCTGCCGGGGTGCCGGGCGATCATCGAGTTCCTCGAGGAGGAGGAACGCGACGAGGAGATTGAACCGTACCGCCGGCGCCACGACGAGCTCGCCACCAAGCGCGAGGAAGCGAAGGAGGAGCGCGCCTCGATACAGCTCGACGACCGCTACCTGCCGCACGGCCTCGACGACGAGACGCTGGCCTCGATCCTCGAGCAGCTCGCCGGCTTCCGGGAGGTCACCGAGGCCTGGTTGATCCGCCGCGACGTCGAGTACTACCCCGAGAAGCCGCTGTTCGTGCTGGGCATGAAGCGCTGCAAGGCCCTGCCCGAGTGGTGGTCGAAACAGAGCACGGAGGAGCGGGACGGTGCGTTGCAGCGGCGGGTGGCCGACGCGCTGGACTTCGAAGCGGAGTGCTTCCTCCCGGTGTTGAACCACCGGGGGAAGGAGTTCTTCGGGATCTTCAGCCAGGTGCCCGGGTCGAAGATCCTCCCGGAGTAGTCCGCGGCGGGGCGAGCTGACAAGAGGGTTACAGCGAATCGGCCGCGGAATCGGGGTGGCTCCCGTATTCCCCGGGAGTGTCCCCGACCATTCGCTGTCCCTCTCGACCCCAGGCCTCCCGACGATGACCCTCTCCCGTCGCCACGTTCTCCGCACCGCCGCCGCCGGTTCCCTGCTCGCCGCCACCACGCCCTCGGGCACCTCGTTCGCGCAGGACCAGGAGTCCGCCGCCGAGCCCGCCGGCGAGACGCTGAAGCTCCTGATCCTCGGCGGCACCGGCATACTCGGGCCGTGGACGGTCCGGGCGGCCCTCGCGCGCGGGCACTCGATCACGCTGTTCAACCGCGGCAAGAGCAACCCGCACCTCTTCCCCGAACTGGAGAAGCTGCGCGGCGACCGCGACACCGGCGATCTCGACGCGCTGGAGGGACGCGAGTTCGACGCGGTGATCGATACCAGCGCCTACGTCCCCGGCCACGTCGAGGCGACCGCCGCGATCGCCGCGGAAAGCGCTCGGCAGTACGTGATCTTCTCGTCGATCAGCGTCTACGCCGACCACGGGATCCCGAACGCCGACGAGAACACGCCGGTCGCCGAGATCACCGACGAGCTCGCCGAGACGATGACCACCATCAGCGAATCGCTGGCGCACTACGGCGCGATGAAGGCGCGTTGCGAGACGGCCGCGAAGAAGGCGATGCCCGGCAAGGTGACGGTGATCCGGCCGGGGCTGATCTGCGGGCCCGGGGACTACTCCGACCGTTTCGGCTACTGGGCGGTGCGCGTCGCGCGCGGCGGCGAGGTGCTCGCGCCCGGTGACGGCCACGATCCGATCCAGTACATCGACGTGCGCGATCTCGCCGAGTGGACCATCCACTGTCTGGAACAACAGGTGACCGGCACCTTCAACGGGATCACGCCGGGCGGCCGCTTCGACATGATGCAGATGCTGCACGGGATGAAGGCCTCGGTGGTGACCGACGCGGACTTCACCTGGGTGACCCCGGAGTTTCTCGAGGAGAACGAGGTGCAGGGGTGGACGCACCTGCCGGTGTGGATGCCCGCGGTCGGCGAGACTGCCGGCTTCCACCTCGCCAGCGCGGACGCCGCGATCGCCGCGGGGTTGCGCTACCGGCCGCTGGCTCACACCGTCGCGGATGCCGTCGCGTGGTACACGGAGGAGAAGGGAGACGACTATCGCTTCGGAGCGCGGGCGGGCCTCACTCCGGAGCGCGAGGCGGAGCTGCTCGGCAAGTGGCCGGAGGCCGCGTCGAAGAAGGGGGGCTCGGCCGAGAACCGTTGAGTGCCCCGTTCACGGCGCGTGGACGAGCTCGATCCCCTCGTAGGCCCCCGCCTGCCTGGCGAGGAGGTCGGTGCCCGGCCGCTCGCTGCGCAAGGCGACGTCGGCCGGGACTTCGCGTAGCGTGAAGTCGCCCTCTCCATCGGTGATCACGCAATAGAGCGGCTCGCTCCGGTCGTCGAGCGGCCACGTGCCGAGGGTCCACCTCAGGGTGTGGTGGGGGAGGGGGCGGCCGCTCTCGTCCCGCAGGGTACCGGAGACCGAAGCCGCCGGTCGCATCACGATCTCGATGGGGTCGCGATCGGCCGGATCGAACCGGACGTTCGCGCTTCCCGTCAGGCCTTGCGGTGCCTTCGAGGTCGTGATCTTGCTCCACAGGTCATAGGTTCCCGGGGGGAGAGTGAGTTGCCGGCTCGCCCCCTCGCTCCCGCCGTCGGTCGGGATCAGGTCGACGGTCGCGACTCTTCCCGTCTCGACGTCGTGGGCCCAGAGGAGCGGAACGTCCAGCGGTTGCCCCGATTCGTCGCGCAGCACGACCGCCCGGCGCACGCCCACGTGGGCCACCAGGTCGAGGGCCAGGGTGTCCCGGCTGCCGATCTCGAAACCCGCGGGTTGCGCGCTCTCGATCCTGCTGATACAGGTCGTGTTCAGCTCGAAACCCTCGCCGGGCTGGATGCTGGCGTAGGCTCGACCGGGTTGCAGGCCGTGGATGTGGAAGCTCTCGCCGAAGGGGAGCGGGAGGAAGCAAGAGACCATGTGCCGGGCATCGCCGCTCGTGGGGGTAGCGGTGAAGGCCAGCAGGGCGAAGAGGCTCGGCGCCGGGTCGGTGTAGACGCGGTGGGGCTCCAACGAGTTGCCGTCCTGGTCGACGATTCCCAGGGAGACTTGCAGGCTCTCGCCCGCCAGCTCCTCGAGCGTGCCGAGGTCGAGCTGTGCCCCCCCCTGCAAGCAGAAGGTCTGGCACGTGAAGAAGAGGTTGTGGTCCGGGCCCTCCCACCAGGCGCGCACTGCGTAGGTATCGGGGCGCAGGTCCGCGAAGCGGAACTCACCATTCGCCTCGCAGCGCAGAATCTCCAGCGAATCGAAGGCGACCCCGCGCTTGGCGGTGAGGCCGCCGCCGATGCCCACGCGATAGAGGGTGACGATGGCGGGTGCGACGGCGGTCGGGCAGAAGATCCGGCCGTGCACGCCGGCCGGTTCCAGAATGGTCGCGCCGAGCTCCCGGCTCTCGCCCGCGATGATCTCGAATCGACCGGAGATGCCGGAGGGCGGCGGTGGGCCCGTGCGCAGTTTCCCGTCGACCTCGGCCAGGCGAACCTGCTCGTGGGCCGGCGAGACCTCCACGATGGTCGGTGGCCGGATGCCCCAGCGGTAACCGGGCAGAGCGGGAAGGTCGGACCAGGCGACTCGACCGAGATCGTCGGTTCGGCGCGTGGTCGTTTGCAGCAGGTGGTCGCAATGACCGGACACGAAGGCGCCGTTGCTGAGCAGGATCTCCTCGTCGTCCTGGGCCCAGCCATTCTCCATTCGCAGGAGAGCGCGCGGTCGAGCAGGGACCTCGATGACGACGCGCCTGGCGTCGAAGGTCGCCGAGCCGCCCCGCCAGTCCGCGCCGTTCTCCAGCGGCGGCAGGAGGGCGATCTCCACGCCTTCGACCGGCGAGCCGACGGCGTCACGGAGCTCGATCTGCAGGTCCCCCCCGCGACTCAAGAGAATGCGGTTCTCGCCGGCCTGAAGCTGTAGCTCGCCGGCCAGAGGCACGTAGCCCGCGACCCCCACTCGGATCTCGCCGGAGACGATCTGGTCCTCGCGCAGCACGACGCGGTGCCGATCCGGCGCGCAGGCTATTCTCTCGAGCCGCTCACTACCGTGTGCCCTCAGGCTGATCTCCGCGGGCTGAAGTGACGAGAGGTCCTCGCGGTCGAGCACGTGAATCCACGCGGCGGGCGTCTCCTTCGCCAGGCGCTGCGTATTCTCGTTCGATGCGGCATTCGAGACGAGCCGCGTCGCGGTGAGGGTCTTGGTCGAGGAGCTCGACTCGTCTCTCCCGATCGAATCGCGTCGGCTCGCCAGGGCGCTGTCACCTGGGCCCCGGTAACCGAGGAGCGCGTAGAGACCACCGAGAGAAAGGGTGACGAGGATGGCGAGGAGGAGCGGAAGGATACCGCGATCGGATTGGGCGAACATGGGCCTGGGTCCTGAAGGTGGTCGGTAGCCGGGGGAGTGCACGGCCTCGGCGGCCGGGCGCTCCCCCGCTCTAAGCCAAGGCGAGAGAAGTCCGGTGCCACCTGGTGACAGGTCGACGGTGGTCGGAGAGGCACCACCGTCTGCGGCACCGGCTCGGAGCGGACTAGAAGAGGTTGATGGTCGCCGTGACGAAGACGTTGGTATTGAAGAAGGCGTCCTGCAAGGTGCCCAGGTTGGCCTGCGCGTCGGCATTCGCCACGGAGCTGTAGTAGAAGGCGGTGAGGGCGAGCGTCCCGCCGACCGGGGCTCCCGTGGTGAGGAGGAGCATGTTGCCCCCCGGACCCCCGCTGGGGTTGGTTACGATGGCGCGACCCGTTGTCTGCACGGCGACGGTGGTGCCGTAGATGCCCATGATGAAGGTCGTATTCGCAGAACCGCCCATGTCGAAGGCCTGGCCCTTGGGCAGGACGCCACTCGGAGTCGCGATGGCGTTGCCACTCACGGTTCCGTTCCCGGCGCCACCCCAGACATAGGCGGCATAGGAATGGGTGCTTGCGACAGTCGAGCCGCTCAAGGGGTACGTGGCCTTGGTGCTGGCCTGGACATTGGACTGGGCCTGGTTCATGCCGGCGGCACCGTGCGTCGACCTTCCGCCGGTGCAGAACGAGTTGATGTTCAGGATGCCGCCGTCGGGGGCTGTCAGGAACTTGAAGTCGTTGCTGGCCACGGGACCCGAGTCCAGGGTGATGGTCCAGCTGCCGCCGACGTTCACCGTGACGACCTGAGCCGACGCGGAACCTGCGAATACGGAGAGAATGGCTGCGAGGGCCAAGGGCTTGAGGATGCTCATGAGTATTTACTCCATTGGTGAGGAAGATGAGGACTGATGGTCTCGCGCTGAGAACATGCAGTACGAGCGGGGAATCTCGCGGAGTGGACGGTTGGCGCCCGCTGCTCGTTTCCCGTGTTGGACCCTTTATGTCCGGGGGGGGCTGTGCAGTTCTTTACCCGGGGGGAATTCAGCGGCGAACCGGGGACGCGGAAGTCTAGAGCTCGTAGTCCCCCAGTCGCTCTCGCGTGCCGAGGCCGTGGGAACGTAGGAGTTTCAAAGGGCCTTTCAACCAGAACCAGCCTTCTCGGGGGTG
>CAZCAC010000206.1:0-7804 GCA_964496575.1 uncultured Planctomycetaceae bacterium | reverse complement strand
GGCTGCCCCTCGGCGGCTCCGGCCGCGAATCGACCCCTTGGAACGTCTATTCTCATCACCGAGGAGGGCGCCGCCGCTCCGGTCACGGGGCGTGTCTGGTCGAACCTGAGCAGCGCCGAGCTGTCGATGAGCAACCTGGGCGACTACGTCTTCCACGGCCAGATGGACGGCGACACCGCGTCCAACTACCTGATCTGCCGGAACGGAGCCAAGTTCGTTCAGGAGGGCGATACGCACCCCGCGATCGCTCCTTACGCGTTCACCTCCTTCGGCTCGGGTCCGGTCGACATCGGCAACAACGGCCGAGTCCTGTGGTACGGCGACTGGGACGATACCGACACGAGTCGGGACAACGGGCTCTTCCTGGACGACGAGCTGCTCGTCCAGGAGGGCGTGACGATGATCGGCGGGAAGCTCGTCACCAAGGTGCTGGGGTTCAAGGATTCCTATCGCCTGTCCGACAGCGGGGAGTGGATCATCTTCGAGGCGGAGCTGGAAGGCAGTCTGTCGGGAGCGTTCCGGATCCAGGTCCCCGACCCTTACGCGACCTACTGCTACGGCGACGGCAGCGGAGCGGCGTGCCCTTGCGCGAACGAGAACGACGGCAGCGTCCCGGGCTCGGGCTGCGCCAACGGCGTGTACGCCTCGGGCGCGAGGATGGTGGCCAGCGGCAGCGCGCGGCTCACCGCCGACACCTTGCGGCTCTCCTGCAGCGGCATGGAGCCGAACAATAGTGGGCTCTACTTCCAGGCGGACAACGACCTCTCCCCCGGGACGCTCTGGGGGGACGGTCTTCGCTGCGCGGGTGGCTCACTCAAGCGCCTCGGCGTCCGCTTCTCCGACGCGACGGGGGCGTCCGACACCTCCGGCTATCCGCACACGATCTCCGCCAAGGCGGGCAACATCAATCCGGGCGACACCAAGTACTACCAGTGCTGGTATCGCAACCCGCTCGGCTCGCCGTGCGCCAGCGACTTCAACACCTCCAATGGGGTAGCGGTCACCTGGGTGTTGTGATCAGGGTGGGGTGGTCAACCCAGCGCGATCACCACCTTCCCCCGTGCGTGGCCTTTCTCGAAGTACCGGAGTGCTTCCGGGGCTTCGCTCAGCACGTAGGACCGATCGATGACCGGCGAGACCTTTCCGGACTCGATGAGCCGCCCCAGGACCTCCAGATCCTCCCGGGTGCGCTTCATCATGTAGGAGGTCATCTTCTGGCTCGCGGAGCGGTTGGCCAGGCTCACCCAGAGCGTGCGTTTCAAAGGCCCGAGCCAGCGGCCATCGTCGGTCACACCTGCCTGCAGGTACGTCCCCTGCTCCTTCAGCACCCGCCGGCACTCGCACGGCTTGCGGTTCCCGATGATGTCGAGCATCAGGTCCTGTGACTGCACGACTTGCGAGAAGTCCTCGCGCGTGTAGTCGACGACGTGATCGGCGCCCAGCGAGCGCACGAGCTCCACGTTGCGCGTGCTGCACACGCCGGTCACGACCGCGCCCCAGGCCTTGGCGATCTGCACCGCGAAGGTGCCGATCCCTCCCGACGCGCCGTTGATGAGCACTCGCTGCCCGGCTTCGAGCCGTCCCTTGTCGCGCAGGCCTTGCAGGGCCGTGAGCCCCGCCATCGGCACGGCCGCCGCCTCCTCGAGGGTAATGCCCGCCGGCTTGGGCGCCACCGAGTCCTCCCCGACGCAGAGGTACTCGGCGAAGGAGCCGAACTCCAGGGTCGGCTTGCCGGGCGTCTCTCCGTCGACCTGACCATACACCTCGTCCCCCGGACGGTAGCGCTCCACGCCCCTCCCGACCGCCTCGACGACTCCCGCCAGGTCGGCGCCCAGCCGGCCCCGCCTCGGCCGGAAGAGGCCGGTGAGCGGGCGGATGATGGCCGGCCGACCCCTCATCCAGATGCAGTCCGCGGTGTTGACGGAGGCGGCGCGGACCCGGACCAGGAGCTGGGTGTCGCCCGGCTCGGGCCTCTCGAGCTCCTCGAGCTCCAGGACGTCGGGGGGGCCGTACTTCGCGTAGACGATCGCTCTCATGCTCCGAACCTGGGCGTTGGTGGGGGTGGTCCCCGGATTTCCGTCGATACTTACAGCGTAAGCTTACTGCGTAAGTTACGCTCTCCTCCCGGGCCTGTCAACCACTCGAGCCCCGAGAATCCTGCAATCCCGACCCCCTCCCGAGCGAGGCTCCCATGGCGAACACGAGCGACCCGGCCGCGACCACCCGTTCCCCGCTGAACCGGGAGCTCATCCTGCAGGCCGCCGTCGCGCTCGCGGATCGGAGCGGGCTCGGCTCCTTGTCGATGCGCCGCCTCGGAGCCGAGCTCGGGGTCGAAGCGATGTCGCTCTACAACCACGTGGCGAACAAGGACGAGATCCTGGACGGCATGATCGACCGGATCATGGACGAGATCGACGTGCCCGCCGACGGAATCGACTGGAAGCGAGCCATGCGCGGGCGGGCGATCTCGGCCCACGAGGTGCTATTGCGCCACACCTGGGCGCCCGCGCTGATCGAGTCGCGCGTCACCTCGGGGGCCGCGAGATTCAGGCACTGCGACGCCGTGATCGGGACGCTGCGCGGCGCGGGCTTCCCGATCGAGACGGCCTACCACGCGTTCCTCACTCTGGACAGCTACATCTACGGCTTCACGCAGCAGGAGGTGAACTGGCCATTCGAGCGGGAGGAACGCCCCGAGATGGTGGAGGGCCTCGCCCCGCAGATCCTCGCCGGCGAGTACCCGCACCTGGTCGAGATGATGGAGTACGTCCTGGACGCTGGGACCGGCGGAGACGAGCGCGGGGACGCGGGACCGTACGAGACCGAGTTCGCCTTCGGGTTGGACCTGATCCTGGACGGCCTGGAGCGGATCCTGAACACGACCTGAAGCTCGATTACGGCGCCCTGACCACCCGGTTCCGGCCGGTGCTCTTCGCCCGGTAGAGCGCCTGATCCGCTCTCTTGAGGATCTCATCGAGATCCTCCTCCCCCTCGCGTCTCGGTCACGCCGATGCTTACGGTGAAAGGAAACGCTCCCGTCGAGGTCTGCACCAGCAGCCTCTCCAGCGTCTCGCGCAGCCGGTCGAGGATCATCGTGGCCTCGTCGAGCTCCGTGTGCAGAAGGACGACGGCGAACTCGTCGCCACCGAGGCGGGCGACGATGTCGGACGCCCGCAGCTGGTCTCGGCACTCCGCGGCGAGCGCTCTCAGCACGGCGTCTCCGGCGTCGTGGCCACCGGAGTCGTTGATTTGCTTGAAGCGGTCTATGTCGAGGAGACCGAGGCTGGCCCGATTGCCGTAGCGCGCGGCCCGCGTCAGTTCCTCCTCGGCGCGATCGATGAACTGCCGTCGATTGGTGATGCCGGTCAATGGATCGGTCGTCGCCAGCTGGTGCAGATCCGACTCCATGCGTCGCTGATCAGTGATGTCCCAGTTCACCCCGATCATGCGGTGTGGCTGTCCGCCTTCGCCGCGCACGACCTTCGCGAACGCCTTGATCACCCGTTCCTCGCCGTCGACCCGTATCACCCGAAACTCGGTGTCGAACTCCCGCTTGCCCTGGATGGCGTCCAGCACCTCGCAGTCGGTTCGCTCCGAATCATCCGGATGCAGGCCCCGCCGCCACGCGTCGTAAGCGCCCTGGAACTCCTCCCGGTCCACCCCGTAGAGCTCGAACATCCGCTCGTCCCAGTACAGCTCGTTGTTGACCAGGTCGAGATCCCAGATCCCGATTCCCGCCGAGCCCACTGCGAGCTGGAACCGCTCGCCCAGGCGCAGGAGCTGTTCTTCCGCATTCTTCTGCTCCGTGAGGTCGAAGTGTCCACCGAGCATTCGGAGCGGCCTGCCCTCCGAGTCTCGAATGGCGACGCCGCGGCAGCGGATCCAGACCGTGTGCCCGTCTCGATGTCGAAAGCGGACGAGCTGGTCGTATGGAGAGCCTGGATCCTCGCAGTGTCGCTGGAAGCTGGTCGTGATCGTCTTCAGGTCGTCGGGATGGATCAGCTCCTGCCACTCCGAGCAGAGGTGCTGCTTCTCCTCGGGGTCGTAGCCGAGCGTGCTCCAGAAGCGAGGACTCATCCACTCATTCCCCGACCGCTCGAGGTCGCGGTACCAGATCCCGTCGAGCGCACCCTCCTGAAGGAATTCGAAGACCGTCGCGTCCTCGCGGACCAGGGAGTAGAGCTCCCGCTTCAGGTAGTGCTCGTCTGCGGACATCTCACACACGGTCACTCGGGGCGACCGCCGGGGGGGTGCTCCATTGCAGGGCTCCTGACACATGCGCCCCGATTCATGCAACCATCCGCTCATGGCTCAGCAGGGAAACGGCGTGTCGGGCTCGCTCCCTGGTCGGTGTCGATCGCGGCCCCCGTCAAAGCGTTGCATACCTTATGACGCACCCCCTCATCGTGAATGAACGGCATTCGGCCAATGCCGCCACTCCACGCACCTATGTCAGGAGCCCTGCATTGTAGGACTCGCCCGATAGCGACTCCATCCCGGCAGGGAGTGACGGGCCTCGTCGTCCCGATCGCGGCACGGAGCACGCGGAGGCCATTTTTCTGGATTTCGGAGAACAGTCCTCCGGATCATTCGTCCGTCTCGATCCGAAAAGCCACTCGAGGTGGAGTTACCCGCCGAGTTCCCTCGGGTACGCTGGTTCTCCCCAGTTCGCCCGAGATGGATGAGGCCCCCCCGATCGACGCCTCTTTCACCACTGGAAAACTGATCGCCTCGTGCCCGACGAAGCCCCGCGTTTGCCCGCATCACTCGTGGCTGGCCTCGCCGCTTCGGTTCTCCTCGGAGCTTGCTCCGTGGACGACCACGTGCGGCGCGCCGACCGCGTCGCCGAAGACATCCTGACCGATGGTACGGCTCGCGTCCTCGGCGGCCGCCAGGAGAGTGTCGTCTTCCCCGAAGTCGCACCGGCTCCGCCTCCCGAGGTGGACGATGTGCCGGAGACGACTCCGCCCGCCGAGCCGCTTCGTCGCGTGCTCACCCTGGCCGAAGCGCTCGAGCTGGCGGTGGCGGGCAATCGAGGCTACCAGAGTCAGATCGAAGGGCTCTACCTCCAGGCGTTGTCGCTGGCCAGCGTGCGCCACCGCTTCACTCCACAGCTGTCGCTGACGCTCCGCTATCTCTTCGCCGACGCGGACAACCTGCCCACCGCGCAAGACGCGGGGTTCGACGCCGGGCTCGACCAGATCCTGCCGTGGGGCGGGACGCTCTCGCTCGGAGCGGGCGGGGGCTTCGATGAGCTGGGCGGCGATGGCCAGTTCACGACCACGGCGAGGATTCAGCTGACGCAGCCGCTCCTGCGCGGAGCCGGCCACGAGATCAGCCACGAACCGCTGGTGCAGGCCGAGCGAAACCTGGTCTACGCGATTCGCAACTTCGAGCTCTTTCGCGAGGACTTTTCGATCGACGTCGCCAGCCGCTACTACCAGCTCGTCCAGCGCAAGCAGTCGGTCGCCAACCTGGTCCAGAACCTGGAACGGTTCGTCTTCGGTCGGAGGCAGGCCGAAGCGCTCTTCGAAGTCGGTCGCGTCAAGGAGCTCGACGTCCTCCGCGCCCGGCGAAGCGAGTTGACTTCGATGGACGCGCTGATCGCCGCCGAGGAGGACATCCAGCTCGCCCTCGACCGCTTCCGGATCTTTCTCGGCTTGCCCGAGACCGAGAAGATCGACGTGGTGGGGGACGCGCCCGAGTTCGTTCCGGACAGCTTCGAGGTCTCCGAGGCGATTCGCGTCGCGCTGCTCAACCGCCTCGACCTCCTGAACCGGAAGGAGCAGCTGGAGGACAGCGCCCGAGGCGTTCGGCACTCCGCCGACTCGCTGCGTCCCGATCTCGACTTCACTGCCGGATTCAACGCCTCCGCGGGGCCGGAAGGGAGTTTTCTCGACCAGCAGCTGGCCGGCGATTCGTTCACTGCTGGTCTGACCCTCGGTCTACCCGTCGATCGCGTCGGCGAGCGCAACGCCTACCGCGCGGCCCAGATCGCGCACGTCCAGGAGCTGCGCTTCTTCGAGGAGTTCAAGGACAACCTGAAGGTGGAGATCGCCAGTGCCTTCCGGGAGCTGGAACGGCGCCGTCAGAGCCTCGATATCCAGCGGGAGCTGATCACCGGGCAGGAGAAGAACGTCAAGATCGCGCGTATCCGCTTCGAGCAGGGGGAGATCTCGAACCGGGACGTGGTGGAAGCGGAAGAGGCGCTGCTCGATGCGCGCAACAGCTTGATCAACGAACAGGTGAACCACGAGATCGCCCGACTGCAGCTCTTGCGCGACATGGGGATCCTGTTCATCGATGAGAAGGGGATGTGGGGTCAATGAAACGACTGCTGATAGTGGTAGTAGTGCTGATCCTCGTGGCCGCGGGCTGGAAGACGGTGATGGTCGAGACCACCCGGGCAGAAGAGGTCTCGTCGAAGAGCCTCTTCACCACGCGGAGTGGGAATCTGCGGATCGTCGTCACCGAGAACGGTTACCTCAAGGCGAAGAACTCGGTCCGGATCAAACCGAAGTTCGAGCGCGAGGGCACCATCACCTGGCTGATCGATGAAGGGAGCGAGGTGAAGGAGAATGACGTCCTGGTCGAGTTCGACAAGACCGAGCTGGAGAACCAGATCGGTGAGCTGGAGACCAGCCTGATCCAGTTCGTGATGGAGCAGGAGGCGGGCGCGGCCGAGCTCGGCATCCAGGAGCGTGACAACGAGACGGTCATCGAGAAGGCCGAACTCGCGCTGGAGCTGGCCGGGCTGGGTCTCGAACGCTACGAGAAGGGCGAAGCGCCGAACGAGCTGCGCAAGAAGAATCTCGCCTATGAGAAGGCGGAGTCCGAGCACCAGCGCGCCAAGGAGCGCTTCGAGCGTGTTCCCGAGCTGGAGAAGGAGGGCTTCCTCACCGCGATCGAGGTCGAGGCGGAGCGGATCAACCTGCGTGAGGCCGAGATCAACGTCGAGAACGCCAAGCGCGACCTCGATCTCTACGAGACGCACACCCACCGCATGGAGCTGACCAAGCTCCGCGCGGCGGTCAAGGATGCCGAGCGTGACCTGGAGAACGCTCACATCAAGGCCGCCATCAACCTCAAGCAGAAGAAGGCGCAGGTCACTCAGCAGGAGCGGCGAGTCAACTCGACCAAGATGCGCATCGCAGCCTTGAACGAGGAGCTGGAGCACATGACCTTGCGAGCTCCGCAGGATGGTGTCGTGCATTACGGCGATCCGAGCCGTCCCTGGTACCGCGATCAGATCAAGGTCGGCAACTCGCTGCGCCAGGGGAACACGGCGATCACTCTGCCCGACCTGAACGAGATGCAGGTCCTGATCCAGGTCCACGAGGCGGACATCGACCTCGTCGCGCTCGACATGCCGGTGATCGTCACCATCGAGACGCACAAGGGGCTCACCTTTCCCGCCAAGGTGACCGAGATCGCCACCGTCGCTTCATCGCAGAGCTGGGACGACGAGACCAACAAGACCTTCCGCGTGGAAGTGACCATGGATCCCACCGAGGTGGAGCTGCGCGCCGGGGTCACCGCCCGGGCGGAGATCCAGGTCGAGGAGATCGCCGATACTCTGCAGGTCCCGATTCACGCGGTACTGCCCGAAGGCGACCGCCATTTCTGCTTCGTCCATAGCGACGGCGTGATCGAGGAACGAGACGTGGTCGTGGGCAAGAACAACGCTCACTTCGTTCAGGTCGTCGAAGGACTGGAGGAGGGCGAGAAGCTGCTCCTGTACGATCCGAGGCAGGGTCATCGCGAGGCGCTGGGCTCGATTGGAGCCGCCCCCGAGGAGGCGACC
>CAZCAC010000205.1:0-7856 GCA_964496575.1 uncultured Planctomycetaceae bacterium | reverse complement strand
GTGCACGTCGTCGACGCGGTCCCAGTCGGAGAAGAACACCAGCTCGATCCCATTGAGTGGGATGCCGGTCGATTCATCCACGACGTTCAGGATCGGGGCCTCGGGCCAGCGGGCCTGCAGTGAGAGGGTCTCTCCATCCTCGACCGCGAAAGGTCCGGTGCTGTCCAGGAACGCGGGACGCCCCCCGAGAATCAGCTCGTCGATCTCGAGGCGCAGCCCGGCAGGCATCCTGAACCCGAAGCGTCCGTCCACGACCTCCACGGACGACGCACTGTTCCCCGAGGAGTCGTCCCAGAGGAGCGGGAGGAATGAGCCGTTCTCCTTCCGGTGCACGACACCCCGTGCATCGACGACGACGATCCCTCCCCAGATGGTGATCATCCCGTCCGCGGACGCCGCGGGTTGTGTCTCCACCTCCGCGTCGTCGGCTTCGATCGCTCGTCGCTCCTGAGCCACCTCGCCGGGCTCCTGTTCGGCGGTCGAAGGGCGAGGTCGGGCCGTGAGCGGCTTCGCCTCCCCGGAGCGCGAGTCCTCCGCTGCGGTGCTCACTCCTCCACCGTCATCGGCAGACCTGGACAGCAGCCACCCGATCGAAACGATCAGCAGGGCGATGAGAGCGGCCAGGCCCGGGAGTACGAGAGAGCGTCTCATGTCGTTCCGGTGCCTCCCCATCCTATCGGGCAGGGTGCGTGTGGAGGGACTTGCCCTGGCTCCGTGCTGATCAGAGGCGATACACGCGGACGGCGTCGGCAATGGTGACCGCCAGCCAGCGGCCGTCGGGGGAGACCTCCATGCGTCCATTGCCCAGTGCTCCGTTCCCGCCCCACGGGAACGGGTAGGGATCGAGGGTCTCGAGCAGCTGCATCGACGGGAGCGAGTACGCCTTCACGCCGTGCTGGCTCCCCCATTCCGCGGTGTAGAGCACGTCGTGCCCGGGCGAGAACACCGCGCCGATCGGTCCCCAGCTGGCGTACTGACCGATCGTGCCGAGATCCACCAGCTGAGACCCGCTGTGCACGTACACGAATGCACCCTTGTACGAAGGCGCGACGACGTAACGGCCATTCGCGGAGATCGCGACCTCGAACATGAACCAACCGTTGTTGTCGCTCGCGACGATCGCACCCAGGTTGGTGTGGTAGACGTGCACCGGGCCGCTGCTGATGTTCGACTCGGCCAGGGCGATCCTGCTCCGGTCCGCGTTCGGCGTCAGCATCGTGTTCTGCCGCACGCTTCCAATCGTCTCCGTCACCCCCGACGTCGGATCGTGGCGGCGCAGCGGAACCCAGCCCGAACCGTTGAAGGTACTGGTCACCAGGATGCGGCCGTCCAGTGCCCACGCGACCATGTACGTCCCCCCCTCGTAGAATGCGAGCGGGAACCTCACCGTTTCGGCGACACCCGTCGCCGTGTCGACGAGGTGGATGAAGTTGTACCCCGCTTGCGGTGTCCGATCCGCGACCGCGAGCGTGCTGCCGTCCGGAGAGAGGTCGATTCCGTACAGGTTTCCTCCGATGGAGAGCGGCGCGAGCGACGTCCCCGTCTGCGTGTCGAAGCGCTCGATCTTCCCACCCGCGGTGATGTAGAGGATCCCGTTCATGTCGAACGAGATGTCGCGGCGCAACGGGATGTTCAGATCGACGTGGCCGACCGACGGCACGGACGTGACCGACGGATCGACTGCGGACTGGCTGACGATCGGGCCGACGAGACAGAGACTTAGCAGACAACTGAGCATGACCATTCACTCCTCCAGAAGAACACGGCTGGGCGATGCAGTGGGCGATTCCTGTTTCCGTTGGCGATCACACCGCCCACCTACTCTTCCCTCGATGTTCGTGATACCCGGTTCCCTCGAATCTGACAATGACAAAACACGGAGGAACGATCAGGATGGTGAACTCGCCGGTCAGCCGCTCCGCATCTGCCGGCCGAGCTCGCCACGACTCCTGCATCGGCCACTCCGACGAAGCTCTTACCCAGGGTCGCGAAGCCGCGCCGTATGCGTCTCCGAAAGCCCCGCCGCGCCGCCCCGTGGAAAACGCGTCATGAACAAAACGCTCAGCAGTCTCGCCCTCGTCCCCGTCCTCCTGTGGCTGCCGGATCCCGGCACGGCAGCACCGCCGGCGAGCGAGCGCCGGGGGACCGAGCTGAGAGAGGAGCTCGACGGCATCGTCACCGACTTCCTCGAGCGGCACGACATCCCGGGGCTGGCGGTCGGAGTGGTGGTGGACGGCCGGGTGGTCCTCGCCGAGGGCTACGGGATGGCCGATCCTGAGCAGGAGATCCCGGTCACGTCGAAGACGCTGTTCCACGTCGCCTCGGTGTCGAAGACCTTCGTGGCCACCGCCGTCGTGCAGCTCGCGGAGAAGGGTGAGATCGACCTCGACGCACCGATCGTTCGATACCTGCCCTACTTCGAGCTCGACGACGAGCGCGCGGGCGAGATCACCGTGCGCCAGATGCTGGCCCACACGTCGGGGATGCCGGACGTGCGCGACTACGGCTGGGACGAGCCGTGGTACGACGACGAGGCTCTCGAGGGGTACGTGCGCAGCCTCGCCGATCGCAAGCTCCGCTCCGCTCCCGGGGAGAAGTGGAGCTACAGCAACATGGCCTACGAGGTGCTCGGCGACCTGATCGCCAAGGCCTCGGAGCAGACCTTCGAGGACTACGTCGAGTCGCGGATCCTCGAGCCGCTGGAGATGAAGAAGAGCACGTTCCTGCTGGAGCGGGCCGACGCCGAGCTTCTCACCATCCCGCACATCGGCCGGCGCGAGCCGACGGTCAGCGAGGTTTATCCGTACAACCGCATTCACGCGCCGAGCTCGACGATGCACTCCAACGTCGAGGAGATGTGCCGCTGGATCCTGGTCCACGCAGGGAGGGGAGAGCTCGGCGAGACACGCATCCTGAAGGAGTCGAGCCACGCCTCGATGTGGACTCCCGAGGCGCGCGTCAGTTCCGATCGTGAGTACGGCCTCGGGTGGTTCCTCGCCGATTCGGCGCACGGCCGGTGGGCCTTCCACGGCGGTCGCGACATGGGCTTCCGGTCGCACCTGACGGTCCTCCCCGAGAGGAACGGGGGCCTGGTGGTGCTCAGCAACTACAGCGAGACGCCGATCCGGGAGCTGCGCGAGGCGATCGTCGAGAGGGCGCTCGTCGAAGTCGCCGAGGTGGACGACGATCGGTGACGCGGCGGCCTACCCGTCGGACGCCGCGACCAGCTGCCGGAGATGGTCGGCGTCCAGCTCCTCGATGTACTCGATCAGTTCCTTCCAGATGGAGTGGTAGCCGAAGCCGCCCTCGGTCATCTCCGCGATCGCGTCCTCCTTGGACCAGCCCTGCGCAATCACCCGGTAGACCGCCACCATCATCCCCGTCCGGTCGGCTCCGTGCTGGCAGTGGACGAAGACCGGCCGGCGATCGGGGTCGGCCAGGACCTTCAGGAAGTCGACCACCTCTTCCTCCTCGGCCTCCCACGCCTGGCAGTTGATCTTCACGTAGTCGAGCTCGGCCTCCTCGCACTCCGAGCGATCGGAGTGCAGGGAGCGGAGGTTGACCACCGTCTGGATGCCGAGTTTCTTCAGCTCGGCGAACCCCTCGTCCTCGGGCTGGGCGCCGCGGTACAGGATGTCGCTCACCTGGTGGAAGTTGGGCAGCCCCTGGAGATTCTCGATCGGCTGGGCCCACTGTGCCGGGCGGGCGGGGGCGGAAGCGGAGGACTCGGCCTTCTCGCACTTCCCCCCACAGGCGGAGCCCAGCAGCGCGAGAAGCACGAACACCGACCCGAGGACTGATTCTCTCATCTCCGTTCTCCTGCTGCGGCCCTGAAGGACGTCTTCACTGCGGCGGACCGGCGAAATGGCCGATCAGTGTTCCCCTTCGAAGCGGGGGGGAGGTTCTTTCCACTTTGTGGCGAGGTTCCACTCAACGGTAGGCCTCGCCCCCGTACTCGCGGCCGACTCGCGACAGCTCCCGGATGTTCTCGATCGGGATGCCGTCGTGCAGCGAGTGATCCGAGGCCAGCACGTAGCCGCCGCCGGGCGCGGCGATGTCGATCGCCTGGCGAACCTCGGCGGCGACCTCCTGGGGGGTGCCGTAGGGCAGCGTCCGCGAGGAGTCGATGTTTCCGATGAGACAGAAGCGCTCGCCGTACTCCTCCTTGATCAGCCGCAGGTCCATTCCGGCGGTGCGCTGCAGCGGGTGGATCGCGGCGATCTTCGTCTTCGCCAGATCGGGCAGGTAGGCGGAGAACTGCCCGCAGCAGTGCAGCAGAACCGGCACACCCAGGCCGTCGACGTAGTCGGTCAGTTCGACCAGATATGGGAGATAGTACTCCTTAAAGTGTTCAAGTTTGAGGAAGCCGCGATTGCTGTCGCCGAGGTCGTCGGAGATCCACATGGCGTCCGCACCCGCTTCGACGCTTCGCCGCGCTGCCTCCTTGTTGAACTCGTTCGAGAGCTCGAAGATCTCGGTCAGCATTTTCGGGTCGTCGTACAGCGCGTAGCACATCCGCTCGTAGCCCATCAAGAGCCAGCAGGTGGTGAACGGCCCCGAGGCACCGCCGGTCAGGGCGAGGTCGTCGTGCTCGGTCTCGGCGAAGAGCTCCACCGCGGAGGTGCGACCGGGCAGGGTCGCGTCGGGCGGCCGGTAGGCGACGAGGTCCGCCCGCGACTTGATCGGATAGTCGATCGGAGAGTCGATCGGCCAGGAGACCTCGCTCTGGCGGTAGGTGGTCCCCCACTCGTCGACGTAGGTGTTCGCATCGAGGAACTCCGGCTGGAAGCCATTGAACCCGCCGAAGGGCAACCAGACGGCATCGTGGTCGAGCGCCAGCGCGCAGGCCACCGCGTCCTTCGTGTTGTAGCTCCCCGGACGGTGCCCGATCAGTTCCTCGTACATCGGCTGCTGGAAGAGGAAGTCGAAGATCGGCACACGATCGGGCTGATCGCCGCGTATGGCGGTGAGGAAGCGTTGCTTGCGGGTCATCGTCATGGGAACAAGGTACCGCATGGGGGGAGCTGACCGAGAATGGGTTTCGGATCGGTGGAGAGATGCCTGTAGCGAGCGGGACCGGGCAGACAAGTGGTACAGCCCCGTTGGCTGTCGGGGAGCACTGAGGATGCCTGCGGCTGAAGCGCAGGCCGTCGAGGGGAAAGGGGGGATCAGAGGCGGCGTGGCGTTCGCCGAAGGCGGACGCCCTTCCCACCTGGATCACCCCCCGGTATCGAGCAGCATCCGCCGCAACTCGACCAGTTCCTCCTTCAGGCCCGCGACGGTATCCCCGAGCTCGACTCGCTCGTAGAGATTCGTCTCTTCACCAGGATCCGCCTCCAGGTCGAAGAGCGCGCACTTCACTAGAATGCTCCCCGGGGAGTCGGAGTACGGGGCAAATCCTGCTCCGGCACCGTACCCTGGACGCCCCAGGAGGTGATAGCCATGGTCGCGACCCTTCTCGAGCTCTTCGCAATCCTGAGCCCCAAACGGGCGGCCCGCATCTCGAAGTGGTGGACGCTTCTACTGGTCGCGCTCGCTTTCGGGCTCAGCTACCTGATCTGGGGCTGAAGCGGAGGCCTGTCCCGCACGCCCTCTCGTCCGAATGGCGGCACCGACCAGCGGCACGAGAAAGACCACGCACCCGAGCAGGAAGATCAAGCTTCCCAGGAGCGCCAGCGTGTCGCCGTTCCGCCAGCTCGAGGCGATGAAGAGGAAGGCGCACACCACGAAGAGGATCCAGCCGGCCAGCTGGTACCGGAAGGACCCCGCCTCTTCGCTCGCCTCGTCCTTTCCCATCCGGGCACCGTACTCGGACCCAGGCTCCCCTACCAGGATCGCGTCCACTCCTCCTCGCCCGACCGGAAGAACCACGTCTCCCCGTTCTCGAGGTTCGCCACCAGGCCCCCGGCCGCGGTGGCCATCGCGCCGCCGATCTTCACCCGCGACTCGCTCGGGATCTGCGCGAACTCCTCGAACGCTCCGTCGCGCCACACCAGCCATCGGTACAGCCCCTCGAGCTTCAACCAGCGCCCGTCGCCGAGGCGCAGGATGTCGACGTAGGGCAGCTCGCCCTCCTCCTCGAGCGTCCAGCTCCGGCCCCCATCGGTCGTGTGGTAGAGGCGAGCGTCGCCGTGGTGAATCTGGGTGCCGATCCACCCCTCGTCACCACTCGGGAAGAAGATCCAGTCGTACCAGTCCACCTCCGGTGCACCGGGGGCGTTCGGCTGCACCAGCGTCTCGAGATCCACGCGCGGGCCCTCGGGGGAATCCAGCTCCAGCCGGCCGCGACGCACTCCACCCCCCGACAGGGTCACCGTCAGGGTGTCGTCCTCGGCGAGAAAGAATCGTGGCAGCTTCACGATGGACCAGGTCTCGCCGCCGTCGATCGTGCGGAAGATCGTGCTCCAATCCACACGGAGGTTCGAGAACCGCTCCTCGCCGATTCTCCCGGCCAGGACTCCAACCCGCTCGTCGAAGAAGCGGATGCAGTTCAGCTCGTCCTCGAAGCGACCGAGCTCGTCGGATCCGCGGGCGGGGCAGGACACCCAACGCCAGGTGTCTCCCCGATCGGCGCTGCACATCAGCTCCCCCTCGTCCGAGCCGAACCAGATGCGCCCCGCCGGATCGATCGAGATGTCGCCGATGCCCCCCTTCGGCTTCAGGTGATCCCGAAACGCATCGTCCGGCACGACGACCGGGCGATACGCCTCGTACTGCACCGGCTTCCGAGTCGCGACTTCCTCATCGCTCGGAGCGCAGGCCGAGAGAAGCAGAGCGAGGCACGGGATGGAGAGCTTCATCGGATCCGCCGAACCCTTCGCCGTTGCGGGCGATCCGCCGGACTCGTCCCGAAAGCTTAGCTTTGAAACGCAATCCACCGACCGCCGGTGTTCCCCGCGCGGCACCCGGCTGACTCGAGCAGGAGCATACGCTGTACGCCGTATAGCCTACCGATTCACTTCGCTAACGGCCGACCTCGGTCTCCGCCGATCGCCCGGGCATGTTGTCTAACAACAGTTGGGGGCCTCGCTTACCGCGACCATCGACCGGTTTATTCGACACGCAATTCCGCTATGATGCCGGCCACCATTGACCGGGTTTCAGCGCATTTCAACAGTGGAACGCCGCGATCGACCGAGTGCGCCCCAGCGCCGGCCACTCGAGCGTTTCGCTGACCGTGACGGCTGACGAGAGTGAGAGCCAGATCATGAAGATGGAGACCATCCGTTACGACGACAAGATCACCCGCCTGTTCTTCGGAGCGACCATCCTCTGGGCGGTCGTCGGCATGCTGGTGGGCGTCCTGATCGCCGCCATGCTGTTCCTGCCGAGCCTGAATATCGCGCCCTACATCTCCTTCGGGCGCCTCCGGCCGCTGCACACCAACGCGGTGATCTTCGCGTTCTGCGGCAACCTGATCTTCGCCGGCACCTACCACTCGATCCAGCGGCTACTCAAGACGCGGCTCTTCTCCGATACGCTCTCCAAGCTGCACTTCTGGGGCTGGCAACTCCTGATCGTGGGCGCGGCGCTGTCCCTGGTCTTCGGCATCACCCAGGGCAAGGAGTACGCGGAGCTGCCCTGGATCCTGGACATCGTGATCGCCCTCCTCTGGGTGACCTTCGCCGTCAACGTCTTCGGCACCATCGCCATCCGGCGCGAGCGCCACATGTACGTCGCCATCTGGTTCTACATCGCCACCATCGTGGCGGTGGCGATCCTGCACATCGGCAACAGCATGGCGATGCCCTACTCGTGGCTGGGTAGCTACTCCGCCTACTCCGGCGTCAAGGACGCCCTGATGCAGTGGTGGTACGGCCACAACGCCGTGGCCTTCTTCCTGACCACGCCCTTCC
>CAZCAC010000204.1:0-8148 GCA_964496575.1 uncultured Planctomycetaceae bacterium | reverse complement strand
AAACGATCGCTTCGCCGAGAAGAGAGAAGACACGATTGTTGAAGACTGTTGAGGCGTGGCCGACCGCTCCCCCGATGACGTTTCGTCCCCAGAGGGCATCTAGGATGTGGCAATATAGTTTTGAATATAGCTGTGTTTCTGGCGATCAAGCATTGAGTTTCTGAGGTCTATCCGCTAGAATACGCGCATGGGAAAGAGAAAGAAGAAACGGGCTCGACGGAGCCGCTGTGTTCAGGATGAGCTCCCCTTCCCCTTGGGCTGGGGTGGCGCGCGAAAGGGCGCGGGGCGGAAGAAGTCCGAGAACTCGGGTGTCTCGCACCTTCGGCGGGACGACTTCCACGAGAGGCATCCCGTCCACGTGACGATGAAACTGCTGCCCGGCTTGCCCAGCCTGCGGATCCGGGAGAACTCCCTGGTCGTGCTGGAGAGGCTCAAGGCGGCGCAGAAGAAGAACTGCCGCATCGTCCACTTCTCCGTGCAGGGCAATCACCTGCACCTCTTCGTCGAGGCGGAGGGCCGGGAGGCGCTGTCGGGTGGCATGGGCGGGCTCGCGGTGCGGCTGAGTCGAGGCCTGAACAATCACTGGGGGCGCGAGGGCACCGTGTTCGCCGATCGGTTTCACTCGAGGGTGCTCCGGACCCCCACCGAGGTGCGAAACGCCCTGGGCTACATCTTGAGGAACCGGCAGCGGCACACGGGCAGGGAAGCGATCGAGGGCTTCGACTTCCGCTCCTCGGCGATGCTCTTCGACGGGTGGAAGGAGATGGAGGCGATGGAGCTGGTCGGGGACTGCCGGCCAGTTGTACCGGCGCAGAGCTGGCTCGCCCGGGAGGGCTGGTGGAAGGCCGGCGGGAAGCTGAGCCTCTACAACGTGCCGGGGCCACGGCGCAAGGCCAAGCCGTAACGCAGCCACAATCAAGCCCCTCCCCCACCAGACCAAGGTGCGGTCGGCCACGCCGCAACAATCTTCAGTAATCGTATCTTCTCTCTTCTCGGCGAAGCAATCGTTTCTCACTCAGGACGGGTGGTCGCGAAGCCCCTCGATCTCCTGCCCAGCCACCGTCGGCGTCGGCCTTCATAGCCACAGCTACAGGTCGATACTGGCATCGGGTTAGTCCCGTCCGCCTTCGGCGAACGCCCCGCCCATCCCTCGCCCTACCCCATCCTCCTGGCCAGCAACACTCCACACCCTCCGACCCCCGGCTCATCCGGCAGTCCCCCACCCCATCTCCGAAACCTCACCGTCCCATCCCTCTCCCGACCGTAGAACCCACACGCGAAGTCCACCCCTTCCTCTCGATCATCGAAGTCCTCGGGCAGCCGCACTCTCACTCCCTTTCCGCCGTACCACACCGCTCCATCGATCCGGACCACCGTCCGGAGCTCTCCCAGCCCCGCACCATTCTCGACCCCCACCACCAGCTCCTGCCGTCTCCTCCTCAGGGTCATCGACGCCTCCCTGTCCCCGGGGCTCTCCTTCAGCATCTCCACCCGCTGGGTGATCACGTCGGCGGCGACCGAGCGCACCCGGCGCATCGGCGCGTCCAGCAAGACCCGCCCCGCCGGCCGACCCGGTCCCTGCTCCCACTGGTACAGCGCCGCGAACAGAGGATCCCCGCCCGGACTCCAGGACCCGCCCTTCAAACCGAACGGGAGCTCGATCACCTCGCCCGCGTCCAGCCCACCCCGCACGGGCAATCCCTCCACCTCGAACGCACCTCTGCGCACGTAGATCTGACAGCCGATCTCCACCGGGAACGGGAAGGGATTGCGCACTTCCACGCGCGGCTCCCAGCAACCACACCACTCGCCTCCACTCGAATCGTCGTCCCCCGGCAACACCGGCAGCCGCGGAACCCGCAACGGATAGTCCCCTCCATCCTGCGGTGACAGCGCGACCATCGCGCGAATCGCTCGCGCCCGCCTCCCCTCGCCCGTGGCGAACGCGTTCAACGGCACTCGACACGCGTGCAGGAGATCCTCCGGCTCCATCAGACCCAGCGCCCACCGCTCGCACGGCCAGGCCCGCTTCGCCGTCTCCGTCCTCCAGCCCCGCGGATTCGCCACGCAGAAACCGGCCAGCCTTTCGTCCCTGACGAACTGCAGCTCCTCCTCGCCCGCGAGCGGCGCGATCAACACCGCCGGCAGCTCCGCGTCCCGCAACTCCCGGCACAGCTCCCGGGAGCTCGAAGCGATCCGCACCGAGACCGTCGGCGGCAGCGCGCGCAAGCGCCGGACCACCTCCCCGATCACCGCGCCGTCCCGCAGCTCGATGAGGTGCATCGGCGAGCGATCGGGGCGCTCGCCCAGCTCGAGCACCTCGTCGAGGTGCGGCAGCGGCTCGCCCAGGAAGCGCCTCCCGAACCACCCGCCCGCGTCGAGCTGGAACAGCTCGGTCAGCGTGCGGTCGGCGACTCGCCCAGAACCGTCGGTGGTCCGCTCCAGGACCGGGTCGGCGATCACCACCGGGTCACCGCCCGCACAGCCCCGCAGGTCGTAGTGAATCCCATCCAGTCCCGCCGCCAGCGCCTGGCGAAATCCCGCGAGCGTGTTCTCCGGAGCCTCCAGCGGCAGACCGCGCCAGCCGAGGATCCACGGCGGACCGCCGGCCAGCTCCTCGGGACCGTCGGGTCCCTCGAACGCCTCCGCATCGTGCTCGGGCATCGCCCGCCTCCCCGGTCAGCGGAGCTCGACCGAGTGCCCGGCGTCGTCGACGATCTCGCCGACCTCGTGCACGCCGATGTCTCTCGTCCGGAGCTCCGCCTCGAGATCGGTCGCGGCGCCGGGCGCCACCACGATCAACAGCCCGCCGGAGGTCTCGGCGTCGAAGCACAGATTCACCAGCACCTCGTCCAGGTCGGAGCCGATCGACACCGCATCGCCGAGCCCCGCGCGGCCACGCCCGGCGGCGCCGGAGAGAGTCCCCGCGCGGGCCAGCTCGAGCGCGCCCGGGAAGATCGGCGCCTTCGAGAGCTCGAGGCGCATCGTCACGCCACTCGCCCGGGCGACGTTGCTGGCGTGGCCGATCAGACCGAAGCCGGTGACGTCGGTGCACGCGTGCGCCTCGACGGTCCCCATCGCCTCCGCCGCGGCGCGGTTCAGGGTGGCCATCTGCTCGGCCGCGGGCAGGATGTCCTCCCAGCCGATCTTGTTGCGCATCGCCGCGGTGGTCATCGCCCCCATGCCGAGCGACTTGGTCAGGTAGACGCGATCACCGACCTTCGCGCCGTCGTTGGCGGTCAGCTTCGCGCGATCGACGACCCCGGTCACGGCGAAACCGAACTGCGCCTCCGGGGTCTGGACGGTGTGCCCTCCCGCGACCACGGCGTTCGCCTCGGCCACCTTGTCGAAGCCGCCGCGGAAGATCTCGGTGATCCAGGGCTCGGGGAAGCCCTTCGGGAAGCCGGCGAGGTTGAGCACGCTGAACGCGACGCCGCCCATCGCATAGACGTCGGAGAGCGCGTTCGCCGCGGCGATCGCCCCGTAGAAGTAGGGATCGTCGACCACCGGAGGGAAGTAGTCGACGGTCTGCACCATCGCCACCGACACACCCTCGGGCAGTCCTTCCCCCTGTCCGACGAGGACCACGCCCGCGTCGTCGACGGTGCTGGGCCCGACGAGCAGGCGCTCATCGGCAGGCCGCAAGACCCCGCGCAAGACCTGCGCGAGCTGCCCCTGGGGCATCTTGGCCGCTCACCCCGCGCAGGCGGCGTAGTCGGTCAGCTTCTTTTCCGGTTGGTCATTCACGGCGGAGATTCTAACGACCCTCCGCCTCCCGGTCACTCCCTGTCGCCGACCGCCACCGCGAACGCCTCGATCACCCCTTCGGCTTCCCCCTCGAGGAGCGTGCGAGGATCGCAGAAGAGGCGATCGTCCTGGATCCGCGCGAAGACGATCGGCTCCCCCCGGCGCAGCCGGCGACTCAGCGTCTCCGCGGAGAGGCTCCGGTGCGTGACCCGCACCGCCCAGGTGTCGAGAAAGACGTCGGGGGCGCTGCCGCTCCCCGGCTGCGAGCGCTCCCCCACCACCGCCACCTCGAGTCCGGGCAGCGCGGCGAGGCGCGCGGCCAGGGCCTCCGCCTCGACCTTCAGCGCCTCCGCTCCAGCGCGCAGCAGCCGCCGGGCGGGGATCTCGTCTCCGCGGCCGTCGAGGACCAGCTCGAGGGTGGCCTCCAGGCCGGCGAGCGAGCTCTTGTCGAGACGCATCGCGCGGTAGACCGGGTTGGCGCGCAGCGCGTCGATCGCCTCCCGCTTGCCCACCAGGAGCCCGGCCTGCGGACCACCGATGAGCTTGTCGCCGGAGAAGGTCACCACGTCGACGCCGCTCGCGACCGCGTCGCGCACCCGGGTCTCGTTCCCGAGCTCCGGCAGCGGAGCCATCCGCTCGTCCTCCATGAACCCCGAGCCGAGGTCGAAGGCGGTCGGGATCCCGAGCTCCTCGCCGAGGATCGCGAGCTCGCCCATCAGGACCTCCTCGGTGAAGCCGACCAGCCGGAAGTTGCTGGTGTGCACCTTCAGCAGGAGGCCGGTCTCCTCGCCGGCCGCCACCCGGTAGTCGGAGGCGCGAGTCCGGTTGGTGGTGCCGACCTCGCGCAGCCTCGCCCCGGCCTGCTCCATCACGTCGGGCACGCGGAAGGAACCGCCGATCTCGACCAGCTCGCCGCGGCTGACGATCGCCTCCTTCCCGCGGGAGAACGTGGAGAGGCACAGGAAGACCGCCGCGGCATTGTTGTTGACGGCGATCGCCGCCCCGCCCCCCGTCGCCCGGCAGAGCAGCTCGCCGAGGCGGTCGTCGCGCTGGTTGCGCTTGCCGCTCTCGCGGTCCACCTCGAGCACGCAGTAGCCCGCCGAGACCTCCGCCATCCGGGCGGCGACCTCGGGGTGGACCGGCGCCCGCCCGAGCCCGGTGTGCAGGACGACCCCGGTGACGTTGATGGCCCGCCTGACTCCGCGCCGGTCGTCCGCCTCGAGCGCGGCCTCGACCGCCTCGGCGATCCCCTCGCCCGCGAGGCGCTCGGCGAGCGCGGCCGCGTCGACCCGACCCTCGAGGATCTCCCGCCGCAGCCCCTCGACGGTCTGGCGGACGAATAGCGTGGTCTTCTCCAGCCCGATCCGCTCGGCCAGACCGGCGATGCGGGGCATGAAGAGGATGTCGTCGACGCCGGGCAGCAGGCGAAACGCGGCGGCCCGTCGATCTTCCGGGGAGGAGCTCATGAGGGTCAGTTTCCCCCGCGGCGTGGCGGTGGGGCAAGGGGGTCGGAGCGGGAACCGGCTGTTTGTGCCGGCGGCGCCTCGCGACGGCCAGGCGATTCGGGCAGAATCGCCGCGATGACGAGGATCGTGAGCAGGATGCCGGCCTGGGAGGTTCGCGAGCTCTCCGGACCCGCGGTCGAGCGACTGGAGCGGGAGCGGGGCCTGCCCGAGATCGTCGCGCGCCTCCTGGTGGCGCGGGGGCACTCCGAGCCCGAGGCGGTCGATCGGCACCTCCGGCCGAGTCTGATGGGCCTGCACGACCCGAGCCTCCTGCCGGGGATGAATACCGCGGCGAAGCGGGTGGCGCGGGCGATCCGCGAGAAGGAGACGATCCTGGTCCACGGCGACTACGACGTCGACGGCGTGTGCGGGACCTCGCTCCTGATCCGGCTCCTCGCCGAGTTCGGGGCGAAGATGCACTGGCACATCCCCAACCGCTTCACCGACGGCTACGCGTTCGGCGAGCACTCGGTGGCGAAGGCGCTCGAGGTCGGTGCGGGGCTGGTGATCAGCGTCGACAACGGGACCTCGTCGGTGGAGACGATCACCGAGCTCGCGGGGCAGGGAATCGAGACGATCGTCACCGACCACCACGAGCCGCCGGAGGGCGCGCTGCCTCCGGCCCTGGCCATCGTCAATCCGAAGCTCGAGGGCTCGGAGTACCCCTTCCGCGAGCTGTGCGGCACCGCGGTGGCGTTCAAGCTCGCCTGGAGCATCGCTCTCGAGTTCTCCGGCGGCAGCCGGGTGAGGGACGACCTGCGCGAGTTCTTGCTCGATGCGATGAGCTACGTGGCGATCGCGACCGTCTGCGACGTGGTCCCGCTGGTCGACGAGAACCGCATTCTCGCCCGCTACGGCCTGCAGGCACTGGAGGCGACCGGGCACCCCGGGCTCCAGGCCCTCTTGCGCGTGGCCGGCCTGACCGGCCGCCGATTGCGCGGCGAGGACCTCGGCTTCCAGATCGGGCCGCGCCTCAACGCCTCGGGTCGACTGGGCAGCGCGGAGACCGCGGTCGAGCTCCTGATCGGCGACGACCCGGCGCGGTCGATGGCGCTGGCGAACCGGCTCGACGAGCTCAACAGGTCGCGCAAGGAGATCGAGGGGAAGCTCAGCGTCCTCGCCCGCGCCGAGGCGGAGCCCTTCGCCGATCCCGACCGGTACCCGGTGATGGTGGTCTCGGGCGCGGAGTGGCACCAGGGGGTGATCGGCATCGTCGCCTCGCGGCTGGTCGGCCACTACGGACGTCCGGCGCTGGTGATCAGCATCGACGGCGACGTCGGCACGGGCAGCGCGCGTTCCGTGCCCGGCGTCTCGATCCTCGAGCTGCTTCACGCGGGGAGCGAGCTGCTCACTCGCTACGGCGGCCACGCCCAGGCCGCGGGCCTGCAGGTCCCGGCCGATCGTATCGACGACCTGCGCGAGCGGATCAACGAGAAGGCGCGGGCGAGCCTGCCCGGAGGAGTGCCGACGCAGCCGCTGGTGATCGACGGCGAGCTTCCATTCGAGTCGATGACCGGCGAGCTGATGAGCCACATCGACCGGCTCGAGCCCTTCGGCGAGCAGAACGAAGCGCCGGTGCTGGTCTCTCGCGACCTGCGCCTCGCCGCTCCGCCGCGAGTGGTCGGGTCCGATCGAACGCACCTCTCGCTGCAGCTGCGGCGAGGCGACCGGGTTCTCAAGGCGATGGCCTTCAAGATGGCGTCTCGCGAGAGCGAGCTGCGCATGGGCGCACCGATCGACGCGGTGTACTCACCGAACTGGAACACCTTCCGCGGCGAGACCAATCTCGAGGTGCTCGTGCACGACTTCCGGGTCGGGCCGTTGCGGTAGAGGTCTGGCGGTCAGCCCAGGCGGCGGAGAACCCCCTCGACGAGGCGCGACATCGCCTCGGGGTACTGGGCGAGGAAGAGCGACGGTTCGATCAGCTCCAGCTCGGACACGCGCGGCGCTCCGCCGTCGTCCCGCATCAGGTCCACTCGCGCGTAGAGCAGCGGACACCCGATCCGCGCGATCGTCCGCTCGGCGAGGTCGAGCTCCTCGTCCTCGAGCGGCACCGCCGACTCCGACACCTCCTCCTCTTCGCCGGAGAAGCGCGCCCCCTTCCTCACCGCGTGGGTGAAGAGACCGTCGACGTGTACGAGGGCGCGCTCCCCATCCGTATCGACCGAAGGGAGGTAGGGCTGCACCATGGCATCCCGCTCGGCGACGAGGGCCTCCAGGAACGCCTGTCCCTGCTCGAGATCGTCGACCCCGAAGCGCGCGGTGCGGAACGATGCAGCGGAGACCGCCGGCTTCACCACGACGTCTTCCCACCGGCGCTTCTTCAGGAGCGCCGCGAGGTCGACGCGATCGCCTCGCTCGAACCAGGCGGTCGGAACGACGGGGATCCCCCACCCTTCCAGCTCGTCCAGGTACCTCTTGTGCAGGTTCCAGCGGACGACCTTCGACGGGTTCTCCAGGAGCGTGCGCTGGTCGGCGTCGACGACCCAGCGGCGGAACTCGTCGAGGTGCAGGTGGTAGTCCCAGCAGGAGCGGAGGACGCAGAGGTCGAAAGCCCCCGGGTCGGCGCCGGCCTCGTCCCAGGGGAGGAGCTCGGCTTCCAGCCCCGCCTCGCGCAGCGCCTCGAGGAGGGGCTCCTGATCGGGATCGGGCTCGGGCAGGGCCCGGCAGGTGACCAGCGCGATTCGTCTCATGTCTCCAGGAGAACGCTTCGGCTTCGGTAGCTCAAGGATCTTCTGGATCGGCCGATCGCTTCCTGCAACGAGAGGCGGTGAGGAGGGGAGTGAGCGCACCGGGCGCTATTCGTGTGGACGGTTTACGAGAACTGATACCGTTGCGGCCTCCAGATAACCACAGAGGCACAGAGCAGAAACAGAAGCAGAAGTGAACCACAGAG
>CAZCAC010000203.1:0-8152 GCA_964496575.1 uncultured Planctomycetaceae bacterium | reverse complement strand
ACCGTGTCCTCCGTTTCCTCCGTGCCGCTCCGCGTCTCCGTGAGCTCCGTGTGAAACCGCCGTGTCCTCTGTTCCCTCCGTGTCACTCCTCGCCGCACCCTCACGACGGGTTCGACTTCCACACATCGAGCGCAAACCGCCCCGACACGAAGAGCAGCGTCCCGCCCAGCATCTTCTCGGCGACGTCGGTCAACGCCTCCAGGTGAACCAGCTGCACGCCGATCCACGCCCCCACCACCGCTCCGATAGCCAGGCTGAGCGACGCGCGAACATCGAGCTTGTCCGCCTTGTAGTAGAGGAGCATCGACTTGCTCGACGCTACCGTCCCCATCGCCAGCGAGCACGCCCGCGCTCCGAGGTGGCCGATCACCGGGACGGCGAGGTGCAGCGCAGGGACCGCGACCAGCCCACCCCCGATCCCCAGGAGCGGCGCGACGAACCCACCGCCGACGCCGATCGCGATCGCCACGAGGTACTCCGTCCAGCCGACGTCAAGGGTCGTCCCGGTGACCTCCCCGCCGGAGAGAAAGTCGGGCAAGGCCCCGAGGATCCGCAAGCCGACGAAGAGCAAGACGAAGATGAAGACCATCTTGAGCCGGCGGGTGTCGATCCTCTGTGCGACGCGGAAACCCAGCGGCGCGCCGACGAGGCTGCCCACCACCAGGCCGGCGACGATCCCCCACTCGATCGCGCTGTCCGTGCGGAAGAGCTCCGAGACCGTCGACGAGGCGCAGGTCGCGAAGACCAGCGACAGCGACATCACCACCGCCTTCTTCAGCGGTACCTTGTAGATGTAGTGCAAGAGGGGCACGGCGAACAGGCCGCCGCCGATCCCGCACATCGATCCCCAGGTGGCGATCAAGCAGCCGATCGCGGCGACTCCCAGGCCCTGCGCGCGCCGCCCATCAACCGTCTCACCCGCGCCGTCGATCTTCTCATGCGTCAATACGATAGCCCTCGTTCAGCCGTCCACCCGGGTGAGAAACTCGCTCGTCGAGTGGTCCTTCGGGTCGCCGCAGATGGCGATCTCGATTCCGAGCTCGCGATCGATCGACGCCTCGGGCACGGTCTCCACGGTGTAGTCGGTCCCCTTGGCGTGCACGTCGGGGCGCAGCGTCCGCAACGTGACCTCCATGTTCACCTCGCCGAAAGCGACGACGCGATCAACGCACCGGAGGGCGCGCAGGAGCTCCGCCCGCTCCTCGATCGGCATCAAGGGACGCCCGTCGCCCTTCAGTCGGCGCACCGATTCATCGTCGTTGATCGCCACCACCAGTCGATCCCCACGCGAACGCGCGTCCTCGAGGTAGCGTACGTGCCCCACGTGCAGGAGGTCGAAGCAACCGTTGGCGAGCACCACCCGCTCCCCCCGCGCCCGCCACGCGGCGATCTCCTCGGCCAGCGCCGTCCGGTCGGTGAGCCCCGCGCTCATCGGAACTCCGTCTCCCCCAGGCGGACCGCTGGAGGGCTCGAGGCCAGCGCCTCCTCCAGCTCCCTCCTCGAGCACACCGCCGCGCCATTCTCCATCACCACGATTCCCGACGCCATGTTCGCCAGCCGCATCGCCTCCTCCGGTGACAATCCCGCGGCCAGCGCCAGCGCGAAGACACTCGCGGCGGTGTCCCCGGCTCCGGTGACGTCGGTGACCTCGCCGTCGCCCGACGCCTCGACCGCCACGCCCGTCTCCGGCAGGCCCTCGCCGAAGAGCGCCATGCCGAGGTTCCCCCGCGTGACCAGCAACCAGCGGCAGCCGACCCGATCGAGCAACTCGCGCGCCGCCTGGCGCAGCACCTCGGCTCGATCGAGGCGATCCGCCTCGATCCCGCTGAAGTGGGCGAGCTCGCCGACGTTGGGCGTCAACGCGGTGATTCCGGCGAAGCGCTCGACCTCGCGGCGCGGGTCGAGCACGACCACCTTGCCGCCGAGGGTCAGCCGCTTCGCCGCCCGAGCGACGTCGTCACCGATGAGCCCGTACTCGTAGTCGCTGAGCAGCACCGCGTCGAGCTCGGGCGCGCGCTCCTCGATCGCGCGAGCGATGCGCTGCCGGACCGAGGCGGTGAGCGCCGCGTCAGGCTCGCGATCGATCCGCAGCACCTGGTGCGGAAACCGTCGCGCCTCCGCGGCGAGGACGCGGGTCTTGGTCGGGGTCGTCCAGCCGTCGACGCGCTCAACCCCCGATAGATCTAGTCCCTCGGTCTCCAGCGCGCGCAGGAGCTCGCGCCCGTTGCCGTCGTTCCCCACCACGCCGAAGACGCTGACCGTCGCCCCCAGCGCGCGCAGGTTTCGAGCGACGTTGGCCGCGCCGCCGGCGCTGATCGACTCGCTGCGGTAGCGCAGCACCATCACCGGCGCCTCGCGCGAGAGGCGCCGCGGCTCGGCGAAGAGGTAGTGGTCGGTGACGAGATCGCCGATCACCGCCACGCGTTGCGACTCGAAGTCGGGAGTTCTCGAGCTCGTCGTCATCGCTTCACACCTCCGCGGCCGCCGTATTCCACTCGGTTCCCTGCTCCTCGGCGAGGAAGAAGTCCGAGCGCACGCCCATGAACTCGTTGTAGCGAATCGCGTAGTGCAGCTCGCCGACCGCCGTCGCGGCCACGTCGTACTCGTCGTCGACCTCGCGGATCCGCGGCCGGAAAGCCGCCCACTCCGCCGCGTCCATAGCCAGCATCTCCTCGACCAGGGGTACGTAGCGCGCCGAGGTCGGCGCCTCGCCGAAGCGCTCGAGGCGGGCGTTGACGAACCAGGGCATGCACTTGCCGAGCTGGTCGACGAAGAGGTTCTCCTCGTCGCCGAAGTCGAGGCAGCTCCGGTCGGTGAAGGAGGTCGCCCGGGCGAGCTGCTCCTCGTCGAGGTGCCCCGCTTCTTTCGTCAGGTCCCAGCTCTCCGTGCCCGGGTAAGGGTAGAAGAACGACGTGCGAAAGCGGCCGATCCGCGACTCCGCGAGGAGATCGACCGTCTCCCACCGCTCCTCCCGTGTCTCGGTCGGCAGCCCGATCATCACGAAGCCGCTGGTGTGCAATCCGCATCCCTCGGCGATGGAGACGGTGTCGACGATGTCCTGGTGGCGCATGTGGCGCTTCAGGATACGCGTTCGCACCCGCGGCGAGCCCGACTCGATGCCGATCTTCAGGATCCGCGCCCCCGCGGTGGCCAGCGCGCGCGCCACCTCGGGATCGAGGCGATTGACGTGCGCGTTGACGACGAAGGGAATCCCGATCCCCGCTCGCTCGTACGCCTTGCAGACGGCGAGCGCGTGCGGCTTGTCCTGGGTGAAGAGGTCGTCGTCGAAGATGAAAGTGGAAACCGCACCGGGGTAGCGCTCGAGCACGTTTCGGATCTCGGCGATCACCAGTTCCGCGGGACGAGTGCGGACGTAGCCGAGCTTCGAGATGCTGACATCGAGATCATCGCGGTAGCGATCGACGACCTTGTGGTTGAGGCAGTAGGTGCAGCGAAAGAAGCAGCCACGCGACGACATCAGGCTGAACCAGCCGTTCTTCTGCTCCAGGATCCGCGCGCAGTCGAAGAGCTCGTAGTTCGGCTCCGGCAGCGCGGCGAGGTCGGGAAACTCCCGCACCGGATTGTGGACCCAGTGCTCGGCGGGGACGGGCGGGCTCGCGGCCGCTGCGGGACGCGCGCCGCCCTTCCAGGAGAGGAAGTTGCACACGTCCTCCAGCGGCTCCCCGCGCTCGATTCGCTCGATCAGCTCGAGCAGCGCGTCCTCGCACTCCCCGACACCGACATGATCCCAGACCCCCTCCGCCATCACCTCCTCGGGCACCAGCGTCGGGTGGATGCCGCCGACGAGGAGCAGAGGCGACTTCTCCTCGCGCCCGTCGAAGCTCGCGCGCAGAAAAGTCGCCAGCTCGCGCGCGAGCGGGTGCTGCTGGGTCAGGCTGGAGAAGGCGACCAGCCCCGGCTTCCACTGCTCGACGAGCTCCACCACGTCTTCCCGTGTCGGAACCGGCGGCAGCTCCTCGTTGATGTTGACCAGCCGCGTCTCGTGCCCCGCTCGCTCCAGCACCGCCGACAGCGACAGCAGCCCGTGATTGAAGCCGAGCTGTGTGCGCAGGTTGGGATAGACGAAGAGAACGCGCATGGACGATCGACCTCCGGCCGGCAGGTCAGTCGGCGGCCCCCTGCCGGCTCTCCCGAGCCCGGTCGAGGATGCCGGTCGTCGAGCGCCCCTGCACCAGCGGCGCCAGGACGACTCGACCGCCGTGCTTCTCGACCCACTCGCGGCCGACGACGCCCTTCTTCGCCCAGTCCTCGCCCTTGACCAGGACGTCGGGCGTGACCTTCTCGATGATGCGCGCCGGCGTGTCCTCGCCGAACGCGACCACGGCGTCGACCATCTCCATCGCGGCCAGCACCTCGAGGCGGTCGTCGATCGGGTTGACCGGCCGCTCGGGGCCCTTCAGCCGCGAGACGCTCTCGTCGTCGTTGACGCCGACCAGCAGCACGTCGCCGTGCGCCCTCGCGAAGCGCAGGTAGGTGACGTGACCGGTGTGGATGATGTCGAAGCAGCCGTTGGTGAAGACTATCCGCTTGCCCTCCTTGCGCCAGAGCGCGAGCGTGCCCTCGAGATCGTCGACGGTCAGCACCTTGCCCTCGTGCGGCGCGCTGGCGCGCAGCACCGCGCGCAGCTCCGACCGCGTCACCGCGTTGGTGCCGAGGCGCGCGACGACCAGCCCCGCCGCCTGGTTGGCGAGCGCCACGGCCACCGACAGGTCTACTCGACCGGCGAGGTGCAGCGCGAGGTGCGCCACCACCGTGTCGCCGGCGCCGGTGACGTCGAAGACCGAACGCGCGCGCGTCGCCTCGCGTCCTTCCCGGCCACCGGCCCCGCGGAAGTAGATGCCCTCGGCGCCGAGCGTGATCACCGCCGCGTCGAGCTCGATGCTCTCGATCAGCTCGCGCGCGCCATCGGCCACCGCCTCCACGTCGGGGAGCTCCCGCCCGAGCGCCTGCTCCGCCTCCTTGCGGTTGGGCGTGATCAGCGTCGCGCCGCGGTAGCGGGAGTAGTCGCTGCCCTTGGGGTCGACCAGCACCGGGATCTCGCGCTTTCTCGCCTCGGCGAGCAGCTCCTCGAGCAGCTCGGTGACCAGCACGCCCTTGCCGTAGTCGGAGAGCACCACCGCCTCGGCGCGCCCGAGCAGCGCCAGCGCGCGCTCGCGCAGCGTCTCCCGCGCCTCGCCGCCGACGTCGCCCGCGTCCTCCCAGTCGACGCGGAGCATCTGCTGGGCGCTGCCGATCATCCTCGTCTTCAGGCTGGTCGGCCGGGTCGCGTCGACCACCAGTCCGTCGGTGGAGATCCCGGTTTTCTCGATGATCGAGCTGAGCTCGCGGCCCCAGCCGTCGTCGCCGATCACCCCGACGACGTCGACCTCGGCGCCCATCGCGATCAGGTTGGCCGCGACGTTGCCGGCCCCGCCGAGCTTCTGCTCGGACGTGCGCGCGGCGAGCACCGGGATCGGCGCCTCCGGCGAGATGCGCGAGACCTCGCCGACGACATAGCGGTCGAGCATCAGGTCCCCGACGATCAGGAGGCGCCGCGGCGTCTCGTCTGCGAGGATCGCTTCCAGTTGCTTCCGGTCCATCAGCTTAGAGAGCTCCTATTCGTTCTTCCATCCGGCCGCTTCCAGCTTGGCGAGCAGCGCCATCCGCAGGAGCGGCAGCAGGATCTCGTGCTGGCCGAGGATCGATATACCGCGCCCTGGCGGCCGGCTCACGACGTTGGTCTCGGCGCGGTACTGCCGCAGCATGTCGAGGTTGGCGGTGGTCATCGCATCGAGGGAGTGGCCGAGGTTGATCGCCACGCTGACCGCCTTGAGGAACACCTCCGGCAACACCACCGCGCAACCGATGTTGATCCAGACGCCGCCGTCGAGCTCAGCTACCAGGCGGCAGACGTGGCGGAAGTCGATCAGGCTCGCTTCACCGATCGCCGCCCCGTCGGCGGCGGGGTGCATGTGCACGATGTCGGAGCCGATCGAGACGTGCACGGTGCAGCCGATCCCGAGCCTCGCCGCCTGGGCGCAGACCGAGACGTCCGCGTGCGGCGCCGCCTGTTCGAGAAGAAGCCGGCCGACACCGCGTCCGAAGCCGATCTCGCGGCCCAGCCCGGCGGCGCGCGCCAGTCCCGCTCCGGTCTCGTCCGCGAAGCCGAACTCGCCTCGCGGCAGCTGTTCGGCGACGTCCTCCGAGGTGCGGCCGACCGTCGCGATCTCGAAGTCGTGGATGGCCCCGGCGCCGTTCATGGCGACGTGGTCGATGACGCCGCGCTTCATGAGATCGATGAGGAGCGGCGCGAGCCCCACCTTCAAGACGTGCGCGCCGAGCGCCACCGCGACCGGTCGGCCGGCCTGCTTCGCCGCGACGATCCGCTCGACCAGCTCCTTGAGCAGCGTGCCGGCGTAGATGTCGGGGAGCGAGTCGAAGAAGGTCGCGAAGCCCGGATCGGGCTCGGGCACCTCGCAGAAGTCCTCGACGCGTACCAGGCTGCGGCGCGATTCGAGGGGATAGGTCCGGACCTCCCCCATCGCGGGGAAGGGATCGCTGGCGGGATCGAGGGGGCTCATGGTGATTCTGGTGCGGGGAGGATCGCCTACCGGGCCGGTCAGTAAAAGGGGTCTTCCGCGACTTCCCCGGGCTCCCGGGGCCGGATGGGCCGAAACGGGCCTTCGCGGCCTCTCCCGGTCGTGTCCGGCCCACCGTCGAGCCGGAGGTTCGAGTCCTGAATCCGTCGGCGTATCCTATGTCCTGGCGCGGGCTGGCGCCCGCAACCGGAACGAGCTGCGAAGTGTTCGGACCCCGACTCTCGAAGGCTGCGATGCCCTCCTGTCCTGCTTTCTGCGCGCAACGCGCAGAAACCGACTGCGAATAGATCATGAAGCTGCTGATCGCCAACCTCGGCTCGACGAGCTCCAAGTATCAACTCCTCGACATGGAGACGGGCACCCGGCTGGCCCGCGGCGCCGTGCAGCGCATCGGCTCTGCGGCGAGCGAGTGCCTCCTCGAGATCGGAGGTGGAGAACGCACCTGGACCGCGCCCGTCGCCGACCACGGTGAGGCGCTGCGCCAGTGCCTCGCCCAGCTGACCGATCCCGACAGCGGCTGCCTGCAGGGCCTCGAGGAGATCTCCGCCATCGGCCTGAAGGCGGTGCACGGCGGCCAGCTCTCCGGCGTGCGACGCGTCACCCCGGAGGTCCTGGCGGCGATGGAGGAGATGAACCCGGTGATGCCGGCACACAACCCGCCGTACCTCGCAGCGATGAAGCAGCTCGCCGAGGCGCTGCCGGAGATTCCCCTCGTCGCCGCGTTCGAGACCGACTTCCACCGGACGATCCCCGCGCGCAACCGGCACTACGCGGTGCCGTACGAGTGGGCCGCGGACGACGGCATCCTGCGTCTCGGCTTCCACGGCGCGAGCCACCGCTGGATCGCGACGCGGACCGCGGAGCTGCTCGATCGTGCCGACCTGCGCGTGATCTCCTGTCACCTCGGCGGCTCGAGCTCGCTGTGCGCGATTCGGAACGGCGAGAGCGTGGCCACCAGCATGGGCTACAGCGCACAGAGCGGTCTGCCGCAGAGTGGCCGCGTCGGCGACCTCGACCCTTTCGTGCTGCCGACGGTGCTGCGGCGGACGGGGAAGACGCTGGACGAGGTCCTGGGCGACCTGTCGAGCCGCAGCGGCCTGCTCGGGATCAGCGGGGTGAGCGGCGACCTGCGCGACATCGAGCTCGCGGCCCGCGACGGGAACGAGCGCGCGAAGCTGGCGCACGACGTGTACACGAGCAGCGTGCGCCACTACCTCGGCGCCTACCTCGTCGAGCTGGGCGGAGCGGACGTCATCGCATTTACCGGCGGCATCGGCGAGAACCAGCCGAACGTTCGTCGGGCCGTCTGTGCGGGGCTGGAGGAGCTCGGTATCGAGCTGGACGCGGCGGCGAACGAGTCCGCCGCGGGAGAGACCCGGATCAGCGCCGCGGCGAGTCGACTTGCGGTCTGGGTCATCCCCGCGAATGAGGAGTGGGTTGTGGCCAGCCTCGTTGCGCGGGAGTTGAAAGAAGACACGGAGGGAACGGAGAGCACGGTGGTTTCACACGGAGATCACGGAGACGCGGAGCGACACTGAGGGAACAGAGGACAC
>CAZCAC010000202.1:0-8315 GCA_964496575.1 uncultured Planctomycetaceae bacterium | reverse complement strand
TGCCCAGCCACCGTCACCGTCGGCGTCGGCCTTCATAGCCACAGCTACAGGTCGAGGCCTGGGGCGTCGCCTGCCCCGTTGAACACGGCCACGTCCCGTCCGCCTTCGGCGAACGCCAAGCCGGCATCGGGACCTTCCCGTCCGCCCACGGCGAACGCCACGCCTCCCCGAGACCGTCCCGGCTCCTCCCTGGCCCGCGGCCATTGCCCTGGCCAGGCCCCCACCTCTCCGGCGGACTCCCGGCCGCGGGATCCGGGATCCCTCCGCCCGGGTTTTTCTGAATCGAGAGAACCAGGCGCGCCCTGGCGGACATCCCCGGCCCGGTGGAGGAAACCCTCACCCCGTACACCGGGTGTCGCGCAGTGAAGGCCTCGCCCCCACCCTCGCATGCGTGGGGGCGGGGCTCTGCGCGGGAACCCGCCCCGAGGGGGTCGGGGCGGGGGCGAGGGCCCTCCGGGGGACCGAAATTCTTCAAGGAATGTTCAGCCATTTGGTCCCTCAGTGAGCGTTTGGTTGAAAGGGGAGGGTTCGAAGCCCACCCCGAGGGAACCAGTTCCCGGCCCGGACGAACGCGTTTGGGCCGGGGAAGCTGGGGATCCTGCGGGGCCTCGGTTCCTCTTCTCACGGGGGAGAGGGGCGCGAGGTTCCGCACTTTCCCTCCCTCTCTCTATACGGCCAAGGGACGCTCGTCTGCCACGAGGGAGGTCGGCGGGCGGCCCGGCCGGGCGTGGGGAGGCGATGGCCCGGCGGCCGTCGACCTCCACCGCTCGTCCCCTCCTCGGCGACGACGACGGCGGAGCCGCTTGCTCACCGCGACCGGAACTGCTCTCGCAGCCGGGCAAAGCGACTGCCGTACAGGATCGGGAAGAGCTCGGCGCGGTGCGGGTACCGACGAGAGAGCTCCTCCCGCATCGCCTCGATCTCCGTCTCGATCTCTTCGTCGGAGGTGCGCGGGTCGAGGATCAGCGCACAGACCCGGTCGGACATCCGCGCGATCTCTCTCATCTCCTCGCGCGAGTCCTCGGCCAGGCCGGCGGCGGCTCGCCCGAGCTCCTCGCCGACGATCGCGCCGCAGTCGCAGACGACCACCTGGTCGAACTGGAAGAGCGCGACGTCGAATTGCTGGCCGCAGGAGGGGCAGTAGATCGCCATGGCGAGCCCCGATGATAGGCCATTCCTGATGGAGAGGGGTCTTCGCTAGGATGCGGGGCCCCGAACCAGGAGCGAAGCATGCCCCCGATCCCCAGAACGATGACCGGCGCCGTCCTCCCCGGCGACAGCACGGTCCAGTTCCGCGAGTACGACGTCCCCGAGCCCGGCGAGCGACAGGTGCTGGTAGCCACCCGCGCCTCCTCGATCTGCGGCAGTGACATCCGCGCAATCTACCGCGAGCACCTCGGGAAGGGCCCCGAGGCGTACCAGGGCGTCATCGCCGGCCACGAGCCGTGTGGGCGGATCGTCCGCGTCGGCCCGGGGTGCCGCGAGCGCGACGAGGGCGATCGAGTGATCGTCTACCACATCTCCGGCTGCGGCGTCTGCGAGGACTGCATGCACGGCTACCAGATCAGCTGCTCCAGCTCCGAGCACCGCAAGGCCTACGGCTGGCAGCGCGACGGCGGGCACGCGCCGTACATCCTGGTCGACGAGGAGGACTGCGTGCCCTTGCCCGCGAACCTCACCTACGTCGACGGCGCCTACATGGCCTGCGGCTTCGGTACCTCCTGGGAGTGCCTGACGCGAATGGGCGTCAACGGCCGCGACCGCCTGCTCGTCACCGGCCTCGGCCCCGTCGGCCTCGCCGCCGCGCAGCTCGGCAAGGCACTCGGCGTGCGCGAGGTGATCGGCACCGACGTCGCCGAGGGGCGGCTCGCGCTGGCGCAGGGCCTCGAAATCCACCCCGGCGTACCGCTGGTCGACCACGTCGTGGCCGCCGACGGCGAGGCGCTGAACACCATTCAAGACCTCACCGGCGGGCGCGGCTGCGAGGCGAGCATCGACTGCTCCGGCGTCGCCGAGGCGCGGCTGCTCGCCCTGCGCGGCACGCGGCAATGGGGCCGCTGCGGGATGGTCGGCGAGGGCGGCAGCATCGACTTCGACGTCTCGCCCTTCCTGATCCACGAGCAGATCACGATGTACGGCTCCTGGGTCACCTCCCGCCTGCACCTCTCGCAGCTCGCCGAGCTGCTCGCCCGGATGGGCCTCCACCCCGAGGCGACCGGCGGGCCGCAGCTGCCCCTCCAGGAAGCGGCGAAGGCCTACGAGCTGGCCGACGGCGGACAGACCGGCAAGGTCTGCGTCGTCTTCGAGGAGTAGGGCACATGGCGAGCGAAACGATCGATCCCGACCTCGTCCCGGGCTTCACCCTGCGCTCCGGCGCGAGGATGCCGGGCGTCGGCCTCGGCACCTTCGGCTCCGACCGCTACTCCGCCGAGCAGATCGCGGCCGCCGTGCGCGGCACGGCAGCGGTCGGCTACCGGCACTTCGACTGCGCGGCGGTCTACGGCAACGAGCGCGAGGTCGGCGCGGCCCTGGCCGAGGTGATGAAGAGCGGCATCGCGCGCGAGGAGCTGTGGATCACCTCCAAGCTGTGGAACGACAAGCACGGCGAGGCGGACGTGATCCCCGCGTTCGAACAGTCGCTCGCCGACCTCGGGCTCGAGTACCTCGACCTGTACCTGATCCACTGGCCGTTCCCCAACTTCCACCCGCCCGGCTGCGACGTCGACTCACGCTCGCCCGACGCGGTGAGCTTCGACCCCGAACGCTATCTGAAGACCTGGCGACAGCTGGAGAGACTGGTCGAGCGCGGCCTGGTCCGGCACCTCGGCACCTCGAACATGACCATCCCGAAGCTCGAGGCGTTCCTGCCGAGCGCGGAGATTCCGCCGGCCTGCAACGAGCTGGAGCTGCACCCCCACTTCCAGCAACCGGAGCTCTTCGAGTACTGCGTCGCCCGCTCGATCCAGCCGATCGCCTTCAGCCCGATCGGCTCCCCGAGCCGCCCCGAGCGCGACCGCACGCCGGAGGACACCACGGACATCGAGGACCCGGTGATCGTGACCATCGCCGAGCGCCTCGGCGTCCACCCCGCCGTCGTCTGCATCAAGTGGGCGCTGCAGCGGGGCGCGGTCCCGATCCCCTTCTCCGTTCGCCCCGAGCAGTACCTCGCCAACCTCGCCGGTTGCGCCGGCGATCCGCTGACCGCCGCGGAGATGGAGGCGATCGCCGGAATCGACCGGAACTGCCGCCTGATCAAGGGGCAGGTCTTCCTCTGGAAGGAGGGGCAGAGCTGGGAGGACCTCTGGGACCTCCGCGGCGAGATCACGCCGCCGTAGCTGCTCCGCGGCGCGCCACTCCCTACAATGCCGCGATCCCCCGTCCCGCCCCGAACCGAAGAAGCACTCCGATGAAGCGCACCCTAGCGATCTCCCTGCTCGCCCTCCCGAGTCTCCTCTTCACGGCCTGCGGCGACGACTCCCCCACCGGCACGGGCGACACCCCGGCGGACGCCGGGGAGGCGAAGCTCACCCTCGGGGTGATCCCCAAGAGCACCGGCGGCGACTTCTGGGAGACGGTCGAGAAGGGAGTGCTCGACGGGGCGAAGGAGCTCGGCGTGGCGATCAAGTGGGAGGGCACCGTCACCGAGAACGAGTTCGCCGAGCAGAACAAGATCATCGAGAACATGATCAACCTCGACGTCGACGGGATCGCACTGGCGCCGCTGAACGACACGGCGCAGGTCAAGTTCGCGCAGAGCGCCGTCGACGCCGGCATCCCGGTGGTGATCTTCGATTCCTCGATGAAGTGGGACGGTCACTCGAGCTTCGTCGCCACCGACAACCGGATGGGCGGGGAGGCCGGCGCGAAGCACCTGCTCGAGCTGCTCGACGGGCGCAAGCGGGTGATGGTGATGCGCTACATCCAGGGCGCCGGCAGCACCGAGGCGCGCGCCGACGGCTTCCTCGGCGTGGCCGAGGAGGCCGGGCTCGAGGTCCTCGCCGACCCCAACCCCGACACCGGTACCATCGAGGGCTGCAAGACCACCGCGGCGAACACGCTCGAGGGCTTCATCCAGGACGGGAAGCTCGCGTTGGACGGCATCTTCGCCTGCAACCTCTACTCGGCGCTCGGCGTCGACTCCGCCCTCGAGGACCTGCGCAAGTCGGGGATCGAGGTCGACGTCCGCTTCGTCGGCTTCGACTCCTCGACCCGTCTGCTCGACGGGTTGAAGCAGGACCGCCTCCAGGCGCTGGTCGTCCAGGATCCCTACCGGATGGGCGCACTCGCGGTGAAGACGCTGCACCGGGTCATCGGCGGCGAGACGGTCGAGCGGGTCATCGACACCGGAGTCACCGTGGTGACCAGGGACGGCCTGGAGAACGACCCGAAGATCCGCGAGCTGGTCGGCCTGAAGTAGGTCCCGCGTGCCCTCGAGTCGAAGCGACGATCCCTCCGTGGCGACGCCGCGCCTCCGGATGGCGGGGATCGCGAAGAGCTTCGGCGCGACGCGGGCGCTGGACGGCGTCGACCTCGAGGTGGGCGCCGGCGAGGTGATGGCGCTGGTCGGCGAGAACGGCGCCGGCAAGAGCACGCTGGTCAAGGTCCTCTCCGGCGCGCACGACGCCGACGCCGGCTCGATGCAGCTCGACGGCGAGGACTACCGGCCGCGCCACCCGCTGCACGCGCGGAACAGCGGCGTGGCGATGATCTACCAGGAGCTCTCGCTCGCGCCGCACCTCACGGTGATGGAGAACGTCCTGCTCGGCGTCGAGCCGCGGCGGGGGTTCCTGCTCGACCGGCGCGCGATGCGCGAGCGCGCGGTGCGGGCGCTGGCGGAAGTCGGCCTCGACGTCGATCCCGAGCGACGCGTCGATCGCCTCTCGATCGGCCAGCAGCAGCAGGTCGAGATCGCCCGGGCGGTGGCGCTGGAGTGCCGCGTGCTGGTGCTCGACGAGCCGACCAGCTCGCTGGCCCAGCGCGAGATCGAGAGGCTCTTCGAGCTGATCCGGCGACTGAAGGCCCGGGGGCTCGCCATCGTCTACATCTCGCACTTCCTGGAGGAGGTGAAGGAGATCTCCGACCGCTTCACCGTGCTGCGCGACGGCGTGACCGTCGGCCACGGCGTCACCGCCGAGACCTCCGCCGAGGAGATGATCGCGCTGATGGTCGGGCGCGAGGTCGCCGACCTCTACCCGCGCTCGGAGCGCACGCCGGGCGAGGTGCTGCTCGAGGCGAAGGACCTCGTCGGCGCACCGAAACCGAGGCACGCCTCGCTACGGCTGCGGCGCGGCGAGGTGCTCGGCATCGCCGGCCTGGTCGGCGCCGGACGGACCGAGCTGATGCGCGCGCTCTTCGGCCTCGATTCGATCCGCGGCGGCGAGGTGCGCGCCGGCGCGTACCAGGGGCCCGCGTCGCCGGCGCGCCGCTGGAGCCAGGGCGTGGGCATGGTCTGCGAGGACCGCAAGGTCGAAGGACTCGCGCTGGGGCTGTCGATCGCCGACAACACCACGCTCGCGCGCCTGAGGGGCCTGGGACCGTGGCGCTTCATCCTGCCCTCGAAGCAGCGCGAGGCGTGCCGGCCGTGGATCGAGCGCATCCCGATCAAGTGCCGCTCCGCCGAGCAGCGCGTCGGCGACCTCTCCGGCGGCAACCAGCAGAAGGTCGCGCTCGCGCGGCTCTTGCACGCCGACGTCGACGTGCTGCTGCTCGACGAACCGACGCGCGGCATCGACGTCGGCTCGAAGGCGCAGATCTACCAGCTGATCGACGACCTCGCGCGCGGTGACGAGGCCGAGGGTCGCCAGCCGCGGGGAGTGCTGATGATCAGTAGCTACCTCCCCGAACTGCTCGGCATCTGCGATCGGCTGGCGGTGATGTGCCGCGGGCGGCTGGGCGAGACACGGGACGTGGACGAGTGGGACGAGCAGCGGCTGATGGCCGAGGCGACGGGACAGGAGTAGGCGCGGATGAGTGAATCGAACCCCGGGACGACCCCCACCGCCGGAGACGAGAAGGCCTCGATCTGGCAGGCGAGCTGGGTGAACACGCTCGGGCGCTTCGTCGCGCTGATCGTCGTCTTCTCCTTCTTCGCGGCGATGGTCGAGGACGGCAAGTTCTACACGCTGCGCAACCTCGAGAACATCCTGCGGCAGAGCGCGGTCTACGCCACCGCCGGGCTGGGGATGACGATGGTGATCATCACCGCGGGCATCGACCTCTCGGTCGGCTCGATCATCGCGCTGTCGGTGGTGATGGTCGCCTGGGTGCTCAACCTCTCCGTCGAGGGGGTCGAGGGCGAGGCCTTCCTGATCCACGACTACCCGACCCTGCTGCCGATCTGTGCGGTGATCGCCGGCGTGGGGATCGCGACGCTGGCGGGGCTGGCCAACGGCGCGATGATCGTCGGGTTGCGGCTGGTGCCCTTCATCGTCACGCTCGGGATGATGGGCATGGTGCGCGGGCTCGCCAAGGGGATCGCGGGCGAGCGCGACATCTACCCCGAGGGCGAGACCTGGATCAACTCGATCATGGACCCGACGCTGACCAGCGTCGATCGCCAGTGGATGATCCTGCCACCGGGGGTCTGGATCCTGCTGGTGGGCGTGCTGTTCGCCGCGTTCCTCCTGCGCTACACGCAGCTCGGCCGGCACATCTACGCGGTCGGCTCGAACGAGGAGACGGCGCGGCTGTGCGGCGTGCCGGTCGGGCGCACCAAGCTGATCGTCTACGCGTTGACCGGGATGTTCTGCGGCATCGCCGGCCTGATGCAGATCTCCTACATCGGCGGCGTGGGCCAGCCGACCACGGCGGTGATGTACGAGCTGTTCGTCATCGCGGCGGTGATCATCGGCGGCGCGAGCTTCAGCGGCGGCGAGGGCTCGGTCCTCGGCACGCTGATCGGCGCGCTGATCATCACCATCCTGTACATGGGCGGCCAGCAGATGGGCTGGCCGAAGTGGGTGCAGGAGATGGTGATCGGCGGAATCATCATCGCGGCGGTCGCGATCGACCGGCTGCGTCACTGGCGAATGGCCACCTAGCAACCAACCCGAGGAGGACTCGATGTCCCTGCGCGATTCCGTGACTGCCAAGTTCGAGGAGCTCTTCGGCGAGGCACCGGCCTTCCTGGTGCGGGCGCCCGGCCGGGTGAACATCATCGGCGAGCACACCGACTACAACGACGGCTTCGTCCTGCCGATGGCGATCGACCGCGACAGCTGGATCGCCTTGCGGCCGCGCGAGGACGGGAAGGTGCTGCTGCACTCGATCGACCATGAGGAGGCGACGGAGTTCTCCCTGGCGAGCCTCGAGAAGAGCTCGGGGTGGCCCGAGTACCCCAAGGGGGTCGCCTGGGCCTTGCAGGAAGCGGGAGGTCATGAGCTGCGCGGCTGGGAGGGCGTGACCGTCTGCGAGGTTCCGCTCGGCGCGGGGCTCTCCTCGTCGGCGTCCTTCGAGCTGGCGACGGCGCGCGCTTTCGAGTGTGTATCCGGCTTCGAGTGGGACCCGCCGAAGATCGCGCTGCTCGGCCAGAAGGCGGAGAACCACTGGGTCGGGGTCAACTGCGGGATCATGGATCAGATGATCTCGGCGGTGGCACGCGAGGGGGAAGCGACCCTGATCGACTGCCGCGACCTCTCCTTCCAGCCCGCTCCGTTGCCGACGGGGAAGGCGATCATCATCCTCGACACCGCGACCCGACGCGGGCTGGTCGACTCCGAGTACAACGAGCGACGCGCGCAGTGCGAAGAGGCCGCGAAGTTCTTCGGCGTGAAGGCACTGCGCGACGTCACCCTCGAGCAGCTGGAGGCGCGCGCGGGCGAGCTGGCCGAGCTGACCGTCCGCCGCGCCCGACACGTGATCGGCGAAAACGAGCGCACGGTGGAGGCCCTGACCGCGATGCGCGCGGGCGATGCGGAGCGACTCGGCGAGCTGATGGACGCGAGTCACGAGAGTCTGCGCGACGACTTCGAGGTCAGCTCGCGAGAGCTCGACGTGATGGTCGAGAAGGCGCGCGCGGCGAGAGGCTGCCTCGGCGCGCGGATGACCGGCGCGGGGTTCGGCGGCTGTGCGGTGGCGCTGGTCGAGGAGTCGGCGGCGGAGGGGTTCCTGGGCGAGGTCGCAGATGCCTACACCGCGGCGACGGGGCTGGATCCGAGTCTCTACCTCTGCCGCGCGAGCGCCGGGGCGGCGAAGGTCGGAGTCTGAGCGCCGCTGAGGTGTCGCTGCAGCCCCACGACCGGGGTACCTGCAGAGGACACAGAGCCGGAACCGGGAATGGACCACAGAGAGCACAGAGCCGGAACCAGAAATAAACC
>CAZCAC010000201.1:0-8415 GCA_964496575.1 uncultured Planctomycetaceae bacterium | reverse complement strand
CGACGCAGCTTCCAGAGCATCACCACGGCGAAGATCCCGGCGACCACCGAGATCAGCTGCGACGTGCTCATCAGTCCGTCGAACCACAGGCCGCGGATGGCATCCCCGCGGAAGATCTCGATGAGGTAGCGAGTGATCGAGTAGAGGAGCACGATCCACAGCGTGACCTGTCCGGTGTAGCGGCGCTTCCTGAGGATGCGCCAGGCGACGAAGCCCAGGATCAGCGCGTTGATGCTCATCCACGGCTGCGTCGCCCAGAGGATCTGCCCCGCGTTCTCCGAGCCGAAGAGGCTCCCGTCGGGAAGGGGATCGGGGACCGTCACCGTGATCGGGAAGGGCAGGTGCTGGAACTTCTCGGGGACGGGGGAGCCGAAGTCGTCGCCGACCATCAGGCAGCCCACGCGTCCGATCGCCTGGGCGAAGAAGGTCGCCACCATCGCCAGGTCCAGGCCGTGGGTCCAGCGGATCCCGACCTTGTTGCAGCGGTAGATCCCGGCCAGGATCCCCCCGGCCAGACCGCCGTACATCACCAGCCCGCCCTCCCAGAAGGCGAACATCGTCCAGGGCTCGTCGATGTAGCCCTGGCCGGTGGGGGAGTCGCGCAGGATCTCGACCACCACGTACATCAGCCGGGCGCCGCCGAACACGCCGAAGAGCAGCCACATGATCACCGAGGAGTAGCGTTCGGAGTCCTTCTCCGGGTCGTCGCCGTGCCGGGCCACCAGGCGCTGCAGAAGGTGCGCGCCGAAGAGAAAGGCGATCGCCACCAGGACCCCGAAGGTGCGCAGGTGGAAGGGCTCGTCGAGGAAGGGCAGGGGGATCGCGAAGAGGTGGGGATACATCGCCTTTGTCGTGGAGGAGGACCGGGCCGGTCGAGGGTGGATTGTAGGGTCCGCGGATCGGCCGGGAAACTTGCAGTCGGGCGGGATGCGGAGCTATCCTCCCCCCGGGTGCGACCATCCCGGCCGGACCCGCGGGGAACGTTCCACCGTTCCAGGGTGGGGGATTCGCCCTGAATCCCTCTCTTCAGACCACGAGTACGACGCCATCATGACCGAATTGCCGCCGGGTAAGGTCTTCATCGAAGGCCGCTATCGAAAGCTGACCCGCGACCTGCCGCAGACCGTCTTCTACTGCCCGCAGTGCAAGGGACACCCCCGGCGGCGAAAGAAGTGCGAGCGCTGCGAGGGATTCGGCAAGCTGACTCGCGACTCGGTCCAGGAGCTGATCGGCTGGGTGATCGGCGCCGCGCTGAAGACCCGCAAGAACAAGTTCCACGGCGCCGGGCGCGAGGACATCGACGTCCGCATGCTCGGGAACGGCCGCCCCTTCGTGATCGAGTTCATCAACCCGAAGGACCTCTCGGTCGATCTCGCCGAGCTGGAAGGGGAGATCAACCGGCGCAACGAGGGGCGACTGGAGATCGAGGGGCTGCACTGGTCGGAGAAGGCGCGCGTGCGCGTGCTCAAGGAGACCCAGCACGCCAAGGACTACCAGGCGCTGATCGAGGTCGGCGGCGAGGCCCGCGAGGAGCTCTTCTCCGAGCTGATCGGCAAGCGGATCGAGATCGAGCAGCAGACACCCCAGCGCGTCGCTCACCGGCGCGCGGACAAGGTCCGCCGGCGCTGGATCGAGCTGCTCTCCGCGGAAACCACCGAGGACGAGAGCCGCTGGCTCATCCAGATCCGTACCCAGCACGGCACCTACGTGAAGGAAGCAGTCACCGGCGAGGCGGGGAGCACGCGTCCGTCGCTCGGCGAGCTGGCGGGGGCGGAGTGCCGGTGCGTCGAGCTCGACGTCCTCGACATCCTCGACGCCGAGGGAGAGGCTCTGCCGGTGCGCAAGGCGCCGGCGTCCTTCGGTGAGGGGGTCTGAGCGCTCGGTACCTCCTCTACCGCCCCTACAGCGCGATCCCGATCACCTCGCTCTCGAAGACCAGCTTGTCGCGGTAGAAGCCCTGGGCGAGGTAGCTGAACATCGTCCGGCGAACCCGGTTCACCTTCCCCACGAAGTACATCCGACCCTCCGGCTCCACCACGCCGCGGAAGCGCGTCCCGTTCAGCCCGCCGAAGCCGATGAAGCGCTCCTCGGCATCGTCGGGCAGATTCGTCGAGTAGTCGAAGGAGCAGAGCTGCGCCGCGGCCTCGATCATCAACGCCCCGGGGAAGAGCGGGCGGCCCGGGATGTGGTCGGGGGCCCACCAGTCATCGGCGCGGATCTCCTTGAAACCGACGATGATCCCCTGCTCCGGGTCGCGGAAGATGGCGCCGTCGAGCATCTCGAAGGTGCCGCGCTGGGCCAGCTTCTGCTTGAGCACTTCCGGAGTGGCGACGACTTGCGTGAGGTCGATCGAGCTGAGGTCGAAGAGGGGCGGTGAGGGCATCGAACTAGGCTGGGGAGGGGGCGTCGGAATCGAGCGAAAGAGTGTACCGGCGCAGCGCGGCGATTTCGCGGCTCCCGCGCCGAGAGACGCCATGATCAGGGGGACGGGAGATCCCCCGGCGTGGCGGGCTCCGTCTCCTCGATCGGCGCGACCCAGCGCCCCCGCTGCACCTCGCGATAGAAGAGCGCCGCCTTCAGATAGGTGGTGGCGTTGATCGCCCACCAGACCCCGCTCGCGGCGAGACCCAGGGGCTGCGAGAGCACCCAGGCGAGGGGGATGCGCAGGAGGTTCGCCGGGGCGCTGATGCGGAGGATCGCCCCGGGGTGTCCCGCGCCGTACAGGATCTTCTCGTTGACGATCTCCTCGGCGACGAAGAGCTGCGAGAAGGCGAGGATGCCGACGTAGCGGATCGTCTCCTCGAGCACTCCCGGGTCGTCGGTGAACCACGGCGCGATCCATCGCCCGGCGAACCAGAAGAGCACCGCGGCCACCACCCCGGCCAGGCGCCCGAGGCGCCGGACGTTCCTCACCGCCAGCCACGCTCCCGCCTCGTCCCCGGCGCCCAGGCTCCTCCCGACCAGCGACGAGCCGGCGAGGGCGATGCCCAGGAAGAAGGGGAAGCTGACCGTCTCGAAGGCGTTGAAGCCGATGCCGAACCCCGCCATCACGTCGCGGCCCAGGGGCCGGATGACCACCGCGAGCAGGATGACGTAGACCCCCGCGAAGAAGACGATGGTCAGCGCCATCGGGACGCCGAGACGCACCATCTGCCAGAGCCGCCGGGGCCGGGGTCGCCCACCTCCGAGGAGGTGCACTCCGTGCAGCCGGTGCAGGGCCAGGAGCCCGAGGACGGTCGTGATCGTACGCGATACGCAGGTGGCCGCCGCCGCCCCTGCGATCCCCAGGCCGCTCCAGCTCCCCACGCCGTAGATCAGGATCGGATTGAGGACGAGGTTGCAGCCCACCGCGAACGCCTGGAGGATCATCGGCACCTTGGTATTGCCGAGGCCGATGAAGATGTTGTCGATGATCGGGGCCAGGACCAGCGGCGCGATTCCGAGGTAGATCGTGCGCAGGTAGGTGACGGTCAGCTCGGTGGTCCTCGCGTCCACCTCCATCGTGGCGGCCACGACCGGGGTGACCAGCCACCCGACCACGCCGAGCACCGCGGCGATGATCCCGCCCAGCACCAGCCCGTGCCGGATGACGTCATCGCGCACCAGGGGCTCTCCCGCCCCGACGGCGCGCGCCACCAGCGGCAGCGTTCCCCCGACGGCGAGGAAGATCACCGCGAAGTTCAGGATCAGGACCGGCGTGCTGGCCCCGATCGCCGCGTGCGCCTCCGCGCCGAGATCCTGGACCCAGAACTGGTCGTTGATCCGGTAGCCGTTGTTCAGGACGTAGGAGAGGATCGCGGGCCAGGCCAGGAGCAGGACGCCCCGCATCCCGACGTCGATCTTCTCTCTCACTGAGGATCCTGATCTATTCGGAGTCGGTTTCTGCGCGTTGCGCACAGAAAGCAGGTTGGGAGGGCCATTGGAGCTGGCGACAATCGTGATCTGAACAGTCGGTTGACCGGTCGGGTTGCGGGCGTCAGCCCGCGCTATGCCATGAGCTGTCGGCTATTCGCAGGGAACGAAGAGTTAGCGGAGGAAGAGGAAGAACTCCTGGCCGGGAATCTCCTTCACCATGAACGTGCCGTGGGCTCGCCTGCCGTCGTCGGTATGCGCCTGCACCCGGTAGCGCCCCGGCGGGAGGTTGGTGGCCCGGCCCTCGCCCAGGGAGTCGCTGACCAGGTCGATCCGCCCGCCGTTGTTGCCGAAGCCGGTGACGGTGACCCCGGGCAGCCTCGACCGCAGGTGATCGCGGGTGTGGATCAGGACCTCCACCGTCTTCGGCAGCTCGATGTTCGGGAAGCGCATCGAGGGCGCCTCGAAGGAGAGCTCTCGCACCGGCACGAGCGGCTTCTCCGGGGGACCGAGGATCAATCGGTACTCGCCGTCCTTGACGGCGTCGAAGCAGTACAGCCCGTCGGGGCGCGTCCTCGTCTCGACTCGCTCCTGATTCTCCCGTCGCTCGAGTGTGACCCGGATCCCCTCGGCGGGCAGGGAGTCGCCGCCGATCACGTACCCGTCGATGAAACCGGTGGGGGAGACGGTGACGACCAGGTAGGGGTGCGCCGAGACCTTGTTCAGGAGCGCCACCGAGCGCTTCGAGTTCATCCCCGGCGCCTCGACCCACACCTCGTAGCCACCCAGCGGCAGGTCGGGCACGACGAACTCGGCGGTGTCGCCGGTGTAGGGGACGCTCCGGTGCTCGGCGGGCGAGGAGCCGAAGGCGCGACGGCTGGGAGCGACGACCACCGTCCAGCGCTCGGGGAAGGGGACGCCGGGATCGACGACCAGTCGCCCGCGGATCGAGCCGTTGCCGTCGGCGGCGAGGATGGCGGCGCCGGGGCCCGGATGCGTGCTCGGCGCCTGGCCGAGGTCGGTACGCTCCACGCCGTCGGGGGCGGCCGGCTCGCCGACCGCGGAAGAGAGCTCGCCGCTCGAGGGCCCCACGCCGAGGCCATCGGAAGAGAGCTCCCCGGGATCGGAGCTCGCCGCGTTCCAGAGCCAGAGTCCGAGGAGGCCGACGAGGATCGCGAGCAGCAAGAACAGCATCGCCCGGCCGGAGCGGGGTGGACGGGGGCCTCCACCACGGCGGATTCGCCCGGATGAAGGGGTTTCCCGGTCGCGGCCAACCGCGGGGTCCGGGTGACCGTAGACGTGAATACGGCCGCTTGCCTGGCATTCGGCCCCTGAATCGCTCTTCTCTTCCATCGTGCGCACGTTACCGTCTTGGCGAGCCTCCGGGGCAGCCGGAGCGCACCTAGCGAAGTCTGCATCCTACCCCGCCGGCGACCGGCCGGGGTAGTCCCCAACGATTAGCCCATTTCATGACCTCTCCCCGCATCCATTCCGCTCTCGGTCTTCTCGCCCTGCTCCTGGTCGCGCTCTGCTCCTGGTCCGCCCTCCCTGCGGAGGCCGCGGAGGCGGCGGGGGCCGCCCGGACGGAGGGGCGCGTGTTCGTCCTGGGCTTCGACGGGGCGGACTACCGCACGGCGCAGGAGTTCGTCGACGCGGGGCGCATGCCCAACCTCTCCCGCCTCGCCCGCGAGGGGACCGTCGCGCCACTGGGCACCACCTGGTCGCCGGAGTCTCCGGTCGCCTGGGCCGCCCTGAACACCGGGCAGAACCCCTCCAAGACGGGGGTGCCGGGCTTCGTCAAGCGCGTACTGAAGGACGAGAACGACGAGGAAGTCCTGGAAGGAGGGAACCCGCTGCCCGCCGTCGGTCACCAGACCGTGGTGGAGCGCCCGATCGCCGACATGGAGACGGGGCCGCTCCTGTCGTTCCTGTCCGCCTGGGGGGCGCTCCCCTTGACCGGGGTCACCGGGCTGGTGATCTTCCTGCTCTTCGCCTTCGTCCTGAAGGTGATCCTGCGGCTGAAGGCGCTGCTCGCGGTGATCCTGTCGTTCATCCTCGGCGTGGTCGGCGCGGGCGGGGCCTGGGTCGCCAAGAGCTACGTCCCCGACACCGTTCCCGGAGTTATCGGCAACCCGGTGGCGGTCGACGCCTTCTGGGACGTCGCTGCGCGCGCCGGGGTCGAGTCGGTGGTGCTCGACGCGGCGATGTCGTGGGACCGTCCCACCACGGACGGCGCGCGGGTCGTCGGTGGTCTGGGGCTGCCCGACTGTCGCGGCGACAACGGCCAGTGGTTCATCTACACGACCGACGAGTACGAGATCGACCGGGAGCCTCTCGGCCGCGTGTCCAGCACCGCCGGCACGATCTTCCGCATCGAGGATTGGCGCAACGGCAAGATCGAGAGCAACATCTACGGCCCGTCGAACTTCTACGAGCTCGCCAAGGCCAAGGAGGAGCTGGCGAGCATCGAGGAGCAGCTCGATCCGGAGCGCAACATCGGCTGGAAGGCGGGGAACGAGCTTCGCGAGCGCAAGAAGGAGCTGGAGCGACTCGATAACGAGGGAGCGCACGTCACCGTTCCGATGGTCCTCGAGAAGCAGCCTTCGGGCGTGCGCATCACCATCGGCGCGCAATCCCAGGACGTCGCCGAGGGGGAATGGTCCGACTGGTACAAGCTGAGCTTCCGCCTCAACCCGCTGATCGGGGCGCACGCGGTCACCCGGGTCAAGATCCTCCAGCTCGAGGATCCGTTCACGCTGTACGTCAACACCCTGGACATCGACCCCGCCGAGCCGCAGTTCTGGCAGCCGGTCAGCAGCCCGCCCGGCTACTCCGCCGAGCTCTCGGGGCTGGTCGGCGGTCCCTTCGAGACCTTCGGCTGGGCGTGCGCGACGATGCCCTTCAAGGACAAGGTGATCGACGCGGTGACGATGCTCGAGGACATCGAGTTCACCATGAAGTGGCGGGAGGACATCACGCGGGAGGCGCTGGCGCAGGACGACTGGCAGCTGATGATGAGCGTCTTCAGCACGCCCGATCGCGTGCAGCACATGTGCTACCAGTTCTACGATCCCGGCCACCCGCTGTACGACGAGGAGCTGGCCTCGCAGAAGCTGACCTTCTTCGGCCAGGAGATCGAGCTTCGCGACACGATCCCGGTCATCTACGACCAGGTCGACCGGATCATCGGCTGGGTCTCCGAGTCGCTCGAGCCAGAGGACACCCTGATCATCTGCGCCGACCACGGCTTCAACTCCTTCCGCGAGCAGGTCAACGTGAACAACTGGCTGGCCGAGAACGGTTACCTGAAGGTGCGCGAGGGGCTGCCCAGTACCAGGATGGGCGAAGTGCTCCTGTTCGTCGACTGGAGCGAGACCAGGGCCTACGCGTTGGGTATGGGGATGATCTACCTCAACCTCGAAGGGCGGGAATCGGGGGGCATCGTCGCCCCTTCGGAGGCGCGAGCGTTGATGGAGGAGATGCGGGGCAAGCTGCTCACCCTGAAGGACGAACGGGAGGGCATGGGCGATGACCCGGTGGTCGAGACGGTCACGTTCATCGACGACGTGCACGACGGTCCCTACCGGCATCTCGAAGGAGACCTGATGGTCGGCTTCAAGCCGCCCTACCGCGTGTCCTGGGGCACCACCTCCGGCGGCATGCGGCTGGTCAAGAACGAGGACGGCGTCGTCGTCCCCGGGCCGGTGTTCCAGCCCAACACGAACAACTGGTCCGGAGGTCACGTTTCCGTCTCGCCGGAGTTCGTCGCTGGTGTGTTCGCCTGCAATCGCAAGGTCCGCCTCCCCGACGAGGGAGCGCACCTCCTGCACATCGCCCCGACCGTGTTGTCCCTGCTCGGGATCGAGACTCTGCCCGAATCCGACAAGGGAGCGCTGGAGGTCGAGTGAGCCCTGGCGCGGTTCGCCGCGGCGCGAAGGTCAGAGATCGGAAAAGGAATCCTTTTCCACCAAGCGGAAGCGACCCGCGTGCGTATGCACGTGTGGCGGGCGACGTCGGCAGTCGGCGACCCTCCCGATCAAGGAAACGAGAGAAAGTCGAGAATAGGATCGGCCCTCTGTCGACTGAGAAAGGGCGACTGAGAATGGGCGACATGAAAAGCAGGAGATTCGTCGTCCGCTCGGCGGTCGATAAGCCCTCTTCGGAAGGGCTGGCAATCGGGTGAAGTAAGAATGTCGTCTCGTTTCGAGAGAGGTGTGAGACGAGAGGACCGAAATACCGAAGAACGGAGCAGCACCATGACGACCCAGAACCCGATCGACATCTACGATCACCTCGAGCCCCGGGAGGGCGGCGAGGGCCTGCGTCGTATCGCCCGCTTCCTCTGGATCGACTGCGAGTCCGGAGAGGAGCTCTCGCTCGAGGTGACCGGCGGCGAGGAGTTCTTCGAGAAGCTGGAGAGCCTGGGGTTCCAGCGGCAGAGTCGTGACGCAGCAGGCGATCCGCGCAGGTCGAAACGGGCGCGTCGCAGGGCCCGGATGAACGTGTGGCCCGCCGAGAAGGCGCGGGCGAATCGACGGGCACGCCGCGGCGCCTGATCGACGG
>CAZCAC010000200.1:0-8960 GCA_964496575.1 uncultured Planctomycetaceae bacterium | reverse complement strand
ATCCTCCGTGATCTCATCCTCCGTGATCTCATCCTCCGTGATCTCATCCTCCGTGGACTCGTCCTCCGTGGACTCGTCTTTCTTCTCCTCGACCCGGTGCTCCGTCTCACCGGGGACCTTCACATCCTCACCCGGCCCTTCCCTTCCGGCTCCCGGTTCGGTGCCTGCTTCCGGCGTGCTCGCGTCGACACTGGAATCGGGAGGCCAATCGAAATACCAGGCACCCGCGGCCACCAGGACCAGCGCAGCAACGATCCCGGCGAGGGTCTTCCTCCTCGGTCCCCTCGGCGGTGCCTTCGGTCCCTTCGGCGGTGCCTCCGCGTAGTCCTCTGTCACCGTAGAGACTCCGAGAGTCTTGACAACAGCTTCCACGAGCTTGTCCACGTGAGCCAGTGCGGGGGGCGGTAGTGCGTCGAGCCAGTGCCTGCTGCTGACGAAATACTCGAGGTTCGCCGATGGCTTTATGTACTCGATTCGAAACGGAATGAGATGCAGCTCGTGGTCCACGGCTCTCTCCACCTCTTTGGGGACGTGAGCCGATCGATTGGAGGAAGCGGACAGTACCAGGACCATGACTCTCGCCTGGTGGATCGCGTCGACTATGGCGGTGCCATACTCCTGGCCGGCACCGATATCACGTGGGGCGTACCAGCACCGGACGCCCCGAACCTCGAGCTTCGAGACGATTGCGTCCGCCAAGACCTTGTCCTCCGATGCGTAGCTCACGAAGACGTCATGCCTGGCTTCGAGCGAGTCGTTCATCACGTTTCTCCCAATCCTCCTGATCGCGATCTGCTCCGGCGGTCAGCATACCGGAGCCCGGCTACCTGGAACAGGAGGAACGCCCTCGCCCGTTCTTCACGTACGCACCTCACTTTCACGCCCCACCACGGCCGTCGATGGCCGGACTGATGTGCAGGAACGTGAAAGTGACTCCGGTCCGTAGAGCGGAGTTCGCGAATGGCCGTACTCGTCGGCCTCTCGGCTTCTGGCGGCCTCTTCCTGGTCAAAGAGCCCAGAGGATCTCGTAGCCGTTCGTCAAGTTGAAGTCGTTCACCCACAAGCCACAGGGAGGATTCGCCGTCGTGCGGTACCAGTACTGGTACCGCTTCGTCTCGCCGGCGACGACGCCGCCCTTGGCGCCGAGTCCGATCGTCGTCTGCGCGGTGCCCACGTCGTTGGCGAAGCGGACCTGGAGACGGACGACTGCACCCCCGGCGCAACGCAGGCCGTCGCCGAAGACGACGCCGTCTCCGCCACCGACCCGGTTGTCTCCCTGGAAGAACAGGCCGCTGTTGTACGGCTCCGCGTTCATGGCGGTCAGGACGACGGTGTCGCTGCCGACGCTGGCCGTGCCCTCTCCCGACAGTCGAGCGCCGGAGGCGTAGACGCCATTGTCGCAGCCCGAGCCGGGGATGCTCCCGTCGTTGTCGTTGTCACAGGGACAGGCCGTGCCGCTGCCGGGATCGCCGAAGCAGTAGCCGGTGCCCAGGATGTCGGTCCGGGTGAAGACGTAGGCCGCGCCATCGTTGTACCCCAGCCCATCGCTCCCCCACGCCCCCGCGACGGCGACGTCTCCGTCGATGGAGACGGAGCAGCCGAAGTAATCCGAAACGTCCGGGTCACTCGCCCCCAGCTTGGCTTCCTGACTCCAGATCGCGCCCGTCTTCGTGAAAACGTACGCCGCACCCGTCTGCGCGGCGTAGCCTCCCTGCAGGTGCGCGCCGATCAGCACCGTGTGGCCGGAGATGGCGATGGAACTGCCGAACTCGTCTCCCCCACCGCAGTCCTCCGCCCGGAGGAAGGTCTCCTCGCTCCAGCTCGAGCCGGAGCGGGTGAAGACGTACGCCACGCCCGCGTTCGCGCCGTTGTAGGTGTCGTAGGGAGCGCCGAGCACGGCCGTGTCGCCGGCCAGCGCGACGGAGTAGCCGATGTAGTCGCCGATGATGCCCGCGGCCGGGATCAGGATCTGCTGCTGAGCCCAGGTGGTCCCGGAGCGCTCGAAGACGTAAGCGACGCCGAGGTCGTTGTGACCGTACCGGGGCGTGCCGATCAGCGCCGTATCGCCGGAGAGCGAAACGGAATGACCGAACCAGTCGAAGACGTAGCTGTCGCTCCCGATGAGCTCGGCCTGCTGGCTCCAGCTCGTACCCGATCGAACGAACACGTAGGCGGAACCGTCGTCCGTCCCGCCGCTGTCGTCCTCGAAGGCCCCGACCAGGGCCGTGTCCCCCTGGATGGAGACGGACTTGCCGAAGGAGTCCCCCGCGGCCGCATCGCTCGCCGTGAGCTTGGCCTGCTGGCTCCAGCTCGATCCCGAGCGAACGAAGACGTAGGCCGACCCGGAGCCGTCCCCCCCGTCATCGTCCTCGACCGCGCCGATCAGCGCGGTGTCGCCAGAGAGGGCCACGGAGGTTCCGAACCTGTCGCCCGACTCGCCGTCCAGCGGGTGGAGGAGCGCCTGGGTGTCCCAGCTCGTTCCCACCCTGACGAAAATGTAGGCCTTGCCCGGTCCACCGAGGTTGGGTTCCCCGACCAGCGCGGTGTGACCGGAGACCGACACGGACTCGCCGAAGCGGTAGGGGTTCGCCCCAGCGCTCGGCCGGAGCTTGGCCTCCTCGACCCAGAGCATCGGATCGATGGTGACGGGGTACCGGGCTTCCCGGTCCTCGACCCGGATCGACAGCCGATCGCTCGTCCCGGCGAGGCTCACGCCGAGCTCGCGCCCCGTGCTGTCCCAGGCGCGCAGGCCGGTGTAGCCGATCGCGAGGTCACCGTCGGCGTCGACGAAGCGCGCGTCCCGCTTCCCCGGCAGGACGTGCGCGGTGAAACCACCTCCGATGACCAGCGTCAGCGTCAGCGGTCCGGACCCGGGCTCGCCGGCCGGTGGCTTCGCGATGTCGAAGCCCTGCTCGATGCCACCCTCGCCATTCAGGTACCACTCGGTGAGACCGTTCCGCTGGATCTCCACCCGTCGCCCTCTTCCCGTGACGGTTCCGGGGTCCACGCGGTTCAGCGACCCGCCGCGCCCCCAGCTCGAGAGCTCGAGTCGCAGGTTCCAGGGAGAGCCGAGCCGGTCCCGCCCGGAGACCTCGAACGAGCCGGGAGTGAACGAGGCGGTCAGACCCTGCGCGGGATTCGCCGCCCTCCACTCACCGTCGAGCTCGGTGCTCGTGGTCACGTCGTAGGCCTCTCCCCCCATCGCCGCGGCGGTGGTGAAGGAGACCGGACCGTCCCCGGGGTCGTGACCGAGGGCGAGGGGTGCGGTGACGAGCAGCAGGAGAATCGTGATGCGTTGTCTCATTCTCTTCGTCCTCTTGTGCGAGCAGGAGGGGTGGGCCGGAGCCCGAGGCGGGACCCGGGCCGCGCGACGGTGAGGACACGAGGGCCCGGAGAGACCGTCGAGGCGCCGGTCGATTGCGAACGAGCCTCCATCCTAGCCGATTCCGCACTACCCGGGTTCGCCGAGCCGGCTTCCCGAGGATCTGGTGGGGAATGGCCCCGGGTACGGTGAGGAGCTCGCTCCTCGCAACGAATGTCACTCCGGATCGCCGCTCAACACCCACGCAGCCCAGTCTCGCGCCGGGTGGCCCTCCACGCGCAGATCGCACTTGGCCCGCCACAAGGCCTCCGCCTTGTCCATCTCCTCGAGCCAGAGGTAGGTGTAGAAGAGCTCCATCAGCTGGCGGGTGGCGGCGTCGTCGACCTTCCAGAGGCTGGTGATCGCGGTGCGCGCGCCGGCCGCGTGCAGCGCCGACTGGAGAGACTGGATCCCCAGCCCCGCCTGCCGGATGCCGACGTTCGTCTCACAGGCGGAGAGCACCGCCAGCTCGCAGCTGCAGAGGTCGACTCCGGCCAGCTCCTCGGCGGTCAGGATCCCGGGCACTCGACCGAGCGAGTCCCGTCCCCGGTTGGCGCCGGCGAACGCCAGGCCGCACAGGGTGCTGGGCGCCAGGCGCTTCACCATATCGGTCGCACCCACCGGGTCCCGGAACTCCTCGTCCGCCCGCTCGCCCCGCGCCGGGGACCCGCCCTCCGCGGCGAACCAGCCGTGGGTGGCCAGATGCAGGAAGCGCTTGCCCGGCGCGTGCTGGTGGAACGCCGCCTTGGTCGCTTCCTTCTTCATCAGCATCGCCGCGCTGACCTCGTGAGTCTCCTCGAAGAGCACCGAGGCCGCTTCGGCCTCGAAGCGGGTCTGCAAGAGCGGGGAGAAGCCCGCCCGCGGTCGACCCCGCGTCTCCTCCGTCTCGCGTTCTTTTGAACCATTCTCGATATCGGCGCTAAATGAGACCCCACCGACCACCAGCATTCCGGTAGCCCCCTCGGGGGCGCCCACCGGCGAGATCAGGCGACCGAAGGAGATCTCGTTCACGACCCCCCACCGATCCCCCACTCGCCCATCTCCGAGCGGCAGCACGTCGAGAGCCACCAGGTGCAGGAAGTCGTCGAGGCAGACGTGCAGACGGACCGTCTGCTCTCCGAGCTCCTCGAGCACGGGGTCCAGGACCCGCGCTCGCAGGATTTCACCCGCCTCCTGCTCGGGCTCGTCTCCCGACTGTTCGAGGGCGAGCCCGCGCTCGATCGGCTTGCCCAGGGCCGCCCGCCAGCTCGCCACCAGCTCCTCGAGCTCCGCCGCCTCGCCGAGGTCGACCCTCCGGAGCGAGCCGTCGGGACGGACGACGTGCGCGATCAACCGGTCCCCGGCGACGGGCTGACCTCCCCCTTCCTCCATCCGGTACGCGCTGGAGAGGCGCCGGTATCCGATCGCGGCCGCGTCGTTCCCGAGGCCGACCGCCACTTCCTTCACCCCGATGCGACGCGTCGAGATCCCCTGCTCCCCGAGGGTCTCGCGCAGTCGGCGCTCGAGCCGGTCCCGCTCGAGCGAGAGACGGGAGACCTCGGCCGTGAACTCCTCGGGGGACTGCCCGGGCCGCGCTCCTCCGGCGACGAGATCGTTCAGCTCTTCTCGCAGCTCGAGGAGCTGATCGCGCCGGTCGCGCACCGCGGGAGCTGCGAGATCGAGGGTGGGCAGGGGAGCGGCCACCGCTCGCCTCCAGGTCTCGATCAGGGCGAAGGCGAGGTCCCCGCGCGCCTTCGATTCAACGGGGTCGAGCAGCCAGGTGGCGAGCGACACTTCCGGGTGAAACCCCCTCGCGACCTCGCGCACCTCGCGGGGCGAGAGGATCGAGAGCGCTTCGTTCCACTCGAGCAAGCCGCTGGCGAGCTTCTCCGCCTCCGGGATGGCGCGCGCACGGTCGCCCATCGAGACGATCGTCTGACAGAGATTCGAACGGGCGAGGAGGACCTCGTGGTGATCGGGAGACAGGATCTGCTCGAGCGACGCGACGGTGGCCTCCTCGAGTGCCCGGGCGCCCTCGAGGTCGCCTCCTGCTCGCAGGCAGAGGGCGAGGTTGAGGCGAGCCGCGCAAAGATCGGAGTCCAGGGCCGGCCGCGTGCGCTCGAGGATCTCGAGCACCTGCTCGACGAGCGCTCTGGCGCCAGCGGTCTCACCCATCCTGGCCAGCGTCTCGGCGAGGTTCAGCCGAGCGGCGTGGAGGTTGCGGTGATCGGCGGGCAGAGTGCGTTCGTAGATCTCCAGCACGGTCTCCTCGAGCGCGCGGGCACGCTCCAGCTCGCCCAGCGGTTTCAGACTGGTGGCGAGGTTGGCCCGCGTCACGACGAGGTCGGGGTGATCCGCGGGGAGGATCCGCTCGAAGGCCTCGAGCGTGGATTCGAACAGGGCGAGGGCTCCGGGGTTGTCGCCCATCGCGAGCATCGTGTTGGCGAGGTTCTGCCGGGCCCGGAGGATATCCTGGTGATTCTCGGGCAGGGTCCTCTCGCGAGCGTCCAGCACGGCCTCCTTCAGTGCTCGCGCGGCGAGCAGGTCCCCCATCAGGCCCATGGTGGTGGCGAGGAACGCCTCGGCGGAGATCCGCCCGGGATGGTCCTCCGGCTGCGTTCTCACCCAGGCCTCCAGCACGGCCTCTTGCAGCGCGCGAGCGCCCGCGAGATCGCCCCCGTGCTGCATGGTGAGAGCCAGGCTCCCCCGAGCCCGGAGGAGGGCGGGGTGGTCCGCCGGAAGGGTTCGCTCGTACGCCTCGAGCACGCTCCGCTCCAGCTCCCCGCAACCGGCGTGGTCGCCGAGCGAGGACAGCGCGGTCGCCAGGTTCAGTCGGTTGCGCAGGAGCTCCGGGTGATCCTCGGGGAGGATCCGCTCGAGCGTCGCCACGATCGCCTCGTGGTGCTCGCGAGCGGCGGCGAAATCCCCCAGCTTCTCCAGGATGACGGCGAGGTTGCCCCTGGCCCGGAGTCGGCTCTCGTGCTCGGGGGGGAGAGTCCGATCGTACGCCTCGACCACCGAGGTCTGGAGGGCACGCGCCTTCACGTGCTCCCCCAGCTGGAACAGCGTCATGGCCAGCATCTCCCGGGTCACCAGGAGTTCCGGGTGGTCCGCCGGCAGGACCCTCATCTCGTGGGCCAGCACGGCCGCGCAAGCCCGGCCGGAGGTGACGAGCTCGCCCGCCTCCCGCGCGGCGTAGACCAGCTCGTACGCCCCTCGCGCGATCCGTTCACTCCACGCTGCCCCTTCCGTCGCGAGGAGCTCATCGAGAATGGACGACAGGCGTCGCCTCACCTCTTCTCGCGATGCACCAGCGGGTTGGTCCCTCAGCTCGGCGATCGAATCGCACATCCGCCGGTACGCTGCTCGGGTGACCTCGGTCTCGGGAGCGGCCAGGAGGAAGAGCCTCGCCTCGCCGGAGGCCGCTGCGACGGAGCACGCCACCTCGATTCGCAGCGACGTTCCCGGCTCGACGACGATGCCCAGGTACGGGGTCGCTCCCCCTCCCGAGTCCTCGTCCTCTCCGAGGCGATTCCCGTCGGAGTCTTCCACCCGCAGCGAGAGGTCGAGCTCGGAGGTCGTCCACAGGTGCAGCGCTCCCGAGAACTCCGTCCGGTAGGAGATCCATTGCGCCGGGCCGCTGTCCTCGAGCGGGGGGTCCCCCGCGTCGAGGGTGATCTCAACCACCTGATCGAAGGGCGAGGGGGAGGCGGCGACGGGGTCCTGCGCGATGACGACCGTGCAGGCGATGAGCTCGACGACGAACATGGTGGGCGCTGGGCTACGGGCGTACCTGGTCCGGGCCACCAGTCTACCGCTCGCCGCCGGAACTGCCGCCCGAAGTGGAAAAGTGCGTCCGGCCCACCGACGAACAAGCCGCGGACCAGCTCGTCGTGGGTTCAGAGGGGATCGAGCTCGGCACGTCAGGGCAACGGACACCGTGGTCTTGGCCTACAGGCGTCGGCGGCAGTACCGTGGGCCTCGTGATTCCGATGTTCCGAGCACCTGAGGTTCTGATTGAGCACCAGTGATTCACAGCACCAGCCGAAACGGTTGCTGAGCAGTGGTTTCACCTTGGCCGTGACCGTCGGCGGCATCATCGGCCTGGGCATCTTGCGCACGCCCGGGGAGATTGCAGCGGTCGCTCCCGATCCGTCGGTGTTCGTGTCCCTCTGGGTGCTGGGCGGCCTGTTCATCCTCCTGAGCACGGTAGTGGCGGGCGAGCTGGTCGGCATGACGCAGCGCTCCGGGGGAGCCTACGCCCTGGTGCGACGTGCGTACGGGCCGTTCCCAGGCTTCGTCATCGGCTGGGTCGACTGGCTGAGCTTCGTCGGTGACATCGCCCTCAAGGCGGTCGTGGTCATCGAGTTCGCCACCTTGCTGATTCCGGCAACCGGTCGATGGCAAACGCCACTGGCCATCGTGGTCTGCTCGGTGTTCGCCGCGCTACAGTTGCGGAGCATTGCCCTGGGCGCGAGAATCCAGAAGATCGCTGCCGCCGTCATGGCCCTGATCATCGTCGGCTTGACGCTGGCGCTGGTGTTCGCCGGATCCGCGGTGAGCGGTGATGCGGCTTCGGTTCCCCACGCGGCAAGCGGGCTCGGCGCCTGGAGCCTGGTGGGCGCGTCCGCCATCTACGCCTACGACGGCTGGCTCTATGCCTCCTACTTCGGCGGCGAGATAGAGGGCGGCGGCCAAGCCGTGGTGCGCGCCTGCATCAAGGGCCTGGTCGTCGTCATCCTGCTCTATGTATTCCTGGTTGCGGCCCTGGCCTGGAAGGTGCCGCTCTCCAGCCTGGCGGACCACAAGCTCGCCCTGGCCGGCGCCCTGGAGATGGTCGTCTCGCCGGTCGCCTCGACCGTCGTCCTGGTCGCGGCGATAGTGATGTTGCTGGCCCACCAGAACCTGCTGTACATGAGCACGCCCCGTATCCTCCAGGCCCTGGCGGTCGACGGACTGGCCGTCAGGCGGGCAGGCGAGGTCTCGAAGGGTGGCAACCCGACCTTTGCGGTGCTGCTGTCCTGGGGACTCTCGGTCGGCCTGATCATGATCGGCGGCTTCGAGTTCCTGCTGCACCTCTGCGTGTTCTTCTACGTGTTCCTGTGCGCACTGGTGATCGCCGGGGTCATCATCCTTCGTTCGCGCCAGCCGGACGCGGCCCGTCCGTATCGGGCCTGGGGTCACCCCTGGAGCACCTGGGTGTGTCTTCTCGGGTGGCTGCTCATCGCTCTGTTCCAGGCAGTTGCCGAGATCGAGACCGCCGGAGCGAGAGAGAGGTCGACATGAACAAGGTCGTGGTCCTGGGCTGCGGGGCGGTGGGAAGACACATGGCCATCGACCTGTGTGAGGCCCGTGGCTGCGAGGTCATCTCGGTCGATGTCGACCAGGAGGCGCTGCGCTATCCCGAGCACGCGGACCTGATGCGCACCTTCAGGGATGCGGGGTTCCTCGACCCGACCCCCGTCGAGGTGGAGGGCGTTTCGGTGCGACCGATCGACGTGACCGCGTCGCTGCTCTCGCCGCGATGGAGGTACGAACCCGGCGAGGCCGACCTCACGGTCATGAGGCTGGTGATCTCCGGAGAGGAGGACGGGAAACCGGCGACCTACACCTACGACCT
>CAZCAC010000199.1:0-9124 GCA_964496575.1 uncultured Planctomycetaceae bacterium | reverse complement strand
CTCACACGTGGAACAAACCAAGGGGAGGACGCCAATCGCCGCGGCTTGCACATCGACATCTTCGTCCTCGAGCGCAGAGATCACCACCTTCAGGGTCTCACGGCTCTCCTCTGGTCGTTCCTCTGGTGAGCATCGACCCAATACCTCTAGGGCGGCTTGCCGCACCAGCCAATGAGGGAAGCTCACCGCCTCCCGTAGCGCAGGAACGGCACTGTCTTCACCTACCTCAGCGAGTGCGCGGATGATCACTGCCATGGCCTCTGCGAGAAACTCCTCTTCAGATCCGTGCGGATCCCAATCGGGAGAATACGCGGCGCGTTCCCTGCACCGGTGCAGCATGCGCACCAGGACGCGCTCGGCCTTGGCTCGGACGGACGTGGACATCTCGGGAGCAAGGGCCTGTAGTGCCTCGGCCACGGCCTTTTCGAGCGCCAGAATGTCGATTCCCCTGCTAGAGAATGGCTCTACGCAATCCAGTGTGCCCCCCTCCCAGTCAACGTCTGCTACGCGAAGTACTGGGCCGATCGCCTCCTTCGCTGCGAGGGCTCCTAGTGCAGTGATACTGTCGCGGAGTCCTTCTATCATCTGCGACTTCTCGGCTTCGCACTCCGCCCGGTCGATGCTATCGGCTTCCTCTTCCGAGTCTTCGTCCTTCTCCTTCTCGATCCTGTCCCTTGCTCGCCGGCTCTGCTCCCAGAAGTCCAGATCACTCTCCGCTCGCTGTATGAGATACTGGGTGATGCGGGCGCGCCTTGGGCTCGAGGCAAGCGCAGCGTTTGTCGCTCGCTTCAGTTGTGTCCGCCCGAGGGCCTCCAGGAGCGCGAGCTCAGCAGCCTGACCTTCCCGCGCTGCCAGTTCCTTCGCGAGTGCCTCGATTTGTGCTTCCTCGCTCCCCCTCAGTAGAGCGTCTCGGAGATGCTCCACCGGCCAAGAGCGATACGGACGATTCGACTCCGACATGTTCAACAACTCCCGCTAGATCTCCTATGAATTGCAGCGTAAGCCCGGCAATCTCGATTTCAAGGCCAGACGATGATTGTCAGCGAGAGCCAACGAGTGCCGCTTGACAGTCCGATGCTCCGGAGTACAGGAGATCACCGATTCACACTACCGGCTCGAGTCCCTTTTTCGTAGGCACCGCCAGAATGTGGAGGCCAATCGAAGTTTGGCCAGGAGGCAAGGCCCGGCCGAGACAGACGAGATCGAAGAGACGGCCCTGAGTAGAGCAGGAATACCATTTCACGACGATGAGCGAGTTGTGCTCAGCTGAAGAACTCCTCGAGGACTGGCAATCGAGAGTACAGGTCCTCGAACTCGCCGGGGTCGAAGTCGCGTTCTCGCGGGCAGCGTTGCCCACGCATCTCACCCCAGAACACATGGTTGCATGCAACACCCTCGATCTCCCAACCATCCCTAGCGGATCCGTAGAGGCTCACTCCAGAGAGGTCCGCCCCTCGGAGACAAACGCCAATCAGTCGCGCCCTCTCGAGTAGGACGCCGGTGAGGTCAGCACTGGTTAGGTTCGCCTCCGTTAGATCGGTGCCGAATAGGTTGGCTCTACTCAAGTCGGCATTCTGAAGCCTGGCCTTTCGCAGGACAATATCAGCAAGGTCTGCTCTGTGGAGAACTGCCTTGCGCAAGTCTGCCTGATAGAGGTACGACTCTCTCAGCCGGGCTCGGCTGAGATCTGCCTGCTGGAAATCCGCACCTGCCATGGAAACGTTGTAGAGCCTGGCTTCGCGAAGATCGGCCTCATGAGCAATGGTGCCAACCAGTTGGCAGGACGACATCGTGCAGCGGCGGAGGTCGGCGCCACTCAGATTCGCATTCGCGAGATCCGCACCAAACAAGTCGGCGTCACTGAGATTCGCATTCCGCAGATCGGCTCCAAAGAGCATCGCGTTGCGGAGGTCCGCTCCGTGGAGATCCGCTTCCCTCAGAGCGGGAACAGTAATGCCCTCCCGGACACGGCTGTTCCAAGTCTCGACTCCTTCTTTCCCCCCTCGGAGTACTTGGGTGGCCTGCTGCGTGTTCACGGGAGAGAGGATATGGACTCGTGGTCAACATCCCAAGGGGACATCGCGGATCCGGATGAACTCCCGAAAGTGGGATCCGTCGTGGCTTCGCGTCGCGTTGGCAGCGAGTATACGATTGACTTGGAGCTGGGATAGGGGGGCCGCGGACGAGCTGTTTGAGTTGGACGATACGGTATGGGCGTCTCGATCCGTTTCAGTCGAGTGCCAGAGTCAGTGACGAGTTCGAATCCGATGCGGCCCGAGTTTCCGGTGCCTGTGCACCAATCCAAGCAGTACCTACCATGACAGCACCTTCCATCCCGAGGTCAGATCATGCCCGAATCCGAAAGAACACGACTGATTGCGACCCTACGCGAGGAATACGGCTGGACATCGGCTGGTTTCGTCATCTGGCAGCGTGCCAGTTGTGTCTGCGAGTACTGCGGAGTCAGGGTTCTCTCTGATCGTCTCAGCTTCAGAGCCAACGCATACGATCATATCCTTCCGAAGTCGAGGTACAAGAACCTCCATACTGAGGAAGAAACGCGGTACTACCAGGGTAGTCAGTGGCTGCTCCACACCGGTCGCGAGTACTCGAACCTCGCGCTGTGCTGCACTCGCTGTAACACTCAGAAGAGCTCCTGGGATCCGAACGGAGAGGAAGCCCTGGTTCCCCTCGATGTTGTGAACATCACACTCGAGCAACGAGACATCCTGATAGAGCGGGTTCGTCAGTACCTTCAATCCCGGTGGGCGCGTGATGAGGCAGAGCTCGATATCGCCCGTCGGTGGGCTGAGACGTTCGAGCCAACGTGATACCTGAGACACATTCGGGGTCGGGGGAGCTTGAGGGGGAGCGGCAGCCGCACGGGCCGTTTCACCCAGTCCTCATCAGCAAGTCTGATTTTTTCCGAGTGTGCTGTTCGATGAAACGGCATGGCTGCGACTTGCGACCGAGCTCGCAGTCGGTCGCCTTTCGCGCCTCACCGGGGCAGAGTCTGCCTGATCCCGCCGAGCCTCGGACGACGCAGCGAGGACCGGAGCGACCTCAGCTCCCGCCGCCTCGCTGGCCCTCGAGCATGGCCGCCTCTACCATCGCCACGATGCCGGCCTTGACCGGGGTGGGCAGGTCTGGCCAAGCAGCGACCAGACGCTGCAGGGCAGGCTGGAGCCCCCCATCCGGAGCCGAACTGCCGGGACTATCGCCGGGACACGGATTCGCACCGTCGTAACCCCTTGTTGCATCACTCTTTCCCTCACCCCCCTCACGGATTGCAAATCCGTTATTCACCGGTTCGAGTCCGGTTGCCGCCTCCATCTTTCACCGGATTCCGTCGAGCAGGGGCGGACTGTCGTCGGTGATCGGGCGTGAGAGAAGTCGGGCAGGTCGGCGGCGCACCGAGGAGCTGCATTCCCGGCGAAACCGGATCGGGCACCTGACTGGCGCCGTCCACTGCCGACCTCGAACGCCGGATCGGCAGGGGGGAGATCGGGGTCGGTTCGATCTGGGCAGTTGCCCACTTCAGGTGATGCGACCTTCTCGTCCGCCCGCGCCGAACACCGACCCGCTCAGGGTCCCAGCCCACGCGAACGACGATGCCGTCACACGCACAACGACAGCCTTCAGCGTTCGAGCATCCGCCTTCCTTTGCGGCGCAACCTATCCGTCGACCGGCAAGGTGACCTGCCCCGCTCCTGGCTCACGGACAGCCCGTCACGCTTTCGCCACCTCGGAGAAATAACCCCGCACCTCATCGCATGGGGGGTGCTTGCAGCGCTGCGAGACGAACGACTGACCCTTCCCGGCCGGCGAGCTCACCAGCCCTCGCCGGCCCAGGCTCCGCCCCCTTCGGGCGCCAGCACCAGGAACTCGCCATGCCTCCGATCGCCGCCGGTGCGGGAACACTCCTCCGATACCGGAACTCCCGCTTCAACGCCGCCACCCTGCTCAATACCAGCTCCCGATCCCTGCCCCCGGTCCCGCCACTCTCCACCGCCAGACTGCACGCGGCGGCCGGACCCGGGGCCGCGACGAACATCCCACCCGTCGCCGGGGGACCGGATCTGCGCTACCTCCTCCACCACGCGACGATGGGCTTCACCGTGCCCGACTACCTCGAGGCCCGGCAGCTCGGCTGGGCAGCCTGGCTCGAGCAGCAGCTCCAGCCCGAGACGATCGATGACAGCGACGTCGACGCGGTGCTCGCCCAGCTGCCCACGCTGACGCTCTCGGCCTCCGAACTGCTGAACCAGTACCCCGACGACCTCGTCGAGCAGGTGTTCCTCGAGCTCCAGTTCGCCGTGATGCTCCGAATGATCTACTCGCGCAAGCTGCTGTTCGAGCGCGTCGTCGAGCTCTGGACCGACCACTTCAACATCTCACAGCTCGACGACCTCTGCCTCTGGTTCAAAACGGTCGACGACCGCGAGGTGATCCGAGCGAACGCGTTCGGCAAGTTCCCCGAGATGCTCGCGGCCTCGGCGAAGAGCCCCGCGATGCTCTGGTACCTCGACAACTACGTCAACATCGTCGGCGCGCCACAGGAAAACTACGCGCGAGAGCTGATGGAGCTCCACACCCTCGGCGTCGACGGGCCGTACAGCGAACAAGACGTTCGCGAGGTCGCCCGCTGCTTCACCGGCTGGACCCTCGACGGCGTCTACACCAGCGGTGGATCGCCCGGCGAGTTCATCTTCGTGCCGCAGCTGCACGACACCGGCTCCAAGCAGGTGCTCGGCGTCACCATCCCCCCCGGCGGCGGGATCGAGGACGGGGAGACGGTCCTGCAGATCCTGGCCACCCACCCGAAGACGGCGGAGTTCGTCGCCACCAAGCTGTGCCGCGGACTTCTCGGCTACGAACCCTCGACGGAGCTGGTCGCCGACGTCGCGGCGGTCTACCTCACCACGGACGGCGATATCGAGGAGATGGTCCGCAAGATCCTGCGCCCCGAGACGGTGGCGGCAGTCCCCCTCGACGAGCGCACCAAGCTGCGCCGCCCCATGCACATCGTCGTCTCGCTGATGCGGGCGGGGCTGGTCGGCAGCGCCGACCTGCTGGCGATCACCACGCGCCTCCTGCGCCTCGGGCAGGTCCCCTACTTCCACCCCACGCCCGACGGCTACCCCGACAGCCTCGACGCCTGGGGCAGCGCGGTGCTGCCACGCTGGGAATACGCCTCCGACCTCTTCGGCGGCGCGATCCCCGGCAACGTGCCCGACTCCACCACGCTGCAGACATTGATCGCCAGCTCGCCGAAGAGCGGCGTCGTGCCGGGGATCAGCTGGGCCCTGACCGGCGGCCTGCTCCCGCCGCGCGAGCTTCGCGACGTCCAGCTCTACCTCGACTCGCACCCGGTACTCACCGACGCGGTCCTGCGCGAGGCATTCGCGCTCGCGGCCTCGAGTCCCGGATATCAGTACTTCTAGCCGAAGCCCTCCCATCGACGTTACCGAACAGGATGAGATCGAGATGAAACAGGACGAACGATCGAACGAAACGACGGCCGGCGAGGGCCTCACGAGACGGCGTTTCCTCCGCGATGCGGGGGTCGTCTCCGCCGCGGGATTCACCTCTCCCCTCTGGCTGTCGAAGGCCGCCTCGGCCGCGACCAACCCCACCGGCCGCGACGTGCTGGTCCACGTCTTCCTCCGCGGCGGCATGGACGGCTTGACCACCTGCGTGCCGTACGGCGACCCCGAGCTGCAACCCGCGCGCCCCGACCTCGCCATCGCGCCCCCCGGCGCGACGAACGGCGCCGTCGACCTCGACGGCTTCTTCGGCCTCGCCCCGGCCGCGGCGCCGCTGAAGACGATCTACGACGCGGGGCGCCTCGCGATCGTGCACGCGGTCGGCTCCACCGACTCGACCCGCTCGCACTTCGACGCCTTCAAGGCCATGGAGCGAGGCCTGCCGGAGCAGGACTACGACTCGGTCTCGACGGGATGGCTCGCCCGTCATCTCCTGACCACGCCACCACTCGGCGGCGGCCTCCTGCGCGCGCTGGCGATGGACGACCTGATGCCGCTGAGTCTCGGAGGCGCCCCGCAAACCCTGCCGATCCCCGATCCGGCGCTCTTCTCGTTCCCCGGCGATCCGCTCACGAGCCCCTGGCGGCAGCGCGCCATCGAGGCGATGTACGAACGGACCGGTGAGCCCCTGAGCGGCGCCGCGCAGAGCACCTTCGATACGATCGAGATGATGGAAGCGATCGACTTCGACGGATACGTGCCCGAGAACGGAGCCGTGTACCCCGCTTCACCCTTCGGCGACAAGCTGAAGCGCGCGGCGGCGCTGATCAAGGCGCAGATCGATCTCGAGTGCCTCTTCATCGATTACGGCGGCTGGGATCACCACAACACTCTCGGCCCCATCGACGGCGTGATGGCGAGCATGCTCGACGACCTGTCGCGCTCGCTCGAAGCGTTCCACCTCGACCTGCTCGACCATCAGGACGACGTGACCGGTCTCGTGATCTCCGAGTTCGGTCGTCGCGTCGCCCAGAACGGCAGCCTCGGGCTGGACCACGGCCATGGAGGTTGCCTGATGGTCTTCGGCGGTCACGTCGCCGGCGGCCAGGTCTTCACCAGCTGGCCGGGACTCGCCCCCGCGGCGCTCGACCAGGGCGACCTCGCCATCACCACCGACTACCGCGACGTGGTCGGGGAGATCCTGGTCCGGCGACTCGGCACGACCGACCTCGCGGCGGTCTTCCCGGGGTACACACCGAACTTCCACGGCATCGTGGTCTGACGTTACGAGGTCTGGACAACCTCCACCACTGCGCCCGTTCGTGCCGCGACCCGCGGTGTGAACGGGCCCTGGTGGCTCGATCGAGCCCGATCCGGCGCGGCATGCCATTTGCGAACGGAGCGTCATGGCGAGACGACTGGTGCTCCTGGCGGGACTTCTCGGGCTGCTCCTCCTCGGCGCCCGGTGGCGAACGGGAAGCGCGCTCGAGGGGCTCGACCCCACGGTCGTCACCGCGGAGGACGACTCGCTCGCCGGTGAGCTTCCACACCTTCCGGCGGCAAAGCCCTCCGCCGCGACCGCCGGGCTCCGCTCGCCGGTCCTCGCCGCCCCGCACCTCCCGGACGAGGCGGGGATCGAACGCGAGCCGATCACCCCGCCGGGGCTCCGCGATCTCTTCGTCCGCCTCCTCGCGAAGAGGCCCGCTCCGGAGATCGACCTGCCGTACTGGATCAGCGTCGAGCTCTGGGACTTCGAGCCGAAGCACGTCCTCGTGCCGACGAGAGATCTCCGCCGGGACCCGGACTCCATCGGCTACGGCGAGGAAACCGACCGTGGAGTCCTGTTCGAGGAAGTGCCGCACGACCACACGCTCTGGGTCAGCGCCGAGTGCTGGTTCGATGACGGCGCGAGGCTCGGCTGTGCGCCGGTCGTCGCGCCGGTGCCGCCGCCTCCGACCCGGCCCGGTGAAGCGTGGCGCATCGAACTTCCGCTTCAGCTCGCGGCAGGGGTGCGCGGACGCGTGGTCGATCTCGACCCGGAGGTCGACTGGGTGCTCAGGTACGAGGGGACCAGCGAGGAGCTGGAGAGCAGCGGCGAGGAGGGGTTCCTGTTCTGGCCGGTCGGCGGCAAGTCGGTGACGCTCAGCTTGACCGTGACCGAGGAGGGGCGAGCCGTCCGTCGACTCCACCGCTTCCCGACGCCGAGCACCGGGATCGTCGACGTCGGAGGGCTCACCCTCCACGGCCCGGGGGTCGAGGTGAGAGGAAGGGTGCTCATCGACGGCGAGCCTGCGACCGACGCCTGGCTCGAGCTGCAGTTCGATCCGGAGAACGCCGTCGTGGTCGACGTCGATGGTGAAGCCGAGTTCACCCTCCAGGGCGACCTCGACGGGTTGAAGTCCCTGCGCGCCTGTCCTCACGACATCTACGGCTACGAGCCGGTCACGCTGGACCTCGCCGGGACCTACCCTGATTTCGTCGAGCTCGTCATCCCCCGTCGACCGGCACGGTTGTGCAAGGTGGTGGTCAATACCGAGCTGGAAGACGGCGAGCGCGTCGATGGAGAGCTCTACCTGCGGCTCGAGAATGGCTCGAGGTCGATCGCCAAGCTCGGCCCCAACCACCGCGGCTGGTGCGGAGGCGGCATTTTCACGATGCCGATGATCCCTCCAGGAGACGCGCGCTACGTCGCCTGGATCCCCGAGAAGGGCCTCTCCGGCACCGGTCCCCTTCACCTCGCGGCAGCGCCAACCGACAAGTACGTACCCAGGCGTTACTGGAATGGGCACACGGTCGTCCAGGCGGTGCTACGGGAGTCGAAGACGGTCGTCTCGGGTGAGCTCGTGGGACTTCCTGGAACGGATCCGTCGAGATGGCCGGGGTACGTGGAAGCGATCGTCACGCTGTGCGGCGACCACCAGCCGGAGATCGAGGTCGCCGAGCTCGAGCCAGGTCCCTTCGTGCTCGAGGGGTTGCCCTCTGACTGCGACATCCATCTGGTGTTCAGGGCATCATCGAGTGACTTCCGCTTTGAGACCGACCTGCACCTCGAGCGGAACGAACGCCTGGAGCTCGGCCGGGTGACGCTCGGGGCGCGCTGAGGCGTCCGTACAATTCGTTACCTCTGCTTCGAGACGCGCAAGAGGATCTTCTCTCCCCCCACCTTGGCCGTTTCGCCGCCGTCGAGCTCGTCCTCGAAGTGGATCGCATCCGCGAGCAGCTCGCCTCGCAGCCAGGCCTCGTGCTGCCGCAGTGCTCCGGCGATCCTCTGGTTCACCACACACGAAAGCTCGACGCGATCGGTCACCACCAGCCCGAGCGCCTTGCGCCGGTCCTGCGCCTGCCGGTTGAAGTCGCGCGCGATCCCCTCGGCCCACAGCTCCTCGGTGATCGTCGTGTCGAGCGCCGCGAAGGCGCCGCGTTCCTCGGAGAGGACGAGGTGCTCGGGGCCCTCGTACTGGATCTCCAGCTCCGAGGCGGCGAGCTCGACCGCCTCCCCGTCGACCTCCAGCGAGAACGCTCCCTCGGCCACCGCGGCCCGCACGGCGAGCGGGTCCGCGGACGACAGCGCCTTGGCGACGGCGCCCATCCGCTTGCCCACGCGCTTGCCGAGCACGTCGAAGCGAGGCTTGACCTTC
>CAZCAC010000198.1:0-9271 GCA_964496575.1 uncultured Planctomycetaceae bacterium | reverse complement strand
TCCGACGTGTGCTCATCCGACCTACTCGCAGTCGTCCGGAGTTCCGTTGCTGTTGCAGTCGGTATCGCACTCGTCCGGTACACCGTTGCTGTTGCAGTCGTTCTCGTAGAGCTCTCACTCGTCGGGAATGCTGTTGCTGTTGCAGTCCGTGAACGTCTCGCAATCATCGGGCGTGCCGTTGGCGTTGCAGTCGGTATCGCAGTCGTCCGGAATCCCGTTGCTGTTGCAGTCGGCGCCGGCCACGTCGCAGTCATCGGGGATGCCGTTCGCGTTGCAGTCGTTCCCCATCAGCTCGCACTCGTCGGGGATGCCATTGCTGTTGCAGTCGAGGCTAGTGCCGCTGGAGATGTCGATGGCGTCATCGATGCCGTTGTCGTTGCAGTCCGTGATCCCGGAGTCAGCCAGGTACAGGACCGCGACATCGTCGATATTCCAGCCGCCGAAGGTGACCGAGGTGTCCGACTCCAGGGAGAACTCGATCTGCACCGAAGACTCGCCGTCGGCCGCGGTGGAAATGTCGATGTCCTGGAACGACCAGGCACTCTCCACCATGTCCGTGCCTGCGGGGTTCTCCCAGACGAGAGTCCCGTTCACCTTGATACGAGCCTGGTCCCAGGTCCCCTTCTCGATGCGCAGCCAGCGCTGGAAGCGCAGGCGCGTACCGTAGGCGGAGGAGCAGTCGATGACGGGCGAGCGCAGGTAGTTGTGGACCTGGTCCTGGTACTCACCATTCCAGCTGCCGACACCCAGGTCGGTACCCCAGATCTCGCTGCCGCTGAAGGCAGAGCTGGGATCGCCGGCCTTCCCTCCGGGAGAGCCATGCTGCCAGTCGTCGTGGTTGTTGGAAGTGTCACCGAAGCTGGCGTGGGTCCAGCCGTTGTCGCCGCTGGTCTCGAAGTCATCGAAGAACAGCACCTCGTACTCGCCGACGTTGAAGTCGAGGTAGGAGGTCGGGGCGTCAGGCGGGAAGCTCCTCGAGGCGGAGCCGTTGTCCTCGGCGTAGACGTAGTAGTTGACGTTGGCCGGAGAGCTCTGCCCAGGGATCGAGCCGGTGTAGACATCGCCGGCACCGGGAGTCATGGCGACCGCGGTCCAGGCCCCGCCATTCACCCGGTAGTAGAGATCCGCGGTGGTGATCGGCGGACTGACCTGCGCGACGATCGTCGCGTCGACGAGGTAGGGCCCCACCTCGTTGGTGGTGTCCGGCAGGTCCGTGACATTCGAGATGCTGACCCCCGGCAGGTCGTAGCCGGGGAACTGCTGGTCGCGGAAACCCTGGTCGATGTCGGTGTAGTTGGGGGTTCCGTTGTCGATGTTGCCATCGTCATCATCCAGCGTCAGCCACTGGATCTCCATGATCGAGTCGATCGTGGTCTGGTCGTAGGCGTTCATCCAGCTGACGAAGAGCGTATCGGCGGCCAGGACACCGGCGCTGCTGCCCAGGGTGTTCTTCAGCCGGGTGCGGATCTTCCAGGCGGCGCCCATCCAGACCTCGCCGTCGGTGTGCACCTGTCCGTAGCAGCCGCCGTTGCCGTCACCGCAGTAGGGCCGGGTGTTGGTGCCGGTCCGGACGTTGCAGCCGCTGCCGCAGAAGTCCAGGCCTACGATCGGGTCGTCGTACATGTACATCGCGAAGACATCGGCGTTCCCTTCGCCGAAGCCATCGCTGCCGTTCCCGGAGCCGTAGAGGTCATTCAGCCAGTGCCCGTACTCGTGCACGACCACCGTCGAGTAGGCGGTGTTCACGCAGCCGCCACCGGCCTGGTAGAAGTTGACCGAGACCCCGTTGTAGTAGGCGTTGCAGGTGCTGGAGATGTTGCAGTTGCTGATCGCCCGGAAGTCCGCCGTGGTGTCGGTGGGGACGATCGAGGTGATCCAGTCACGGCACCCGGTCAGCTGCTTGTACGCGTTCGCCTGCGCGGTCACCAGCGCCTGCGACGAGGGGTTCATCAGGATGTCGTTCTGCTGGTTCGGCTGAGCGGACACCGTCAGGCTGTACTCACTCCCCGGAACGTGCTGAACGTCGTTGTACGTACCGTAGTACTCGACGGTCACGTTCGTCGCGCTGTTCACGCCGGGGTAGTTGAAGTTTCCGTTCGCGTCGGTGTAGGTCGTGCCCGCGCTGCTGGTGACGCGCAGATGCTGGAGCGTTTGCTGCGTCTCCGGGTTGCTCGCGTAGTCCGGGGCGGTCCCGGGGGTCGCGTTCGAACGTACCGTCCCGTAGACGTCGTACAGGTGGTGGATGCGGTTGTGCTCCTGGAGCAGCTCACCCGTGGCGTCCTCGAGCCAGAAGCGCCACGCGGCCGGGGCGCTGCCGTCCTCCGGGCTGAGCACGTCGACCTGCCAGGCGAGCTTCGGGCGGTAGACCTTCCGCTCGAGCACGGGCAGGAGGACCAGCTCGGGCGTCCCGATGCGGCCGTCGATGAAGCCGGTGTTGTCCCGGTACCGCTCGGCGGCGAGGGTCTTCGCGTGCCCCTCGGTGAGGAAGGGCACGGTGTTCATCTCTTCCAGCTCGGGCGTGGCGAGCGCCTGGATCGAGAGGAGCCGACCGTCGACGTCGAACAGCACGTTGACCGTGCCGTCGACCACGGGGAGGTCGTCGATCCGCTGCTCGAAGCGCACCGTCCACTTGTCACTGCTGCCGATCTGCCCCAGCGGCAGGAAGGTCACCCGCTGGCCGACCAGCGTCTCGGCAGCGACCCCGTGCAGCTCGCGCGTGTCCTCGAGCCAGTCGCGAGCCAGCTCGATCCAACCCGCGTCGTCGACGGGGATCCTGGGCGAGGGGGCCGCCCCCCCGTGGATCAGCTCCGCGTAGCCGTCGAAGTCGTCGGCCTCGACCCGCCAGTGGCCGCCGTGGGTCTCGCTCCAGGGCGCTAGCTGCCCCTCGAGGTCGGGTTTCTCGGGCGGCGCATCGCCGGCTGACAACGACGCCGAGTCTTGCCAGAGCACGGCGGCGAAGAGGGCGCAAAGACCTTGCAGGTAGATGGACTTCATGGATCGCCTGGGGTTGTGGGCCGGTCCTCCCCCCCGTCAGGCCACTCGGCCGGGCTCGCCGGGGAGCTTCGAGGGGAAGATAGGGGGATCGGGGACGGTATTTGACGGGTAATGAAGGGTACAACACCCGTCGAGGGATGCCGGGGTCGTCAGGGCGACAACCCCGGTATTGGACTCCCCGGGGAGGAGAATTGTTCGCGGCTTCCGCGGAGTTCGAGGTCGGGAGACCATCCCGTGGAAGGCGAGATCTCCAGGAATGCGCAAATCTGCGCCGCTCAGTTCCCGCTCAGCAGCTCGACCTCGCTGAAGCCTATCCCCTGGCGGCCGACGGTGCGGTTCCGCCAGCCGGTGACCCGCACCTCCAGCTCGCTGACCTCGGTCCCCGCGGGGAGTTCCAGCACCCCCTTCCGCGACGGGTTGGAGGGGAGCTCCAGCGGGATCGGCGGGCCGCCGTTCACGATCACCTCCACGCGGGCCGCCTGGGGCTCCCCGTGGTCCATCGGCCGCGTCGCCTGGTGGCTGAGGAGGAGGACTCCGGCCGCCGTCGGCCTGCCGAAGCGGGCCTTCCACCAGGGGGCCTCGTCGGTCGGCGCGCAGCGCCACCGCGTGGCGAAGAGGCCGTCGACCGCCCGCTGGGCGACCTGCCCGTCGGCGATCGCGGTGGACGCCGTGACCCGCACGCCGCTGCCGCGGAGCAGGTTGTCGCGCCTCCCGCCGGGCACATCCCAGTCAGCGCCGCCGGAGACCACCACCGACAGAGGGCCCGAGGTGAGCTCGACCGCCGCCGCTCCCTCGCCCGACTTCGCCCGCCGGACGAGCGCGCGTGCGAACAGCTCGAAGGTCCCCGAATCCTCCAGGCGGATGCGCGCCTCGAAGCGCTGGACCGCGCCGCCGTCGGGCGCGGACGGAACCTCGGCCAGGAACACCTCCTCCCCTCCCCCCGCGGGTCGGGCGGTGTAGCGGACCTTCTCCACCTCGGGGGCGGCGCGCGAGGTCGGGTACCCCAGCTCCGCCATCGCCCTCGGCGAGAAGCCGGTGATCCAGACGTCATAGGGGTTGGTGCCGATCGCCCGGAAGTGCAGGTCGTCCTCGGGCTCCTCCGCGGCCAGCACCTCGCGCCCGCGCCGCTTCCCGCCACCGGTCGACGGCGCGGTCGCCCGGCTGAGAAAGAGCAGCGCCAGGACGGTGTCGTGGTGGTAGTTGCGGTCTGAGTCATCGCCGGTCCACGATCCACCCTCGCTCTGAGCCTTGACCAGGTACTCCGCACCCGACGGGTACCAGTTGACCTTGCCGAGGATCCGCGCCTCGAGCAGCGCACCGACTCGTTCGATCCCGTAGAGGAAGAAGTAGTGCCAGCGGTTCTTGCCGGGGTTCGCGTTCCAGGTCATCTCGCGGTCGATCCAGGCGAGCCCCCCGGCGATCGCCGAGTCGACCTCGGCTCCCAGCTTCCGCTCGATCCCGTCACCGAGCCCGTCGCGCGCGATCACCAGCACGCTCAGCGCAGCGGTGGTCATCGAGCCGGTCGGTCCTTTCCCGCCGGCACGGTAGCTGAAGCCGACGGGGGTCGTGTCCCCGGTGCGCCGCCCCTTGCCGGTGATCCGCTCCCGGCACCGCAGCGTCCCCTGGATCAGCCCCTCCCAGACTCGCGAGGGCACCTCCACCCCCCGCCCGGATGCCGCGCGCAGCGCCAGCGCCGCGTAGAGGGTATTCGAGAGGTCCGGGGGGAGCGTCTGGCCGTCGGGGTGGACGGGGTAGGCCCAGAGCCCCGGAGCTTCTTGCCAGTCGATCAGCTCCGCGACGAGATCGGGCAGGACGGCGAGGTCCTCTTCGCGCCCCGCCGCGGCGAGGGCGAGGATCTTGCAGCTCAGCGAGTAGGTGCGCGTCGCCCGCTCCGAGCACACGTAGGCGAGCCCGCGGCGCACGGCGAAGTGATCGACGTCGAGTCCGCTCTTGAGCAGCGTGTACACCACCAGGGCGGTGTAGCCGGCCCCGTACCCTCGCCACTGGGTCCACGAGCCGTCGATCAGCTGCCGCTCGAGCAGGAAGTCGACGCCGCGGTCGATCGCCTCGTCGATCGCCACCTGGTCGACGCCACCGCCGCGCCCCAGCCGGAAGCCCCACGGGCCGTCGCCGTGCGCGACCTTGACGAGGAGGTGGTTCACGCCGCGCTTCAGCGGCAACACCAGGTCGGTCTGGTCGAGCTCGATCCCGCCGGAGGTCGGCCGGTCGACGAGGAGCTGTCCGTTGCACCACAGGCGGCAACCGTCCTCGCTGCCGAGGCGCAGGTCGAGCTCGGTGTCCTCGGTGGCCTCGACGCGCCGGTAGAGGTACGCGGCGGCCTTTCGCTCCCACCCCTCCTTCAGCGCGGGGTCGTCGAGCGCGTCGCGCAGGCGCACCATCCCCACGTCGAGCTCGCGGCCGTCGCCGGAGAGCTCCAGCGGGTACCAGCGATAGCGACCCGCCTTGCCGCGCAGCCGCTCGGTGAGGTCGGGCCCCTTCCCGTCGAGCGCCATCCGCCGCAACGAACGCTCCGGCGGATGCACCTCGGTGATGCCCCGGTCGCCGGCCCGGTGCGCGAAGGGACCGACCAGCTGCCACTCGCCCCACCGCGGGGAGAGGGGGCGCCAGCTTCGCTTCTCGAAGGCGGGGCGCAGTGCCTCGATCGCGGGCGGAGGCTTCGGCTCCCCTTCGAGCCGCTCGCGCAGCGGCAGGATCACCAGCGGCTCGTGATCGGAGAGCGCCGGCAGGGCTCCACTCAGGCGAGCCTGGGCGACGCGGACTCGCTCGGAATCGGTCTCGCCGTCGAGCAGCGCGGCGAGCGCGTCGCTCGCGTTCCTCGGCGCGGCCGGCAGCGGGTCGGTGGCGTAACCCTCGCCGCCGCTCCCCGTCTCCCCGGCCATCTCCAGGGTGAAGGCCAGCCCCAGCGGCTCGAGGAGCCGATTGGAGTGCAGATCGCGCCCCAGCTGCTTGCCCGCGTTGAGCTGCTGCCACCCCCAGCCGGTCGCCGCGACCATCAGGCCGCCACCGTCGCGCACGAACTCCTGCAGCAGGGCGACGCGCTTCCGCGACCGGCCGCCTTCCCCCAGCACGAGGCAGTCGACGCCCTCGAGCTCCCGCTGGGCGGTGGCGCGCAACCCCAGCCCCTCGATCGCTGCGGCCAGCTTCGGGTTCTCGGGGCAGCCGATCAGCGGCCTGCGCTTGCTACCGGCGAGCCAGCGCAGCGAGTTGCGCATGAGGCGTCCGGTGTCGGCGGCCTCGAACGCGGAGGCGCCGAGGAAACCGCCGTGCCCGAGCACCATGACCCGCCCGTCCCCCGCCGTGGTCGCGGCGACGACCGGCGTGCCGCCACGGCCGGCGACCACGACGAACGAGTCGGGGCCGAGTGCGCAGACGCCGCCCGGAGAACCGGGACCGGCGATCTCGCTCACTCCCTCCAGCAGGACCTCGAGCGCTTCGTCCTCCGGCGACCGGTCAGCCGCGACCGTGAACAGGAGCAGCAGGGATGCCAGGATCGGGCTCGCGCTCATGGGCCGTTCAGGATCCCGCCTCCAGCAGGTGCTCCTTCATCGTCTCCCACTCCAGGAGCCGCGAGTGCCTTCGCAGGTCCCGGTCGGCGGTGCCGTGGCGGCTCTGCGGATAGAGCATCAACTCGAAGTCCATCTTCCCCGCCTTCTGCAGGGCGTAGACCAGCTGGAGGGCGTTCTGCACGTGTACGTTGTCGTCCATCACCCCGTGGGTGATCAGGAGGAAGCCGTGGAGGTCCTTCGCCGCCTCGATCACCGAGGTGGCCTCGTACCCCTTCTCGTTCTCGGCGAGCGTGTTCATGTACCGCTCGGTATAGATCGTATCGTACATCCGCCAGTCGTAGACACCACTGCCGGCGATCCCGAGGGCGAATCGATCGCTGTGAGTCAGCGCGAAGGCGGCCATGAAGCCGCCGTAGCTGTGGCCGGTGATCCCGACGCGCGAAGCGTCCGCCCAGGGGTGGGCGGTGAGCCAGTCGACGGCGTCCTCGATGTCGCTGAGCTCGGAGACGCCGAGCTGCTCGTAGCACTCCTCGATCGCCCAGTGCCCCTTGCCGCTGGCGGAGCGGACGTTGACCGAGAGCTGCACGAAGCCCTGCTGGGCGAGGAACTGGTTCCAGGTGCTGCCGCGCCAGCTGTTGCGCACCGACGAGGCATTGGGGCCGGAGTAGGTGGAGAGCCACACCGGATGCGGCGTCGTCTCGTCGAAGGGGACCGGCCGGAGGACCGCGGCGTCGATGCGGTACGTCCCGTCGCGGGCGGTGATCTCCACCAGCTCCCAGGTGGAGGAGAGGTACTTCTCCCGATCGGGGATCTCCGCCGTGCCCAGCTCGCGCACGATCTCCCCATCGCCGGTGCAGAGCCGCACCGCGGGCGGGGTCGAGAGGGTGGAGTAGCTGTCGATGAAGTAGCTGCGGTCGTCGTTGAACCTCGGTGAATGCCGCCCGTCGCCGCTGGTCAGGCGGGTCAGTCCCTTCCCGTCGAGCCCGATGCGGTAGGTGTGGCCGTTCACCGCGCCGTCCTTCGTCGACGAGAACCACAGGAGCCCCGCTTCCTCGTCGAGGTGCTGGATCCTCCCGAAGGACCAGTCCCCGGCGGTGACCGGTCGGATCAGGGTCCCGTCGGCGCGGTAGTGGTAGAGGTGACGGTAGTCGGTGCGATCGCTGAACCACAGGAAGGTGCCGTCCTCGAGCCAGCGCGGCGACGTGGGGCGATTCACCCAGGAGTCGTTCTCCTCGCGAATCAGCGTCTTCCACCGGCCCGTCGCGGGATCGCAGGCATTCACGTCGGCCCAGGTCTGCGCACGATCCTGAACGACGAACAGGACCCGCCCGCCTTCCGGAGTCCAGGAGACGCGGACGACGAGCGGCTCCTCGTCCTCGTACTGCGAGAGGTCGGCCCAGGCCGTGCCGCCGGTGGTGACGTCGGCCACGCCGAAGCGCACGGTCGGGTTGGGGTCGCCGACCTTGGGGTAGTGGGTGATCTCGGGCTTGACGCGGAAGTGCCCCCGCTCGATGTGGTCGACGACGGTGAACTCGTGTACCGCCGACTCGTCGAGCGAGAGGAAGGCGACGTGGCGGGAGTCGGGGCTCCACCAGAAGGCCCGGTAGGTGCCGCGCCCGTAGACCTCTTCCTGGTAGACCCAGTCCAGCTTTCCGTTGAGCTGGGAGTAGGAGCCGTCGGTGGTCAGCGGCTTCTGCTCGCCCGTCTCGATCGAGGTGGCGTGGAGGTCGTTCTCGTGCACGTAGGCCAACCACTTCCCGTCGCCGGAGAGCTCGGGGAACTCGAGGCCGTCGGGAACGTCGAGCTCGCGAGCACCGGAGCCCTGGCGATGGGCGAAGGCACGACCGTCGTGGAGGAAGAGGGTGATGCTGCCGTCGTCGCTCGTCCCCCGGCGGCGGCCGTAGATGCGGCGCGCGAGCTTCTCGTCGACGTCGTCGAGCGTGGCGAGAGCGTCCGTCACTTCCTGGCGGCTGGCGGTGCCGCCTCGTTCACGCTGGTCGCTCCGGCTCTCGTCTTTCTTCTTCTCGGGGGGTTTCACCTCGTCCCCGGTCGCGGGATCGAACCACTTGCCGTCGGGAGAGACGAGGGAGGCCCCGTCCGACGCCCACCTCCAGGAGGGCGCGCGCCCCCGGAAGTTCACCGACTCTCCACCTCCCAGGGCCTGCTCCAGGGTCAGCCTCGCCTGCTGGGCCGGGGCGTGGTCGGCGAGGGTGAGGATCGCGGCGAATGAGAGGAGAACGGGGACGGAGCGGGGATAGCTCATCGGAGCCCTCGGGGTCGATGGGTGGCGGGGATCGGGCGTCGAGTCTACCAGCCCCGCACGAGACCCTTCGTCAGGGTCTCGTTCGGGATGGTCCGATGCTCGCGCCCTTCGCCCGAGAGCTCACTCCCCGAGCTCGGAGCGCACCGCTTCGACCTTGTCCTGGATCCCCTGCTCCTTGTCGACGCGCGATCCGAGCCGGATGGTGGTGGAGATTCGGGCCGCGCCGCGGGCGTGCAGCTCCTCGTGGATCCGTTTCAGGGCGGCGAAGACGACGTCGTAGTCCCCTTCGATGTTGGTTCCATAGCCGTGCAGCATGATCGGCAGGCCGGTGTCGACGAGGATCTGGTGAGCGACCGCGACCTCCTCGCGAACGCTGATGCGACCGGTGCTGGGAACGACGCAGATGTCGGCGATTACCTTCATGATCAACGGGGAGTCGGTTTCTGCGCGTTGCGCGCAGAAAGCAGGTTGGGAGGGCATTGAAGCA
>CAZCAC010000197.1:0-10621 GCA_964496575.1 uncultured Planctomycetaceae bacterium | reverse complement strand
GGCCCCTTCGAGGGGCCTTCCTCAAGCCGCCCGCTATGCGGGCGGTACCTGACTTGCGGGTCATGCCACTTGGACCTGATAGCAAGGTACTGAATATTGAATGTCGTTGTGCTGGAGAAGACGTTGCCTTCACACTTTTCGAGTTGTCAGAAGGGCAACGCTCACTGCTGTTGCTGTACACCATTCTGCACGCGATTCCGGAGCGAGCATCGCTTCTGTTCTTCGACGAGCCGGACAACTACGTTGCGTTGGCAGAAATCCAACCCTGGCTTTCTGCGATGCGTCAAGCGATGGTCGACGCCGGGAAGGGTACATTGATGGTGGCTTCTCACCACCCCGAGGTGATCGACTATCTGTCTGCTGATCAGACGCTCTACTTCTGGAGGGACGAGGACGGTCCTGCTCGCGTACGAAATGTCATGGTTGACAGAAAGCAAGGCCTCCCACTTTCGGAGTGGTTGAGACTGGGGAATGGCCATGGCGAAGGCTGACAGCTGCCGAGTACGGGTTTGGTGCGAGGACCGTCGTCAGGAGGTCTTCGTCCGCAACCTGTTGGTTGAACGCGGCTTCAATCGACGCAAATTGGATTTCCGCGTGGCACCCCGCGGACAGGGAGCAGCATCGGCATGGGTGATCGCGCGCTATGGCTCGGAAGTCATCCCTTTGGCACGAACGACCAAGAATCAGACAAACCTCGGCTTTCTCGTGGTGGTGGACGGTGACAGCCAAGGGCTCGAAGCTCGAAAGGGAGCGATGTGCGGGACTCCTGATCAGCGTGAACCTGGCGATCGGATTGCTATCTGTGTCCCAACCTGGAGTGTGGAGACTTGGGTCCTTTGGCTGTGCGGTGATGGCTCCGTGACCGAGGACAGGAAGTACAAGAGCCGATATCGCGAAGACGATCGGGAGTTCCAACGACGCGCACTGGAGGCGGTCAGAGCGTGGGAGCCGACCCAGAGCGTGAGGAAGAGGCTGTCCCTGCGCTGACATCTGCAAGGCCTGAGCTGGCGCGATTGCCTGGATGGTCGTAAGACGGCTTGTTCGGAGTTCTCTGCGCTTTCACGTGGGGCCCTCTTTGGTCCGTCTCCGGCATGTCAAGACAGGGAGTAATCGAGAAGCCTTGATCGAGATCTGTGGCAGCTCACTGCCATCATGGCGTACGATGTAGAGCCTTGATGCTGAGGGAACCCTATCTCCAAGTGACGTTTCGCCACGCGCGGCCCCTCGCAGCGTACTACTACTTGCCGCGTGAGCCCGATGACGAATGCGCTCGAAGCCGCCGGGCCGACTCCGGGATGGTCATCGACTTCGTTGCGGACGGACGAGCCATCGGCATCGAGATCACCGCTCCGGCGGAACTCTCGCTTGAGGCCTTCAACAGAGTGCTGAAGGACCTGGGCCTGCCGCTCGTGACCGGCGAGGACCTGGCCCCCTTGCACGTGGCGTAGACTTTCGTGGAATCGGTCGACAGGGTGGTTGCAGCTGCTTCGGGTTGCCGACCGACATGCCTGCCCTCAGGTAGCCTCGGTGTCCGCAGTGAGGACGGGAATGAACAAAGAGGACATACTGGCGGAGATCCGGAGGACGGCCGAAGAGAGAGGAGGCGAGCCTCCCGGGATGAAGCTGTTCCGAACGCTAACTGGGATCTCTGAGCACGATTGGCGCGGTAAGATCTGGGCTCGGTGGAGTGACGCCCTGGTGGAAGCTGGCTACGCTCCCAACGAATGGCAGGCCGCCGTTCCAGACGAAGCTGTGCTCGACCAACTGATAGATGTGATCGAGAAGCGTGGGAAGTTCCCGACGCAGGCGGAACTCAAGTTGATCCGATCTGGCGATCCGACCTTCCCCAGCATGAGGGTCTTTCGTCGACTCGGTCCGAAACCCAACCTGGCTTCCAGGGTCATCGCTCGCTGTGTCGAGATCGGCGGGCACGTCAGAGTACTGGAGATTTGCGCACCGATCGCGCAGAAGGCACGTCGTGCGTCGCCTGATCCGGATCTGCGCGATCCGGTGATCGGCGAGGTCTATCTGATGAAGTCAGGACGGTACTACAAGATCGGGCGATCCAACTCCGTGGGCCGTCGGGAGTACGAACTGTCGACCCAACGCCCTGAGGGACTCACTCGGATCCACGTCATTCGGACCGATGATCCAGCCGGCGTCGAGTCCTACTGGCATCGACGCTTCGCGGATCGCCGCAAGACCGGCGAGTGGTTCGACCTGTCGCCGGCTGACGTGAGCGCGTTCAAGTGCTGGAAGCGGATCGTGTAGCGTCGCCTCCTCGGGCGTTGCGATGCAGAGCTCGAGTGCGCCGCTCGGATTCACTCGAGTGAATCAGCATCCTCGCTCCGTGGTTCCTGCGTGGAGGCCATCTGCTCCTCGAGGTACCAGGACCAGAGACGACCCAGCAAGTGCGCACCCGAGCGCAACCCCTCGTGGGTCAGCTCGAGCCCGTACGACTTCAGCCGTTCCAGCATTCCCTCCAGCCGTGTCGAGGGCACCTGCGGACCGGCGAGCAGCGGAAAGGTCCATCGCTGCACCCGGGCCAGGCGCAACGGCAGGACCCATCCCTCGAACGCCTCGGTCGCGAGGTCGGGGTCGAAAAGCGTGTGGCGTTCGCCGTCGAGGACGTCCTCGACCTCCAGCGATTCCCCGGAGCGCACCGAATCGATCCGGAAGATCGAGAGGAGCGCCTCGGACCGGGCCTGGATCAGCACACGGTCCACCGCGTGCAGCGGCCGCCTGGTGAGCAACTTCTCGATGAAGGTCTTCGAGCGCCTCGTCGAGCGGTAGTCCGCCACCGACCACTCGAAGAAGGAACCGACCACTCGAAGAAGGAAGGATAGGCCCCGAAGTCGTCCGGCTCGTCGAGTAGCTCGGCCAAGTCCCTCTCACCGAAATAGCGGCGGATCGCACGGGAGGTGATCAGATCCTCCACGTTCGCCCGGATCGACAGCCGGCGCTTGAAATCTCCCTGGATCTCCTCCCACTCCTCGCGTGATTCGGGGGTCATCCGCGCCCACTCCGGGCCGGTAGCGGACTGCTTGATGAAGAGCAGGGATTCGTGGATCTCCAGGTACCTGGGATGGAACGGGTCCACTCCGACTCGCACGCCGAGCGCTGTCAAGGAGGGTGTCAGGGCTTTCGACAGGTGCTCGTCGAGGATCAATACCTGGCGTGGAAGCCCCCGGTCGCGGAAGGCTCTCACCAGCGGAACGACGAGGCTCTCGGCATCCCCACGCGGGACGAGAGTGGAGCTGACCCACCGGCCATGTATCTCATCGGCCAGCACCAGACCGTTCCACGCGCGATCATCCCCTTCGAGCCGTCCGGGAAGCGGCGGCGAGCACACCGACCAGAGCTCGTTCCGGCGTGGGAGCGCGGCGAGGTCATCCGGCAGCGAGATCGCGAGTGCCGCATCACCGACCTCGGTCGTCGACCAAGGAGAAAGTCGCGATTCGACTTGCGGCGAGCGCATCTTGCCGCTCGCTACCAGCTCGAGGGCAAGCGAGCCGGGTTGGAGTGGTCTCGGATGCATCTCGCCCCGGTCTTCGGCCACGAAGATCGCTCCGAGGCACCACAGAATCGTCTTCATCTCGCGTCGGTTGAGGGGGCGACTCTCGCGGTGCGGAGGCGTGCGGTAGAGGTCGGGGACGCGGTTTTCGCGCCGAGCCTGCACTCCTGCGAGTTCGAGCGTCTTGCGGCACTCGGGCGGGATCTCGCCCATCGCGGTGAAGGTCACTCCGAGTTCGTCGAGCGCGCTCCAGGACTCGTTGCCGACGGCTCGGCCCAGGACGTTCCGATGGAGCCTCTCCAGCGCGTCAGGTCCGTAGAAGAGAAACAGCCCCGGGCCTCCGCCGTCCAGGCCGATCAGAATCCCGGCCAGGGGCTCCTCCTCGGTCGGCACGCGAATGAGAATCGGGGCATCGGGCTCCGTCCGGTTCCAGGGTCGACGGCGGAACAATTCCTTGCAGGCTCTGACGAGGTTCTGGGCGAGGGGATCGGGTCTCGGCATGGGATGGAGGAGAGGATAGAGCCGAGCCTCCGTATCGCCAACCGCGGGATCGATGCCTACCGGTGCCCACGGTGTTCCGCGGGCATTCCTTGGAGTCGCGTCCCACGGTCCGGGGGTAGGCGAGGTTCCCTTGCTCTCGGCATCCCGCCGCGGTTGAATGTCGACTCGGATGCACACGGCGATCGCCCCACTCAGCGGATTTCGACCCAGGCCGATGCCCAACCCAGAACGACCGATCATCCTGAGCCTCGAGCAGGCGCTGAGCATGCCCTACGGCACGCTGCGCTTCATCCATCTCGGCTGGCGCGTGATCCGCATCGAGGCGACCCCGGTCGCCGGACGCAAGACCTGCGGTGATCCCAACCGCTACATCGGCCGCCCCGTCGCCGGCCGCGATCGACACAGCTACTACGTCGCGCCGAACGCCGGCAAGGAGGCGATCGCGCTCAACCTCAAGAGCAAGCGGGGCCGGCGGCTCCTCCATCGATTGATCGAAGAGCTGCCCGTCGACGTCTTCTGCACCAATACCATGCCGGCCAGGCACGAGGCGCTCGGCATCGACTACCCGACCCTCCACGCGATCCGGAAGGAGCTGATCTGGTGCGGCATCTCGGCGATGGGGGCGAAGTACCCCGACGTCCCCGGCTATGACCCGGCGATCCAGGCGCTGTGCGGTCTGATGGACCTCACCGGAGAGCGCGACGGTCCGCCGATGCAGTGCGGCCCGCCGGTCACCGACCTCAAGGCGGGGGACGAGGTCTTCGCGCAGGTGCTGCTGGCGATGCTGGAGCGGGAGCGGCGAGGCGGCGAGGGGAAGAAGATCGACATCAGCTTGGCGCACGCCGCCGTCTCCTGGCTGCACACCTTCCTGCCGATGCTCGACATGGGCAGCCAGCCCGAGGAGCTGCGGCGCAACGGCAACAAGCACCGCCAGTTCATTCCGGTCAACGCCTACCCGACCAGTGACGGCTTCATCTACATCGCGCTCGGGAGCGACGCGCAATGGGCGCGGCTGATCGAGCACGAGCTGTTCCAGGAGCTCGACGAGGAGGTGTTCCGCACCAACGAGGGGCGCCGCTCTGAACAGGATCGGCTGCACGCCGCGCTGGGGGAGATCTCCGCCGAACACACCGCCGAGGAGATCGCCGACGCGCTGCGTACCTGCGGCATCCCGCACTCGCCGATCACTCCGATCGAGGAGGTCCCCGACCTGCCCTTCGTCGAGGAGACCGCGCTACGCACCACCACGCCCGCCGGCCAGCAGGTGCTCCTGCCGCCGCCCGCCGTGCCCGTCGAGCACCTCGACGAGATCGGCCGCGAGCTGCCGTTTCCGCCGTCGTACGGTGAGGACACCGATCGCGTGCTGATCGAGGCGGGGTGCAGCGAGGCGGAGGTCGCCATGTTGCGTGAGGAAGGGGTCGTCGCGTAGAGGAGTCCCAGGATGAGCGAGAGTCGTTATCACCGTCCCACGAACCTGCGCGAGGCGCTGGAGCTCTCCGCGGGCGAGGAGTCGGTGCGCTTCATCGCCGGCGGGACCGAGCTGATGCTACAGCTGCGCCCGGGCGCCGAGCCGCCGCCGATGCACCTGATCTCGCTGCGAGGGGTCGAGGAGCTGACGGGAATCGAGACCGAGGGGCGGCTGCGCATCGGGGCGAGCGTGCCGCTCACCGAGGTCGCCGCCCACCCCGCGGTCGCCGACGGTTTTCCGGCGCTCGCGAGCGCGATTCTCGTGCTGGGCAGCCGGCAGATCCGCAACGTCGCGACGATGGGTGGCAACCTGTGCCACGCCTCGCCGTGCGCGGACACCGCGCCGCCGCTCCTGGTTCACCGGGCGAGCGTCGAGCTCCACGGCGCCGACGGGATCCGCGAGCTGCCGCTGGAGGAGTTCTTCCAGGGCGCGGGCGTGACCGCGCTGCGCAGCGGCGAGCTCCTCGTCGCGGTCCTGCTCGATCCTCCACCACCCGGAACGCGAGCGCGCTACCTGCGCAAGGGGCGGGTGGCGATGGACCTGGCGATGGCGAGCGTCGCCGCGCTGGTACACCTCGATCGTGGAGGGAACTGCGTCGAAGCCCGGCTCGCCGCCGGGGCGGTCGCTCCCGTGCCGATGCGACTGCGGGAGACCGAACGAGTTCTCGCCGATGGCGGCTTCGACCCCGCCCGCCTGACCGAGGCGCGCGCGGCCGCCGAGGCCGAGATCCGCCCGATCACCGACGTGCGCGCGAGCGCGGAGTATCGCCGCCAGCTGGTCGGCGTCTTCGTCGAGCGCGCGCTCGGCGAGCTGTTCGAGACGGGAGGCCGAGGGGAGTAGGGCCATGGACATCCGGGTCTCTTTCGAGCTGAACGGCGCGGCGGTGACGACCTCGGTCGGCCCCCGCGAGCGCCTGATCGACGTGCTGCGCCGGACCCTGGGGTTGACCGGCACCAAGGAAGGGTGCGGCGAAGGGGAGTGCGGCGCGTGCACGGTGCTCGTCGCCGGACGCGCGGTGAACTCCTGCCTCTTCCCCGCTCCGGAGGTCGACGGACAGGAAGTGCGCACGGTCGAGGGGCTCGCCGAGGGCGGTGAGCTCTCGCCGATCCAGCGCGCCTTCCTCGAGCAGGGCGGCGTGCAGTGCGGCTTCTGCAGCCCGGGCATGGTGATGAGCGCGGTGGCGCTGCTCGAGGAGAACGCCGAGCCGACCGACGCGGAGATCCGCGCGGCGCTCCTGGGGAACCTCTGCCGCTGTACCGGCTACGTGCAGATCATCGACTCGATCCGCGCGGCGGCGAGCGCCGCGGGCGAAGGAGGCTCGCGATGAGCTCCTCCCGCGACGAGACGCGCTACGTCGGGCACGCAGTGAAGCGTCCCGATTCGCCGGACAAGCTCACCGGCAAGGCGCTCTACATCCACGACATCGAGCGACCGGGGATGCTGCACGGCGCGATCCGCCACAGCGATCACGCGCACGCGAGGATCAAGCGGATCGACACATCGCGCGCGGAGGCGCTGCCCGGTGTCGCCGCGGTGATCACCGCCTACGACACGCCCGAGCTGCGCATCGGCTTCTTGCGCGACAACTTCGCCCTGAAGCGCGATCGAGTGCGCCAGTACCGCGACGAGGTCGCCGCCGTCGCCGCGACCGAGCCGGAGATCGCGCGCGAGGCGGCCTCCCTGATCGAGGTCGAGTACGACTTCCTCCCGGCGGTCTTCTCCCCGGAGGAGGCGCTCGCCGAGGGTGCGCCCCTCGTTCACGAGCAGGACGCGCGCGGCAAGCCGGTGACAAGCAACCTCCTCCCGCTGACCTTCAGCCACCACACCGGGCACCTCGAGGCGGCGGTCGTCGCCTCGACCCACGTCGACGAGGGCGAGTACTCCGTCCCGCTGATCCAGCAGTCCTGCCTGGGCACGGCGGGGTGCATCGCGGAGCTCGACGCGCGCGGTGACCTGACCGTCATCGCCAAGACGCAGATCCCCTTCCTGGCGCAGCGCGACTTCACCCGGGCGCTGGAGGCGATGGGACTCCCCGGCCGCCGGGTGCGCGTGATCGTGCCCGCGCTCGGCGGCGCCTTCGGTACCGGCCTCGACACGCACGCGTACGAGTACATCTCGATCCTGCTCGCCTGGCGCACCGGCCGGCCGGTGAAGATCCTCTTCGACCGCGAGCAGGAGTTCGCCAACCTCTCGCCGCGCCAGTCGGCGACGACGCTCATCCGCCAGGGGTGCGACGCCGAAGGTCGCTTGACCTTCCGCGAGCTCGAGGTGATCCAGGACAACGGCGCGTACGCCTCCTGGGGGGCGACCTTCCCCAGCGTGATGCTGCTGCCGGTGACCTCGCTGTACCGCGTGCCGGTGGTGCACTTCGACGCGAAGATCGTCTACACCAACAACACCTACTGCCAGGCGATGCGCGGCTACGGCAATCCCGAGGTCACCTGGCCGATCGAGAGCAGCATCGACCGCCTCGCGGAGATGGCCGGGATCGACGCGCTGGAGCTGCGGCGGATCAACTGCAACCAGCCCGGCGAGGTGACGCCGATGGGGTTGAAGGTGACCACCTGCGGGCTGCCGGAGTGCCTCGAGGAGACCGGCGAGAAGCTCGCCTGGAGCGAGAAGCGCGGGCAGGGCCGGAGGAGCGCGCGCGGCGTGGGCCTCGCCTCGCTGGTGCACGTCGGCGGCGGCGGGAAGATCTACCGCTCCGACGGCAGCGGGATCTTCATCAAGCTCGACGACTACAGCACGGTCAACGTCAGCTACGGCGGCGTCGAGATGGGGCAGGGGCTGCACACCGCGCTCACCTCGATGGTCGCCGACGCGCTCGGCGTGAAGGCCGAGAGCGTCGTCATCAACCAGACCGACACCGCGACGTGCCCCTGGGATGTCGGCACGCACGCGAGCCGCGGGGCGTTCATGGCGGGGAACGCCGCCGTACTCGCCTGCGAGGGGCTTCGCGCGAAGCTGTTCGAGTGGGCGGAGCGGATCTACGCCGAGGAGATCGAGCGCTCGCTGCGCAAGGCGCGCAAGAAGAGCCCCGAGTTCGAGCCCGGCGACTTCGACCCGAGCTCGGTGAAGCGCGACGACTTCGAGCTGCGCGACGGTTCGCTCTTCCCGCGCACCGCGCCCGACGAGAAGTGGTGGAAGATCGAGCTGGGCCGGTTCCTGCGCGGTGTGCACTTCCGCGACGAGGGCGCCGGCACGGTCTTCGCCCAGGACGCCTTCTACGAGCCGCCGACCGACCTGCCCGACTGGAGCAAGGGCCAGGGCAACATGTCCGCCAACTACACTTACGGCACGCAAGGTGTCGAGGTGGAGGTGGATCGCGACACCGGCGAGGTGAAGATCTTGAAGCTCGTCTTCGCGCTCGACGTCGGTCGCGCGCTCAGCCTGGATACGCTGAAGGGCCAGCTCTACGGCGGCATCGCCCAGGGGATCGGCTACTCCCTCTACGAGGAGGTGAAGAGCGCCCAGGGCCGCATCCTGAATCCCGGCTTCCGCGACTACAAGTTGCCCACCGCCGGCGAGCTCGACTTCCCGATCGAGCTCGCCATCGTCGAGACGCACGATCCCTCGGGACCGTTCGGCGCCAAGGGCGTCGGCGAGCCGGGGCTGGTGCCCACCGCACCGGCCATCGCCAACGCGATTCACGACGCGGTGGGCGTGCGGATCCGTCACCTGCCGATCACTCCCGAGAAGGTGCTCGCCGCCCTGAAGGCGAAGGCGGAGCGAGAGCGCTAGCCGACCGAGACTCATTCCCTCCCGATTCCAGGCCAAGCACGAGGAGCCCCCGATGTCCTTCGAGAAGACCTACATTCCCTACGGCGCCTACTGGTCGACGCCCTTCTGCCGCTGGCAGGAGAGCCTGGCCGGACTGCACTCCGTCAAGCTGGCGGCGACCAGCACGAGCAGCTTCCTGGAGCGTGCCTCGATCGCGCCGGAGAGCTTCGACGGCATCGCCCTCGGGGTCACCGTGCCGCAGCGGCACGTGTTCTACGGCGCGCCGTGGCTCTCGGCGATGATCGGCAATCCGCAGATCACCGGCCCGACGATCAGCCAGGCGTGCGCCACTTCGGGACGCGTCGCGGTGAGCGCGGCGATGGAGATCGAGCTGGGGGCGCGAGAGTGCATCTTGACCGTGACCTGCGACCGGACCAGCAACGGCCCGCACATCTACTATCCGAACCCGGGCGGTCCCGGCGGCACTGGCGAGGCGGAGAACCCGGTGATGGACAACTTCGGTCACGACCCGCACGCGAAGCTGGCGATGATCGCGACCGCGGAGAAGGTCGCCGAGCGCGCCGGCATCTCACGCGAGGAGCAGGACTCGGTGACCCTGGTTCGCAACGAGCAGTACGCCAATGCACTCGAGGACGACGCGGCCTTCCACCGGCGCTTCATGCTGCCGGTGGAGCTGAAGCGCGGGAAGAAGGTCCTCGGCACGGTCGAGGCCGACGAGGGAGTGTTCCCCACCACGGCCGAGGGCCTGGCCCGGCTGCGCCCGGTGCTGGAGGGCGGCACGGTCACGTTCGGGTCGCAGACGCACCCCGCCGACGGCAACGCGGGGATGGTCTTCTGCACCCGGGAGAGGGCGGCGGCGCTCTCGCGCGACGATTCGGTGACCGTCCGGCTGCTCTCCTTCGGCGAGGCGCGCGTCGAGACGGGCTACATGCCGATGGCGACGGTCCCGGCGGCGAAGCAGGCGCTCAAGCGCGCCGGCCTCTCGATCGAGAGCTGCGAGGCGATCAAGACGCACAACCCCTTCGCGGTCAACGACGTCTACTTCGCTCGCGAGACGGGAGTGGCGGTGGAGGACTTCAACCGCTACGGCTCGACCTTGATCTGGGGCCACCCGCAGGCGCCGATGGGCAACCGCGCGCTGATCGAGCTGATCGAGGAGCTCGCGATACGCGGCGGCGGTCACGGTCTGTTCACCGGTTGCGCCGCGGGCGATACGGCGATGGCGCTGGTGGTGCGAGTGGATGCTTGAGAGGCAACAGCGCTATTCGCCTCGAGAGCGTTGCGGCCGCACCACGGCTCTGACAGCCAGATAACCACAGAGACCAGAACCATAAGCAGAACCAGAACCAGAACCAGAAGTTTAACCACAGAGGACACAGAGGACACAGAGACCAGAA
>CAZCAC010000196.1:0-10724 GCA_964496575.1 uncultured Planctomycetaceae bacterium | reverse complement strand
GAAGGAGGAAATCCGCCAGCTGATCATCAAGTTGGCCCGCGAGAACGACTGGGGTTACACCCGCATCCTTGGCGAGCTCCGCAAGCTCGGCGTCCAGGCCGTCTCGCGGAACACCGTGAAAAACATCCTCAAGGAGAACGGGCTCGAGCCGGGACCGAAGCGCGGGGCTGGCACTTGGGACGAGTTCCTGAAAATCCATGCGGCCACCCTCTGGCAATGCGACTTCTACGCCAAGAAGGTTTTGACCATCAAGGGTTTTCGGGATCTCTTCCTGCTCGTATTTCTCCACGTCGAGACGCGCCGGGTCTTCATCGCGCCGTCGACCTTCCATCCAAACGAAGCTTGGGTGAAAGAGCAGGCCAAGTCTTTTCTCAAACACGTCGAGGACACCGGACTGGGCGCAACGATGGTGATGCACGATCGCGACACCAAGTTTACGGCATCGTTCGACGACATCCTCGAATCCGCAGACCTGGAGGTGAAAAAGACGGCCCACCGATCGCCGAACACCGTTGCATTCGTCGAACGTTTCATCCAGACGCTGCAGCAAGAATGCCTCGACTACTTCATCGTCTTTGGCGAGCAGCACATGGATCATCTGGTATCCGAAATGGTCACCCACTATCACGAGGAACGGCCGCATCAGGCGAAGGACAACGATCGGCTCGCGCCGGCAACGGCAACTTCCAAGACGAAGAAACGCAAGCGGAAGAAAGATGAATCATCGCCCGACGTGGTTCCCGTGTCGCAGGTCGAATGTCGCCAGCGGCTGGGTGGACTGCTGAAGCACTACTACCGCAAAGCCGCCTGAACAGTAAGTGTCATACCCTTGAGCTTGGTGCTGGGGCGAACTCACTTCTTTTCCTTTCTCGCTCGAGGCCGGCGCGGAGGCATCGACTCCCTCGCCATGCGCTCAATGCAGGGCTCCTGACATAGGTGCGTGGAGTGGCGGCATTGGCCGAATGCCGTTCATTCACGATGAGGGGGTGCGTCATAAGGTATGCAACGCTTTGACGGGGGCCGCGATCGACACCGACCAGGGAGCGAGCCCGACACGCCGTTTCCCTGCTGAGCCATGAGCGGATGGTTGCATGAATCGGGGCGCATGTGTCAGGAGCCCTGCAATGTGGCCCGCGGTCTTGGCGATCATATCTGGCGAGACACCAGTGGGAGGATAGTAATTCCAAGCGGCGTCCGCGACCAGGCTGCTCCGTAGCGATGGTGTGACCTACCGAGGTTCTGGTGTGTGCAAGCGGCTTGCTGGTTGCCTGAGCGCCCCCCCAGCAGCCGCGAAGCGCCGACTTCCGTGCCGTTTCGGGGCCGTTGCGACCCATGGCCTACACCTTTTCCCCGCCGCTACCTCTCGAACGGTTGTTCTCTCCCTTCCTCAGAACGGCAATGGCGATGACGTTCGTGGGCGCTTCCCTGGCGATGAGGAAGCACGAGCATTTTGCCATCGAGTTCTTCGTGGAGAAGCTGCCGGAGAGGCGCGCGAGAGGTGTGAAGCGCTTCTCGCTGGCCCTGGTGGTGGTCTTCTCCGTCATCCTGATCTGGTTCGGCACGGTCCAGGTGATCCAGGGCTGGAACACGGTGACGCCGGTGCTGGAGATCCCCCGGTCGGTTCCCTACGCCGCGGTGCCGTTCGGCGGGTTGCTGATGCTGCTGGGCTCGCTCCAGGAACTGTTCGCTCGAACGCCGGAGCTGAGCGAGGGGGAGGCGGTCGAACGATGATCGAGTGCCTGTTCCTGGCTCTGTTGGTGCTCCTGGTACTGGGCGTGCCAATCTCGGTTGCGATGGTGCTCTCGTCGGCGGTGGCGATCCTGCTGTTCGGCGATGTCTACAGCCTCGACGTCCTGGTCCAGAGGCTCTACGCCCAGAGCGAGAGCTTCCCGCTGCTGGTGGTCCTGGTGCTGGCCACTTTCTGGCCCTTCCGGCCATCGGCCTGCCCGAGGCATTCATGCGATGAACGAAAGGAACGTGCTCGATACCTCTCGACTCGACGGGCAGACCGCCCTGGTCACCGGTTGCCGCCGGGCATAGGACGAGCGATGGCCCGCGCTCTGGCCCAGGCGGGAGCGGACATCATCGGAGTCAGCGCTTCCCAGGAAGATCCACGCCGGCACCATCGGGCGCGAACCAGCGGCGCGTCGACCGTGGTATCGCTGACCATCGACTCGCCGATCGGCAACGGCCAACCTGCCGTGGCGGACAACCCCCTCACCCCGGGAGACGACCTCGCTCTCCTGGACGACGCGTGGCTGGCCAGCGGCATCGGCTCGATGACCCCCGACGGTCTCGAAGCGGGTACCTACGAGGTCTACACCTATTGTCTCTTCCCGAACAACTCAGTCTTCCGCACCAGCGTCGACGGGATCAACGGATTCCAGGTCGTCAGGATGATCTCCGAGCCCGGCACCCCCTACTGCTTCGGCGACGGCGTGCGCGGCGACCAATTGGGTGCTTGTGCCGCCTCACTGCACGACGATTCGAACCTCGTGCGTCTGGCCATCGTCGATCTCCACGCGATCCTCCCAGAGCGCTTCCTCCGTGCCCAGGTCGTAGCAGGTTACCGCATACATTCCTGGCGGGAGGTTCGGCACCGAGAAGCTCCCGTCGTCCGCGATCCGTCCGACGGTGTGGTAGCGCAGGCCTTCCGCCCCCGACCCGACCGCTGAGCGATAGCAGACCAAAACCGCGTTCGTCGCCGCCTCTCGGTCGCGGCGCGCGGTACCGACCAGGCGACCTCCGCGGCCCAACCTCATCTCGAGCGCCTTTCCGTCGCCGACCTGCATATTCAGCTCCACCGCCGGCGCGAAGTCCTTCCGCCAGGCGACGACCTGAACCGAGCGCCCCTGCGGTAGCCCGCCGAGCTCGAAACTCCCGTCGGAGTCGCTGATCGGGTCGAGCGCTCCCCAGCCGTACTCGCGCACCAAGAACTCATTGCGCAGCTCGCCCTCGAAGAGCTTGACTCTCACGTCGCCGAGCGGCTCACCCGTCTCGGCGTCGACCACCCGTCCGCGCACGCTCGCGCCCTTCTCCAGCCGGAGAGTCACGTTCTCGAGGCTTTGCCCGGGATCGAGCAGGTACGATTCCGTGGTCGTCGTCGCGTACCCGACGGCGCGTGCGCTGAAGACCACCTCCTCGCGCTTGATGTCGCGGAAGACGAACTCTCCTCGCGGGGAGTGCACGCTCTCCCAGCCCCACCGATTCCACTGCACCTCGAAGTCGTGGATTGGCTCGCCGGTCTCGGCGTCGACCACGAACCCCTGCGCGCTTCGGTCGCGGGTCAGGACGAAGTCCACGTCCTCTGAACCGACCTCGACGTCGGTGTACTGATCGCGGCCGTGTCCGGTGCGGAAACCCTTCGCGGTGACCGTCACCGTGTCGGCGCCGCCGAGTCCTTCCAGGCGATAGCTGCCGTCCTCCAGCGAATCGGTGACCCCGGTGACGTTGCCGCTGTAGGCGACGACCTCGACCCGCGGGATCGGCTCCCCATCCGGGTCGGTGATGCGACCGGCGATGAAACCGCGCACGCCGAAGCCGATGTCGATCAGCAGGCCGCCGAGATCGCCGTCGCCGGGCATGGTGAAGGCCGCGCTGACGACCTGCGTGGCGGGCGCGGTGAAGACCACTGCCTGGTATTCGCCCGCGGAGACACGGGGAATCGCGAAGTGACCGCTGGCTTCGGACGTCGCCCTCAACCCTGGCAGCGGCCGCCAGCGATGCCCGCCGCTCGCGATCAGCTTCACCTCGAGCCCGTCCACGCCCTCGCCGGATGAGCTCACTACCCGGCCGCGCAGGTTGTGCGTCGCCGCAAAGTAGACGTCGATCCGCGCCTCTTGCCCCGCCCCCCGGATGCTCACCGGCTCGCTGTCGACCGTACCGAAGTCGTCATGCGCCGCCCGTACCACGAAGGCTCCGCCCGGTCGGCGTCCGCGGAAGCCGAACACTCCTCGGGCATCGCTCCTGGTGTGCGCGCGAAAACCGCCCTGGTCGTTCAGCTGATCGATCAGCATCACCTCCGCGCCGGGTACCACGTCACCCGCGGGACTGTAAACCACCCCGGCGATCGAAACACCCAGGCCGAGCGGGAAGTCGACCGGGTCGCGATCGCGTCGGGGCTCGAGCTCGATCTTCGGCCGATTCGCCGGATCGTCGAGCAAGTAGTTGCCCGCCTCGCCGGAGAGGCCCAGCCGGTAGAGCTCCGGCGCGAGCAGCTGCAGGCGATAGTTGCCGTCCCGGTCGGACGCAACTGAACCGCGCAAGGCGTGCAGCAGCTCGGCGAGCCGGAGCAGCTCGTTGCTCCGGGTCGGATAGGCGGACACCGTGACGCCGGCGATTCCCAGGTCACTCCCCTGGTCGTAGACGCGCCCGCGGATCTCGCTGGTCGGCTGGAGCTGGAGGATCAGCTCCTCGCCGTCCGCCTCGATCGCGGTCGCCAGACCGATGCCTTCGCCGGGATCGATGGCGCCAACCGTGTACGACCTACCCCGCCTTGCCGGCAGCTCGAATCGCCCTTCGGCGTCGGTCTTCTCGCGCGCGGGTTGCAGCTCGCCGTCCTCCTCCTGCCAGCCGAGCACGCGAGCACCTTCGACGGGGCGGCCGCCGATGCCCAGCACCTGGCCGGCGATTCGCGATGGTCTCGAGGCAGGCTCACCCGAGAGCGCGGTACGCTCGGTCGCCGCTGCGTGCGTCGACGTTTCATCGAGAGTTTCCGGGAGCGACTCGGTCGACGGGTCGGAACCGGTCGCGACCGCTTCGACATCCAGCGTCGCCACCGATGGGTCCGGCTCGATCACCCCCGGCGGGCGCACTCCGCTTTCTCCGAGCTCACGAACGGCAAACCAGCCGGCGATGCAGAGCACACCAGCGGCAACGGCGAGGACCAGTTTCTTGGCCATCAGTACAAGACCCCCTCGGGCTGCGACTTCGACGATGGAGTGGCCGGAGGTGAGAGCAGCGCTGGCAAGCAGCGGCTTGCCGCCGGCGAGCGCCAGCTTGCCGAGCGCGGCGGTCAGGCTTGCCGGGACGGCTCTCGCGGCTGTCTCGGTCAGAAGCACGCCAAGCGCAACCGACGAAACGACGACGCCCGAGCGCGCCAGGTGCCGCCGCACCAGGGCCACGCCCTGGCTCAACCGACTCGATACCGTGGTGCGCGGCAGGCCGAGCGCTTCGCCGATCTCGCGGTGCGTGCGCCCTTCGAGGAAGTGCGCCACGACGAGCCGGCGTTGCTGTTCCGGCAAGGCCGCGATCGCTTCATCGACCAGGTTTTCGACCGATTCCTGCGTCGGTTCGTCGACCCCGTCTCTTTCCCGCGAGACGCGCTGCTCACGAAGCGTGCGACGCTGCTCGACCTTCAAGAGGTCGAGACAGCGATGCGTGGCCAGCGAATGCAGCCAACCGGCGAGCGACTCGCCCACCCTCCGATTTGCCCGGCAGAGGGCCAGGAAACAGTCCTGGGTCACGTCCTCGGCGGCCTCGGAGCTGCGCAGGATCCGGCGACAGGTGCCAAAGACCATCGCCGAGTGGCGCGCCACGAGCTCGGCGAAAGCCTCCGCATCGCGCCGCGACCTCCACAGCTCGAGAAGTTCCAGGTCCGAGGATTGCATGACCACCCAGGAGACGACACCGGGGCGGGTTTGGACGAGAGAAATCGGTGCCGAGTCGGGACAAAACCGGTCGGCCTGGTGGAGATTGCATGGATTCGGTATCTGCGCTGTATCTGTATCGTGGGCGGCAGCGTGCCGTTGCTCCCACGGCGGACGCCCAGCTCTCGGTTCTCGCTCCCGACGACCTCCTAGCCCTTGACGCAGACGACCTGCCGCAGGGTGTGTACGATCTCGACCAGGTCCGCCTGGGCACGCATCACCGCGTCGATGTCCTTGTAGGCCTGCGGGGTCTCGTCGAGCACGTTTGCATCCTTGCGGCACTCCACGCCCGCGGTGGCGCGCAGGTGGTCGTCGAGACTGAAGGACTTCTTCGCCTGGGTGCGGGACATCATCCGACCCGCTCCGTGGGAGCTGGAGTGGAAGCTCTCCGGGTTCCCCAGGCCGCGAGTGATGAAGCTCTTCGCGCCCATCGAACCGGGGATGATCCCCAGCTCGCCGGCACCGGCGCGCACCGCGCCCTTGCGAGTCAGCCAGCATACCTCGCCGAAGTGCGTCTCGCGGGCAACGTAATTGTGGTGGCAGTTCACCGCCAGCAGATCGGCCTTGAAGCGACGCACGCCGCGCACCTCCGCGACCGCCGCGATCACGTTCTCCATCATCACCTGACGGTTGATCAGGGCGAACTCCTGGGCCCAGCCCAGCGCCAGCACATAGTCGTCGAAGATCGGCGTGCCCTCGGTCAGCCAGGCGAGGTCGCGATCGGGCAGCTCGATCCTCTCCCGTTCCGCCTGCTTGCGCGCCTTCTCGATGAAGATCGAGGCGAGCCGGTTCCCCACGCCCCGCGAGCCGGAGTGCAGCACGAACCAGACCTGCTCCTCCTCGTCGAGCGAGACCTCGATGAAGTGGTTTCCCGTGCCCAGCGTTCCCAGGTGGCACAGGCTGTTCGAATTCTTTATCCCCGGAGTGCGCTCGCAAATCTCCGCGAATTCGCCGGCGAGGTGCGCTTCCCAGAGGTTGCCAACCCGCCTCGGGATGTCCCCCCAGGAGCCCTTGTCGCGCTTGCGCCCGCCGCCGGTGCGGCCGTGGGGCACGGCGCGCTCGATCGCGGTGCGCACCAGCTTCAGGGTGTCGGGCAGGTCCCCGGCGGCGAGGTCGGTCTTCACCGCGCACATCCCACAGCCGATATCGACGCCGACCGCGGCGGGCACGATCGCCCCCCTGGTGGGAATGACGCTGCCGATGGTGGCGCCCATTCCCCAGTGCACGTCGGGCATCACCGCCAGGTGCCCGTGGACGATCGGCAGGCGGGCGGTGTTCTGCAGCTGGACGATGGCGTTCTCGGCGATGTCGACACCGCGGGTCCAGGCCTTGATCGGCACTCCCTCGGAAGGGATCTCGTCGTGGTTCTGGGTCATCTTCGTGGCTCTCCTCGGTGAGTTTGAGCGCGGACGGCGGTCAAAGCAAACGGGAGGTGATCCGCGGGTGGATCGGGTCAGGCAGGTGGAAGCCCGCTCACCTGGCGGGAATCCACTCATGGCGAGGTATGGTACCGAGATACCGAACCCGACTCCGTACTCAAGGATCGAGGCGCTCGATCCAGCCGGCCAGGCAGAGCTGAAAGAGGCGGTGAGGAGTCTCGAGGTGCGCCGCGTGACCTCCACCCGGGATCTCGATCCAGTGGCGCTCTCCCACCAGGCCGGCGTAGAATTCGCGCAGCTCGCCGCGGCGCTCTTCGCTCACCTGCCAGACTTCGGGGTGCTCGGCGTCGGGAGAGAGGAATTCGCGTCGCCCGGCGATCATCAGGCAGGGCGCCTTCAACCGCTCGGGGTCGACGAGCGGCAACTCGAAGGTGTAGTCGCGCAACGCGCCGCTGGGCACCGAGGAGCCCTGCTTCAGGAGATGATCCGCGAAGGCGTCCGGTACGTCCTCCTGGTGATACCCGGGCTGGAAATCGGAGAGCGCCGACTCGCGTGTCACCGGCCGCGTCGGCTCCTCGAAGATCTTATCGCCGAAGGCTTCACGCACGACTTTCTCGGGGATGCGGGTTGTCCAGGTGAAGCCGTAGAGCACGACGCCGCGCACCAGCTCGGGGTACTCCGCTGCGAACAGGCCGGCAATCTGGGCTCCCCAGCTCGGCCCCACGACGACGAAACGCTCGACTCCGCGCAACTCCCGGATGCGCTCGATGAGCGTCCTCAAGTCCGACAGGGCTGCGGCGGCGCCGCCGGCGGAACCGTCGGCCGGAGGACTCGACGCTCCATAGCCGCCGAGCTCGGCGGCAAAGACGTCCATGCCGCGCTTCGCCAGAGCGTCCATCACCGAGTAATCGCGCAGAGGAAGATCCCACATCCCCCGCGCGCTGAAGGTGGCGCTGGGCAAAAGCACCACGACCGGACGCTCGGCGGGTGGGAGCTTCAGACGGTCGGACACGACCTTCTCCCAGAGGACCAGGCATCGCTTCCCCGCTACCGCGTGGAACGACTCGCCGCGAGGGTCTCCGGCGACCTCTCGAGCTTGCACCTGCTCGACGAGCTCGACCGTGAGGCCATTGGGCACGGGAATGCTCATGTTGTAGTGCGCGATGCGCCAGCGGTCCTCCGACCGCTCGAGCACGCCTGAGCCACGGACCTCGCCGTATTTCTCATTCTGCAAGCGCTCGTCAAACCAGGCGACGTCGCCCCGCTCGGAGAGGTCGATGTGACGCTCACTCGCGACGTAGGTCCAACCCCGCCCCTCCGAGAAGTAGGGCTCCGCGAAGGAACGGAAGTCGGCAACACTCCAGCGCTCGCCGGCGTCGGTGCCGAGGAAGACCGCGTCGGAGGTGAAGTGACCGAAGTAGCGCTCCCCATCGGCTGCGGCGGCGGCACGATGGAAATCGTCGAGCACCTCGGCGACCGGGAGTGTCCGGACATCACCATCGGTGGGGCTCGAGATGGCGGAAGCGGCGAGGGCCGCCAGGATGGGCAGGATCAGGAGTTGGACCGGGGAGCGTTTCATCTCCCCAAGGTACGTCAGGCCGGTTCTGTAGGCCATTCCCTGTCCAATTCGCCCGCTGGGACCTACTGGCGGACCGAGCGCGTCTAGCCGCCAATAGGTTCGGTACTCGCCTGAAGGCTCGCGGGGGCCGATCAGGGCGCGATGGTGAAGTGGATCGCGTCGCTCAAGCCGACTCCAAACGTGTCGGGAGGATCGCGGAACCAGTACTGGCCGTAGACCTCGACCCCCGCCTGCAGGGTCGGGTCGATCCCCGACTGGATCCGGGCGTTGAAGTCGATCGTGAAGTGGCCCGTGCACTGGTGAGGGCTCGAGGTGCCGCCGCTGGTCTGGACCGGTGTACGCCGGAAGGGTCCGCGAACGCAGAGCGTGCCTCCCTTGAAGGGCAAGTCGTTCGACCCGCTGGTTCCGTAGAAGAAGAGCCCGAACTGGTTGTAGGGGATCATCGAGGCGCGGACCTCGAAAGGGCCCGGGCTCGAAGCGCTCGGCAATCCGGTGAAGAAGACCATCGGCAGGCAGTCGGCGGAGCTGTGTTTCGCGTCGCAGTAGATCTCCGGGTCCATCTCGCCTTCCGCCGCGTCGGCATCGAGAATGCCGTACCCGCGCACGAAGAGAGGATCGTGGGTTCCGTCAGCCAGGTATCCGTCGGCGGTATGCATCAGCGCGGCGCGCATCTGGTCGACCGTCCAGTCGGGGTGAGCCGAGACCAGACACGCGGCGACGGCCGCGGCCAGTGGCGTGGCCAGGGAGGTCCCGCTCGCCGTCCTGGTGGTCGTGTCGCTGTCGTGAGACACCGTGTGAGTATTCACGCCGCGCGCCAGAACCTCGGGTTTGACCCGACCGTCGACCGTCGGGCCATCGGAGCTGAACCAGGCCGTCTGGCCGGCGGAGTCGATCGCACCGACGGTGATCGTCTGGATGGCATCCGCGGGAAACATCAGGTGGTTTGTCGCCGGATCCGAGTCGTTTCCCTCGTTGCCGGCTCCCTGGAAACAGTGCACGCCATTCTCCGTCGCGGTGTTGAAGCCGACGGTCATCACCGAGGTCATTCCGTCCAGGTCGTCGGCGCCGTAGACGTCGCGAATGATCAGCGAAGAGGTCGCGACATCCCCACCGTTCGCTTCGATGAACTGCAGGCCGGCGACGAAGAAGTCCTCTTCCAGTGAGTACTCACTGCTCACATCCTCGACCTTGGCCAGCACGAAGGCCGCATCGTAGGCTCCGCCGACGATCGTATTCGGCTGGTAGGCGCCCATCGTGCCCAGGATCAGCGTGCCGTGCTCGTGCTGGTTCGGCAGGTCGCCCGCTTCGGGTCCGGTGTTCGGGTCGTTGTTGACGAAGTCCCACTCGGCGACCACCTGCAGAGGATGTGCGGGCAGTTGGAAGGCATCGTGGGTGCAGCGGAAGCCGGTGTCGAGCACGCCGATGATCACTCCGTCAGCAGTGAAACCGCGCGTGTGCAGATCGATCAGACCGATCTGGTCGAGCTGGGCCTCGGATACGCCGTAGAAGGCGCGAGATCCGGAAACGCCGGCGCCGCCGGGCGAATCGAGGATCGCACCACGAGCTCGGTACCCCCGCACCGGCTGGATCCGGTCCACGAAGGGAAGTCGCGCCACGGCTGCAAGCTGCTCCGCGCACGCCTCGACGCTGACCGCATTCAGCCAGCAGCTCACCGTGCGTACTCGCGCACCGGTCGAGCGCAGCGCGTCGACGTAATCGTCGCACACGGGCACGTCGCGCTCGTCGAACAGCCCCGGCACGCTACGCCTCAAGCGACGGCGCTCGATCGCGCGTGGCGAGTAGTTCCGCTCGAGCTCGGCGAGCGCGCGCGGGAGGCGCACCGACCCCTTGTCGACAAAGAACACCCAGGTGGCCGCCTGGTCCTCTCGCTCGGCTCCGGTGGGTCTCGGGAAAGGCGCCGGGCCTGACGCCGAGCTCGTCGTGATGACGATGGACAGCGAGAAGACAGCAATACTCGCGTAGCGTGAGATATTCATGGGATCCTCCTGGTGGTCGGTTCCATGCTATCACCGCATTTCCGTTTCTGCTTCCCCCCGCCATGCCTGGAGGATAGTAATTCCAAGCGGCGTCCGCGACCAGGCTGCTCCGTAGCGATGG
>CAZCAC010000195.1:0-10914 GCA_964496575.1 uncultured Planctomycetaceae bacterium | reverse complement strand
CACCCCATTCCCCCCGCGCACACGATCAACCCGTTTCAGCCGAGCAGTTGTGCCCCCACCGTACTCTGGTACAGTCGAACTCCGGAGGACTGAACTCGATCATGGCAGACGACAAGCGAGAACGAGAGAGCCGGCACCTCAGCCGGCGGGACTTCGTCAAGGGCACCTCGAAGGCCGCGGCCGGAGTGGCGCTCGGTGTCAGCGCGCTCGGGCAGAAGACGCACATCGATCCACAGCGGATTCCGCGAGTAGTCCGCGTCTACGACCAGAACGCGTCCAACTGGGACTGGCAGTCGGACTACTACTTCGACTTCATCGACCAGGCGGCGGTCAACCAGATGTTCTTCCAGGGGCTCCAGTCCCTGACCGGCGCGAGATCGGTCCGCAACGCGTGCGAGCGGCTGATACCGAGCTACCAGCCGGGGGACAGGATCGCCATCAAGATCAACCTCAACAACAACTCCGACCAGAGCAGCGAGATCGATGCGACCGCGCCCGTGCTCAACTCCGTGCTGCTCGCACTGATCTCGGGGCTGGGCGTGCCCGCCGGCGACATCTACGTCTACGACGCCTCGCGAGCGATCCCCACCTTCCGGATCCGCAGCCGGGTTCCCTACGCGGTGAACTACGTCCAGAGCGGTGACGCCCTCGCCCAGGCGGACACGAACGCGCCGATCAGCTTTCGGGGGATCACCGACCAGCACTGCCCCCTGGTCCTGACGCAGGCCGATCACCTGATCAACCTGCCGCTCTTCAAGGACCACATCTTCTTGCTGCAGACGATGGGGTTCAAGAATCACTTCGGGACGACGCGCCCCGGCCCCGCGTACCTGCACAACCCGCTGCACCTGAACCTCAGCGACCTCAACGCGACCCCGCACATCCGCGACAAGACGCGACTCGTCATCGCCGACGCGCTCTTCGGCATCTACACCGGCGGACCGTACGGCGTGCCGCAGCAGTGGGCGACCTTCCCGGGTGGGCCGAACCCCAGCAGCATCTTCCTGGGGATCGACCCCGTCGCCACCGAGTCGGTGATGGTCGACTATCTCATCGCCGAGCGGCAGTACCGCGGGCTCGCGCCCAAGTCGCACGTGTGCCTGCACGACGCGATGGACCACCACGGTCTCGGTGTGCACGAGCACCGCGATGCGAATGGGGAATACCACCAGATCGAGTACGTCGAGCTGGATCTGACCTGAGCCGCGCGTTCACGCGGTCAGCGCAATCGCCAGCGGCCGTCGGTCTCCTTCGAGACGCGCTCCTCCTCCTCGAGCTTAAAGAGGCCCGCCAGGAGGGAGCGCGCAGCGGCGTGATGCAGTTCCGCGGGCGCGTCGTCGTACACCACCGGCAGGAGCTCCCCGCGAGTCTGCGCCCCTTCGCGCAGCACACCGATCAGCTTCTGTTCCCGCTCGGCGCGATGGCGCAGCACCGCCTCGAGCACGGCCCGCCCATCCCGGACTCCCGGGCCGTGCGCGGGGTGGATCACCCCGAGCTCCTCGCCCGCCATCGCGCGCAGCGACTCGAGGTACGTGCGCAGATGCCCCTCGGGAGGATCGATGACGATGGTGGAGAGGGTCGAGACGAGGTCGCCGGCGAGCACCGCGCGGAAGCGATCCTCGACGAAGACCAGGTGACCGGGCGTGTGACCCGGCGTATGCCGGACGTGCAGCCGCCAGTCGGGACGTCCGTCGGGAGCGGCGCCCAGCTCCAGCGTCTGCCCGTGCTCCAGCTCGCGAGTCTCGAGTCCCCGCGTCTCGACCCGCGCCAGTGTCTCGCGATGCGCCAGCACCGGCAGCGAGTAGCGCGAGCAGACCGCACCCAGCGCACCGACGTGATCGTGGTGGTGATGGGTCAGGAGCACCGCCTCGAGCCGGCGTCCCTGGTCTCGCCAGCGATCGATCGTCTCGAAGAGACGCAGGTGCTCGGCGGGCTCCGGACTCCCCGGGTCGACGATGAAGACGCGCTCCTCCCCCACCAGCATCGTGTTCGTGGTGACCGCCGGCGGCAGGGTCGGCGTCAGGAGCGGGGCGACGAGGATCCCGGGGGTGTAGCGCACCCGGTTCAGCTGCCCCGCCGCGAGCAGCCGCCCCGCCTCGGCGGCGCGCTCGAAGAAGGCCTCGAGATCGCCGTCACGCAGGAGTTCGAGCAGGAAGAGAACCGGCGGCACGACCGACATCTGACCGCCGCGCCACCGCTCGAGGATCCGGGCCACGGGGAGGAACTCGCCGCGAGTCAGCTCGCCGGGCAGGACTTGCGGCGTCTGCCCCGCGGGGAGCTCGAGGTGGAAGAAAGGAGTGCGGTGGCGGATGATCGACAGCGCCGGCGTGGTGATCGTGGTCAGGAGTCGCAGCTCCTCACGGGCGCGCTCGAGGGGCTCCGCGTACCTGCCCCACCCCGACGCCTCGGGGCCACTCTCGATCAGTCGTTCCCGGAGCCCGGGCCGCTCTTCCTCGTCGATCGCCATCTCGAGCGGTGCGAGCAGGACTCCGGTTTCCTCGAAGAGCTCGCGCAGCGCGCAGCGCTCGAGCGCCGCGGCGGGTCCGTCGTCTTCCGGCCGCGCGTCGAGTTCCTCGACCACGCCACCGGGAAAGGCCCAGTAGCCGCCGAAGAAGCGCAGCTTCGGCGAGCGCTCGACCAGAAAGACTTCGAGGGTCGGCCCCCAGCCGCGCGTGAGCAGCACGGCGGCGGAGCGGCGGATCGGGGGCGAGGTCATCGGCAGACTGTAGCGCTAGCGCACGCCGGTCGGTGATCCCCGCCCGTATTCGCTCGCTGGCGAGACGAGGAAGCGCGGTCCCGGACCGCTCGCCGGGGAAACCACGCGGCACGGTTCTTGATGACCTTCGCGATTCCCCGGCTCCGGAACTCGCCCCGGCACTCCCCACAATCGCGCAAGAGGCGCTACTCTGGCATGGACCGTATTCACCGAGTCGAAACCATGAGACACCTCCAATCGGGACTCCTCGCTCCTCTCCTCTTCGCCCTCTTCGCGTTCGGCTGTTCGGGCTCCGGCACCGACCAGCAGGATCCCGGCGGGGCGGAGTCCGCCCTCCACGCCTCCTCGGGAGGAAGGAGCCCGGGGACGGTGGGCGCGAAGGATCCCGCCTTCATCCCCTACCTCGGAGATCCCCACCAGGACGGCCAGGCCCCGGCGCTGCACCTGGTCGATCTCTCCTGGGGGCGGCTGGTCGATCTCTACGCCCTCGACCCGGCCACCGGGAAGCGCGAGCTCGTCTACGAGGGCCTCGTCGTCGGTCCCGACGTGCACGGCGACACGGTCAACTACGAGTTGCTCCACGACCTGACCCAGACCGACCAGCTGACCATCCTCCACCGGCGCGGCTCGCCCGCGTTCGAGCTCGCCCTCCAGAAGGCCGAGAGGACGCGCGTTCCGATCCAGGACAAGGGGCTGCCGCCCGATCTGCCGCTGTGGTCGATGGTCGGCCGCAACGGCGCGATCTCGATGCAGTTCGACGACCTGCTCGACGAGGCGACGGTCACCGCGGAGAATGTCCGGCTGTTCACCGGCTACCCGCCGGTCGTTCCTTTCGAGGTGCGAGTCCTCGCCGACCACAACCATGGCGGCATCGCCGACCCCGAGGGCGACGGTTCGGTCGACTTCTACACGACGCGGGTGATCCTCGACCTCACCGTCTCGGCGCTGGACTCGATCCTCTCCAACCCACCGCTGCCGGCGAACGGCGTCGGGCTGCCCGAGGCGATCACCACCGACGCGCCGAACGGCGTGCTGCGGATCCCGACGCGCCCCGAGCCTTCGGTCGGGCAGCTCGAGATCCTGCGCAACCCGATCGGCCGCGGGCTCGCCTTCAACGGGAACGGGAACAACGACCCGACGAGCCCGACTCTCGACATCCTGCGCGCCTTCCGCAGCGGTGGTTCGACGGCTTCGCTCGGCGACGCGTACCGCGGCTTCCTCCCCGACGACGTGGCGCCCCTACCGATCAGCAGCCAGGGCGTGGTGCTCTCGGGGACGATCCTCCCCGACCCCGACGTCGCCGGCGGCTTCATCATCCAGCAGGTGGGCTTCAGCGTGGCGGGGTGCACGGCCTCGGGGGCACAGCCGATCCTGCTCGAGCAGTCCGGGCTCCTCGCCCTCTCCTACGACAACGGCAGCTCGAGCGGTTCGGCGCTGCACGACGTCAAGGTGCGGGTCCTCTTCCCCTCCGGGTCACAGCCGGCGGCGGGACAGGCGCGGACGAGCGCCGTCTACGTGCCCGGTGACGATCCGCTCTGCTACTTCGACTACACCCCGGACCCGGCGATCGAGCCTAACCGCGGCGTCTCGCCGGACGCCCACGTCACCGTCAGTTTCGACGAGGCGATCGCGGCGGAGAGCGTGCGAGCGCTGGAGGAGCTCACCATCGCCTCGGTGGCGTCCAGTCCCGACGCCCACGAGCTGGTGGTCGGCCCGGTGGCGATCGACTTCACCGCGACTCGCTTCGAGCTCACGCCGCTGGTCCCGCTCGACCACGTGAGCGGCACCGCCGAGCGCTGGTACACGACGCTGCGCGATGGCGGTGCAGAAGACCTCGCCGGCAACGCCTTCGACAGCGGTCTGGCCGCGGATCTGCGGGCGCCATTCTTCGTCGACGCGGGCGCCCCGGAAGTGCGCACGTCGAACCTCGCGCTGCGCTTCGAGTCCCGCGACATGATCGGCGACGACGGCTTCCCCGAGCTCCGCGGCCAATTCCTGTACGACTTCGTCCAGGAACAAATCAGCGCGCGCCCGATCTCGCACTTCGCCGGCACGGTCGATCGGACGCAGCCGCTGCCGGCGGTGATGACCCCCTTCACGGCGGGCACGCAGGTGCCGCTCGTGCCGCTCGGCGCCAAGCTCCACCAGGTCTGGCGCTACGCGGACATGGGCTTCTCTCTCCTCGACGAGACGAACACCAATCTCGACGTCGAGGGGATCTCCTGGAGCCCGGTCGGGGGTACGGTCATCACCGACACCTACGACGAGTTCGGGATCATGCTCGGGCACGCGAGCTGCCTTCCGGACGAATTTCTCGACCCGTTCACCCTCTTCCCCAAGTACCCGGACTCCGGGCTCGACGTCGTGTACGCGGATAACTACCTCGAGACTCCGAAGTGGGTGCACTCGAGGTATCACGGGTACACCGTCGATCCCGCCGATCTGTACGTCTCCACCACCGGCACGACGATGATGCCGTACCCGCTGAACCAGGACCTGCCGCCGGAGGATCACGTCTACTTCACCTGGCGCGATACGGCGGTCCTGGCGCTGGGCGGCGGGAATGGGAGCGGGGCACCGTTCGACCAGGAGATCACCGTGCTCGGGCTGGGCCCGGACAAGACCTATCCGGCCGGGATGGTGCCTTCGGTCGGGCTGCCGCTACTCATGGAATTCCGCTGCTACCCGACCGGTCTCGGCATCGGGCTCAACGCCTTCGACATCTCCCTGGCCGCGAACTCCTCCGCACGGCCGAACTTCCGCGCCTTCTCGGCGGGAGGGATCAACACCAGCGGCAACCCGTACGTTAAGGACCCCGACCTCGAGCACACTGCCAGCGGCGGCTTCAACCCGAACAGCAATCCCCCGGGACAACCGACGATGCCGGCGGAGAACAGCTTCTACCTCGGGGAGCTCGAGCTGGTCACGCGGATCAGCCGGGCGCACACCATCTGGCTCGACACCGCCTCCGGCGCGCCGAGCTTCGCCGACCCGCTGGTCAGCGCCGACCTCCCCCCCGGGACGCAGATCGTGCTCGCCTACCGCGGCGCGACGTCGATCCTCGGCGGCTCGCCGGGTCAGCCGCTCTACATCGGCAGCGACGCCTTCGGGCTCGACGCCTACGGCGATCCGATCGACGATCCCGCGACCGGCGACCCGCTCTTCCTGAACCTCGACCCGACTTGGAAGGAGCAGATCGACGACGTCGACGGCGCCCGGCACCTGCAGGTGCGCATCACCTTCGTCGGCAATGCGGCGACGAACGAGATCGCCCGCGCGAACGGTCTGGGCTTCGCCTGGTTCGACTGATCGATACGGCAGTACGGTGCCAGGCCAGGATTCGTCACGTGACGGATTCTGTCCCGGCGCCGTGCTACGTCGGCACTTCCCCGGCGAGGCGGGCGAGCCCACGTCCTCTTCTCGATAGCCGGTAGCGGACCGCGACCGGATGACCGTCCGTCACGCGCCGCTCCACCAGGCCCGCCTTCTCCAGATCCTTGAGCGAGAGGGCCAGGGCCCGGGCGGTGATGCCCGGAAGCGCCGCCTCGAGGTGCGAGAAGCGATCACCCCCCTCGCCGAGGGCGACCAGCACCGGCACCGACCACTTGCGGAGGAGGAGGTCCAGCAAGCCGCGCCGGCGCGCGCCCGACAGGAATTCCCCGGCCCAGGGCCCGAGGCGAGATCCCGCCGGCGAGAGGACGAATTCCGGGCGGAGGGGGTGTCCGTAGCCCCGATTGCGGCCGACCAGGCCGAGCTCCTCCAGGGCGGTCAGCGCGCGCCGGAGGGACTCACGCCCCGTTCCGAGCCGGTTCATCAGCGCGGCCACCCGGCCGTGGGCCGGGTTCCCGTGGAGCTCGGCGAGAACCGGCACGGCCCAGCGACAGTGGAAGAGGGCGGCCAGCCGGCCGCTCTTCGCCGATGGGGTGGAGGAAGAACCGCTTGACATGAAAGTATAGTGACTATATAAATGTACCACGCTCGGATCCAAGCCGGATCCACGAAAGACTGCTCGCCGGACCACGACCGAACACCATCAGGAGGAAGACATGACACCCGAACTCGGCTACGACGGCGGCCTCACCTGCGCCATGGGGGTGAAGGACCTGGACGCGGCGATCCGCTGGTACGAGGGCATCCTCGGCTTCAAGCTGCTCTACAAGCTCGACGAGATGGCCTGGTGCGAGATGGCCAGCCCCGTGGAGCGTGTCAACGTCGGCCTCTCCCAGGTCGATGAGCTCCAGGTCGAGGGCGGCGCGACCATGACCTTCGGGGTCAAGGACATCGACCTCGCCCGCTCGACCCTGGAGGAGAAGGGCGTCGGCTTCGACGGCGACACGCTGACCATTCCGGAGATGGTGCGCCTGGCGACCTTCTACGATCCCGACGGGAACAAGCTGATGCTCTACCAGGACCTGAGCGGCCAGAGCCAGTAGCGGGCGCGACGAAGCGGGCCGAGGGCAGGGTGCACGCTTTGGATTGCGGCGCCTCCGGCCCGCTCGTATGCTCGCCCCGTGCACTGGATCGACACCACCGTGGTCGTCGTCTACCTCGGCGCCACGCTGCTCCTCGGCCTCTGGCTCGCGAGGCGGGTTCGCTCCACGTCCGACTTCTTCCTCGCCGGGCGCCGGCTGCCCTTCTGGGCCATCGGCATGTCGCTGGTCGTCTCCGACATCGGCGCGCTGGAGATGGTCGGGGGCACGGGGAACGCCTTCCGCTACGGGATCACCCAGGCGAACTTCGAGTGGATCGGCTGCGTGCCGGCGATGGTCGTCGGCGGGCTCCTGTTCATCCCGCTCTACTGGCGGCTCGGCGTCCACTCGATCCCCGAGTTCCTCGGAAGGACCTACGGGCCGGGGGTGCGCGGGGTGCTCGCCATCGTCGCGGTGATCTTCATGTCGGCCGCGCTCGGAGTGTTCTTCCAGGCCTCCGCCTCGATGCTCGAGGGTGTCCTCGGGTGGAACCGCTGGCACTCGATCGTCGTCACCGCGGCGATCGTCGCGGTGTACACCGTCGGCGGTGGACTCGGCGCGGTGGTGGTCACCGACGTGATCCAGTGCGCCATCCTGTTCGTCGGCGGCATCGCCATCGCGGCGATCGCACTGGCCGAGGTCGGCGGCTTCGGTGGGCTCCGCGAAGGGCTCGCCGCGCTCGGGGACGACACCCAGCATCACCTCGAGCTGCTTCAACCGGTCGGGCTGGAGAACGAGCAGGGTGAGCTGTGGGGGTTCCCCTGGACCGGCGTCCTGCTCGGGCTCGGCTTCGTGCTCTCCCCCGCCTACTGGATCGGCAACCAGGCGATCGTGCAGCGAACGCTGGGCGCTCGATCGGAGTGGCACGCGCGCGCGGCGATGCTCTTCGGTGCGTTTCTCAAGGTCGTGGTCCCGCTCGCTTTCGTGCTGCCCGGGCTGCTGGCGGTGGTGCTGCTCGCCGAGCGAGGTGGAGTCGATCCGAACGAGGTCTACCCCGACCTGATCGGCCGCTTCGCACCGGTCGGGCTGCGCGGCCTCCTGTACGCAGCCTTCCTCGCGGCGCTGATGTCGAGCGTCGACTCGTACGCGAACTCCGCCGCGACGGTGCTGACCAGGGACCTGTACGCGCGCTTCCTCTGGCGCCGGCGGTCGGAGCGGCACTACCTCCTGGTCGGCCGCCTCGGTTCGCTGGCCATCATCGCCGCCGGGATCGCGATGGTCCCGATCGTCGACCGTTACGCGACGATCTACGACGCGTTCCAGAGCTACCTCTCCTTCTTCCAGGGCCCGACGCTGGCGCTCCTCTTCGGCGCGGTGCTGTGGCGAAGGGTGAGCCCCGGTGGCGGGATCGCGTGCCTGGTCGGAGGGATCGGCGCGTCGGTGATCCTCCACCGAGCGGGCGACGTCCACTGGCTGCACATCGCCTGGTGGTCGTTCTGTGTGGCGATGCTGCTGCTGGTCGCCGGGAGTCTCGTGTTCCCGCGGAGCGCTCGGGAGGTGGAAGCGTGAACTTCGAGTGGATCGGAGCGGAGGACCCGCGCTGGGGCGCCGTGCTGCACGCCCTCCTGTGGGTCGCCATCCTCGGCTGGGTCTGGCGACTTCCCCCCGAGGAGCTGTGGAAGGGCGCTCCGGACCGTTCACGGTGGCGCGACCTGCGCTGGTGGGTGGTGCCCCTGGCCGCGACGCAGGTCGGCCTGTACTTTCTCTTCTGAAGCGCATTCCGCGCGAAGGAGGCACGTCATGGTCGGAGCTCTGCTGTCGGGTGTTCTGTTCTCCCTGCTCGTTCAATCCGGAGCCCCGCAGGAATCGGAGTGGGCCCTCTCCGCGGCCGCGGAGGAGTGGCGGCGCGAGCGGCGAACGATCGACCTGCACATGCACGTCGCCGCGGGCGAGAGGGAGATCGATCGAGCCGTCGCGATCATGGACGCGGTCGGCATCGGCGTCGGCGCGAACCTCGGCGCCGGAACGGTCACGCGCAGCGGCGATCAGCCTTCGGGCTTCGAGCGCACGAGGGACCTCTTCGAGCAGCACGCGCCGGGTCGCTTCGTGCAGTACATGCTCCTCGACTACTCCGGGTGGGACGACGAGGACTGGTCGGAGCGGGCCGTTCAGCAGATCGACGAGGGCTACCGGCTGGGCACCGCGGGACTGAAGGAGTTCAAGCGGCTCGGCCTCAGCCTCCGCGACGGCTCGGGGAAGCTGATCGCCGTCGACGACCCCAAGCTCGATCCGGTATGGAAGCGCTGCGGCGAGCTCGACCTGCCGGTCTCGATCCACACCTCCGACCCGAAGGCCTTCTGGGCGCCGTACGAGCCCTCGAACGAGCGCTGGGAGGAGCTCGGCGATCACCCGGGGTGGTGGTTCGGGGACCCGGAGAAGTACCCCTCGCGCGAGGCGCTGCTCGAGGCGCGCAACCGGGTGGTCGAGCGGCACCCCGCGACGACCTTCGTCTGCGTGCACTTCGGCAACAATCCCGAGGACGTCGCGATGGTCGGGCAGTGGCTCGATCGCTATCCGAACATGATGGTCGACCTCGCCGCGCGGATTCCCGAGCTCGGCCGTCACGACCCGGAGGTGGTGCGCGAGGTGTTCAACCGACACGCCGATCGGATCTTCTTCGGCACCGACTTCATGTCCTACAACCGCTTCATCCTCGGTTCGGGCGGAGACGGGCCGCCGCCTAGCGAGGAGGTGGCGAGGGAGTTCTACCGCAAGCAGTGGCGCTGGCTGGAGACGAACGACGAGGGCTTCGAGCACATGACGCCGATCCAGGGCAACTGGACGATCGACGGCATCGGGCTCTCCGACGAGGTGCTGCGCAAGATCTACTTCGACAGCTCGGCGAAGCTGATCGCGCGCTCGCTGCCGCCGCCGGTCGCGCGGGCCCGCCGGATCGAGTCCGACTTCGAGCCGAGCTTCGATCACCCCTCGTGGGAGACGGCGCGGCCGGTGTGGCTGGAGTACGCCTCGCTCGACGCGACCGCCCGGCCGGAGATGTCGACCGAGGTGCGGATCCTGTGGAGCGAGGAGAACCTCTACCTGCGCTACTCGTGCCCCTTCACCGAGCTGACCGTGTTCGACCCACCGTCGACGGAGGAGCGCGAGGGGTTGTGGGAGCGCGACGTCGTCGAGGCGTTCATCGGCGCCCACCCCGACCGGATCGCACGCTACGTCGAGCTCGAGGTGGCGCCGAACGGCGAGCAGCTCGATCTCGAGATCGACCTGCCCGACAAGGACCTCGCCTGGAGCAGCGGCTTCGTCAGCGCCGTCGAGGTGGACGAGGAGGCGAGACGCTGGACCGCCGTGCTGCGCGTCCCGCTGGCCGCCTTCGACACGCCGAGACCGGAGGAGGGTACGCGCTGGCGGATGAACCTCTACCGCTGCGACCGGGCGAACGACGCCTACCTCGCCTGGCGACCGGTCCTGCGCGGGAACTTCCACACGCCGGAGCGCTTCGGGGTTCTGGAGTTCGGCGGCCCGGGTGCCTGATCTGCGCCCACATCGATCGGATCACGGAGGATACGGAGAACACAGAGACCGGAAGCAGAATCAGGAATAAACCACAGAGGACACAGAGGACACAGAGAACAGAACCAGAGGAAGATAACTACCAGAAGGATCGGCTTCGCCGATCCTTCTGGTAGTTATCTTCCTCTGGTTCTGTTCTCTGTGTCCTCTGTGGTCTGTTTCTGATTCTGCTAGGGCAACTCCACCACCGTCTCCTCCCCC
>CAZCAC010000194.1:0-11086 GCA_964496575.1 uncultured Planctomycetaceae bacterium | reverse complement strand
TCGAGGCCCCGAGGTTGCAGGAATGACTCCGCGTAGGTCAGGAGCCCTGCAATGTCGTCGACGGTGACGTCATGTTCGACCTCGCGCCGAGCGACATCGGGGGCGAGGCCGACGAGGAGGGGCTGGAGGGCCCCGTGGTCAGCGTCATCTCCGCCATCTTCAAGGAGGCGATCGAAGCCCGGGCCAGCGACATCCATCTCGAGCCGAGAGACTCCACCTTCGTGGTGCGCTTTCGTGTCGACGGATCGCTGTACGAGCGCATGACGCTCAAGAAAGGCTGGGCTCGCCCCTGCCTGGCCCGCCTCAAGGTGATCTCCAACCTCGACATCGCCCAGCGACGGTTGCCGCAGGACGGGCGCACGCAGATCAGCGTGGGGGGGCGGCGCATCGACCTGCGCGTCTCGACCATGCCGACGCTGCTCGGCGAGGGCGCGGTGGTGCGGATCCTCGATGGCGGACACAGCATCAAGGACATCAGCGCGCTCGGCATGCGCGCGGAGCAGGAGGAGCGGCTGCGGAGGAGCGTCCAGTGCTCCGACGGCATCGTGCTCGCCACCGGGCCGACCGGTAGCGGCAAGACGACGTCGCTGTACGCGCTGCTCGACACGCTCAACGGCCCCACCTCCAAGATCATCACGCTCGAGGATCCCGTCGAGAACCGCGTCGAGAGCATCTGCCAGATCAACACCAATGCGAAGGCCGGGTTGACCTTCGCCCGGGGGCTGCGATCGATCCTGCGTCAGGACCCCGACATCGTCCTCGTCGGCGAGATCCGAGATACCGAGACCGCCCAGATCGCGGTGCAGGCGGCGCTGACCGGACACCTCGTCCTTTCCACGCTGCACACCATCGGGGCCATCGAGACGGTCACCCGGATGCGCGAAATGGACGTGGAGCACTACCTGCTCGCCGACACCATTCGCGGAATCATCGCCCAGCGCCTCGTGCGGAGGCTCTGTCCGCACTGCAAGGCGCCCGATACCACCGACTACAGCTCGTACAACCTCCATGAGCTCGACGAGAACGATCAGCTCTTCGGTCCGGTCGGCTGCGAGCAGTGCAAGGAGACCGGCTACCTCGGGCGCAGGGGCATCTACGAGATCGTGGTGCCCACATCCCGCTTCCGCGAGTCGCTGGGTCGCGGTGCGGATGCCGAAGAGCTGCGGAGGGTCGCCTGCGAGGACGGCATGACGACCTTGCGGCAGGAGGCCATCCGCGCTGCGGCGGAGGGTGCCACCAGCATCGAAGAAGTCCTCGCCACCACCTCGATGAGCTGACCGGAGAGTACCGTGAAAGAGATCTTCCTGATTCACGACGACCGCGAAGGCCACGAATCTCGCCGGAACATCCTCGAGATCGGCGGCTACGCCGTCACCGCGTTCCAACGCTCGGACCAGTGCCTCGAGCTGCTCGCCAAGCGCCGGCCGGCGCTGATCCTGATGGACGTCCTGTTGCACGGGATGCACGGATTCGACCTCTGCCAGGAGATCCGGAAGGAGTTCTCCGGTCGGGAGCTGCCGATCATCATCTCCTCCGAGCTCTACCGCGGAAGCGTCTTCGAGGAAGAGGCCATCCGGGTCGGGGCTCAGATGTACCTGCAGCGACCCATGCCTCCGGAAAAGGTACTCGAGTTCGTCAATCAGCTGACCACCGGCCAGACCGGTGGGCTGGCGGCGTAGATCTCCTCGCCTCGCCCGCGCCGGGCCCTACAATCCCGGCGTGACCGACACCGAAGAGAACGCCGAGGAGCCCTGGCCGGTAGAGCCGGCCCCGCAGCCGGTGCGCGGGCTCCCTCACCGGTTGATCCTGCTCGGATTCTGGGGGGGGACGCTCACGCTGGTCCTGCTGAGGATCCTCGCCGAGCCCGACCCTCGTGGCTACGGGACTCACGAGCAGCTCGGCCTCACTCCTTGCCGGCTGATGGAATGGACCGGCTTTCCGTGCCCGGGTTGCGGCGTCACCACCTCGGCCACGCTCGCGGTCCACGGTGACCTGTGGCAGTCGATCGTCATCCAGCCCTTCGGCCTCCTGACGGTGATCGCGTTGCCGCTCATCTCGATCTGGGCGCTGGTCGTCCACCTCCGCGGCCGTGATCTCTACGAGGAGATCGCGCGGCGTCGAGGGCGCTGGATCCGCTGGACCTTGCTGCTGATGGGTCTCGCCTGGGGCTACAAGATCGTCAGCGTCTGACCACTCGGAGTCGGTTTCTGCGCGCTGCGCGCAGAAAGCAGGTTCCATTGGCCTCGAGGTCATCGACAACCGTGAATCGAACGGTCGGTTGACCCGTCAGCCTTGCGGGCGTCGGCCCGCGCCACCCCAAGCCGGAGTCGGTTTCTGCGCCCTGCGCGGATCACTCCTCCAGCTCTTCCTCGGCGTCGGGTTCGACGAAGTCGTCGGGCGCCGATTCGACCAGGAGCTCGAGGTAGCTCATGTAGCGGCTCTCTGCGATCTTCCCGTCCTCCAGCGCGTCGAGAACCGCGCAATCCGGTTCGTGATCGTGCGTGCAGTTGGGGAAGCGACAGCCGTCCTGGAAGCGGGCCAGCTCGGGGAACAGGCCCCAGACCGAGCCCCGGCGGAGCCCGTGCAACCGAAAGGCGCGAAAGCCGGGCGTGTCGACCACCCAGCCGCCGAAGTCGAGCCGGAAGAGGCGCGAGTAGCTCGTCGTATGGCGGCCCTGCTCCCAGTAGCTGCTGATCTTGCCGACCTTCAGCTTCAGGCCCGGCTGCAGCTCGTTGATCAGCGTCGACTTGCCCGCACCCGACGGCCCGTACAGTGCGGTCACCTTGTCGGTCAGGAGCTCGCGCAGCTCGTCCAGCCCGGTTCCTTCCGTCGCGCACGTCTCGAGGACCGGCACGGGGATGCTCTGATAGGTCGCCCGGATCTCGGCCAGGACTCCCTTCCGGTCGAGGTCGATCTTGTTCAGCACCAGCACGGTCGGGATCTCGTGCCACTCGCAGGCGGCGAGCACGCGGTCGGTGCGATTGCTGGAGAACTTCGGCTTGTTCACCGAGGCGATGATCAGGAGCTGGTCGACATTGGCGACCAGCACCTGCTCGCGCGGATCGTGCGAAGAGGCGATCCGGGAGAGGTAGTTCTGGCGAGGCAGCACCTCGACCAGCGCGGCCGGTTCGCTGGCGGGGTCGACCATCACCCAGTCGCCCACCGCGACGGGGTTCTTGACGCCGTCGAGGTCCTCGAAGAGCGATCCGCGGGGCGCGGCCTGGAGCTCGCCGTCGTCGGTGTGGACGTGGCAGACCTTGGCGTCGACTCGGACGACGCGGCCCTTCTGCAGTTCGCTCATGACCTCGTTGTACCACGGCCCCGCGCGCCCGATCCAACCCCGCGCTGGCCAGGCCACGGGCTTCCACTCCCGGTCCACTCTCCCGCTGATCCAGCCGACGGCGCCTTCCTCGCGTCGCCGCTGCCCCTCGCAAACGTGTATAAACTGAGGGCGATGAGTCCCGATCCGACGATCCGCTCCCGGTCCAACCCCTTGCTGAAGCGCGTGGGCGCCGTGCTGGCGGGCAAGGACCGCTCCGCGATCGTGCTGGAAGGAGATCGGCTGGTCGAGGAAGCGACGCGCTGTGGGCTGGCGCTCGAAGCCGTGCTCGTGGCGGAAGATCGCCAGGAGCGATTCGCCGAGCTGACCGCTGGCGTCGAGGTCCCGGTGCGGCTGGTGGAACCGCGTCTGCTGGAGAAGATCAGCGCGCTGGAGACCTCGCCGGGGATCCTCGCGCTCGCCACGCACCCGCCCGAGCGCGAGCTGAACCAGCTCGACCCCGAGGGCGCGCCACTGGTGCTGGTGGTCGCCGGTGTCGCCGACCCCGGGAATCTCGGCGGGCTGGCGCGTTCCGCCGAGGCGGCCGGCGCGGGCGCGATCCTCGTGGCGCGCGGAGGGGCTCGGCCCTTCGGCGACAAGGCGTTGCGCGGATCGATGGGCAGTTTGTTGCGCTTGCCGGTCTTCGAAGGGTACGACGCCGCCGAGCTCGCCGCCGCGCTCGGAGAGTCGTCGTATCGCCAGGTGCGCGCCGCGACCCGCGGCGGAACCTCGCTCGACCGCTTCGACTGGTCACCGCCGATCGCGTTGTGGGTCAGCGGCGAGACGGGCGAGACCCCCGAGCTCGAAGGTGCCTTCGAGGAAGTCACCATCCCGATGCGCGGCGAGGTGGAGTCGCTCAACGTGACCGTCGCAGCCTCGCTCCTGCTCTTCGCCGCGGGAGGCCCACGATGAGTGGTGATCTCTTCGGCACTCCCGACCAGCCCGAGTCGCCACCGCTGAACGAGGTGCTTGACGACGCGCCGCTCGCCGATCGGATGCGGCCGCGCTCCCTCGACGAGTACGTCGGACAGCAGCACCTCGTCGGCGAGGGCAAGATCCTCTGGTCGCTGCTCGAGGGCGGATTGAGCCAGAGCCTGATCCTCTGGGGGCCTCCGGGTACGGGCAAGACGACGCTCGCCCGGCTGATCGCCGATCGCAGCGGCCTCAGCTTCGCCACCTACTCGGCGGTTCTCTCTGGAATCAAGCAGATCCGCGAGGTGATGGCCGAAGCGGAAGCGAGGCGCGCGAGGCAGCAGAAACGCATCCTGCTCTTCATCGACGAGATCCATCGCTTCAACAAGGCGCAACAGGACGCGTTTCTTCCGTACGTCGAGCGGGGTCACATCCTGCTGATCGGGGCGACCACCGAGAACCCCTCGTTCGAGGTGATCTCCGCCCTGCTGTCGCGTGTGCGCACGTTGATCCTGGAGCCGCTCTCGGTCGACGAGCTGGTCGAGCTGATGGAGCGTGCGCTGGCCGATGCAGAGCGCGGACTGGGCGGAAGGCTGCAGGTGTCGGACGACGTGCTGCGGACGATCGCTCACGCGTGCGACGGGGACGCGCGCCGCTCGTTGACCGCGCTGGAGACCGCCGCAGCGCTCGTGCCCGAAAGCGCGGAGTTCCCCGCCGACCGAATCGGTGAGGCGCTGCAGAAGAAGGTGCTGCACTACGACAAGTCGGGCGAGGAGCACTTCAGCCTGATCTCCGCATTGCACAAGAGCGTCCGCAACAGCGACGAGAACGCGACGCTCTACTGGATCGCCCGCATGATGGAGGCGGGGGAGGACGGCACCTACATCGGGCGCCGCCTGATCCGCATGGCCAGCGAGGACGTGGGGCTGGCCGATCCCTACGCCTTGCGCGTCACCCTCGATGCAGCGGAGGCGTTCCACCGCCTCGGCTATCCCGAGGGCAAGCTCGCCCTGGTCCAGGCGGCGATCTACCTGGCGCGCGCGCGAAAGTCAAACGCGATCTACGTCGCACTGGGTCAGGCGGAAGAGGACGTCCGACAGACCTCCGCCGACCCGGTACCGCTTCACCTGCGCAACGCGTCGACGGAGCTGATGAAGAACGCCGGCTACGGAAAGGGCTATCGTTACGCACACGACGATCCGAAGGCGGTGGAAGAGATGACATGCTTGCCACCGTCACTCGCGAAACGGCGTTATTTCAAGCCCGCTCCGAGACGCGAAAACGACGAAAAACCGCCTTCAAAGGGGTGAAAACGGGCGTTTTGGAGGTTCTTGCTCTCCTTGTCCTCTCGCGTCTCGAACCTCGAAAACGGGGAGATCCGGGCTCCAATCCGGGGTTTCGAAGGGGTTTCGTGAGTCGCGACAACCGTCGGCAGAGAGGAAGGGTTGGCAGAAAAGTGCCGAATTCCGCAGGGAAAAGGCTTGTTCCTGCCTTTCTCGCCCTCTAGAAGTGCTTCGTTCGCAACCGCGAACAACCTCGATGCTCCGTCAGACGCACTCGCGTCGTGCTAGCGAGGAGCTCGAGATCCGTACGCCAACCGGGCCTCACGGCTTTGCCGCGAGGCCCGGTCTTCTCGTTTCTGCGTACGCGGAGTCGGGCGTCAATCGCCGAGTGCCAGCGCCAGGCGCAACTTCTCGTCGAGCGCGGACTCTCTCCGGCTCTGTCGATCGTTGTCCACGGCCAGCTGGACGGCGCGCCGGGAACCGACCAGCACCACCAGTCGCCGGGCCCGCGTGATCGCGGTGTAGAGCAAATTGCGCTGCAGCATCACGTAGTGCTGCGTGACCAGCGGAATCACCACCGCGGGGAACTCGCCGCCCTGCGAACGGTGCACGGTGATCGCGAAGGCCGGCTGCAGGTCGGAGAGCTCGGACATCTTGTACGGCAGGTCGCGCTCCGGGAAGGCGACGGTGATCCCCGCACTCGGGTCGACCGAGACGATCCGCCCCATGTCGCCGTTGAACACCTGGCGCTCGTAGTCATTGCGCGTGTGGATGACCCGGTCACCGACGCGCCAGGTCCGATCGCCGCGCGTGATCTCGAGACCACCGACCCCTTGCGCCTCGCGCAGGCGCTCGTTCAATGCGTCCACGCCGCAGGGGCCGCGGTACATCGGCGCGATCACCTGCACGTCGGAGATCCACTCCAGGCCGAAGGTCTCGGGAATGCGCCTGGTCACAACCTCGATGACGCGATCCGCGGTCGCCACGGCCTCCTCGACGGGGAAGAAGTAGAAGTCCCCCTCACGGTCACCACGTGGAGGGAGCTCGAACTCCTCGCCGGCGAGCAGGTGGTGCGCGTTGTTCACGATCAAGCTGCCCCGTTCCTGGCGGTAGATCCGACTCAGGCGGAAGGTCGGGATCACCTTCGAATCGATCAGGTCGGCGAGCACGTTGCCGGCGCCGACGGAGGGCAGCTGATCGGGGTCGCCGACGAACAGGATGCGCGTTGGCGGCTCGATCGCCTTCACCAGGTGGTGACCGAGGATCAGATCGAGCATCGAGATCTCGTCGACGATCACCAGATCCTCTTCCAGCGGCAGGTCGTAGCCGCGTTCGAAACCTCCCTCGGCCGGGTTGAAGCCGAGCAGGCGGTGAATCGTCTTCGCCGCGCGTCCGGTCGCCTCGGAGAGTCGCTTGGCGGCACGCCCCGTGGGCGAGGCGAGCGCGACTCTCGCGCCCGCGCCCTCGGCTAGCGAGACGATCAGGCGCACGATGGTGGTCTTGCCGACTCCCGGGCCGCCGGTGAGCAGACCCACCGGCGTGCTCGAGAGCCCCAGCACCGCCTCGCGCTGGTCGGGGTGCAGCTCGATCCCCGCGCGTTTCTCGGCGGCGGCGAAGGCTCGATCGCCAACGCGCCGGGCGGGACGCGCGGCCTTCATCAGGGCGGCGAGGTTGCGCGCCAGCGTCTCCTCGCAGTGCGCGTACTGCGGCAGGTAGACGCGATCGTCCTCGGGATCGACCTCCGCTCCATCCTCGCGCGCGGGGGGCTCGATGCTCACCCGTCGTTCGCGCTCGAGCTCGTCGAGCGCCACTCCCAGCGCCTCGGGATCGATCTCGTCCCCGAGAAACTCGGAGGCTTCGCGGAGCAGCACCCCCCGCGGCTGCAGGCAGTGCCCCTGGTCCGCCGCCTCGCGCAAGGCGTGCAGGAGTCCGGCCCGCGCCCGCCGCGGGTCGTCACGCCCGATCCCCAGCGCGGCGGCCACCCGGTCCGCGGTCCCGAAGCCGATCCCGCGCACCACCCCGGCGAGCTGGTAGGGATCCTGCCGCACCCGCTCCTCGGTCTCGAGGCCGAGCTTCTCGACGATCGCCGCGGTCTGCCACGGCCCCAGCTCGAGCCCGCGCAGGAAGGCGTGCACCAGGTGCGAGCCGATCTCCAGCCGTACCGTCTCGACCAGCCTGGCCGCGACGTCCGCGCGCAGGCCGCGGATCCCTTCAAGCGCCGCGGGGTCGTCGCGAATCGTCTCCAGCGCCTCCGGGCCGAGCTTGTCGACGATCCGCCGGGCCAGCTTCTCGCCGATCCCCTGGAAGGTGCTCGAGGCGAGGTAGCGCGCCAGCCCCCGGGTGGTGGTGGGGGGCAACACCTCGAAGGTCTGGAAGGCGAACTGCCGGCCGTGCGTGGGGTGGTCTTCCCAGTGCCCGGTCAGCCGCACCCGCAGGCCGGTGGCCGGACCGGACGCCTTGCCCACCGCGGTCACCCGCCCGAGCTCGAACAGGGTCTCACCGTCGGAGTCATAACCCCCTTCAGGGGCCAGCTTTAGGACCGAGTACAGCGACTCCTCGTCACTGTAGGTGACGCGCTCGATGGTCCCCGAGAGGGTCCGCCGGTCGCCGCCCGCGGCCCGCTCGTCGCTCGAGTCGGGGTTCCTCTCGTGCTCGGCCACCGCGTCAGGATCGCAGGGGCGAGACTCAAATTCCAGCCGAGCCTTCCCGGGTGTCCGTTTCGGCGCTATTCTTTTCGGCCCAATTCACGTCGAGGAGCCACCTGGCCGGACGGCAGGTGGCCCGATGTGGTTGCACGTCCAGGGAGTTCCATGGTCATCGCCCTGGAACTCACGCCAGCGGGAACGACACGCTTCAACAAACCAGAGAGCAGCGCTTTGATCAAGGTCCAGGTTCGCCCCAACGAGTCCCTCGAGTCCGCACTCCGTCGCTTCAAGCGGCAGTGCAACTACAGCGGCATCTTCCGCCTCTTCAAGTCCCACACGTGGCACGAGAAGCGCTCGGACAAGCGCCGCCGGGAACGCCGGGAGCGCCTGCGCACCGTGCTGAAGGCCGCGCGCCGCAACGACCCCAATTTCCGCGGCCGCAACGCTCGGCCCAACCGCGCTCGCCGCGCCCGCCGCACCGTGCGTCGCTACGGCTCGCAGGGTGGTGGCCAGGGGGGCGAGGACAGCAGCGATTCGCGTCCCGCCGGCGGCGGCTTCGCCTCGAGGGGTGAAGTGCCGAGCACCAGGCCGGCGTCGACTTCCGCGGCCGCTCCGGCGAAGCCCGCGGCCGAGAAGGTCGCCACGGCTACCACCACGACCACGCAGGAGTCCTGAGCAGCGGATTCCGATAGCGCTCCCGCCCCCGCAGGCGGCCCCTGGACACGCCGATCCCGCCCTTTCGGGGGTGGGATCGGTCGCATTTGGGGGAGGGGTTATAGTGAGGGGAGCGTCGCCGCCCCGACGCCCCGCGCCATGGGCCTCTTTCCAGCCGACCGAGATCTGAACGAACCCCCCGAGCGAGTCGAGCTCGAGGTCACCGCGAGCTCGCTGGGGATGCGACGCGCGGACGTGAACATCCGGCTGGACAGCTTCCTCGGCCGGCACCTGAAGTGGCGCTCGCGGACCTCGATCCAGCGGCTGGTGAAGGACGGCTGGGTGCTGGTCGACGCGAGCACGCCCGACCACCCGGCGGGGACCGGCGAGCTCAAGAAGGAACGCCGTCCCGGTCGCCGGCTGCACCACGGCTCGCGGATCGTGATCGTCATCCCTCCCGAGCAGCGCCTGCCGGTGCCGGAGGACACCGGGGAAGAGCTCGTGGTCCTGCACGAGGATCGCGACTCGCTGGCGGTCGACAAGCCGGCGGGGCTGCCGGTACACCCGACCGGTCGTCACCACAACGACACGCTGATCCAGCGCGTGCACGTCAGCTACCGGGAGACCCACCTCGAGCACGGGGTCGCGCCGCGCCTGTGCCATCGCATCGATCGCGAGACGAGCGGGATCGTGCTGATCGCCAAGAACCCGCAGGCACACCGGAAGCTGGCGACGCAGTTCGAGCAGCGGCGAGTGGAAAAGGAGTACCTCGCGATCGTGCACGGCCGGCCCGGTGGGAGTGCCGGGGAGATCGACTACCCGATGCGCCCGTCGCACTCGAGCGACATCCGGCTGAAGATGACCGTGGCCGCGGACGGTCTGCCGTGCCGCACGGAGTGGAAGCTCCTGCGCTGCCACGGAGAGGTCTCCCTGCTCTCCTGTCGCATCCACACGGGGCGCCAGCACCAGATTCGAGTGCACCTCTCGGCGATCGGCCACCCGATCGTGGGGGACAAGCTGTACGGGCGCGACGATGCCTACTTCAAGAAGCACGCCGACGGCCTCCTGACCGCCGAGGATCTGCACTCCCTCGAGCTGCCGCACCACGCGTTGCACAGTCACCGTCTGGTCTTCACTTCCTCGGTCACCGGCGATCCGGTCGAGGTGGTCTCTCCCTTGCCCGCGGATCTGCGCGAGTACCTCTCCGGTCGAGAGCTGCTCGACGTCTGAGCCCACGATCGGATCCGCCCGCCGAATCGTCCGGCTGCTGGCCGGTGTCGCCCTCCTCGTTTCGTTCCTGTCTCTGGCCTCCGCGCAGGACACCGAACCCCCGCGCCCCAACGTCATATGGATCACCATCGACGACTGCGGGCCCGACTTCGGTTGTTACGGGAACGAGCTCGTGCACACCCCGAACCTCGATCGTCTCGCGGCGAAGGGGCAGCGCTTCGATCACTGCTACGTGAGCACGCCGGTCTGCTCGCCGGTGCGTTCCGCGCTGATCACCGGGTGCTACGCGACGACCATCGGCCAGCACCAGCACCGGAGCTCGCGGCCGCTGCCGGAGGGGTACGCGCCGATCACCACGCTGCTGCGCGCGGCGGGCTACCGCACCACCTGGCTGCCCTGTCAGCGCGTCGGCGTCGAGGCGTTCCTTAGCGACGAGGAGGCGAAGGAGGGGCAGTTCCTGACCATCACCGGGCGGAACAAGACCGACTTCAACTTCAACCGCGACGGCGGTGAGAAGCTCTTCGAGGAGTGGGATCCGAAGCGCGAGAAGGAACCCTTCTTCGCGCTGATCGACTTCAACTCGCCGAAGACGCCGGGATTCAAGAAGGCGCACACCTACGCCGAGCGGACGGGGCACGTGATCGACCCCGCATCGCTCGAGCTGCCGCCGTACTGGCCCGACACCCCGAAGGTGCGCGGGATGAACGCCAACCACCTGGAGGGGAACGGTCTGCTCGACGCAGAGGTGGGACGGGTCATCGAGTGGCTCGAGGAGCGAGAGCTCTCGGAGAACACCCTGGTCTTCATCTGGGGGGACCACGGCCGCGCGTTCCTGCGGCACAAGCAGTGGTGCTACGACACCGGGTTGCACGTCCCGCTGATCGCGGTGGGGCCGGGAGTCGAGGCCAGGGTGCGCGAGGAGCTGGTCAGCTCGATCGACCTCGCGGCGACGACGCTGGTCGCTTGTGGCGCGGAACCACCGGAGTGGATGGAGGGCCGCGACTTCCTCTTCGGGACCGCGCCGCCGCGGGAGTACGTCTTCG
>CAZCAC010000193.1:0-11428 GCA_964496575.1 uncultured Planctomycetaceae bacterium | reverse complement strand
TCAGCGTGGCGATTGGGGGGGAGTTGACCCTGGGGAAACGCGGGGCCCCACAGCGATCTTCGGCTTCGACCTGGAGCTGGCGCAGCTGGCCCGGCAGGCGCTGGCGAAATGCGAGACCGAGCCCGCCCTGGACCTGATCGCGGAGGCGTTGAAGGTGCCGCTCGAGGCCGACGACCGGGAGCTCCTGCTCCGGGCGGTCGCGCGGATGGGTGAGTCCTCGCCCCGCGCGCGCACGCTCGCCGCGCTGCACAGCGGGCTCTCGGTGGGGTCGCGCTACATCGACGCGAAGACGCTGGAGGAGCGGGCGCGAGAGTACGAGGCGAACGCCGGCCTGACGGTGGACGTGCTGGCGCGGGAGGTCGCCGCCCTGGCGGGACCGGAAGAGCCCGAGGCCCTGCTCGAGTTCGCGGCGGCGCTCCTGGCGCGCGCGCAGGAGCAGAGCGAGCGGCGTTACGCGATGCTCCTGTTCGAGGATGCGCGCACCGCGACCCAGAAGGCGGAGCGGCTCGGCGCCAAAGGCCCGAAGCTCGACGCGATCGTCGCGGTGCTGGCCTCGGAGGCGGGTGACCTCACGGTGGCCCGCGAGCGCGCGGTCGCGGCGATCGAGGACGGGCTCCTGAACATCGAGGACGGTGTCGTGCTCGACGAGTCCGTCGACCTGACCGAAGCCTCGAAGGCGCGCGTCTTGCGCCTCTTCGCCGAGGCGCGGCAGCGGTCGATCCGGATGGCCTACCGCAACAAGGAAAAGTGGCTGCCGGAGTGGCTGTCCGACGTGAACGCCGCGTACTCGACCCTCGCCAAGGGGCCGTACGTCGATGAGATGACCGTGGTCGACCACTACGACTTCCTGCGCTGGATCGGCGGTACGCCGCGCGCCAACGCGGTGCTGGATGACGCGCTGCGGCGCTTCCCGGAGTCGCCGATCCTGCACTCGCGCCTTCGCGGGCGGCTCCTGTGGGAAGGCGGGCCCGAGAACCTCGAGAGCGAGTACGCCGGGCGGCTGGCCCGCGAGGCGGCCGCGAACGCGGGCGCGACTCAGCTGACCTGGTTCGCCGGCTACGCGTCGATCGTCGCCGCGGAGCACCACCGTCGCCGGAGCCAGTTCGAGGAGGCGATCGCCGCGTACGACCGCGCGATCACGTTCTTCGAGCGCAACACCGAGGACTTCCCCGACGGCCGGGACACCTGCCTGCACCTGATCGCCCTGTCGCACGCGGGCAAATCACGCATCGCGCTCGAGCGAGGTGAGCTCGACGTGGCGAAGCGCGAGCTGCTGCTCTGCTTCCAGATCCGTCCGAACTCGGCGGCGACGCTGGACGGGCTGGGCCTCTCGCCGGTCATGACCGCGAAGATGCTGAAGGCGATGCTGCTCGAGGCCGGGGATGCGCAAGGCGCCGAGGAGGTCCAGGCCGGCATGGACGCGCTCGACCCGAAGATGCTCGAGCCCCCGCCGTCCGAGCGGCAGGGTTCGGGGCGGCGCGGTCGGCGCGGTGGGCGCCGGGGTGGCGGTTGACCGCGAGGCCCCCGGTGGTCGACGGTGTGAAGGGCGCGGCAAGGAAAGCGGCATCGTGATCGGTTTCGCTTCCCTCTTGCTCGCCTGTCCGCTGGTCGCGGGACAGGTCGAGCCAGCGGAATCGACGCGCGAGGCGCTCGCGTTCGTCGAGGTCTCGGCGGACCCCGAGTCCTGCTACGTCCAGCAACCGATCCGGGTGTCGGTGCGCTTCGGGGTCGAGGAGGAGTTCTCGAGGACCCGCGCGATTCAGCCGTTCCACCGCCGTCTCGACGTGCCGGTGCAGCTCGTCGTGCCGTGGATCGAGGACTTGCCCGGCGCTCGCGCGCTCGGTCTGGTGGAGTCCGCGCCGGGTCTCGCCGAGCCGGACGGCCCGAGCTTCGCCTTGAACGAGGGCGTCCGTCGCGCCCGACGAGTCGCCGATCGCCAGATCGAAGACCGCCGTTTTCGGGTATACGAGATCGAGGCCCGGTATCTGCCCACCTCGGTCGGCGAGCTCTCCATTCCCGCTCCGGCGCTGCTCCTGGCTCACGCGTCGCGCTTCGAGGAGAGCCTGCTCGATGAGCGCGTTCCGGTGGATCGGCAGGAGACGCGCGTCTGGGGGCAGCCGATCGCCGTCCCGGTCCGGGCCCTGCCGGAGGAAGGTCGGCCCTGGGCCTTCACCGGCGCCGTCGGGAAGCTCACCGTCCGGGCCGAAGTCCACTCGCCAGAGGTCCAGCTCGGCGAGAGCCTGATGCTCGAGCTGATCATCGAGGGCGAGGGCAACCTGCTCTGGTTCGAGGCCCCCGACTGGCGCGAGATCGGGGAGTTCCACGTGCGCGGGATTCTCGACGAGGCGACGCCGAACGCGCGAACGCTGACCTTCGACCTGGCGCCGGCGAGCGAGGAGGTGCGCCAGGTGCCGTCGATCTCGTTCGTGTACTTCGACCCCGGACCACCATCGGCGTACCGGGCAGCGGTGACCGACCCGATCGACGTCACCGTATACGCGGCTCCTGCCGACGGGGTCGAGGAGCCGCCCGCCCGAGGGATCCTGGAGGCATGGCCGCCACGCGAGATCCAGGTGAATCCCGACGAGAAGGTGGAGGAGAGCTCCTGGACGTTGCCCTTCTTCTCGACGACGGGCCTCGCGGTGCTCTTCCTCTTCATCGTTCTCGCGATGCGACGTCGGTCCTGAGCGCCGGTGGCCGGCAAGGTGTGTGACACCGTATTGCGATGATCGCGCCGCGCCCGGATCCGGCGATCCGAGCGCGGCGCGTGCCGCGGGTGAGCGGGGATCGAGCTCTATTCGACCCAGTAGTTGAGGACCTGGAACTTTTCGTCGCGGCCTTCGGCCTGGTGCCAGTAGCAGAAGAGCCCCCAGGAGTAGCCGTGGATGGCGTTGTACTCCGGCTCGATGGCCCCGACCGATCCCACGTAGCTCATTTCCTCGCTGAAGGACCAGCTGAGCGCGTACCCGTGACCCATTCCGATGGTCCCGCCGATCTTCACACCCCCGAGCGTCGTCGCGGCCGAGAATCCCGCGGTCACTGCGGTGTACACCTCGGAAGTCTGCTCGCTGGCCAGGGTGATGTGCGCGGACCTCACTCCGCCATTGTTCGAGCCGGTCGTCTGGAGGCCGGAGCGGAAGCCCTCCGTGATTCCCGGGGTTCCCTCGGTCCCGATGATGGCCTCCATGTCAGTGAGGGTCGGGTAGGTGGAGGGATTGCCGATGGTGTGCTGCAGGACGCTCTCGTCGATCTTGACGGCATCCTTCGGCGTCACCGCGTTGAAGTACTCGCGCTCGACCTGCAGCGTGATGGGCGTACGCGGGATCATGATCTGAACCTCCTCGCCGATGAGGCCTGCAACGGGATCGGCGAGCACGCGGTAGGTGTAGACGTCGTAGGGCGTCACCGTGCAGATGACCGTGTCCTCGCGAGGACCCGAGGCAAAGGACATGCCGACGGTCAGCTCGCTGCTGGCGCCGAAGACCTGTTCGAACTCGAGCCCCAGGGTCGCTTCCACCTCCCAGCCGTTGCCGAAGGCCTCGAACTCGGTCCCGATGACCATCTCCACCGAGGCGGTGATGTGCTGCTCCTGGCCCATGCCGGCGGATTCTGCGAGGCCGAACTCGGTCGTGTTGGCATCCACGTTCTGGACCCCCAGCTCGTCGAGAGCGGCGACATTCGGGGGGGCGACCAGGACCGCCATCACCACCGGCTCGGCCAGGACGTAGGAGCGACCGACGAACTCGATCAGGGTGCTGTCGTCGTCGACGTTGACCGGGATCAGCTGCGGGGAGTGGCCGGGCGAGTCGGCGTCCCAACCCGACGAGGCGAGCGGAATCTCGCCCAGAATCCTGAACGCCTGGTCGGGATCGTCCATGGCGATGCCCCAGACGTGGATGGCATCCTCCCATTTCATGGTGCCCGGGCCTTCCGCGTGGACCACCAGGTCCTGACGCCCGTCGCCGCTCAGGTCGGCCACCGCGAACGTGACGCGGCTCGGATCGTTGGTGTGCGCCAGGTTCGGTATGCCGTTGCCTTTCTGGTAGGTCGAGTAGGTACCTCCCACCGCGGCCATCAGGGACCATTTCGCGTTGCCCTTCCAGTCGGCGAAGACGAGGTCGTTCACGTGGACCTCGCAGGCGTGATCTCCTTCCAGATCAATCGTGTTGACGTGAGTCCAGTTCAACCTGAGGCCATCGGGATGGCTGTGTTCGGGGAGGATCATCTGGTGCTCGAACCAGGTGGTGTGCAGGTTCTCCAGGCCTGTCGTCGCGTCGTCCAGTGCGATCAGGGCGTACCGAGCATAGTTGCCCTCTTGTCCGAGGACTCCGGCGAAGACGACCTCATCGATACCGTCGGCGTCGAGATCGCCGATGTCCAGACTCGCCGTGGGGGCCTTCACCGTATAGTCGGGGTATTTCTCGACCTCCACCGCGGTCTCCTTCATCGTGTAGAGCCCGGTCTCGATGTCGTCCAGGACGTAGCCGGCGCACTGCTGTCCGAGGAACCGGGGCGGCGTCCAGGAATGGTCCTCGTAGAACTCGTTGACGACCAGACCGAGCTCGTGCTTCGAGTCGTAGTCCAGGTTGCCGCTCGCGAGCTCCAGCATCAGCGTGTTCTCGGGGTACTCGGGCTCGAAGGATTTCTCGGCGAGGGGGTCGGTGACGATGGTGCCGGCCAGCTGGTCGTAGTCGAAGAGCATCAGGCTCGCACCGAGCTGGTGCGAATAGCCCAGGACGAGCTCCTGATCGCCGTTCCCGTCGAGGTCCGCCGCCCGGAGGCTCACGTGGAGGCCTTCGCCGAAGGTCTGGAAGACTTCGACGTGGGACCGGACGAAGCCGATCTCGTCCTGCCCGACGATCATGAAGCGCATCCATTCGTCATCGAAGTGCGCGTAGACCTGCTCCTCCTGGCCGTCGCCGTCGAGGTCGGCAGCCGTCCCGGCGCGCCTGGTGAACGGTTTTCCGTCCGGCGGAACTTCCTCCTCGACCCAGGGAACCGTCGCGGAGTCGTAGGAGATCAGCACCTGCGGCGGCTCGCTGCCGAGGGGGCCGTCGCTACCGGGCTCGATCAGGGTGAGGCGATCGGGAGACAGCGTCGTCCCCTCGCCCAGCACGACCAGCTCGCTGGTCTTTCCCGGCTCGAACCTCTGTCCGATAGGCGAGTAGTCGTCGGGTATCTCGACCTCGTTGCGGTCCTTCAGGGTCTTCTCCTCCAGGGGGACATTCAGGGCCTCCAGCGTCTCCGTCACGGTGGGGTCATCACCGACGGGAGGGCCCACGGGGTCGGTCTTCCCGCCCCCGGCGCCGCCGCCGCCTCCGCAGCTCCCCAGGAGTGCGCCCCCGCTCAGCAGGGCCACCGCCGGGAGGAGGCGCAGGATGGTCCGGGACTCGTCGCTGGTGAAGTTCGTCGTGGTCTGGCTCTTGGGGCGCATGGCACTGTCTCCGTCTCTGGTAGTGGCCCGGCGTCGCCGCCGGAGGGGTTTGCTCTCGCTTTCACCCCCCTCCACGCAGAGCGCCCGGGGCGACCTTCACGGTTTCCGTGAATTCCAGAGAGGCAGGTCTTCCAGCCCTGACCGGCGCCGGGCCCGAGCTCCGGGCCCGCCCCCCGGACCAGATCGTCGAACGCTCAGTCCTCGTCTTCCCGATCGGAGGGGTAGCCGTACTCCTCGTAGATCTGCCGCTCGATCTCCGCGACCTCTTCGGGCGTGAGGACCCTGGCGCGGATGCGCTGGTCGGCAGGCGGCGGCCAGAGAATCGTCGGCGGATCGAGCCCGATCCACTCCTCCTCTCCCGAGTCCCCGTCCGGCTCGTGCTGCAGGCGGTACTCGCCGGCGGGCAGCGAGAGCTGCACCCGGCCGGCGGAGTCGCTCCTGCGCAGGCAAGTGGCCCCAAATGGACCGACGTCGTGGGCCCACCGGATCGGGAAGTCGGGCAGCGGCTCGCCCGAGGCGTCGACGAACAGCACCTCGCCCTCGATCAGGTCCACCACGATCTCCGTGCGCGCCGTCCCGCCGGGGGGGACGAGCGCCGGCGCGGCCGCGGAGACGATCCATCCGTCGGTGCCGTGCCGGGCCACGGCGTGCCACCGGGCGGGGCGGAGCGGCTTGAGCGTCACGTCGTGGCGAAGACCCGGGTCGGCGCTGGCGTAGAGGTACTCGCCTTCGAGCCTGGCCGTGATCTTCAGCGCGCCCGGCGAGATCCCTTCCGGGAGCAGCAGCTGGACCTCCAGGGAGCCCGGACAGCCATCGCGCAGGTCGAAGTGCTGCTCGAACACACCCTCCCGTTCGGGTTCCACGATGCCGAGCACCACGAGATCGTCGTCGGCTCCGAAGGTGCTGTGCCACCTCAGCTCTCTCGGAGCGACGGCCAGGGCCAGCTCGTACGGTTCGAGGCCCAAGGGGTGCAGCTCGAATCGCCCCTGCCCGTCGACTGCGCCGACCAGGCGCGGAGACTCGTGGCTCCAGTGCCGCTCGAGTCGCGGATCGCGGTCCGCCTCGCGCCGGGCGACGACGCAGCAGGTGGAGAGATCCACGCCCGCGGGGAGACCGAGTCGCCCCTTCAGGGAGGCCGTGGGTGGTAGCTGCAGCACGACCTCCAGCGGTTCGCCGGCGAGCTCCAGCTGCTCGCCGCCCTGCTCGAACTCGTGCTCGCCGGCGAACAGGCAGCACGGACCATCGGGGTGGCCGCGGAGGAGGAACTTCCCCTCGGCATCGGTCCGCGCTTCCTGGAGGGACTTGCGCCGGTGCATGCCGAGAACTCGGTTCTCCCCCAGCTCGCCGCGCACCAGCTGCAGCGGGACATCGGCCGCGACTGCTCCTCCGGCGCGATTCACTCGACCGCGGATCGTATTCCCTCTCGAGAGACGCACGGTCAGCTTCACCGGCCGACCCGCGACGAAGATCACCGTCCTCTCCACGGGCAGGTAGCCGGGCGCGCCGATCCGGAAGACGGTCTCGGTGGCCAGGAGGTTCTTGAAGCGTCCACCCTCGGGCGGGGCCTCGCCGGCCGCCTTGAACCAGTCGCCGCTCCAGCGATCGCGGACCCCGCCGGAGAGCTCGTAGTCTTCGAGCGGTTCGCCGTTCGCCTCGTCGAGGACCTCGAGGATCAGCACTCCAGCGCCGATCAGGTCCGCGGTGGTCTCCTCGCCACCGCGGAGACGGCCTCGCCAGGGCAAGAAGCTCGGGTCGTCGATCGTCACGTCGCAGGTGTCGCCGAGCTCGAGACCGGAGATGACGTGCTCGCGATCGTCCTGCGTGATCGTCGCCCCTGCCGCCGCGACGTGCACGTACTCGGGCTCCACGTCGATCCAGCGGTTTTGATGCCACCAGGTGTCCAGCTGGGTGATCCCGTGCGGGTCGGGCCCTCGGTAGGTGAGCTCGACCCGGGTGGTCTCGCCGGCGTGGACCTCGACGAAAGTCGGCTCTTGCCAGCCGGTCACGCGCGAATGCAGCTTCAGCTCGATCCGCGTGGGCGCCATCCCTTCCAGCACGAAGTCGGCCCCGTCGAGCTCGGTCCGGCACGATCTGATGGTGCGCTCGTTGCCTCCGCTGATCGCCGTGGCCGTCGTCGAGTGGATCTTCCAGGCGTACGCGAGCGGCTGCCCCTCGCGGTCGACCACCGTGCCGGCGATGCGGCCGGCGCGGAGTAGCTCGATGTCGCCGAGGTCCCGCTCGATCCCGGGGAGCCACTCGCCCCAGCGCCACTGGGCGTCGACGTGGCCTCCGAGTCGGCCGTTCAGCGAGTACTGAAGCGCCCCGTGAGGTTCGAACTGGATCTCGAAGCGTCCCTCCGCATCGGAGAGGACGCTGACATCGGACCGGTCGTCGGGTCGGCCGTGGCGGCGGGTCCGCTCGTCGTTGGCCTCCCAGGCGTGCAGGCGTACCTGCACACCGGCGGCGGGAAGACCGCCGGGGAGGAGGAAGCGGCCGCGGAGGATCGCCTCGTCCTGGAGCTCGTCGGCAGCTGGCGGCGGTCCGTCCGAAGCCTCGTGCGTGATGCTGGCCACCACCTCCCTCCGGCGCTCGTCGATCGGCGGCTCGCCGGGGGACGAGGGAGGCAGATCCGCGTGGTGCGTCTCGGCGACCGGCTCGGCTGCCGGCCGTTCCGTGCCCGGCTCGAACGCGCGCCAGCCCAGGAAGAGACCGAGGAGCGCGGCCGAGGCCGCGACGGTGAGGAGGAGCTTCTTCATCAGGATCGATCCGGCCACGGTCCCCACCAGCCCGGCGCTCTTCGCGGAGAGCGTCGAGGCGCGGTGGAGGACCACCTCGCGAACCCCGGCGAGACCTCGCTCGCCGAGGCCGAGAATCGCGATGCTGCCGGCCAGTCCCGGGGGGAGCGCCGTGCGCAGGTGAGACAGGGCCCGGTGGAGCTGCACGCGCGCGGTGCCTGGTCGAATCCCCAGTCGTGCGGCGAGCTCGGTCGGTCCCAACCCTTCCAGGAGGCGCAGGCGCAGGACCCGGGCGTGGTGGGGGGGAATCCGGGTCAGGGCGTCCCGGATCGCCCGCTGGAGCTCGGCCTGGTCGACCCCCTGCTCGGGGGATTCGGGCCGGCGCTCGACCAGTCGGCGGGGGTCGGCGCTCCGCGCCGCGCGTCGCCGCTGTCGCCGGGCCTCCACGGCCAGGATCCCCAGCAGCCAGGGCAGGAGCGGTCGGGCCGCGTCCCACCGCCCGGGCCGCTCCAGGGCCGCCAGCCAGGTCTCCTGGAGGAGGTCCTCCGCAGTTCCCTCGTCCCCGAGCTTCCGCGCGAGTCCCAGGAGCTGGGGCGCCGTCCGGTCGAAGAGCTCGCCGAGCGCGTCCACGTCTCCCCGACCGCGGTAGCGCAGGAAGAGCTGCTCCGGGCTGGATTCGGTCATCGCACCCTCTATCCACCGGGGCGGGGGGAGCGTTACCGGAAGATCGGCAATTACTGGCGCGGAGGTGTCGGGGGCGCTCTGGAGCTGAATCCGGGGGTGCCCCCCCGTCGGGATTCCCGTCCGAGTCGCGGAACCCGACTCCGGGAGGGCGGTTCAGCCCACTCCGATCGCCGCATCCCGACGGATGACCTCATGACCGATCCACTTCGTTGCCTCGCTGCGCTGGCCCCTCTGATCGCGGGAGCGGTGCAATCCGGGCCCGGGGCCCAGGACGTTCCCCCGCCCCGGTCCGAGGAGAGCTTCGTCGGCGCCTATCGACTCGACCGGCTTCGCGACCTCGACGGGGACGGCGTCGACGAGCTCGTGGTGGGGTGTCCCCACGCCCCAGGGACGCGGGCGGACGCGGGGGTCGTGTTCGTGATCTCGGGGAAGTCCGCCGAGACGATCCACGCGCTCGAGGCTCCCGGGGAGGTCGACCGGTTTGGGCTGGGAGTCGCTTCCCTTCCCGACGTGGATGGTGACGGTCTCGCCGACTTCGCCGTCGCGGGCCAGCGCGGCGAGGACGCCGGGCGCAGCTACGTGGTGATGACGTACTCGGGGGAGCGTGCTGCCCCGCTCTGGAGTCGTGAGCTCGTGGAGAGCGGGCGCTGGTTCGGATCGCTCTCGTCGATCGCCGATCGCGATGGAGACGGACTCGCCGACGTGGTGGTCAGCGCGTACAGCGAGGATCTCCGATACGAGCGATGTGGCGCGGTGCAGATCCTCTCGAGCGCCACGGGAGACACGCTGCAGGTCGTCAGGCCTCCCGGAGTGAACGTGGTCGACTTCGGGAAGTCGGTGGTCGGTGTACCCGACGTGAACGGTGACGACGTGGACGACCTGGTCATCGTCGCCCGGTACCTGGTCGACCCCCTGGCGCGGGGCTACCTCGAGCGTCAACGATCGCGCCGCTCCTGGGCCGGGATCTACTCCGGGCGTGATGGAGCGTTCATGGGGCCTCCTGCCGGCATCGGGCCCTTCACCGAGGTGTTCCGTGCATATCCGCTGGATGATGGTGAAGCGATCGTCCTCAGCATCCTGAATGCCGATTCGCGGGAGTGGCCCTTGAGCGATCTGGTCACCGAGCTTCGGTGGAGGTGGGAGGATGGGGTCAATCCCGCGAGCGGACTCCTCTGTCAGACCGCATCCGATCCAGCAGTACGCTGGTCTCTCCCCGGTGTGGGATCCACGGGCTTCTGCGAGGTGGGTGACGTCGATGGAGACGGGGTCTCCGACTTCGCGGCCGGCGCCCCGCACGACGTGCTGGCCGGCGAGTTCAACGTGTTCTCGGTCGAGCGGCAGGGCATCCTCTTCTCGCTGGGTGGACTGGGAACGGGGCTCGGCGACGTCGACCACTTCGGGAGCGAGCTCTGTCCGATCGGCGACTTCGACGCCGACGGTGTTCCGGACCTCTGCGTGGCGAGTGAGACGTACTACGGTCGACACGGAGCCCCACCCAGCCGACTCGGCTGGGTCTCCGTCGGTCGGGGCGAGCTCGTGCGGTTCCTGCAGGTCGAGGGGAATCGAGCGCTGCGCTTCCCGCCCTTCAAATAACAACCGGCCGGACGTCCTCCCGTCCGGCCGGCTTCCCTCGAAGGGTGCTGGGGAGCGTTATTCCTTGCGCAGGAAATCGACCAGATCCTGCTCGAGCTCGGGCAGGCCGTAGTCCGGCACGATGAGGCACTTGTAGACCACGTTGGCCAGCGCGTCGGGGGTGTTCGGGTTGAGCTCCTTGGCGGGCGGGTAGCTCAGGAAGTAGGAGAGGCTCAGGCGCTCGACCTCGCCGCCCTGCTCGCGGCCCGCGTAGGTCCACGGCACGTCGTCGAACGGCAGCACGCCGGTCAGGATCTCGTAGAGCATGATCCCGATCCCCATCACGTCCGCCTTGCTGTCGCGCAGGAGCAGCGGGTTGTAGTGCGGGGTGGTGGTGATCACGCCTCGCTCGTCGATCCGCAGAGCGGGGTCGATCATGACCACGCTGCCCGACGGCTTGATGACGATGTTCTCCGGCTTCAGATCGCCGTGGTATTCGAGCTGCCCGCTCTTCTGCAGGCGCTGTAGCGCGCGAACGATGGTCAGGAACCAGTTGAGACGGATCCCCTCCAGGGCGCGGACCTTCTCGCGCAGCGTCTTGCCGCGGGCGTACTCCAGCGCGACGATCGGGCGGCCCTCGTGCTGGAAGATCTCCTTGACCTTGATCAGGTTCGGGCTCTTGGCTCCGGTGAGCACCTCGCCCTCACTGAGAATCAGGTCGTCGATCTCGTGGACGTCGAGGAAATCGATGCGCACGCCGTCCTGCCGGAAGAAGATCGCCTCGGCCGGCGTCTCGTCGGGGCTGATCCCCTCGGGGCGGCGCTGGTTGGTAATCTCGAGAAAGCGCGTCACGTAGCGGCCGCCACCGGCGACGTCGCCGACCTTCAGGACGACCTTGTTCCCCTCCGTGTCCTCGGCGAGGTAGACCAGGGCGAAGCCTCCGCGGGCCAGGAACTCGACGACGCGGTAAGAGCCGATGCATTCGCCTGCTTCAAGCTTGATC
>CAZCAC010000192.1:0-11445 GCA_964496575.1 uncultured Planctomycetaceae bacterium | reverse complement strand
CCCCCTGCTCCTCTCCCCCCTCTCCGCCGGTCTCCTGATCCTGGCCGGTTGCAGCGGTTCCCTCGAAGCCACCGCGCCGGTGTTGCCGCCCCCGCCGGATTCGTCCGGCACCATTTTCGAGAGCGAGCCCAACGACCACGCCTCCAACGCCAACTACATCGGCGAGCTGCGCGTCGGGGACTACGTGAGGATCGAAGGGGAGGTCAGCGAGTGCTGCGTCGACCCCTACGACGGCTTCGCGTTCTACGCCGCCGAGCCGCTGCAGCTGACCATCACCCTGACCGAGCTCGTCGATGCCGACCTCGACTTCTGCATGTACGACCCGACCATCGATCAGATGGTCGCGTGCTGGGAGACGGACGTTCATCCCGAATGGGGAGTCTTCAACGTCGGCCTGCCCGCGGATCTGCACCTGGTGGTCGCCTCCTACATCGGCACCTCGGGGTACACGCTCGAGATCTACGCGGATGCACTCGGCGCCGCACCCGACGCGCCCGGGGCCCCGGGGCGCGGCGAGTCTCCCGGCGATCTGACCCGAGAGCGCTTCGCCGGCTACCACCACGGGCCGCAGAACGAGGGCTCCGAGCGCTACTTCCTCCTGCTCCGGGACGGCGAGACGAAGGTCTTCCTGCCGCTGCAGGGCGAGGAAGCCCCGCTGCCCCACTGATCGGCGGCCGGGGGAGTTCGATCGCCGCGGCGGGCGTGGTACGCTCGCCCCGGCGAGGTGGGTCTCCGCGAGGTGAGCCTCTCGCACCTCGACCGTGATCCCGTGAGCTCCACCGCCAACCGCACCCCCACCGGCCTCGATCCCGCTCGTCCGCGCCCGTCGCGGCGAGACGGCGGATCAGGGGAGCTCGAGACGAAGTTCGTCTTTCCCGCCGCTCGGCTGAAGCGGGTGATCGGCCTCCTGGCCGCCCTCTGTCGCCCCGACGGCCGCCACCCCCACGGCGTGGTCTCCAGCCTCTACTTCGATACGCCGGACTGGTTCCACTACGGCGAGAAGCGCAACAGCGACTACCTCAAGGGCAAGGTACGAGCTCGCTGGTACGCCGACCCGCGGGGAGGCGAGCTCCTCGGCAACGTCTTCCTCGAGGTGAAGAGGAAGATCGGCACGATCCGCCGCAAGCATCGGATGGAGACCGATCTCCCCGCCGGCTGGCTGGCGGCTCGCGCGCTCGACGACCCGCGGCTCCTGGAGCTGCCCCACCGTCTGTGGAGCGAGCTCGCGGAGCAGGGCGTCGCTCCCCTCGACTCCTTCCCCGCGCCGCTCCTGCCCGCCTTCGAGCTCCGCTACCGCCGCCGGCGCTTCGTCGAGCCGGGCACCGGCACGCGCATCTCCGTCGACTACCGGATCGAGATCCCCCGCACCAACCCGCGCCGGCTCCCACCCGCGCGTCCCTTCCCCGGTCGCCTGGCGGTCCTCGAGCTCAAGGGCGACGCGAGCTCCTTGCCGCCGGCCCTCTCCCCGCTCGGCCGGGTCGGCCTCCGCAAGCAGTCCTTCTCGAAGTACGGCGCGTGCTTCGAGTGGCTGACCGGATCCCCTCTCTGATCCCCGCGACTCTCCAGCAACTCTCCGATGGACCTCAAGGAAATACTCCGACAGATCAGCGACTTCGGCGTCAAGGGCATGGAGCAGACCGGCTTCCCGGTCTTCGTACTAGCGCTCTTGTTCTCGCTCCTCTCCTCGTTCTTCGTCGCGTACCTGTACGTCGTCTTCTTCCAGGGACGCTCCACCGGGACGCGAGTACACCGCGCCTTCCCGCTGCTCGGGGTCTCGATCACCGCGATCTTCATCGCCATCCAGTTCTCCCTGCCGCTGTCCCTCGGCCTGCTCGGCGCCCTGTCGATCATCCGCTTCCGGACGCCGATCAAGGAGCCGGAAGAGGTTGCCTTCGTGATGGTCGTGGTGGCCACCTCGCTCTGCTGCGCGACCTTCAACCTGCTCTTCCTCGCCCTGATCCTGGCCACCATCGTGGTCGCGCTCCTGGTGATGCGCTTCACCGGTCGGCAGCGCGGCGGAACTCCCGGCCACGGACTCCTGGTCCTCACGCTGCCGCTGGCGGAGTACCGCGAGGTCGGCGAGGCGCTGCTCGGGCACCTCTCCGCGGAGCTCCAGTCGGGGGAGCTCGACAGCGTGACCGAAGGCGAGGAAGAGGCTTCGATCTCCTATCGCTTCGTCCGCCTCGGCACCGACCGCGTCGTTCCCCTGCAGGCGTCCCTGCGCGGGATCTCCGCGAGCGCGGTGGTCAACGTCTACTTCGACCGCGCCGGAGGTGTCTGAGCCCAGATCCCGTTCCCTGCGCCCCGGCCTGACCATCTCCCTCGGCCTCATCGCGTTCGGGGCGGCGGGGTTCTTGCTGGAGCGCGCGACCTGGTTCGATCCGATCCGGGAGGTGATGCAGGCCCCCGCCGTACCCGCACGGACGCTCGAGATCGGCGAGCTGGGGCAGATCCTGCGCGGGCAGGACATCGTCTACTCCACCCGCACCCCCGTGACCGACCGCTGGCGTCTCCACCAGCAACGCGCCGTCCTGCGCTTCAACCCCGACCACTCGACGCCGCCTCCCAGCGAGTCGCTGGCGGCCGACCATCTGGTCGGCTCCTGGCCGCTGATCTGCCTGTCCGTGGAGGAGCCGGACCTGTACGGCGCCGACCGCGGCATCCTGGCCAACTGGCGGGAGAAGTGGGAGCGACCCGCGCACGTCTCCTACTTCGTCGGCGCCGAGCACGTCTTCTCCGGCTACTGCGGGGTGCGACTGCACGGCGACTCCACGCGCCTGCCCCGCATCTGGTACCAGATCGGTCCCAGCTTCCGCCTCCACTTCCGCGAGGAGTACGGCACCGACCGCTTCGCCCCCGGGACCCTCTTCGGTCCGGAGTGCGAGCCGGTGCAACGCTTGATCATCCGTGCCGACTCGCCATTCAACTCGGCGATCGGCTTCGACATCGTCCGTCGGCTCGGAGGCGACGCACCGGCGATGCAGCCGGGACTGTTCGTGCTGAACGGCGAAGCCCCACGGATCCGTTCCTTCTGCGAGCAGCTGTCCCGGCGAATGTGGAGCGCACGACTCGGTCACGAGAACTTCTACTTCCACCGCAATCGCTCTCCCGACACCCCCGCCGATCACGAGGCGTACACGCAGCTGCGAGCCTGGGCCTCCTCGCTGGAGCCCGGTGAGCTCACCATCGAGCGAGCCGAGTCCCGGGTGGACGTCGAGCACCTGACCCAGCACCTCTTCAGCATCATCTGGTGCGGGACCGACGACTGGGCTCAGGGTGCGGCGGTCCTGGATCGGACCGAGGAGAACCCGCGCTGGCGCTGGGTGAACTGGGACATGGACCGCTCCTTCCGACACAGCTCGTCGGGCGAGCGAGGCCTCGTCTGGGAGAAGGACGCTCTCGATCTGATCCTCGGCGAGAAGGAGCTGCCCCCCGAGGTCGCCGGCCACCGGCTCGTCGAGCGCCGGCTCCAGACCGGCTCGGTACGCGGTCTCGTCTTCAAGCGCCTCCTGCGCGACGATCCCGCCTACCGCACCTTCTTCGTCGATCGCGCCACGGGGTGGATGAATCACGAGCTGGCACCCGCCTTCCTCGAGGAACGGCTCCAGCACTACTCCGCGTTCGCCGACCCGCGCTTCACCGGCGACCCCGAGGAGTTCACCCGCCTGGTCTACTTCTTCCGCTTCCGCAGCGACGTCGTGCGGGAGGACCTCTCGAGCACACTCGACCTGGGTCCTCCGATCCGCTGCGAGGTCGCCGCTCCCGAGGGAGCCACGCTCCTGATCGACGGCCGGCGCTGCGATCCCCCGTACGTGGGGTGGTACTTCGCGGGCCAGACGATCGAGGTCGAGGCGGCCGAGCCGGACGAGACCTCGTTGCGCGGCTGGCGGGTGAATGGCGAGGAGCACGACGGGGCGCGTCTGCGGCTCCCGGTGCGCGGCGAGCTCACCATCGAGGGGCTCGCCCGCTGACCGGGGCCCCGCGCGGGCCCCCTTCCCGTCCCCGCTCCCGAATCGGGGGTAGGCTTCGTTGGAGCCTCCCGCCTTGACCCCGATTCCCCTCCTCGCCCGGCGTCTCGCCGCCGCCGTCCTCCCCTGCCTGGTCGCCATCTCGTGCCAGGTGGTGCCGCCCCCGGCCACCTTCGACGGTCCGTCGGGGCGGGTCCGGGCGGGTGCGCAGGAGGAGGCCCAGGAGGTCCACGAGCTGCTGGAGCGGCTCCACCCCCGGATCCTCGAGACCCTCCCCGACACGGTGGAGCGGGAGCTCGAGGTGTGGGTCCAGGCCTCCCCCGCCCTGTATCGCTTCTCCGAGGCCACCTCGTACGACGAGGCGGACGGCTTCTGGTCGGAGGGACACGGCCGCATTCACCTGCGCGAGGCGGCCGGCAACCTCGAGCGGACCCTCGCACACGAGCTGGTCCACGCCTCGCTCGGAGAGTCGTGGTCCGCCCTCCCCGGCACGATCGAGGAGGGGCTCTGCGACGTCCTGGCCACGCACCTCTCCCCCGAGAACGCCGAGGAGATGCGCGCCGGACGCCTCTCGGCGGCGGCCTTCGCCCTCGGCGGGCTCGAGCTGGAGGTGGAGGTGCTGCTCCCCGGTGACGACCACCCCGGGGGCATCCGGATCGGCTGCCTCTCGCGGGTCCGACTCCTGGGCCTCGCCTCCAGCGACCTCGTCCCCGAGGAGGTCTTCGAGGTGGAAGCGGGGCTCTCCAGCACGGACATCTCCACCAACGAGAAGAAGGTGTTCTACGGGCTCAGCTTCGTGCTGGTCGAGCGGATCGAGGCGAGGCACGGCTTCGCGGGGCTCCACGAGCTGTGCCTCCGGGCGCGCGGGGAGGGCCACGAGCGGGTGCCCCGGGAGTGGCTGCTGGAGGCCGCCGGGCTGAAGAACGCCGGCCGCGAGGAGTGGCGCTCCGCGATCCACGGAGCGATCGGCGATCCCGAGCTGTGCACCCTCCTGCTCCTGTACCCCTCCGCCCTCCTCGACACCGTGGCCCGGATCTTCGGCCCGGGAACCCGGGTCCAGGTCGATCTCAGCGGCACCTCCCCCCTGCGGGCGCGGGTCGCCGTTCCCGGGAGCGAGGCGGAAGTGGAGCTCGGACTCCTCGTCTCCGCAATCCCCGAGATCACGGCGAAAAACGAAGTTCGGCCGGAATAGCCGGCTCGCCAGGCCGTCTAGGAGCCCGTCATGAGCATTCGTCTGATCACCATCACCATCGGAGTCATCGGCCTGGTCGCCAGTCTCGGGGTCCTGGCGGGCGCCGGCGGGGACGGGGACGATGCGGTACACACCAGCTACTACTCGAACGGCCAGCCCAAGGAGACCGCCCGCTTCGTCGACGGAATCCGCGACGGCGAGTGCACGCGCTGGTACGAGGACGGCACCCTGAAGGCGGAAGGGGTGTTCGAGCAGGGCAAGATGGTCGGCGACTGGGTCTGGATGACCCCCGAGGGCGAACCGGACGCCAGGCGCAGCGGGATCTACGAGGCGGGGCGTCGCCGCTCCGAGTGATCTACCCCGGCTCCGAGCTGAAGGTGTAGACCCCGCGCTGCCCGCTGGTCTCCTGCACGGCCACGCGCAGGGTCCGGACCTCCACCTCGGGAAACTCTGCCGGAAGGAGTGCACGCAGCTCCCGGCCGATCCAGGCGGCGAGGTTCTCGGAGCTGGTGTTGTTGATCGGCAGCACCCGAGCGTCCTCGCGGGGCACGACGTAGCGCCGCCCCCCGTGGAGGATCTCCAGGGCGTCACCGTCCTCGTTGATCTCCAGCTCGGGGTGCTCCCCCGGCAGCAGGAAGCGCTCGTCGAGCGAGTCGAGCAGCTCGCGCACCAGCGGCTTGATCACCGTGAAGTCGATCACCAGGCCGTGCTGGCTCAGCTGCCCCTCCACCTCGAGGAACACGCGGTAGTTGTGCCCGTGGAGGCGCTCGGCCCGCCCGTCGGGGAAGATCAGGAAGTGGGCGGCGGAGAACTTGAAGTACTCCTTCTCGACTTCGATCGACCAGCGTTCCATGGTTCCGTTCGCCTCAGTCGATCCGCGGCTCCTGTCCCCGCAAGACCGTGTTCTCCAGGAAGGTCCGCGACTGGTCGACGGAGAGGTCCTCCTCCAGCGCCTCGACGTCGATCTGTCCCGACTGCCCGTAGGCGTCGATCGGGTTGCGCCAGGTGACCTGCTCGATCACCTCCGCGGGGATCCCCCGCTCGACCATCAGCCGGGCGGTGCGCGTGACCGCCAGCGGGTCGCTGATCCCCCAGTCCGCGGAGGAGTCGACGATGATCCGCTCGGGGCCGTACTTCTCGACCACCACGGCCATGCGCTCCGAGTCCATCTTCGTGTGCGGGTAGATGGTGAATCCCGCCCAGGCTCCCGAGGCGAGGGTGTCCTCCACCGTCTCCTCGGTGTTGTGGTCGATGACCAGCTTCTGCATCGGCAGCCCCAGCTCCGCGGCGATCTCGATCGAGAGCTGCACGCCTCGCTTCTTGTCGCGGTGCGGCGAGTGCACCATCACCACCATGTCGTTCAGGGCGGCGAGCTCGACCTGCCGGCGGTACGCGTACTCCTCGTCCGCGGTGATCTCGTCGAAACCGATCTCGCCGATGGCGACCACGCCCTCCTTGAGCGCGTAGCGGGGCACCAGCTCGAGCACCTCCTCCGCCAGGGCGCGATTGTTCGCCTCCTTGGAGTTCAGCCCGATCGCGCAGTAGTGCGAGATGCCGAACTGCGAGGCGCGGAAGCGCTCCCAACCGATCAGGAGCGAGAAGTAGTCGATGAAGGCGCCGACGTTGGTGCGCGGCTGCCCGCCCCAGAAGGCGGGCTCGATCACCGCCCGGATACCCGCGTCCGCCATCGCCTGGATGTCGTCGGTGGTGCGGCTCGAGAGGTGGATGTGCGGATCGAAGAAGGGCATCGCTTCCGATGGCTGGCGTTACGTGGAGGAGGTGGTGGTGGCGTCGAAGGCCCGGAAGATCGTCTGGTCGGTCTCGCCGGCCAGGGCGTTCCGCAGGTGCTCGATCACCGTCGGTTCGGTCTCGAGGGCGAGCCGATCGGCCACCGGCCCGAGGTGCTCGGCGCGAGCCAGCCCGTAGGCGGCGGCGGAGCGACCCGCGGGTGGCCCCTCGGTGAGCTCGCGCTGCATCGACTCGAGCGCGCGCACCCCCCCGTGGCTCCCCGGGCACAGCCAGAGCTGCGGCTGGACCGGACGGCCGGCGCTGCGCCGCTCGTCGGCGAGGTCGAGCGCCATCCGGGCCAGCTCCTCGCTCAGCCGCCCGTCGAGTCCGAAGACGCGCCAGAGCGGCGCGTCGATGAAGATCGCCTTGATCACCAGCGCCCGCCAGGCGACCTCGTCGAAGTGTGTCGCGGCGTACGGGGAATCGCAGGCGACTGCCTCGAAGACCTCGGTCATGTTGCTGCGGCATCCCTCCCCCGCCTGCCAGAGGTAGTCCTCCTGACGAGGCAGGAGCGGCAGGGTGCGGTAGAGCGCGCACAGCTCGCCGACGTCCGCGAACGCGAAGGCGCCGAGCACCGCCGCGGAGCCGGTCTCCCGGTCGAGGTCCTCGCGGGCGAGGACCAGGCCGGCGCGCAGCAGGTCGAGCAGCGACCAGCGCTCGGGGTTCCACCCCATCACGAGCTTCCCCGCGCGCGCGATCGCCTCGGGATCCGGATCGGCGGGGTGGCGGCGGGCGTGGCGGCTGGCGGCGGAGATCAGGGCACCGAAGCGGACGTCGGTGACCCCCGCGGCGATCTCCTCGCGCGCCGCGGCCGACCACTCGAGAGCGGGAGCCCCGAGACGCTCCGCCAGGAGCTCGTCGATCCACTCGGAGACCATCATTCCTCTCCCTCCTCCTCGCTCGTTGCCTTCACGCGCGACACCTCCGCCTCGGCCGGGTGCGTCGGCCCCGGACCGAGGACCAGCGTAGCGAAGGCGCTATCGGCATGGACCATGTAGCTGGAAGAACCGGAATCGGAGGTCGAGCCCCCCGGGGGCGGAAGGCTCGGAACGGAGGGCCGGGATTGTCGCAGGAGAACCTTCCAGAGGGAACGGGGGACACCTCGACAAGAGCCGGTCGGAGCGGGCATACTGCCGCGCTATTCTCCCTTCGACGCGCCCGGAACGGGCGTCACCCCATCCACCCCTCTCCACCCCCTGAACCCGCCATGACCCACGGAGTCTTTCAGGTCCCCACCGCTGTTAACGAGCCGGTCCGCGACTACGCACCCGGGAGTCCCGAGAAGGTCTCGCTGAAGGCCAAGCTGAACCAGCTCGCCGGTGAGGAGATCGAGGTCCCGATCATCGTCGGCGGCGAAGAGATCCGCACGGGCAATCTCGGCGACATGGTCATGCCCCACGACCACGGGCACCTCCTCGGCAAGTACCACAAGGCCGGGGCGACCGAGGTGAACGCCGCCATCGAGGCCGCCGAGGCCGCGCGCCCGGCGTGGGACGCGATGCCGTGGGAAGACCGCGTGGCGATCTTCCTGCGCGCCGGCGAGCTGCTGCGCACCAAGTACCGCGACGTCGTCAACGCCTCGACCATGCTCGGCCAGTCGAAGACGGTCCACCAGGCGGAAATCGATTCCGCTTGCGAGCTGATCGACTTCTACCGCTTCAACGCCGCGTTCGTGCAGGAGCTGTACCAGTCGCAACCCCAGTCCGCCCCGGGTTGCTGGAACCGCCTCGAGCACCGTCCCCTCGACGGCTTCGTCTTCGCGGTGACGCCGTTCAACTTCACGTCGATCGCCGGCAACCTGCCGACCGCCCCCGCCTTCCTCGGCAACACCGTGCTGTGGAAGCCCGCCTCGACCTCGGTCTACTCCAACTACTTCGTCATGAAGATGCTGGAGGAAGCGGGCCTGCCCCCGGGCGTGATCAACTTCGTCCCCGGCTCCGGCGGCCAGGTCGGCGATCCCGTGGTCGCGGACTCGCGCCTCGCGGGCATCCACTTCACCGGCTCCACCTCGACCTTCCAGGGCCTCTGGCGCTCGATCGGCGAGGGGATCTCGAACTACAAGCAGTACCCCCGCCTGGTCGGCGAGACCGGCGGCAAGGACTTCGTCTTCGCCCACCCCTCGGTCGACTTCGAAGCGCTGGTCACCGCTCTGGTGCGCGGCGCGTTCGAGTACCAGGGGCAGAAGTGCTCGGCCGCGAGCCGTGCCTACATCCCGAGGAGCATCTGGAAGGACCTCGAAGGACGCCTCGTCGAGGAGATCGGAAAGATCGAGATGGGCGACATCCGCGACTTCCGCAACTTCATGGGCGCGGTGATCGATCAGGCCTCCTTCGACACCCTGAAGGCGGCGATCGACAAGGCCAAGAGCGACTCCACCTGCCGCGTCGTCGTCGGCGGTGAGTGCGACGACTCGAAGGGCTACTACGTTCGCCCGACGATCGTCGAGACCACCGATCCGATGAACGAGATGATGAAGACCGAGTACTTCGGTCCGCTGCTCACCATCTACGTCTACGACGACGCGAAGTTCTCGGAGACTCTGGCGATCTGCGACAAGACTGCCGAGTACGCCCTGACCGGCTGTGTGATGGCCAACGATCGCTCGGCGGTGGTCGAGGCGGCCAGCGCGCTGCGCTTCGCCGCGGGCAACTTCTACGTCAACGACAAGCCCACCGGCGCGGTCGTCGGCCAGCAACCCTTCGGCGGCTCGCGCGCCTCGGGCACCAACGACAAGGCGGGCTCGATCCTCAACCTCCTCCGCTGGACCTCCCAGCGCACCATCAAGGAGACCCACGTTCCCCCCACCGATTGGCGCTACCCGTTCCTGGGGGAAGAGTAGGTATCGGCGATTCGCTGTCAGCTGTTCGCCGTCAGCCGTTGGCGGGTTGCCCTGCGCTCCCTGCCAGCGGCTGACGGCTGATCGCCCTTCGCGGCAGCCTCCGGGCCAGCTGCTAACTGCTATTCTCTCCAGATAGAGAGAGCTCCCGGCCGATCGATCGTTCGGGATGGACTCTTCGCGAAAGGCCCACGAGGGACTCGACCTCGCTCTCAACGACGCGGCCACCGCCGCGCCGGGGCCTGACGGCATCGAGGTGCGCAACCCGGCGGGCGAGGAATCCACCACCGGCGCGATCGACTCCGCGATCCACTCGGTCAACTCGGCGCGGGGGCACTTCGGCGCGACGCGGAACGCCCTCGTCTCCCACTTCTCGACCCTCCCGGAATCCTCCACCGGGTTCATGTCGAGGGAAGGCCACAGCCGCGATGCCGACCTGGCGCTCGAGACCGCGAGCCACGCGCTCGTCCGGATCCTCCAGGACGTGACCGTGGCGCTCCGGACGCACCGCCGGATCGCCGGCGAAGAGATGCACCAGCTGCTGCGTTCCTGAACCCCTGATCAGCCGTCGAAGGACTCCGGCTTCGGAGCGGGGTAGTCCTCCCAGGCCTCCGGGGTAGGCTCACGGCGTTCCCCGGTGATCTCCGCCAGAGCGCCCGCGACGACCACTCGCACTCCTTCCTCGGGATCGCTCAGCGCCTCGATCAGGTCGTGGACCGCCCATCGCGAACACAGGTCGGCGAGCAACGAGGCCGTCATGCGCCGGACGCGATCCTCGGGCGCCCTCAGCAGGGGAACGACCGACAGCGCCAGCCGATGGCGGTCGAGGCGATGAGCCGCGATCTCGCGCAGCGCGCCGAGGACCTGTGCCTCGTGCGGGCTGCTCAGGAGGGCGAGAATCTCCGCCTCCCGCTCCCGGAACCACTTCTGCTCCCCCTCGTACCAGAGTCGCCACAGCTGAGGCGTGGGCGCGGTGCGCTTGCCGGTCAGGTGACAAAGCGCCCAGTGGGCATTCTGCCGGACGCCACTGCGCGCGTCCTCGAGCAGCTCGATCAGGACCGGCACGCAGCGAAAGTCTTCGAGCACCCCCAGCGCGAGGCAGGCGGCGCGGGTGTCCTCCAGCTCCGACTCGCGCAGACGGTTCTGCAACTGCTCGGCGAGTGAGCGGTTGACGCCCCGCTGATCGGCGGGCCCCACCAGTGAGATCTGGGTGGAGACGAGGTACTCCAGCGAGGGGGTCCAGGTGTAGATCTCCTCCAGGAACCTCAGCCCCCGGCTGTTCCCGGCGGCGCCGACCGAGAGGACCAGCTCGGGCAGCAGGATCTCCGGAAGCCCCGACCAGATCGACTCGAGCCGACGGAAGGCTTTCTGGTCGCGCAGGAGGATGCTGGTCGTCGCCTCGCGCAGGGCGGCGGAGACCTCGGGCTCCAGATCGCCGTTCTCGGGAGCCTCGACCCAGGCCAACAGGAGGTCCAGTTCCGGTGCCTTGCCCACGGCGCCGACGCTGGCGATCGCCGCGGCTCGGGCCCGGGTGGTCTCGGGGGCGGCGAAGCGCTCGCGTGCACCGTCGAGCACGAGCTGGCGTCCGATCCCGGCCAGGGCCAGCCCGGTGTTCCGCAGTATTGAGTGAGGCCCCTGCAGTTGCCGCTGCGGGGGCCTCG
>CAZCAC010000191.1:0-11915 GCA_964496575.1 uncultured Planctomycetaceae bacterium | reverse complement strand
GCGTCGGGGGCGGCATCAACCGGCTCAACCCCGCCGGGCTCAGCGACGGCTCCGGACCCTTTGGCTCTGCACCTCCCGCTTATCCAATCGTGTAGAACGAGTTCACAACCGGCGAGGCCTGGTTCGGTATCCTCTTCGTATGGGAAGAGGGACGGGGGAGTTCGACCGGCTGCTGGGAGAGCTGAACAGCGGGAGCCCGGACGCTGCCACGCGAGTCTGGGAGATGGTCTACGCCGAGCTTCGAGCGCTGGCGCAGAGCAAGCTGCAGAACCTCCCTCCGGGGCAGACGCTGCAATCGACCGCGCTGGTCAACGAGGCCTGGCTGCGTCTCTCCGGCGGTGACGAGAGCTGGGAGAGCCGGGCGCACTTCTTCGGAGCCGCCGCGCGGGCGATGCGGAACATCCTCGTCGACCGCGCGCGTCGCCGCGACAGCCTCCGCCACGGCGCCGGCGCGCGGCGCGTGCCCCTCACCGGCGTCGACGTGGCCGAGCTGGGCGACGAGCGCGGTCTGGTCGAGCTCGATCAGTTGCTCGCCCGCCTGGAGACGATCGACGAGCGCGCGGCGAAGGTGGTCAATCTGCGCTACTTCGCCGGCCTCACCATCTCCGAGGCCGGACGAGTGCTCGGCATCTCCCACGCGACCGTCGAGCGGGAGTGGGCCTGGGCCCGGGCCTGGCTCCACAAGGAGCTCGCGACGATCCTCGGGCCCGACGACGGGCGGACCACCGAATGAACGACGAGATCCCGCGCACCAAGGAGATCTTCCTCGCCCTGATCGACCTCGATCCGCTCGAGCGTCCCGGCCGGCTCGACGAGCTGTGTGAAGGGGACGGCGAGCTTCGCGGGGAGGTCGAGGCGCTCCTCTCCGCTCACTTCGATTCCGGTCCGTTCCTGGAGAAGCCCGCGTTCCTGCCGGATGGTCGCTGCGAATCCGAGACGCGGCTCGATCCCGGGGCGCGCGTGGGACCCTACCTCCTGCGCGAGATCCTCGGGGAGGGCGGCATGGGCGTCGTCTACCTCGCCGAGCAGTCCGAGCCGCTCAAGCGCCGCGTCGCGCTCAAGCTGCTCAAGCCGGGGATGGACTCCAAGCGCGTGATGGCGCGCTTCGAGGGAGAGCGACAGGCGCTGGCGATGATGTCGCACCCGGGGATCGCCCGCGTTCACGACGCCGGCACCACCGACCAGGGCTACCCCTACTTCGTCATGGAGTACGTCGAAGGGGAGTCGCTGGTCGAGTACTGCGATTCGCGAGAGCTGACCGTCGATCAGCGGATAGCGCTCTTCCTCGACGTGTGCGAGGCGGTGCGCCACGCGCACCAGAAAGGAGTCCTCCACCGCGACCTCAAGCCGAGCAACCTGCTGGTCACCGAGCAGAGCGGCCAACCGTCCCCGAAGGTGATCGACTTCGGGGTGGCCAAGGCGCTGGTCGATTCGGTCGGCCTCGAGGCCGGATTGACCGCGGAGGGCACGGTGATTGGCACGCCCGAGTACATGTCCCCCGAGCAGGCGGACCAGGCGGAGAGCGCGATCGACACTCGTTCCGACATCTACTCGCTGGGCGTGGTTCTCTACGAGCTGCTCACCGGCACCCTGCCGGTCGACGTCCGCGGGGCGCTGGCCGGCGGGTTCACCGCGGTGCGCGCACGCATCCTCGACGAGGAGGCGCCGCGGGCCAGCACCCGCGCCGGGCAGCCGATCGCCGACGCCCTTCGCGGAGACCTCGACTGGATCCTGGCGCGCACGCTCGAGAAGGACCCCGAGGAGCGCTACGCCTCCGTCTCCGAGCTGGCCGCCGACCTGCAGCGACACCTCGCGAACCAGCCGGTACTCGCCGGCCCGCCGACCGGGGCCTACCGGGTGCGGAAGTTCATCGCGCGGAACCGGGGCAAGGTGCTCGCCTCCGTCGCCACGCTGGTGGCGATGGTCGTGGGGCTGACGTTCAGCGTGTGGGGCTGGGTCAGTACCCAGCGCGCCGAGGAGGAGCTCCTGCGCCTCTCCGACCGCGTGGTGGTGACCCGCCTGCTCACCGAGGCGGAAGTGTTGCCCTTCGCGACCCCTGCCCACGCGCCGGCGCTGGAGGCGCTGGAAGGTGAGCTCGAGCAGCTGCTCGAGCACCTCCCCGTCTTCGAGGAGAGCCTCCGGGCGGTGCGGGAGCGAGCGCTCGAGCCGGTTCCCGAGGAGGGTGGCGACGAGTGGCGCTTCGCCTCGACCGAGGACGGCTGGAAGCACGGTCTGCTCTCGGAGCTGGTCGAGCTGCTCGGCGTTCTCGCCTCCGACGATCCCGCCCGCAGCGCCCTGGAGCGGGTCCGTCGGCGGCGGGCGTGGGCGCTCGAGTCCGCGACCGAGTCGGTGGAGCGCTACTCGGACGAGTGGGCCGCGGCGGTCGCGTCGATCGCCGACGAGGAGCAGTGCCCCGCCTACGAGGGTTTGAAGCTCCCCCCGCAGCACGGACTCGTACCCCTGGGGCGGAACGAGGAGAGCGGGTTGTGGGAGTTCTGGCACCCGTTGACCGGCGAGCGACCCTGGCAGGCGGACGACGGGACCTGGATCGTCGGCGAGGAAACCTCACTGGTCCTGGTCTTGATTCCGGCGGGGAGCTTCACGATGGGGAGCCGCCTGGCGGGACCCGGAGACGGGCCGGATGCGGTCAACGTCTCTCCACTCCAGATACCGGGGGAGGGGCCGGTTCATCGCGTCTCGATCGGCGAGCCCTTCTTCCTGTCGAAGTACGAGATGACTCAGGGACAGTGGCTGAGGGTCACCTGGCACAACCCGTCCAGCTACGGACCGGAGGTCGAGGACCCGATCTTCGAGTTCGATCTCAGCCATCCCGTCGAGACGCTGACCAAGGCGCAGGCGCTGTCGATGATGCGTCGGATCGGCTTGAGCCTGCCGACGGAAGCCCAGTGGGAGTACGCGGCCCGGGCGGGGAGTGGCGGGATGTTCTACTGCGGGAACGACAAGTTCTGTCTCGAGGAGCGAGCCAACGTCCGCGGCATCGAGACCCTGAAGACGACGATGACCAACCTGACCGGGCGAGTGGTCGAGCCGTGGGATGACGGGTGGGCCAACCACGCGCCGGTGGGGGTGTACGTGGCCAACGCGTTCGGTCTCTACGACGTGCACGGCAACGTCTTCGAGTGGGTGCTGGAGGGATTCGGCTCCTACGAGGCGCCCACCGACCCGCGCGACGGCCGGCGCCTGGATCCGGCGATGTCCCCCGCCTCCCTCGGCCGCGGAGGGTCGTACACCTGGAACGCCTGGGCGGCGCGAGTCACCGGGCGCGCTACCGCCGGGCCGGAGGCGGCGACGGGGGAGAACGGGCTGCGTCCCTCCCGGCAGGTCGACTGAGTACGGAGCCTGACTCCGAACTCACGGAGTCCAGGTCACCGAGTAGCCGTTGGAGAGGTTGAAGCCCGATCCGCACGGGGAGCCGCTCGGGCTGCGGTACCAGCACTGGTAGTACAGGGTGTCGCCGGCGGTGACGTTTCCCGTCCTGGCCGAGATCGGCTGCGCGAAGCCGGAGGTGTCGGAGGTGCCGTTCTCGTCGGAGAATCGCACTCCGATGCGGACCAGGCCGCCGCCGGCGCACCGCAGACCGTCGCCCCACGGGCTGCCCGGGGTGAGGTCGTTCTCGGCCTGGAAGTACAGGCCGGAGTTGTTCGGCTCGAGGCCGGTGGCGACCAGGACCAGCGTGTCCGTGATCGAGCTGGCCCGGCCGCGGCCGCTCAGCCGGGCACCGGTGGAGAAGAAGCCGTTCGCGCAGCCCGACCCGGGCGTGCTCCCGTCGTTGTCGTTGCCGCAGGGACAGGGCGCGTCCACTCCGGGATCACCGAAGCAGTACGCCGTGCCGGGCTCAGGGCCGCCGTACGGCTGGATGAAGCGGCAGTTGACGCCGCTGATGACGTCGACGACCACCAGCGTCCACACGTCGAAGACGTGCACACCGAGGCTGTCGGTCCACATGATGTCTCCGTTGCCGAGCTCGTGCACGCCGCGCGTGCTCACTCCGAAGTCCCAGTGGTCGATCTGAGTACCCGCGGAGTCGTACTCGTAGACGCCGGCGGGAGTGGAGAGCCCGCCGGCGAGGATCCCGCCGGTCGAGCCCTTGACGTTCACCTGCTCGGGGAAGTCGATCCCGGTGACGCCGTCGGAGTCGTGGAAGATCCCCAGGAAGTTGCCGGCGTAGTCCCACCGTTCGATATCGTCGGTGGTGATGTTGGTGGTCAGGAGCCCCCCGGCGTAGTCGAGGACGTCGAAGGGATCGCCGGCCGGGAAGGAGCCGAGCGGGTTCCCCGTGGCGTCGAACATGATGATCGCCTCGCCCGGAGCGCCGCCAGCCGTTCCGGCGTTGCAGACGTACAGGACTCCGTTCGCGAAGCAGATCCCGCGGATGTTGTCCATCCCGCCGGTGATCGTTCCCAGGTGGGTGGAGCCGTCGCGGCTGAACATGAACACGGAGTCGATGAACTGGTCCGAGATGTAGAGAGCATCCGGACCCTCGGTGCACTCGGTCGGCCACACGGCGCCGACCAGGGCGAGGTCGATGAAGCTGTCGTCGAGCAGGGACCCTTCGAGCTCGTCGAAGAGCATGACCCGCCGGTTGGTGGTCTCGGTCACGAGCAGTTGCTGCGCACGAGAGTGCCCACCGGTCAAGAGGACCGCCGTGACGGCGCAGATTGCGAGGTACTTCATGCTGGACGCCTCCACTTGTTGAAGAGGATCCTGGGCCGCAGGAGCACCTCGGCATAGTACCTCGTTTCGCCGGATTCGGAAGAGGACCGCGAAACCGCCCTGTTTCCCGGATCTCGGACGTGGTGGAGAGGCGTACTGTTCCTCATCCGCGTCAGAAACGAGAACGGGGCGCCGCGACCCGCGCGGCGCCCCGAAGGGATGGACCGGAGAGAGAGTCCGGCAGTCAGCGTCTCGCTACGGCAACCACGTGATCTGATAGCCGTTCGAGGTGTTGTTCTCGGTGCCGCAGGGTGAGCCGTTGATGTCGCGGAACCACCACTGGTAGTACAGCGTCTCGCCGGCCACGATCGTGTGCCCGAAGCTCGCCGAGCGAGTGGTGATCACCGCCGGGCTCGAGTTGGCGTACCCGGTCGCGTCGGTCAGCTTGACCTTCAGGCGAATCAGGCCGCCGCCGGCGCAGCGGATGCCGTCGCCGAGGAAGGCGCCGTTGCCGTCGAGGTTGTTGTTGGCCTGGAAGTACAGGCTCGAGTTGCTGATCGGTCCGCGCACGCCCTCGAGGAGCAGCGTGTCGCCGGTGACGCTGGCCAGGCCGCTGGCGTAGAGGCGGGCCCCCGCCGCGGCGTCGTCGTGCGCGCAGCCCGCGCCGAGCGGGTCGGTGCCGTCGTTGTCGTTGCCGCAGGGGCAAGGGTTGCCCTGGTCGGTGCGGCCGAAGCAGTAGGGAGTGCCGGGACCGCCGGGGCCCCAGGGACCGTGCTCGAGAACGAAATCGCTGGTGGTGCCATTGTTGCGGTTGCCGCACATGATGATGGCGGAATTGAAGCCGGCGACCCAGTTGGCGTTGCTGTTGCGGAGGTTCTCGGAAGTGAGCTGGGCGGGATCGGTGACGTCGGCCCAGTCGGTGCCGTCGAACTCCCAGGTCATGTGGCTAGCGGTGCCCCCGGACCCGTTGCCGTTGCCGCCGTAGATGAAGACCGTGTTGGTCGTCGGGTTGAAGTAGCCGCTGTGGCCATTGAGGCCGTCCGAGCTGGCTCCGGGGTGGTTCGGCTTGATCGTGGTCGTGATCTGCGACCAGGTCAGCGTCCCGAGGTCGAAGCTCCAGGTCTCGTCCATCTTTGCGCTGCTGGCGTTCGAAACGCCGCCGTAGAGGATCAGATCGTTGCTGGTGGGACGGTAGTCCAGGCTGTGTGTATGGCGGTCGGGACCGATCGAGGAGAGCAGGGTCCAGTTCGTGCCGTCGAAGGCCCACGTCTCGGTGGTGATCGTGGTGCCGTCATGGCCGCCGTGGAAGACCAGGCCGAAGCCGGGCACGTAGTCGCAGGCGCCGTCGATCAGCCAGCGGGCGCTCGGGGAGGTGGCGGGGCTCAGTTGGGTCCAGGTGTTGGTGCCCGGGTCCCACTCCCAGGTGTCGCCCAGGACGACGTTGTTGATCCAGTCCTGCTTGCCGCCGAAGACGACGAACTTGCCGCGGGCCAGGTCGTAGCAGGCCGCGCCGCCGGTCCGCTGAGTGGGGCCCGTCCCGGACGCGGAGTGGAGCGTGTAGTCGGTCCCGTCGTAGGAGTAGAGCTCGTCGTAGCCAATGGTGGTGCTGCCGTTCTGCCCGCCGTACATGTAGGCGACGGTGCCGTCGGTGCCGGTGAAGACACGCTCGCGGCCGGGGATGATGGTGGGCGGGTACGTCGTGGTCCAGGGGTAGGTCTGGGCACTGGCCGCTGTGGTCAGGAGCCCGAGGGCGGCCACCGCAGCGGCCGGCTTGATCAGGGAGGTGATTTGACTGGAGAATGGAAGCGAGCGGTTGCTCGGCCCGGAGGTCGGCCTGCCGGCGGCACCGCTCTGGTGTCTCCTCGAGGACGACGAGGGGGTCCTCTGGGGAGGGGGTCTCCGGGGAGTCTGGCGCGCCACGGACGCTGCGAACACCCGGTTCCGGCGCGTCGAGGGAGCCCCTGACCGCGTACAGGCGATGGCGCGGGACGAACGAGGCGCCTTCTGGTTCGGGTGTCCGGAGCGCCTCTTCCGCTGGACTCCCGACTCGAGCTCGGCCACCGCGGTCGCCGAGGGCAAGTTCATCACCTTCTGCGAGGACTCCCGGGGGACCCTCTGGACCGGCAGCCTCGGTCGTGGTCTGCACAGCGTCCGCTACGCCCCGCTCCACGACGCGACCGCCACCTTCGGAGTTCCCGCCGACAACACGTGGGTGATCACCGGGAGTCCCTCCGGAACCGTGTTCCTCCTCTACGATCGTTTCATGATGGAGGTCCGCGACGGCGAGGTCACGGAGAGACCGTTTCCGCACAACATCACCTCCGCGCTCGTCGACCGCCGCGGCCACCTGTGGGTGGGCAAGGCCGGAGGGCTGCTCCGTCTCGACGGGACCGTTCCCACCGAGCTCGGGGAGGAAACGGGGCTCACCGGGACCGTGAGGGCCTTGCTCGAGGGCGAGGACGGCGCGCTGTGGATCGGAACGACCTTGGGCCTCTACCGGCTGTCGGAGGAGCGCTGCGTGCGGCAGGGGCCGGAGGAGCTCACCGGGATCCGGTGTGTGCTCGAGGACCCGGACACCGGGACGATCTGGGTCGGGACCGACGAGGGTCTGGCCCGCCTCGTGGGAGACTCCTTCACCCGCTTCGCCAGGGGGGATGGACTCTCTCCCGGCGTCGTCCGGGCCCTGCACCTGGACCCCGATGGTGTGCTCTGGGTCGGGACCTACGGTGGCGGCCTGAGCCGCTACCGAGATGGGGTCTTCACGCGCTACTCGAAGGAGGTCGGTCTGACCGACAACTACCTCTCCTGCATCCTCGAGGATGACGACGAGCGCCTCTGGATCAACTCGAACAGCGGCCCCTTCGTCGTCCACCGCACCGACCTGAATCGCTTCGCCCGCGGGGAAACGGATCACGTCGCCTGCATCTCGTTCACGCGCGAGGAAGGTGCGCGAGAAGCGAACGGAGGCAACCAGCCCGCGGGCTGGCGAACCGCGGATGGCCGGATGTGGTTCCCGACGATCGAGGGGGCCACGATCGCGGACCCCGCGGAGCTGCCGCTGGACGAGACCCCGCCGAGCGTGTTGATCGAGTCGGTCGAGATCGACGACCGGCGCGCTTTCGAGGCTCGGTTCACGGCGCTCGGTTTCTCGTCACCCAATCGCGTCCGGGTCCAGTACCGACTACTCGGCCACCGTTCGAGCTGGATCGAGTGCACCGGAGAGCGCCTCGCCATGTACAGCTATCTCTCACCCGGCGACTACGAGCTCCAGGTGCGGGCGCGGAACGGGTACGGCCCGTGGAGCGAGGTCGTGGGGGAGACGTTCTCGGTCGAGGCTCGCTTTCACGAGACCGCGACCTTCCTGGTCGTGATGGCCGTGCTCGTCGCCACGGGGGCGTTCGCCCTGGCCGAGCGTCGGGTCAAGCGCTCCCGGGCGCGCACGGCGGAGCTCGTCCAGCTGGTCGAGGAGCGCGAGAAGGCTCAGCGCTCGTTGCGGCGCAGCCAGACCGTGCTCCGGCGCCTCTCCCGCGAGCTCCTGACCAGCCAGGAGTCGGAGCGCCGGCGTCTCTCCCGGGAGCTCCACGACGACGTGACCCAGCGGCTCGCCGCCCTGGCGATCCAGGCCGAGCTCGCCGAGGCCCGACTGGGAGAGGATGCCGACCGGAGTCACGATCACCTGCGCGACATCGTCGAGAAGACGCAGCAGCTCGCCGGCGACGTGCAGCTGCTCAGCCGCCGGCTGCACCCGGTCGGCCTGCGAACCCTGGGGTTGTCCGAGGCGATTCGCCAGGAGTGCGACGCCTTCACCCGTCGCAGCGGGGTCGAGGCGGAGGTCCGGTCGACGATCGCCTCCGAGGAGGTTCCCGAGAACGTCGCCGTCGCGGCCTTCCGGATCCTCCAGGAGAGCCTGCACAACATCGAGAAGCACGCCGCGACGGGCAGGGTGCGGATCGCGGCGGCGATGACCTCAGGGCTCCTGGTCCTGTCGATCTCCGACGAGGGGCGTGGCTTCGATCCCGAGGCCGAGGACGAGCTGGGCCTGGGGCTGGTGACCATGCGCGAGCGCGCCGCCTCGATCGGGGGCGAGCTGTCGATCGTCTCGCGCTCCGGCGAGGGAACCACGGTACGATTGTCCGCACCCGGACGGAGGAGAGAAGCATGAGCCGCCCCAGAATCGTCCTGGCTGACGACCATCGCGTCTTCGCGGAGGGACTGAAGGTCCTGCTCGACGAGGAGTTCGACGTCGTGGCCATCGTGGAGGACGGCCCGGCTCTCCTCGACGCCGCCGAGCGCCTCGCCCCCGAGCTCGTCGTCGCCGACGTCTCCATGCCGGAGATGAATGGCATCGAGTGTGTTCGCCGCCTGAGCGAGTCGACCCCGGAGCTGCGCATCGTGCTGCTGACGATGCACGACGACGTAGCCCTCGCCGTCGCGGCGATCCGGGCGGGGGCTGCGGGGTACGTGCTCAAGCACGGCGGGACCAAGGACGTGCTCCGTGCCGTCCGGGAGGCGCTGGACGGTGGGGTCCACGTCTCGCCGAAGATTGCGAAGGAAGTGATGCAAGCACTCGCCTCCGGTCGTGAGGGCGGCCCGAGCCTCACTCCACGGCAGCTCGAGATCGTGAGCCTCATCGTCCAGGGGCTGTCGGCCAAGGAGATTGCCGCCCAGCTGCACCTCTCGCCGCGCACGGTCGAGTTCCACAAGTACCAGGCGATGGAGCGGATCGGCGCGAGCACCAACGCCGAGCTGATCGCCTACGCGCTGAAGCACGGGATCGGGCCGGTCTAGTACCAGATCGATCCCCGGATCGTGGGGTACGGGGGAGTCACCTCGTAGTTCTACCGGGTTTCCCCCCGGGTTCCTACGCAGATGCGGGGCGGCCGCACCGGTGCTAGATTCGGAGGATGTCGACGCGACGAGTCACCCCGTGCCAGCGACACGCTCCCCCCGAAAGGAGATGCGCGTGATGACCCGCCCCAGGATCGTTCTCGCGGACGACCACCGCATCTTTGCCGAGGGTCTGAAGAGCCTGCTGGACGACCGGTTCGACGTAGTGGGAATCGCCGAGGACGGTCTGGACCTCCTGGATGCAGTCGATCGATTCGATCCCGACCTCGTGGTCGCCGACGTGTCGATGCCGGAGATGAGCGGCATCGAGTGCGTGCGTCGGCTGCACGAGCGCCGTCCGGAGCTGCAGGTCGTGCTCCTGACCATGCACGATGACGCCGGTATCGCTGCGGTTGCGATCCGGGCCGGCGCGGCGGGGTACGTGCTCAAGCACGGGGGGACGCGCGACGTGCTGCTCGCCGTCGAGTGTGCGCTCCAGGGGGAGGTGCACGTCTCACCACGAATCGCGGAGGACGTGCAACGCCGGCTCGCGACGAGCGGCGACGCCGATCCGGAGCTCGATCCGCCGGTGGTGATTCCGGCTGCGCCGTACCGGGGCTCCTCGCCGGAGGATCGGAGGCCGGCCCGGTGGGGGCCCGACCGACGGGTGGATCGCCCGAGGCCGAAGTCGAAGTAGTTGGCACCCTCCAGGAAGAATGCGCGCCTCTCGGGGAAGAGGAGCGGGAAGCGGCGCGGCCCGTGATCGCGAGCGCGCTCACGGCCCGACGTCGAGCTCGATCCCCGCGACCGCGTCGAACTCGATCGTCTCGCTCCACTCCCCGCGGGTGGCCACCAGACGGTGGTAGCCGGCCGCCACGTAGGCGTGGAGCGCGCACTCGTCGGGACAGAGCAGGGTGCCCCCGACCGGGAGGCCGGCGGCGTCCAGGATCCTCAGGTCGACGTCGTCTCCCTCGGAGAGGTGCGTGTTGATGATCACCAGTCTCCTGGGCTCGAGCTCGACCTGCACGTCCCGCACGCTCGAGCGGGTGGCGTCGACGTGGACGAACGGGGAGAGCTGCGACACGGGGGCGGGCGGCCCGCGGCCCGGTATCCGGCGAGAGAAGGTCGCCGCACGAACCGCGTACCGACCCGGCTCGAGGCCTTCCAGGAGGAAGTGCCCCTCGGTGTCGGCGAGCCGGTACCACTCGTGGCTCTGGTCGGCCTGCCCCTCGGCGGCCGGGACCCCCCGCACGATGACCTCGCGTTCGCGGATCTCCGCTCCCGGACCGATCAATCGCCCGCCGATCTCGATCGGCTCCTTCAACACGACCCGCCCGAGGTCGAGCTGTTCTCCATGGCCGAGCGAGAAGCGGAGACGCGCCCTGGCGTAGCCCTCGCGCTCCGTCACGAAGTCGTAGACGCTCGCGTCCAGGAGGCCGAGCTCCAGCACGCCGAAGAGATCGGAGCGGCAAGGCTCGTTGCTGGATCTCCTCCGCCCGAAGCGCTCGATCTCGACCCCCTCGATGGGCTCACCGGCCTCGTCGACGAAGCACACGCGGAGGCCCGCGTGCCCCACCAGGGCGTCCTCGGTCGAGAGGACGAAGGTGACCTCTCCGGCGTCGCAGCGGACGTGCTGGACCGCCAGGACGCGCAGGTTGGCCATGGCGCAGACGTGGACCGCGGGCTCGAGGCTCTGGAAGGTGAGGCGATCGACGAAGCCGAGCGGTCGCTCCACGGGATGGTCACTTCGGGACTCGATGAACGGGGAGCCCTCCCGGGTCCGGTCCTCGTAGGTCACCGAGGCCCCGACCTCGGGCGGCTCCCTGGCGACGTAGGCGCCCAGTCCCACGCCCTTCGGGTACGGCAGGCCGTGCGCTCGGTTCCACTCCTCGAGGGCCTCCTCGAGGGGCTCTCCGGTGGGGGTCAGCATGAGCACGTCGAGGGTCGACTCGATCGACGCGGCGGCCCCCTCGTCGGCGGGATCGGGCTCGGCCGGCGGCGGTGCCGTTCCTCCGGAGAGTGCGCCCTCGGCCTCGACGCGGCGCCCGAGGGTCTCGGACGCGCTCGGTGGCGGGGCGAGTCCGTCCGGGTCGACGGGCTGCGCGACCTCCGCGGCCGGCGACTCATCGCCGAGGCTGTCGTCCGGGACCCCCCGGGAGACGAGGAAGGCGGTCCCGAGGAGGACCAGGGCCAGGAGCAGCAGGAGGAGCGCGCGCACGACGCCGCCCAGTCTACCGTCCGGAGCTCCGCACTCCCTCAGCGCGGCGAGGGACCCCCTCGTTCCACCGACCCGGGGCGAGAAATCGGGTTACCCTGAGGGGAGGAGCGCCCGGGCTCCGGATGGAAATCAGCGGACCACGCGTCTCCCCGGTCCCTCCTCCCACCCGTCCGACATCGAGCCACACACCATGAAG
>CAZCAC010000190.1:0-12064 GCA_964496575.1 uncultured Planctomycetaceae bacterium | reverse complement strand
CGTGGAAGGTACCTGGCGGCTCGAGGCGAACAACCTCGGGAGCTTCAAGCTCCAGGCGTACGTTCGTACCTCCGAAACTGCCGATGCCGTTCTGGCCGGACACATCGCAGGCGACTTCAAGGTGAGGGACGACGGAATCATCCACCCGCCGCTGGGTCCTCCGGTGCGCCCCCCGGCAGTCGACTTTGACGCCTCCCAGGTGCGCCCGCGACAAGAGGCCGACCTTTGCGGGAATGGCTTCTGCGGAACCGGAGGCGGCGGCATGTCGGTGGAGTTCTACCGCTCCGCGCAGGTGCAACGGCAGCGTGCAGCGAGTGCGATCGGCGCGCAGGAAGCCCTCGCCGAAGCGGACCTCGATGACAAGGGCGGCGTCGGCTCGGCGACCGGCAGCATCGGCGGCTCGACCATCGGCTCCACGAGCGGATTGCGTGCTGACACGAGTCAGGTCCGCGCCAAGGGCGATATCGGTGCCGACGAGACCCTGGGTCTCGCGGACTTCGGTGACCATGGTGGCATCAGCTCGGCGAACTCCGGCATGCGCTTCGTGAGCGGATCGGCCGCGGACGCCAGCAAGCTCCGCTCCAAGTGGAACCTCGGTAGCGGCTTCGCCGTTCCGGACTACGCCATGGTGAACGGTTCCGCCTCCAAGGTCCGCGCCAAGAACCAGATCGGTGCCGACGAGACCCCGAACCTCGGCTCGCTGAGCGGTTCCGCCGCCCAGGTCCGCGCCAAGGGTCAGATCGGTGCCGGGGCTGCCCAGAGCTGGGCCACGGTGAACGGTACGGTCGCCAGGGTTCGCGACAAGGCTCAGGCCGGTGCCGGGTCTGCTCCGAACTTCGCCTCGGTGAACGGTTCCGCCGCCAGGGTTCGCGACAAGGGTCAGATCAGTGCCGGGGCTGCCCAGAGCTTCGCCTCGGTGAGCGGCTCCGCCGCCAAGGTTCGCGATAAGAGCCAGATCGGTGCCGGGGCTGCCCCGAACTTCGTCTCGGTGAGCGGTTCCGCCACCAAGGTTCGCGACAAGAGCCAGATCGGTGCCGGGTCCAATGCGAGCCACGTCACCGCGAACGGTTCCGCCGCCAAGGTCCGCCCCAAGAGCGACATCGGGGCCGGGTCCACCCCGAACTACTCCTCGATGAGCGGAGCCGCCCGGTTGGGCCAGGCTTCCGGCAAGGGGATGCTCGGTGCCCAAGAGACCCTGGGGCTCGGTGACTTCAACGACATTCCCGATGGGGACGATGAGCCCGACCTTCTTCAGATGGGTCGGCTGCGGTTGCGCTACGTGCTCTTCCGCTGAGCGAACCACTGGTTCTCTCGAGAGCGGGTCGGCCATTGGCCGGCCCGCTTCTTGCATTTGCGCGGGGCCCGGTCGCCGCCCACCCGCTCCCGGGCCCTGAGACCCATGCCAGCGGCCGCCCCGGGTGGACTCCGCCGGGACGCTCCGGAGACGGGGAAGCGATACCCGACCCGAGAATCCGCATCGCAGTGAGCCCCCAGGAATCCCCGCTCCTGGCCTCGAAAAGGGGGATTCGGGGGCCTGCTGGAGGTGAGAGTCGAATGCAGATCCCTAGAGTTTTCTCGCACTGATCCGCATGGTACCTCGGACTCCAGAGTGGAATCCTTCGCCCCGGTCCAGATCCCCTGGACCCCAGAAGAGCCTCCCAGCAACCCAAACCAATCGAAAGAGTGATGATTACGACGTTGACCACCACCGGCAAATGGGCCGCGGGTGGGTCCATGCTGCTCGCCGGTGCGACCCTCCTCGGCACCACGGCCGGCGCAAACCCCACTGGGGGCGAGGGTGCCACCCTCGGCCAGCCGGTCCTGACCGCTGCCGAGATGGCGACTCCGAGCTCCTCCTTCGACGACCTGAAGGACGCTCTCAAGGGCGGGAAGTTCTGGGCAAACTTCCGCTATCGGTACGAGAACGTCGACGACGACGGCCCGAAGAAGCAGGCGCGCGCCTCGACCCTTCGCACCCGGCTCGGCTACGAGTCAGCCGAGTGGAACAACCTGACCGGGCTCCTCGAGTTCTCCGACGTCGCCCGGATCGGCCCCGGGGCCACCGACTACAACGACGGCCTGAACGGGAAGACCGAGTACTCCGTGGTCAAGGACCCGAAGAACACCCAGGTCAATCAGGTCTACGTCAAGTACGACGCGCTCTGGGACGGCGACCTCAAGGTCGGCCGCCAGCGCATCAAGCTCGACAACGACCGCTTCATCGGCAACGTCGGCTGGCGTCAGACCGAGCAGGTCTACGACGCGATCACCTACTTCAAGCCGGACATCGCCGGGATCGCCGGGTACTACGGGTTCATCCGTAACGTCAACAACATCGTGGGCTCGAACATGAAGTCCGAGCACCACCTGCTAAACATCAGCAAGAGCTGGGAGAACCTCGGCAAGCTCACCGCCTACGGCTATTACCTGGACTTCGACGCGGCCAAGCCGAAGAACACCTTCAGCTACGGCCTTCGCTTCACCGGCGAGCGCGAGTTCACCGAGAACGACTGGGCGCTGCTCTACACCGCCGAGATGGCGAACCAGAACGACGTCGCCGACAACCCGAAGAAGACCGACGTCAGCTACTTCCACGGCAGCCTCGGCGGCCGGGTCCAGGGCTTCACCGGCGCGGTCGGCTGGGAGCAGCTGGGTGGTGGCGACACCAACTCCGGTGGTGCCTCCTTCCAGACGCCGTTGGCCACGCTTCACGCCCACAACGGCTGGGCCGACAAGTTCCTCACCACGCCCGCCGACGGCCTTCAGGACACCTACCTGAAGGTGGGGTACAAGTGGGACAAGCTCAGCCTCACGGCCTTCTACCACAACTTCGATCGCCACAAGACCAACAACCCCGACTACGGCTCTGAGATCGACCTCAAGGGCACCTACAAGACTCCGTGGGGCGTCGATGTGGGCGCCGGCTTCGCCGATTTCCAGGGGAAGACCGGCTCGGGCGAGGAGGGCGAGTACGGCGATACTCAGAAGTTCTGGCTCTGGCTGTACTACTCCTTCTAGACCGATCCTTCTGAACCGATCCGGATCGGTCGAACAAATGAAGAGGGGCCCCTCCGACGCGCGCGGAGGGGCCCCTTCTCTCGTCTCGAGACCTTTGGGCGTTCCTTCAATCCTCAATGAGATCGCCGTGTCCGACCTGCTCCAGCCAGTCGTAGATCACCGCGAGGGGGGTGGCCAGGCCCATGTGGGGGACCACCGTCGGTCGCAGGTTCCCGTGGGTGTAGATCTTCGAGAAGATCCCCAGGAGCTCCCGACTCTCCGCGTCGAAGATGCCCCCGCCGGAATTGCCGATGTAGGTGGGCGCACTGGTCATCCAGTAACCCTGCCCGTCGATTTCGTGCCGGACGTCGACGATCTCACCGTGGGTCGGGATCGGGTCGTTGCCCAGCGGACAGCCCACCGCGTAGATGGGGTCGAAGGTACGGACGTCGGCCAGGCGGCGCCGCGAGGCGAGCCGGGCCCCGTGTTCGTAGCGGCGCGAGCCGTTCATCGCCAGGAGGGCGACGTCGATCCCGGTGTCGTGCTCGACGAGCGTCGCGGTTCCCGGTTCGAACCCACCCTCGGGGCTGTAGACGTTGACCGGGATCGGCTGACCGAGGTCGGCGGGGTCGTCGAGGATGTCCCGACACACGTGCCAGGCGGTCAGGAGATAGGTGACCGGCTCCTCGCTCCCCTCCTCCTGGACGGGTGCGAGCAGGACGCCACTGCCCACGGTCGACTCGTCGGCGAGCTGGACGGTGGGGCCCATCAGCTCCCCCCACAGGCGCGAGCGATCGGGCGTCCGTTCGATGTTCTTCGCCAGGTCATCCACCGTGGCCTGGCTGTCCTGGGCCAGGCGGGCGGTCGCCTCCAGGGTGCGGCGCACGTCCTCCCAGCGGGCGTCGAGATCGTGATCGAGATCCGCCAGACGGGAGCCGAGCGTTGCCACGAGCTGCCGGTTCTGTCGCTGCTCGAACGCCTCGAGATCGCCCGACTGGCGCAGCAGCTCCTCCCTGGCGCTCTCGATCTCGTCCTCGATCCGATCGAGACGCTCCTGTAGCTCCCGGGCCACCCGGCGGTCGCGCTCGTAGCTCTCGAGTCGCTCTTCCGACCCTTCCAGCTCCTCCTGGAGCAGGCTGAGCCGGTGGGCCAGGCGCTGGAAGCGGGCGGGGGAGATGGTCTCCCCCCGCTCGAGGTGGTGAAGGCGGGTGTCGAATCGCTCGACCCAGGTCACGCCGAGACCACCCAGGAGAAGGAGACCGATAGCGAGGAATAGCCGCTTGCTCATGGGGCGGGAACCGAATTGAGGGGGCGGCCAGGAAGGGGACGGCCGCCGCCTTCTCTCTCGACTATCGACGATGCGCGAGTGGAGTCCCCCTGTTATCCACGCCACCTCCGCAATTCCGGAGGAGACGCAAATGCCTGCAGATTCGAGGTTTGCGGCACGCGATCTCGACTTATCCACCGTCGGTGGAGGAACCCGCGCGGGGTGGGGTGGAGAACTCGCGGTCCCGTCCCCGATCGGCGTCAGGGCCGCCCGGCCGCCCCGCGCACGCGCACGGCAAGAATGCGATCTCCTACCTCGGTGGAGTCGAGCACCGACAGCCCCTGGCGCAGCTCGCCGAACACCGTGTAGAGGCCGTCGAGGTGGGGGGTCGGCCGATGGGTCACGTAGAACTGACCTCCGCCGCTGTCGGGGTCGGCCCAGCGAGGCATTCCGAGAGAGCCGCGGACGTGCTTGCGCGCCGTGAGCTCGTGCCGCAGCGGCTCTCCCCGCCAGCTCCCCCCGCCGTTGCCGTCGCCGCGGTAGTCCGCCCCCTGGATCACGAAGTCGGGCACCACCCGGTGGAAGTCGAGGCCGTCGTACTCACCCCGCTGCGCCAGGCTGAGGAAGTTGAAGACGTGCATCGGCGCCTCGACCGGGAGGAGCTCGAAGACCATCGTGCCTCGCGAGGTCCGGATCTCCACCAGCGGATTCGAGTGGCGTCCGTCGACCGACGGGACCTCGCCCCGCCGGGGGGGCATCTTGCCGTCGTCGGGGGTGCGCTCCTGCGGGAAGTGCTCCGCCAGGAGCCGGCGGGCCGTCGTCCGGTTGAAGGGGCGTCGATCCCGGAGACCGGTGATCAGGATCTCGAACGCGCGATCGTCCGGGACCAGGGCCGCGGCCTCGAGGATCTCGTAGCGGATCTCGTCGGCTATGTCCCCCTCGCTGGAGGTGTAGCACGTGAGCAGCGGCCGCAGATCCTGCACGGTGGGGCCCTCCTGCAGCGCGCCAACCGCCGCCAGGCGCAGCCCGTTGTCCTTGCTGCGGAGCAGCTCGTGGGCGCGCTCCCGGCCCCCCTGCTCGAGGTGATCGCCGAGCCCCCGCGCGGCAGCGAAGGCGACGCCGTGGTCCTCGTCGGAGGTGAGCCGCACCAGGAGGGGTACGGCCAGGGCCGAGGCGAGGTGAGCGGCACTCTCGGCGACCGCCTTGCGAATCCGCGGGTCGCCGTCGAGGGAGCGGACCTCGAGGTCGGCGGCGATCTCGTCGGAGAAGAGGCGGGCCAGCGCGACGATCGCTGCCGCCCGGACGTTCGGCGAGGTGTCGACGAGGCGCTTCTCGAGGATCGGCTTCACGACCTGCCGTTCTTCCGCGAAGAATCCCAGCGCCTCGGCCGCGGCGATGCGCACGTGGACCCCGGGGTGATCGAGGGCCTTCTCGAGCGGGCCGATCGAGGCGGCTTCGGGAAAGCGCCCCAGACCGACCGCCGCTTCCACGGCGACCCGCCAGTCCTCGTCGATCAGGGCCTCGCGCAAGGCGTGCACACAGTCGTCGGTGGACTTCGCGAGGCCCGCGATCCCCTGGGTGGCGAAGAGGCGCGCCTCGACCGAATCGGGGGCGCGGCACCACAGGTAGAAGACCTCCCGGCCCCGCTCCGCCTTGCGGCGGGCCAGGGAGAAGAGGGCGCGCCAGACCACCTCGGGATCCTCGACCTCGACCTCGAGACCCGCGCCCTCGGGCAGCCCCCACCGCTCGCGCCGCAGCTTCACCGGGGCCCGCGCCGCCACGTTGGCCAGGGCGCTGTCGACGATCGCCGCGCCGCTGCCCTCGGGGTCCCAGCGGTGAGGCGCGGTCACCGCCTCCGCGCGGACCAGCGGCGACGGATCCGAGATCGCGTACATAACCTCCTCGCGGAGGGCGGCGTCCTCGAAGCGACTGCCCGCCTCGACCAGGCGGGCGCGCACGAGCGGCTCGGGGTCCTTCCACGCCGCGAGGATCCCCTCGATCGAGGCGGGGTCGGCGCGCAGGCCCAGGCCGAACGCCGCCGTCGCCCGGATCCGCGGTTCAGCGTCCTTCAGCGCGGCGAGCAACCCCTCGGTAACCGGAGTGCCGAGCTCCGGATACGGGAGCCTCGACAGGGCCCGGACCGCCCGGAGCCGCACGCCCTTCTCCGACGCCAGCGCCAGCCGCTGGAGCTCGCCCCGGCCGTCGCTGCGCTGATCCTCCAGTTGCGCGATCCGGTCGAAGAGGCGCTGGAGGTCGCTATCGCGATCGGGCGAGAGCGGGGCGGTCGGCTGGTCGACCGGGGTCACGGGCTCGGTGGCGCAACTCGCCAGGAAGAGGGCCGCGGCGAAGGGGGCGATGAAGGGATGGCTGGACGACATGGGAGCGGGCAACGGGTGGACTCGGAGGCTTCCCCCAGGCTAGGGGTGCTCCGCGGGTTGGAGCTGCCGTATGATGTAGGGTTCAGCGGCGGCCGGGAAGGACCGGCAGCCCCCGCAGCCGAAAAGCCAGTACCCCGCAGCCATGCCGATCAGCGAAATACCGGAGATCCTCGAGGAATTGCGCCAGGGGCGCATGATCATCCTGGTGGACGATCCCGACCGGGAGAACGAGGGCGACCTGGCCATGTTGGCCGAGCACATCACTCCCGAGGCGATCAACTTCATGGCCTCGAAGGGCAAGGGGCTGATCTGTCTGCCCCTCACCGAGGAGACCTGTGACCGCCTCGAGCTGGAGCCCCAGGCGAAGAAGAACACCAGCAAGATGGGCACCGGCTTCACCGTCTCGATCGAGGCCGCGGAGGGGGTGACCACCGGGATCTCGGCGCACGACCGCGCGCGCACCATCCAGGTCGCGGTCGACGATGCGACCCGCCCCATCGATCTCGCCCGCCCGGGCCATATCTTCCCGCTCCGGGCGAGGCGCGGCGGCACCCTGGTCCGCGGGGGGCAGACCGAGGGGATCGTCGATCTCGCCCGCCTCGCCGGCGCCAAGCCCGCCGGAGTGATCTGCGAGGTGATGAAGGACGACGGGACGATGGCCCGGATGCCCGACCTCGAGGTCTTCGCCGAGGAGCACGGGCTGAAGATCTGCACCATCGAGTCGATCATCGCCTGGCGCCGCCGCAACGAGCGCCTCGTCGAGCCGGAGGAGATCGGGGTCCCGCTGCCGACGCCGTACGGGACCTTCAAGGCCCACCTCTTCCGCTCCTCCCTCGACAACAAGGAGCACGTCGCCCTCAGCCGAGGGCTGGAGGGCCCGGGGCTGGACGGCCCCTGGCAGGCGAGCGAGGAGCCGGTCCACGTCCGGGTGCACTCGGAGTGCCTGACCGGGGACCTCTTCCACTCGCTGCGCTGCGACTGCGGGCCCCAGCTGGAGAAGACCCTCGAGATCCTGGGGCAGCAGGAGCGGGCGGTCCTCGTCTACATGCGCCAGGAGGGGCGCGGGATCGGGCTGGCCAACAAGCTGCGCGCCTACCGCCTCCAGGACGAGGGGCTCGACACCGTCGAGGCCAACCAGGCGCTGGGCTTCCCCGCGGACCTGCGGGAGTACGGGATCGGGGCCCAGATCCTCCACTACCTGGGGGTGCGGCGGATGCGGCTCCTGACCAACAACCCCAAGAAGATCGCCGGCCTGCGCGGCTATGGGCTCGAGGTGGTCGATCAGCTGCCCCTGACCATCACGCCTAACCCGTTGAATGTCAGGTACTTGCGTACTAAGCGAGACAAGCTTGGCCACGATCTCAGGGGCGTTGACGATCATCTAGGGGGGGGGAAGGCTCCCCAACGAGCCGCGGATCTCCAGGAATAGCGGGGGTCTGGCGGCGTCTGTAGTCCCCGCCATGGGGACCCTCGCCATGAATACCGTCAGACTGGAAGACGCTCGCCTCGTCGGGGCGACGCTGACCGGGGATCAGAACGCCTTCCAGGAGCTGGTCGAGCGCTATCAGGGGCGTCTCTTCGCCCTCACCCGTCACTACACCCGGAGCGCGGTCGAGATCGAGGACATCGTCCAGGACACCTTCCTGAAGGCGTTCCGCCGCCTCGACACCTTCGATCACCGCTCCTCCTTCTACACCTGGATCTACCGGATCGCCACCAACACCATCCTCGACGTGTTGAAGCGCCGGGGACGCTCGCCGATCCAGGCGGTCGAGGACCCCGAGATGGTCGGGGAGATGGCGCCGACCGACATCCCCGCGCCGAGCGCCGATCTCGACGCCAAGGAGGTCTGCGAGATCACCCACGAGGTGCTCGAGCACCTGCCCGACATCTTCCGCACCGTCCTGGTGATGCGGGAGTTCGACGAGATGTCCTACCAGGACATCGCCGACACCCTGGGCATCTCGATCGGCACGGTCGAGTCGCGCCTCTTCCGAGCGCGCGCCCGTTTCAAGGACAAGCTCCTCTCCCTCCACCCCGAATTCGGGGAACGATGATCCCGGGAGACTCAACCATGATCTGCAAAGAATCCCTGCGACTGATCCCCGGCTACCTCGACGGTGAGCTGAGCGAGGCTCAGTCGGCGCCCTTGCGCCAGCACCTGATCGACTGCCCGACCTGCCGCAAGGCGGCGTCGGGGGAAAAGGCCTTCAAGCGCTGGTTCGAGCCCGAGGCTCCGGCGGTCGAGGTGCCCGTCGGCTTCGCCGCGCGGGTAGTCCGCCGCGCCTTCGCCGGGGAGACCGGGGAAGCGCCGGTCGCCGAACAGGAGGCCCCGATCCTGAGGTTCGCCCTCCGGGCCACCGCGGCCGCCGCCGTGCTGCTCCTGGTTCTCTCCGCCTGGGTGCGGAGCGTCCAGCTGGCCCAAGGGAACATCGAGGCGGAAACGCGCGTCCGGACCGAGGTGATCCGCAGGGACATGATGGAGCGACGGGAGCGATTGATGAAGGCCGCCGCATCCCGAGACGCCCAGGCGAAGCCCGGCGAGGAAGAGAACGGGAGCGAGACCCCTGCGGAGGGTGACGAGCGGTGAACAACCCCCGAGTCTGGATCGTGATTCTGGCCCTGGTCTGCTTCCTGGCCGGGGTCGCTGCGGGTCTGGTGGGGAGCGAATACGCTCGCCGCGACGTCGCGGCCCAGCGAGACCTGGGGGACTTCGTGCGCCGCTTCGCCGAGGCGTTCGACCTCGATCCGGAAGGGCAGAGGCTCCTCGCCGAGCGCCTCGCCGCCTACAATTCGAAGATCGAGAGCATCAAGCTGAACAACGAGGTGCAGCAGGCCGCCGAGGCTCACGCCCTGATGGAGCCCGAGCTTCAGGAAGCGGGCAAGATGTTCCGCGAGGACATTCGCGATATCCTCCTGGTGACCGACATGGAGCGCGCGAAGTTCGACCGGATGATGGACGACTACCGAGACCCCCCCAAAGAACCGTCAGATGGCTAAAGCCTGTGGACTGAGAATCGGCCCTCGCCGCTTCGAGCTCTTCGTCCTCGATGGGAGTGCGAAGAAGCCCAAGGTGGTGACCAGCATCGCCGGCGCGATCCCTCCTGACCCGGAGGATCCGGTCGGAGCCGCCGCCCACGCCCTGAAGGCGGCGATCAAGGCCCACAAGATCCCGAAAGAGAACCTGATGGTCGCGATCGACGCTCGCAGCGCCGCGTTCCGCCGGGTCAACCTCCCCGTCGCCGATCCCGCCAAGATCGAGTCGGTGATCAAGTTCGAGGTCGAGTCCCAGCTCCCGCAGTTCAACATCGACGACGTGGTGGTGGACTTCCACGTCCAGGAGACCACCTCCGATTCCTCCAGCGTGCTCGTCACGGCGGTGCCCAAGGAGGAGATCGGGAACGCCATCCGCCTCTGCGAGGCGGCCGGGGTGGAGCCGCTCGAGGTCGAGGTCGAGAACACCGCGCTGATCAACGCCGCGACGGGCGCGGGGCTCTGCTTGATCGACAGCGCCCAGGTGCTGGTCCACATCGGTGAGGAGTCGACCGCCGTGGCCGTGGTGGACGGTGGCAAGGTGCGCGAGATGCGCGTGATCCAGATCGGCGCGCTCTCCTACAGCCAGAGCGGCACGCTGCCCGACGCGGAGGCGCCCTCGGAGGACGAGAGCGAGGAAGACGAAGCCGAACGCCGGGAGGATTCCTGGGACACACCCTCCGCCGCGGGGCCGATCGAGCGGGTGGACGAGATCGTGCAGCGGCTGCGCCGTGAGCTCTCCCGGACCATCTCGGCGTCGCGCACGGCCAACGAGCTGGACGTCGTCTACATCAGCGGCTTCGAGCCCTTCGGCCTGGTCGGCTCGGACATCCTCGGCATCCCGATCCTGGCCTTCGAGGGGTGCGACGTCGTCGAAATGGGCTCGGACGTGCACAGCGAGTACAAGTCCGGCGCGGTCGCCTACGGCGCGGCACTGGGGCAGCTCGGTGGTGGGGCGATCAAAGCCTCGCTGCGCCGCGAAGAGCTGAAGTTCACCGGCACCATGGAGCGACTCGAACTGCCGCTGGCGGTGCTCGCCCTCCTGGTCGTGACCTTCCTCGGCGTCTGGAACATCTTCATTCGCTTCGAGCGCGACCGCATCGACGACGACTTGACCTACATGCTCAACTCGTCGGCGAACTTCCTGCTGGGCAATCCCAGCCGGGGGCGGGCGGGGAACCTGACCGACCCGCCGGATCGGATCAAGACGTACCTCGAGAGGACCACCGGGAAGATCCCCGGAACCGACCCGCCGGAGTATCGAATCGACAAGGAGCTGAACCGCTTCGATCAGCTCGGGCTCATCCTGTCGATGCTGAAGGGCGAGAACCAGAAGCTCAAGAGACAGCTCGGCGAGGGCAGCGACCTGACCCAGCCGCAGTCCGCCTTCCGGGCGATGACCCTGGTTCTCGACGTCCTGGCGCAAGGCGAGGAGAAGTACGGCCGGGTCTCGTTGCGAGGCCTGACGGCGGACTACCGGGAGGGAGGCAACCTGGGTGACCACGTGGCCGTGGGTCTCACCCTCTCCTTCTTCGCCGAATCGGACCTGGAGGCCACCACGAACTACGAGCTGTTCTACCAGGATCTGGCTGATGCGGAGAAGTACCCGTGGTACCTGGGCCTGAAACGACCAAAGAGTGATCCGATCGCCGAGGATGAGGGTTCCGAGCGAGGTATCTACCTGAAGGGCCTGACGATCAACATCAATGTCTCGGCGACTCAGCAGGACAAGAAGGGCGAGGAGGTGAAGTCGTGATCAGCTTCTTCCGCAGCTTCAACCTGGCGCGAGCGATCATCCTCTTCTCGCTTCTCGGTTCCGGCTACCTGGCCTGGGTCGACTGGAAGGAGTACGAGGAGGTGAAGTCCCTGCGCACGGTGTTCGGACGACAGGTGGGCACTGTCTCCGGTCAGATCCAGGAGCAGGCGAAGCTCCACAGCAAGCTCACCAGAGACGTCAGTGGCGCTGGCTTCATCGGCACGGACAACCCCGAGAGCTACATCCGGACCATCTACGACGGTCTGAACATGGGGGCGGTCGACTTGCTCACCACTCCGAGGAGGAAGCGCGGGTACATCGACCACACGACGAAGATCACCCCCCGCGGCGAAGGGAAGGACAAGGTGGCGTTCGACCACTACACGATCGCCAACTTCCTCTACAGTCTCGAGGCGGAGAGCCGTCAGATCAAGGTTACCCAGATCGCCCTCAACCTTCAGGATACCAGGCTCGGGAGCGGCGAGATCCCGGAGGACCTGTGGACCTTCACGGCCTCGGTGACCAACCGCGTCAAGGACGAGGTGCGGACGGCGGGCCCCAACGCGGCCCGGCAGTAGGATACGGAGTCGCACACCTTTCCGCGCTTTTGCGACAAGGTGGTGCCGCACATCC
>CAZCAC010000189.1:0-12254 GCA_964496575.1 uncultured Planctomycetaceae bacterium | reverse complement strand
GGCGGAGCCTTTTCGAGTCTCACCGCCAGAGGCGGTGGCTTACCGATGGAGTCAGTGTCTCTCTCGCTGGAAACAGGGCGCTCGTGGGCGCGCGCGAGGATCAATGCTACCCGGAATTCGGCTCCGCCTACCTCTTCGATGCGACCACGGGCCAGGAGCTCCTCGAACTCACCTCATCCGATGAGGCGAGCGGTGATGAGTTCGGCTACAGCGTCTCTCTCGATGGCGACCTGGCGCTCGTGGGTGCGTGGGGGAACGACGACAACGGCTCGAATTCCGGCTCCGGCTACGTCTTCGACCTGCACGCGCCCGGGGTCGGCTACTGCTTCGGCGATCCCGGCAGCGGAGCTCCGTGCCCGTGCAGCAACGACAACGACGGGAGCGTTCCCGGCTCGGGATGCGCCAATGGCGTCTTCGACTCCGGTGCACAGCTCTCGGGAAGCGGTGTGGCGAGTGTCACCGGGGACACGCTGGTTCTGGCCACGAGCGGCCTGGAGCCGAGCAACAGCGGCCTCTACTTCCAGGCGAACAACGACCTTACCCCGGGGATCATCTGGGGGGACGGTTTGCGGTGCGCCGGCGGCCAGCTGAAGCGCCTCGGCGTCCGCTTCTCCGATGCCAGCGGCTACTCCGACACGTCCGGCTACACGCAGCCGATCTCGGTGAAAGCTGGAAACGTCGTGGCCGGTGACACCAAGTACTACCAGTGCTGGTACCGGAGTACGCTGAGCTCGCCTTGCGGCTCGGAGTTCAACGCCTCGAACGGGTACGCCATCACCTGGCTCCCGTGATATGGATGGACCTGTCAATACCCGATTGACGGGTCACTTCTCCTCGTCGTCGAACTCACCTCGCATCGCGGCTTCCTTCCTGGTCAGCGCCTCCGCCAGCAGGTCCCGTACCGCGGGGTAGTCGACGACCGCGAGAGCCTCCTCGAAGTCCGCGATCGCCGAGTCGAACGCGCGGAGCTCGAGGTGCACCTGCCCCCGCGTGGCCAGGTAGATGACGGTGTTCATCCGGTTCGGCTTCATCGCCAGGAGGTGGGTGTAGGCCTCGATCGCCCGCTGGTAGTCGCCGGAGTCCGCCGCCTCCGCCGCGGCCGTCCGCAGCGCTTCGGGGTCGGTGGGGAGCGGTTGGACCTCGGCCCCGGTGCCCTCGAAGACGACCGTGACGCAGCGCGCCGGCGCCAGGTAGCGCCGCGCAGCCTCCAGGACCTCTTCGCCGGTCACCGCGGCGATCGCCTGGTGGTGATTGGCCAGGAGCTCGGCGTGCCCGAAGACCTCGTAGACTCCGAAGGTCCCGGCGAGCGCGAAGTAGGGCCGGGCTCGCAGCGGCTGCCCCTCGAACCGGTTCCGGCTCAGCCGCTTCACCTCCGCCAGCTCCTCGGCGGGCGGCGCCTCGGCGCGGAGCTCCTCGAGCACGCCGCGCAATGCCTCCGCCCCTCCCTCACCGGTCGTCGAGACGACGAGCAGGTCGCGGTCGACGCGCTCGCCGACGGCTACCTCGATCGGCCTGCCGCCGGGGAGCTCCCGCCGGTCGATGCAGTCCCCCAGCACCTGCAACGCCCACCGCGCCGGATCCCCCCGCTCGGGAATCAGCCAGACCAGCTCGTGGCGGTCGCGCGGCAGGGTGGAGAGGATCCGTGCGGTACGGGCCTTCTCGGGCCAGGGTTCGACCGCCGGGGGCGCTTGCTTCGGCCCGGCCAAGATCTTCCCGAAAGCCGCCTCCACGGCGTCGAGCGCCTTCGCGGGTTCCACCCCGCCGGCGACGACGATGCAGACGTTGTCGGGATGGTAGTAGCGATCGTAGAACTCCTCGATCACCGCGACCGGGAGCCGCGGTGCTTTCGTGTGACCCTTCTCGTCCCGCAGCCCGGCGCGGTAGCCGTGTACGCGGAAAACGGCAGCCTCGAGCTGTTCGGCGCGCCCTTCGGACGGTTGAAACGTGTTCGCCTCCTCGACCTCGAGGCGGTGTCGTTCGTGCAATACCGGTTCCTCCGCAAAGGTGAGGTTGCGCAACCGGTCCGCCTCCATCTTCAGGAGCTCGAGGAGCTTCTCGGCGGGGAACGCGTGGTCGTAGTACAGCGTGTAGTCCTCGCGCGTGTACGCATTCGACTTCCCTCCCCAGCTCTCGACGATGCGTTCGTGCTCGTCGGCGCCGGTGGTCGGAGTTCCCGTGTACATCGCGTGCTCGACGAGGTGAGCCAGACCGGTGGTGTCCGCCGTCTCCTGTCGCTTGCCCACGCCGAGGACCATGAAGACCGAGACGTGGGCCTCCTGATCGCGAACGGCCACCGCTCTAAGGCCGTTGCCGAGGACCCGGCGGTGGAACACGTTCTCACCGATGGTCAGCGGGGCGAGGTCCCGCGCCTGGGGAGGAGACGCCGGCGTCGCGCCCAGCGCCGGAGCGAAGATGGCCAGAGTGGAGATGAGGGCTTTCATGACGCCTCGATCCTAGCGTCTCGGTCTGCGGATGACTCGCCTTCCGGGCGAGAGTGCTCGGGCGGGCTCGTCATGGAGTCGTCCGTCGTTCCAGATGGTGCGGATCCGTGCCGGGAAGGCTACGATCTCACCGGAGGGATCGAGCGATGAGCGAATCCGGATACGAGAGCTTCTCCGAGATCTACGACGTTTGGACCGAGAGCGCGGCGGAGGTGTGCGACGCCAACCGCCGCTACTACGTCGAGCAGTACCTCGCCACGTCGGGTCCGGTGGTCGAGCTGGGGGTCGGCAACGGCCGGATCGCCCTCGAGGCCGCGCGCCGGGGTGTGGCGATCGTCGGCGTCGACGATTCGACCGCGATGCTGAACCTCTGCCGGACGCGCGCGGAGGCGGAGGGCCTCGCGGGCCGCGTCCAGCTGATCCAGGCGGACATGCGCGAGTTCACCGCCCCCGAGCCCGCCGCGCTGATCTCGCTCCCCTTCCACAGCATCGGCCACCTGGTCTCGCTCGAGGAGAAGCGCGAGCTCGTGCGGCACGTCTTCGAACAGCTCGCCCCGGGCGGCCGCTTCCTCTTCGACGCCTTCGTCTTCGACCCCGAGATCGCGAGGATCTACAGCGCCCCGTCCCTGCGCGCGGAGTACACCGACGAGTCCACCGGGCGCGACGTCCTGCTCTGGGTGTACAGCCAGTACTTCCAGGAAGAGCAGCGCATGCGCGTCGTCACCTGGACCGACGAGCTCGACGTCGAGGGTGTGGTCGCGCGCCGCAAGTACCGCCGCCTCGACTTCAGCTGGATCGATCCGGAGCAGGCGCGGACCTTGCTCGAAGAGGCGGGTTTCGAGATCGAGGCGGTGTACGGCGACTTCGAGCGCACGCTGTTCGGAAACGACTCACGCGAGCACGTCTGGGTAGCACGGCGGCCGTGAGCGACACGATCCGCGTCGCTCAGGGAAGCGCCTCCAGATCCTCGTCGATCTGGCGCAGGGCCAGCGCTCGGATTCCATCGCCCAGAGCGAAGGACCGTTCCCCCGGGTAGATCACCACGATTTCGTCGAGCTCCAGCGTTTCTCTCGCTGCATGCATGGAGCGAGTCACCCTCGGCCGATCGGAGAACTTGACCTCGAATCCGAGGCGACGACCTCCCCGGACGACCAGCAGGTCGAGCTCGTGGCCGCTGTGCAGGGCCCAGAAGTAGCATTCCTCCGGCTCGGCTCCGAGGCGGCGAAGGGCCTCACCGATGGCGAATCCCTCGAAGGAGCCGCCGAGCTTGGGATGGCCGAGCAACTCATGTCGCGAGCCGACCCCAAGAAGAGTATGAAGCACACCGCTGTCGCGAAGATAGACCTTGGGCGACTTGAGCTGCCGCTTGCTGGTGTTGGCGTGCCACGGCCTCAGGAGCCTCGCGAGATACGTGCTGCAGATGACGTCCAGGTATCGTCCGACGGTCCGCTCCGACGCATCGATCGATCGGGCCAGTTCCGCACGATTGAGCACGTTCCCGTGGAAGTGAGCGACCATGGTCAGGAAACGACGAAGCGTCTCCGCCGGAAGGCGCAGCCCGAAGTTCGCGATATCCCGTTCCAGATAGGTGCGAAGGAAATGCCGTCGCCAGGTTCGGCTCGCATCGTCGCTCTCGGCCAGGAGGGAGCGGGGAAAGCCCCCCCGAATCCACAGGTCGTCCAGTCGTGCCTCCCCGACCTCGGTCAGATCGAAACCGCCCAGCTCGTGGTAGGCGATCCGTCCCGCGAGACTCTCGGAGCTCTGCCGCAAGAGACCAGGATCGGCGCTGCCGAGGATCAGAAAGCGCGTGCTTCGTTCGGGGCGATCCGCGAGCACGCGCAGGATCGGGAACAGGTCGGGGTGATGCTGAACCTCATCGATGACGACCAGCCCCTCCAGACCCGATAGCGCTTGCACCGGCTCGGCCAGACGAGCGCGGTGTTCCGGGTATTCGAGATCGAAGTGCGTGGAGGGTCCGGTGCCTTCCTCGGCCAGCATCCGGGCCAGGGTGGTCTTGCCGACCTGCCTGGCGCCGACCAGGCCGACGACGGGAAACTGTCCCAGAAGGGATCGAATCCGGGTCAGGTGCGCTCCGCGGTGGATCATCATCGCCGAGGGAGTGTAGCTTGAAAATCCGGCATAAAACGCCGGATTTTCAGAAGAAGACCACTATTCGGGTCCCTGAGGTGGGTCACAACAGACTCTCCCCTGCGTACGCTGCCCCATGAGACCCACCGGGACCAAGACCCTGGCGCACACGCGTTGGCGGATTCGCCTCGCCGGAGCCGTTCTCCTCGGGTGCGTCCTGGGCGTCGTCTACGCCGCGTCTCGGCCGCCGGCCCGCCCCGAGGTCCTGACGTCGATGACCCTCGAGGTGGAAGGCCTCGACTGTCCGCTCTGGTGTCCGATCAGAATCGATCGCGCGCTGGCTCCCCTGCCGGGGATCTTCGATCTCCGCGTGGACGTGCGGCGAGGCCGGGTCGACGCCCTCCTCGATCCGGAGCGGACGAAGGCCCTCGAGGTCGCGGCGGCGCTGACGAAAGCGGGGTGGCAGGTTCACTCACCGGTTCGTCCGCAGGACTCGCCCTGAGCCTCGCGCCTCGGGTTCGAAAGGCACTACAGACGTGACGGGAGCGGCAGCCATCCCCGGCTACCGCTCCCGGCGAGCTTCGTTCCCAGCTCAGAAGCTCGCCCTGATCCCCACCATCACGTTGCGCCCCGCCGCGTCCATGCGGCTGTGCGCGGGGCGGTACTTCTTGTCGAGCAAGTTCTCGACGGCGACGGTCAGGTCGACGTCCTTGGTAATCTTCAGTCCGCCGCGGAGGTGGAACACGGCGTAGCCGGGAAGCCCTTCCGCGTTGATCAGACCCGAGCCCGGCTTGTCCTGCGGATCGTGGTAGTAGCCGTAGTCGCTGTTCAAGCGCCCCTCGCTCACCATCGTGTAGGGCGCGACGAGGTCGGCGACGAGCTCGCACCAGCGGCCACGCACGGGGTCGCGGTCGTCCCAGCGCAGCGCGCTCAGGAAGCGCGGCGGGTGGGTGTGGCGCAGGAAGTCCTCGCCGGCGTCGAACTTCACGCGGCCGTAGTTGGCCATGAAGCCGTTGTGCCAGGTCCATCCCGTCATCGCGGAAATGAAGTGCTCGAGATCGATGGCGGTGTCGATCTCGACTCCCGTGACGAATCCGTCCGCGCCGGTGGTCACGTAGATCGGCTCGCCGTCGAATTCGGTTTCCGGGGTGCCGTCGCCATCGACGTCGTACGCGCCGGGAGTCGGCTGCTGGACGTCGTAGAGGAAGCTGTAGTAGGCGGCGAACTGCGCACTCCACCACGACTTCCGCACCCGCGTGCCCAGCTCGAACTGGTCGGCGGTGGTCGGATCGAGGAGGCCGTCGGTCGGCGCCAGCACGCCGTAGCCGACGCGCCGGAGACCGAATCCGGGCGCGAAGAGCCGGTAGCCCCGCGACCACGAGGCGTAGGTCATCCAGTCGGGAGTGAGGTGCCGGACCAGGCCGAGGCCGCCGGTCAACGCGTTCTCCTCGTAGGTGCCCGGCGCGGTCTGAGCGGTGTTCTCGGGGGCGGTGGAGCCGGGGTCGGGGTAGAAGACGTTGCCGTCGGCGTCGTAGCGGAAGAAGTCGAAGCGCACCGAACCGGTCAAGCTCCAGCCGTCGGCGAAGGTCCACTCGTCCTGCAAGTAGGCGCCGACGTTGTCCCAGGTGCTGTCGGGAGCGGCCTTCTGCGTGCCGGTCGCCGGGGTGGTGATGGTGAACTGCTCGTCATCGGGGCTCTCACCGATGTCGCGCCCCACGTGCAGCCCCCAGGTCAGGAGGTGATCGTCCCCCGCCGGCGTCAGCGTCTGGAAGTCGGTGGCGAAGGACTCCCACTTGGCCACCCCGCTCTTCGGCTGGTCCTGCCAGTACCGGACGTCCTCCTTGTCCTGGTAGTAGACACTCCACCTCATCTCGTCGCCGAAGCCAATGTCGGTCGACGTCCAGGCCACGTGCGCGCCCAGTCGGTCGGTGTTGTTGCGCTGCGTCGGCTTGTAGTACTTCGGCAACCCGTTGCGGTTCACCAGCTGGGCGTTGACCTCGAGGGTGTCCGACTCGCTGAGCCGCACCTCGGAGTTCCAGTCGAAGTTCGAGTCGTTCACGCCGGAGGGCGTCAGGAGCCCCACGTCTCCCCCACCGCGGGTGTCGCCGATGCTCCTCATCGAGTAGCCGAGGCGATAGCGGAACTTGTCACTCGTGCCGTAGGTGTCGCCGCGCAGCAGCGTGCCGTTGGTGGCGCCCCAGAAGCCGGTCTTCAGGCTGCCGCCGAAGCTCATCGGGCCGTCGGTGAACGCGGGCGGGCGCCTGGTGATGAAGTTGATCACCCCGCCGAGGTTGTTGGAACCGTACAGCACCGAGGAAGGCCCGCGGATCACCTCGATCCGCCCGATCGACTCGCCGTCGACCTTGCCGTACATGTCGTCGCCGGCGTAGCCGCCCTCTCCCCAGAGCGTCGTCAGCGAGTCGCCGTCGACCAGGGCCAGGATGTTGCCACCGGAGAAGCCGCGCATCACCGGGTCCGAGCTGGCCCCGTTGCGCTTCTCGATCCAGATCCCGATCGACTCGTTCAGGGAGTCGAGCGCGACGATCTTGTTGCGCCGCTCGAGTCTCTGCTGGTCGATCACGGTGACGCTGCGCGGTAGGTCGTAGAGGCCGTGCTCGAAGCGGGTGGCGGTGACGACCGTCTCGTCGAGGGGGATCAGCTCCTCGTCCTTCCGTTCGTCCTGGGTAGCGGAGCCCTCTCCGGCCTCCTGGGGGAACGCGGGGATGGAGAGGAGCAATAGCAGAGTCGCTGTCTTCGTCGTGGGTCCGGTTCTCATGACTGCGTCGATCTCGCGGGGCTGTGCGACTGGGTCGCGGGGGGCGGGTGACTGGGGATGGGGCGCGGGGCCGGTCGGGCTCCCAGGCAAGAAGCGGGCCAGGGAGTGCTGGGTAGGTGGAGTCCGAGGTGTTCAGGATCCAGGAGTCGTTGTTTTTGTAGACTAACCGCCCTCGCCATCCCGGAGGCAGGGTCTGCCTGACGTTACGCCGTCGTAACGCCCCGCTCCCCACCTCACCCGAGTCGGGAACGAGGATCGCCCATCCCGTCGCGGAAACCGCCACGCCGCCCGATCCAGCGGACCCCCGGACCCGGAACGCGAGTTGCGTGGAAACCCCGCGCGACGCCCCTCCGCCGCCCTATCCAGCTCTCCCGAGCGCGCTCGACATGACGCACCTCTCCTTCCTGCTCCTCCCCGCCCTGTTCCTCGCCCCGCAGGACCCGCTCTCCGAGCCCCCCGGCTTCGATCCGGCGGCACGACTGCTGGCGGAGGGGCGCGAGGCGCTCACCGTCGGCGAGCTGGGCAGCGCGACCGTTCACCTGAGGGAGGCGCTGGAGCTGGCGCCCGGTGAGCCGGAGATCCGGCTGCTCCTCGCGCGCACGCTCAACGACCGGGGCAAGGGCGCCGAGGCGCTGGCCGTCATCGCTCCGCCGACCCCCCCGCTGCAGTCCGCCTGGCTCCTCGTCGAGCGCGGGCGAGGGTTGCTGACCACCGGCGATGACACGGCGGCCGAGGACGCCTTCGGCCAGGCGCTGCTCTCCTATCCCGGCTGCGGTGCCGCGCGGCTGGAGCTGGCCCGCCTGCAGATCGCCGGCGAGCGGCACGAAGAGGCCCGCGCGGGCCTCGACCTCCTGCTCGCGGCCGCTCCCGACGAGCCCGCCGTCCTGGTCGAGGCCGCCCGCCTCCTGGAGGCGGAGGGGAAGGCCCCGCTGGCGATCGAGCTCCTCTCCGCCGCGATCGAGCGCGAGGTGGGCGCCACCCCGCTGCGCCTGGCGCTGGCCCGGCTGCTGCTCGAGGCGGACCGCCCCGCCGAGGCGTGGGAGGCGGTCGAGGTCCTGGTCGACCAGCCGATCGACGTCGACTCGATGCTCCAGGTGGCCCGGGTCGCCCAGCGCGCCGACGAGCTGGTCGAGGCGCTGGCCGTGCTCGGCGCGGCGATGGTGGTCGACCCGACCCACCCCGAGGTGCTCCACGACATGCTGGAGCTGGTCGAGGACTCCTCCATCCTGATCTCGCGGATCGCCGCCCGACGGATCGAGAACAACCCGATCGACCACTACGCCTGGGGGGAGCTCCTGGAGGAGCACCTGAACGAGGGGCGGGCCCAGGCGGTCCTCGACGCCCTCGCCACCGCCCCGGCCCCGGTCTTCGAGGACGCCGAGGTGCGCCTGCACGAGGCGACCGCGCTGCGCCGGGTGGGGCGGAGCGACCTGGCGCGCCTCAAGCTCGACGCGCTGATCGTGAGCGCCCCCTCCCCGGAGGTCCACTACGAGCGCGGGCTCCTCGAGTACGCCGTGGGCGCTTTCCAGGCCGCGGAACTCGCCTTTGGGCGGGCCGCAGAGGGTGACCACGCGCCCGACGCGCACTACAACCGAGGCCTGTGCCTGAGGAAGCTGGAGAAGCACGCCGACGCCGCGAGGGCCTTCGAGGAGGCGATCTCGACAAAAAGCGACTTCCTTGAAGCGTACCTGGAGCTGGGCCGGGAGTGCCGCTATCGCCTCGGCGATACCCCCCGGGCCCGCCGCGCCTTCGCCCGCTACCTCGAGCTGGGTGGTGACGACGTGGAGATCCGACGCTGGATGGAGGAAGGCCGATGATGATCTGGATGGAACGGGGCGGGCCGGTGATGTGGCCCTTGCTCCTGCTCTCCCTCCTGGCGGCCACCCTCGTGATCGAGCGGCTCCTCTTCTGGGCGCGCGAGAAGCGGCAGTCGGCGCTGGCGGTGCTCGAGGCGCGCCGGGCCGAGCAGGACGGCGAGGCCGACCTCGAGCTGATCCTCGACGCCGAGCAGCAGCGCCTCGAGCGCGGGATGGCGACGCTGGACACGATCATCGCGGCGGCGCCGATGCTGGGGATCCTCGGCACGGTGCTGGGGGTGATCGGCGCGTTCGAATCGCTCGCGGCGAGATCGACCCCCGATCCGATGGCGGTCACCGGCGGGATCAGCCAGGCGCTGATCACCACCGCGTCGGGGCTGGTGATCGCGCTCGGCGTGCTCTTCCCCTACGGTTTCTTCCGCACGCGCGTCCGCGCGCGCCTCTCCGAGTACGAGGCGGCCGCGCGGCGGCTGGGAGGAGAGAGCGGATGAGACGCTCCAGCTTCGACCGACCCGCCCGCGTCGAGATGCTGCCGCTGATCGACGTGCTCTTCCTGCTGCTGGCGGTGTTCGTCTACTCGATGCTGGCGATGGTGCGCGCCCACGTGGTGCCGGTCGACCTGCCGCAGCTGGTGACCGGCGAGAACCGCGACCTGTCGGTGGTGCTGACGATCAGCGTCGAGGAGGACGGAGCCATCGCGGTCGGTGGCGAGGCGGTCGAGCTGGATGGGCTGGAGGAGCGACTGCGCGAGCGGCGCGCGGGCGAGCCGGAGCTCTCGGTGGTGATCAACGCGGACCGCGAGGCGCGGCACGGCGTGGTGACCGAGGTGTTCGACCGCGTGCGCGCGGCGGGGCAGGAGCGAGTCTTGATCGTAGGGAGGCCCACGGGTGCAGCGACGGCGGAGTGACCTCCTCATCGGGCTTCTGGTCGCGATGGTGCTGCACGGCCTGGTGCTGACCGCCGCGGCGAAGGTGCTCCTGCCGCGAGAGGTCGACGCGGGGATTCCGATCGATCCGCCGCTGCAGGTGGTGCTGCTCGACGAGCTGACCTTCCAGCAGCAGCTCGAGGAGGCGATGCCCGCGCTGACGGAACCGCTGGAGGCGCGCGCGCACCACCGGCCCACGGAGCTGCCCGACTGGCCCGAGCTCGACGTCGCGCACCAGGCGGAGACGCCGTACACCCTGGAGGTCGCGCCGCGCCGCTCCCCGATCGAGCCCGACTCGACGCGCCGGCCCGTGCCGCGGGAGCGCCTCGAATCCCAGCCGCTGCTCGAGCGGGTGGAGGCGCCGCCGGTCGAGGAGGCCACCACGGCTCCGGCTGCTTCAAGGGCCCCGGTGCTGATCCAGGGCAGCAGCGTCCTGGTCCTCCATCGCCCGCAGCTCCACTACCCGAGCCGCCCCCACCGCCGCGGCATCGAGGGGGTGGTCCGCGTCGGCCTCGAGCTGGGCCCCGGCGGCAAGGTGGCGCGCACCTGGGTGATCAGGAGCAGCGGCAACCGCGAGCTCGACCGGGCGGCGCTGAAGAACCTGAAGGGCTGGCGCTTCGACGCGAAGGCGATCGACCGGGCGGGGTACGGGCAGCGGTCGTTCCGGAACGACGTGCGCTTCGAGATCGATTAGGGATCACACTCGACCGGGTTGGAGACCTCGACCGGCATCCGCAGCGCCGTGTATCTGTCCTCACCCGCCCTCCGGATTGCTGGCATGCCATGACCCGAGCACTCTGCGGGATCAGGTCGTTGACGTCACCGACCGCCCCCGCGCTTCGTCCTGAACCAGTCCAGCGGCTTCCTGAAGGCCTCCGTCCGCGATGGGAGAGTCTCACTGATCCTCCAATTCTGGTACTATCCGCCCTGGTCAGCCTCCTGTGACAACAAGAACTTCTTGTTCTACTCTCCATAGGGGATCTCACGATCCCGGCCAGGAGGCTGACCTTTCTCAGTGACTCGGCATCACCGTTGCGGGCAGCGTGGTTCGTCGAGCGATGGGGGATCGACTTCGAGTCCCGCCGCGATCGTAGCGACGCGCTCAGGGTCGTGCAGCCGCGCAGCAAAGCTCTCGAGCGAGTGGGACGACTGTCCGAAGATCACGTGGTTCCAGGACGAGAGCGCCAGGTCTCCGGCGAAGTAGCCGCCAGGAGTCTAGGTCAGGTATCCGCCGCCGCGGAATGGCTCAATGGTGTTCGCGAGTTCACTGGATTCCGCGAACAGGACCTGCAAGACACCCCGCTGGCGGGCGACGATGTACTCGCCACGCCCCGACGGATGGATCCAATCCTGGTTCCGGTCGGTCAGGTCACGCACGACCGAGCCGGCGCTCGCGTCGATGATCGCCTCGGTCCAGGGCCACGGCATGCCTGAAACGTAAAGGCGAGTCCCGGTGCCATCGAGGTAGGCCTTCGGAATGGCATCGTCTCCGCCGTCGACCTCGTTCGCCCAGAGAACGATGCCCTCCTCGAGATCCCCCTACCGAGCTCCCCGACTGGGCTGAGCTCGACGTCGCCCACCAGGTGGAGACGCCGTACACCCTGGAGGTCGCACCGCGCCGCTCGCCGATCGAGCCCGATTCGACGCGCCGGCCGGAGCCGCGGGAGCGCCTCGAGTCGCAGCCGCTGCTCGAGCGGGTTGAGGCACGGAGTGCAGAGGATACGGTAGGATACGAGCCACTGATGAGCCCCCGCAAAATGCAGCTCCCGATCCTGGCCGCGGTCATCATCGCCGTGCTGGGGCTGATCCTGATCCTCCGCAGCATCGGCTCGCCGGGGGGGGGCGGAGAAGCTGGAACCCCGGTCGGCCACCGCCGATGCCCCTGCCGCGCCGCTGCCCCCCGAACCCTCCAGACGTTCTGGTGCCCCGGCGATCCGTACGCGGGCGACGGACCGGGAGGAGGATCTCCCGGTGCTCGTCGTCGATGCCGAAGGACGTCCCGTTCCCGAGCAAGCGCTGCGGATCGTGCTCGATGACGAAGGTGGAAGCGAGACACGGGAGGTCACCAGCGACCTCGTCGGGCGAGTGATCCTCGCCGACGTGCCCCCCGAAGGCGAAGTCGCGAGCGCAGAGGCGATCGACTCGAAGAAGAGAGTCAGGTACCGCCCGCATAGCGGGCGGCTTGAGGAAGGCCCCTCGAAGGGGCC
>CAZCAC010000188.1:0-12986 GCA_964496575.1 uncultured Planctomycetaceae bacterium | reverse complement strand
TCGACCACCCGATGAGCCGCGGCGGCCATCGCCTGCTGCGCGAGGGCGCGGCCCTGGTGGAGAGCCCCGACGAGTTGCTCGAGGGGGTCTATCCCGACCGCCCCGAGCGAGAGTGCCGGACGCCCCCGCGCGAGCTCACGCGCCTCGAATGCGCGCTCCAGGGCGAGACGCTGACCGCCGACGAGCTCTCGATGCGGCTGCGGCTCCCGGTGCAGGAGGTCCTGGTCGAGCTGGTCACCCTCGAGCTCAAGGACCGGGTCGCCCGTTCACCCGGCGGGTTGTACCGGCTGTGCGGCTCGAAGCGATGAGGCAGGAGGAACGAACCTACACCGCTGCAAACGTGTGCTCGAACACCAGCATGATCGCGGTGAGCACTCCGCAGCCGATGATGAAGACCACCAGACGCTTGGGGAACGCACGCAACGCGGCCCCGTCGCGGTGCTCGCTGAAGAAGGCGCTCATCAGGACGATGGCGGCGGAGATCAGGACGAACAGCAGGAGGTGTGTAGGCAGATCGTTCACGCCGTCGCCTCCTCGGGGGTCGCCGCCTTCTCGGGCGCCGGGTCCTCAGCGGGCACCCGGACTCCCTTCACCTCGTCGAACCACCGCTTCTCCGCCCAGCCGTAGACGTCGAGCATGGCCATGATGTTGAGCAGGCCGGCCACGGTCCCGAAGACCAGACCGGCCTCGGCGTACGGGACGTGGCTGGTCACCGGCCGCGACCCCCAGATCAGCTCGGCGACGATCGCCGGCAAGCCGAGCAGGAACTGCCCGCCCCAGTAGTAGTAGTGGCGCTCGCGGCTGAGGTTGGAGGTCTCCGCGAGCAGGATGCCCACCACCAGCATCCCGACCAGCAGGACGAAGACGATCACTCCGCGCGCGCGACGCCCCTCGTACAGGTGACCGAGGCCCGGGACGAGCCAGGTCAGGAGGACCGCCGTCGCGGGCGATCGACGCCCGGCGGTGAGGCCCTTGCCCATCCGCGCCTCGAAGTGCGCGTGAGACATCAGGCAGACGTTGAGCACCCCCGAGACGGCGGTGAGTGCCGAACCCAGCGCGATCGTGTCGGGGAACGGCCGCGGGAATCCCGGGCCGAAACTGTAGACGCGGATCTGGTAGAGCAACCCGCCGAGGTTCCCCACCTCCGGGGCGAGGGCGGGGGCGAGGAGCCCGCGCAGCTCCTCCTGGAGGTACTCGAATCCCATCCCGTCGGAGAGCTTGATCCCGAGCAGGAAGAGACCCTCCACGATCACGAAGGCGATCAGGGCGAACGTGGTGCGCCCCAGGTAGAGGTGCCCCGCTCCCGGCATGAACCAGGTGAGCAGCGTCGCGACGGTGGCGTCGCCGGAGGTCTGGGTCGGGGGGCTCTTGGAGAGGAGGGTGTTCATGGGATTCGGGGCAGGGTTCTACCAGGGTCCCGGCCCCGCCGCCAGTCGGAAGGGGATTCAGGGGCTCGTTACGGCGAGGTCGCGGAGAGGTGGGCGAGGGCTGCGCGCAATCCGTCGGTTCACCGATTTTTGGCAGACAGGGCGATCGACCCCGACGATAATGCCGCGCCGATGAGCCCCAGAGAGCACGTGACCCTGCTGCGCGTCCGCTACTGCGAGACCGACCAGATGGGGGTGGTCCACCACGCGAACTACCTCGCCTACGTCGAAGAAGGGCGCACCGACATGATGGCGGCGGCGGGTTGCTCCTACGGCGAGCTGGAGAAGAGCGGGGTCGGGCTGCCCGTGCGTCGCGTCGAGGTGCGCTACCGCGCCTCCGCCCGCTACGAGGATCTCATCCAGGTGCGGACGCGCGTCGTGGGGCTGCGAGCCGCCTCGGTCCGCTTCGGGTACCGGATCGTGCGCGTCGAGGACGAGCTGCTCCTGGCGACCGCCGAGACGGAGCTGGCCTGCGTCGACATGACCACCCCCGAGCGAAAGGTGGTTCCCCTCCCCGCGCTCCTGCGGGAGGTCCTGGCGCCGTGGGCTGCCGGCTAGGGAAGCTCGATCAGGCGGGAGTATCGGGGAGATGCGGCCCCCAGGCGGTCTCCTGCGGCGAGAGCTGCAGTGGAGCCGCTTCGAGGACCTCGGCCTCTTCTTCGATCCCCTCCGGCTCCTCCTCCTGGCCGGGCAGGATCGGAGGCAGGATCGCCATCAGCCGATCCCGGCAGGTCGGGCAGACCTGGCCACCGGGGAGGTGATTGAGGCGGGGGAACTCCCCGGACGGAAGGCCGCAGGTGAAGCACACCGTTTCGCTGGAATCCCTCATCCGCCCTCCATCGACCGTCGATAGAGCAGTCTTGAGCCAGGAAACCTGACGTGCACGGAAGATTCCAGAAGAAAAGGCTGGCTCTGGACCCCTGGAGCGCCTATCCTCCATCACCTAGAAGGTCTGTAGGTCGCGTTCCGCGGCCTTTTCTTTCGCCTTCAATTAGCACTATTTTAGTGCTACATGCCCGCCGGCCCCTCCGAGACGAGACGATGCTCCAGCTGACCAAGCGCACCGAATACGGCCTGATCGCCCTGGTCCACATGGTGGACCGGGACGGTGAGTTCGTCAGCGCGCGGGAGATCGCCGAGGTCTATCCGATCCCCCGCCGGCTCCTCGCCGAGGTGCTGAAGGACCTCTCCCGCAGCGGGCTCATCGACTCCCAGCGGGGCGCCAGCGGCGGGTACGCCCTGGCCCGGCGCGCCGAGATGATCACCGTCGGCGACGTCGTCTGCGCCCTGGAGGGCGCGCCGACCCTGGCGAGCTGCGAGACGATCCACCCCACCTCCGGAAACAGCTGCGACGTCCAGGCGGTCTGTCCGATCCGCTCCCCCCTGCAGCGAATCCGGGAGGGGATCTGGCGGCAGATGGAGCACACCAGCCTGCGCGCGCTCGTCGACCCGACCCCGACCATGAGCCCGCTCGGCTCCCTCTTCTCTCCCGAAGCAGACAGCGAATCCGCCGACCGAACCCGATGAACCTGCCCATCTATCTCGACTTCCAGGCGACGACCCCGGTGGACCCGCGCGTCCTCGAGGCGATGCTGCCCTACTTCAGCGAGACCTTCGGCAACGCCGCCTCCCGCAGCCACAGCTTCGGCTGGGCCGCGGAGGAGGCGGTGACCCGGGCTCGCAAGCAGATCGCCTCGCTGATCGGCGCCACGCCCAAGGAGATCATCTTCACCTCCGGCTCGACGGAGGGGATCAACCTCACCCTCAAGGGCGCGGCGGAGATGTACGGCGCCAAGAAGAAGCACTTCATCACCACCCAGGTCGAGCACAAGGCGGTGCTCGACGTCGGCAAGCACCTGGAGAAGGAAGGCTTCGAGGTGACCTACCTCAAGCCGGACAAGAACGGTCGCGTCAGCGCGGAGGACGTCGCCGCGGCGATCCGCGAGGACACCCTGATGGTCGCCATTCTCTGGGCGAGCAACGAGATCGGCACGATCAATCCGGTCCGCGAGATCGGCGCCGTGTGCCGCGAGCGCGGCGTCCTGCTCTTCGCCGACGCGACCCAGACGATCGGCAAGGTCCCGGTCGACGTGGAGGCGGACAACGTCGACGTACTCTGCCTCTCGGCCCACAAGATCTACGGCCCCAAGGGGATCGGCTGCCTGTACGTGCGGCGGCGCAAGCCCCGGGTACGGCTAGTCGCCCAGATGGACGGCGGCGGGCACGAGCGGGGAATGCGCTCGGGCACCCTCAACGTCCCCGGCATCGTCGGCCTCGGCACCGCCTGCGAGCTGTGCGAGAAGGACTTCGAGAAGGACGTCGAGCACGGCCGCGCGCTGCGCGACCGCTTCGAGAAGAAGCTCTTCGACGCGCTCGACCACGTACACGTCAACGGTGACGAGGAGAACCGTCTACCGCACGCCACGAACATCTCCTTCGCGTTCGTCGAGGGAGAATCCCTGCTGATGGGCATGCCGGACATCGCCGTCTCCTCGGGATCGGCGTGCACGTCCGCCAGCCTCGAACCCAGTCACGTGCTCCGCGCCTGCGACGTCGGGGACGATCTGGCTCACTCGTCGATCCGCTTCAGCTTCGGTCGGATGACCACGGAGGAGGAAGCGGACTTCGCCGCCGAGCAGGTCATCACCGCCGTCAAGCGACTGCGCGAACTATCCCCCCTCTACGAGATGGATCAAGAGGGTATCGACATCAGCACCGTCAACTGGTCCGGCGGTCACTGAATCGAGATCTTCCCGGTGAACCGGTAGTACCCAGCCCAACGCAATCACAGCCATGGCCTACAGCGACAAGGTCCTTGACCACTACAACAAGCCCCGCAACGTCGGCTCTCTCGACAAGGAGAAGGCCAGCGTCGGAACCGGCGTCGTCGGTGCCCCCGAGTGCGGAGACGTGATGAAGCTGCAGATCGAGGTCGAGGGCGACCGCATCGTCGACGCCAAGTTCAAGACCTTCGGCTGCGGCTCCGCCATCGCCTCTTCCTCCCTGGCCACCGAGTGGATCAAGGGGAAGACTGTCGATGAAGCGATGGCCATCCAGAACACCGAGATCGTCGAGGAGCTCTCCTTGCCGCCGGTGAAGATCCACTGCTCGGTGCTGGCCGAGGACGCCATCAAGTCCGCCATCGCCGACTTCAAATCGAAACAGAACCAGGATCCCACGGAGACCGATTGAGATGATCACTCTCACCGAACGGGCGGCCAATGAAGTCCGCCGCATCATTGCCGAACAGAACCTATCCGACGGAACCGCGCTGCGGATCGGTGTGAAGGGCGGAGGCTGCTCCGGCTTCAGCTATACCATGGGCTTCGACGACGCGATCGGAGACACCGACCAGGTCAGCGAGAGCGAGAACCTGAAGGTGGTCTGCGATCCCAAGAGCTTCCTGTACCTGAACGGCACGGAGATCGACTTCGAGGACAGCATGATGGGCCGCGGCTTCAAGTTCGGGAACCCGAACGCGGCCAAGAGCTGCGGCTGTGGAGAGTCTTTCACCGTCTGATCGGAGGCACGCATGGAGGAGGCGCTGATGAAGATCTGCCCGTACTGCGAGAGCACGCTGGAGACACCACTCGTCTGCGTCAACTGCGAGTCGCTGCTCCCCGTGGAGCGACAGCCGGACCCCTTCGAGGTGTTCGGCTTGTCGCCCGCGTGGGGGGTCAGCTCGAAGGACCTGAAGATGCGCTTCCTGCGCTTCAGCCGGTACCTGCACCCCGACTACTTCGCCACCGCCGAGGAGTCCGAGCGTGATCTCGCCGAGTCGGCCAGCGCCATGTTGAACTCCGCCTACGAGGTCCTCAACGACCCCGTCCACCGCGCGGATTGGCTGGTCCGCCAGCTGGGCGGGCCTTCGGAGAGCGAGGAGCGGCAGATGCCCCAGGAGTTCCTGGTCCAGGTCCTGGAGTGGAACGAGGCGCTCGAGGAAGCCAAATCCTCCGGCCTGGGCTCCCCGCAGCGCGAGGCGCTGACGCAGCTGGCGAGCGCCCTGCGGGCCGAGAGGAACCAGCGCACGGCGGAAGTCGGTCGCCTGCTCCAGACGGCTCCCGAGGTGGAGCCTCCGGCGCTGGAGCAGACGCGCAAGCAACTCAACGCGGTTCGCTACGTCGATCGTGTACTCGGCGAGCTGGAGAGCATCCGTTTGGAGTCGGCGGCCCTCGAGGGGGGCGCCGCCAGCTGATCCCCCGTCACTCCCCCACCACTCCCCCCGCCCGCCATGGGGTACCTCGAACTCAACGTCCTCAACAACGCCGATTCCCCCCAGGCGATGGGGATCGATCTCGGCACCACCAACTCGCTGGCCGCCACCTGGAAAGAGGGGCGGCCGATGGTGATCCGCCCTTTTGGCAAGAGCGGCAAGATCCCCTCGGTGATCTGGATGCCGGAGGACGGCAGTCCGGTGGTGGGGCGCAAGGCGCTGGAGCACGCCGTCGTCGATCCCCGCAACACCATCTTCAGCATCAAGCGCTTCATGGGTCGCGGGCTCGACGACATCCGCGACGAGCTGAAGTCCTTCCCTTTCCCCGTCCGCGAGGACGAGAACGGTCTGCTCAAGATCGACGTGCACGGTCGTGAGTACACGCCGCAGGAGCTCAGCTCGCTGATCCTGATGCGCGTGCACGACCTCGGCTGCCAGAAGATGGACGGCAGCCAGATCCCGCGTGCGGTGATCACCGTGCCCGCCTACTTCGACGATACGCAGCGTCAGGCGACGCGCGACGCGGCCCGCCTGGCCGGGATCGAGGTGATGCGGATCATCAACGAGCCCACCGCCGCCAGCCTCGCGTACGGTCTCGACGAGACGGCCACCGGCAACGTCGCCGTCTACGACCTCGGCGGCGGGACCTTCGACATCTCGATCCTCTCGATCGAGGACGGCGTCTTCCGCGTCCTCTCGACCAACGGCGACACGCACCTCGGCGGCGACGATTTCGACCGCGAGCTCTCGCTCCTCTTGCTCGCCGAGCTGCGCGACCCGTATACGGAAGCCGAGCTGATCGACCCGGCATTCGTCCAGGCCGCGCGCATGGCTGCGGAGAAGTGCAAGGTCAGCCTGACCAAGCACCCCGAGGCGGAGCTGCACCTGGTGATCCCCGACAGCGGGGTCAACGTCCGCATGATGATCACGCGGGAGACGTTCGAGGAGCGGATCGAACACCTGGTCAAGAAGACGATCGACCGCTGCCGCAACGCCCTCTCCGACGCCGGCCTCGAGCCGTCGGAGATCGACGAGGTGGTGCTGGTCGGCGGCTCGACGCGAGTGCCTTCGGTCCGCCGCGCGGTGGAGGCCTTCTTCGGTCGCCCGCCGCACGTCGAGCTCGACCCCGACACGGTGGTGGCGCTCGGCGCCGCGGTGCAGGCGCACATCCTCACCGGTGGCAGCCGCGAGATGCTCCTGATGGACGTCACGCCGCTCTCTCTCGGCATGGAGACGATGGGCGGCGCGATAGCCAAGGTGATCGCGCGCAACTCGACGATCCCGTGCCAGGCGACCGAGGGTTTCACCACCTACGTCGACAACCAGACGGGGATCGACTTCCACATCGTGCAGGGCGAGCGCGAGTTGGCCACCGACTGCCGCAGCCTCGGGCGCTTCAAGCTCACCGGGATCCCGCCGATGCCGGCGGGGATGCCCAAGGTCGCGGTCCGCTTCCGCGTCGACGCCAACGGGCTCCTGACGGTCACGGCGCGCGAGGAATCGACCGGCGCCACCGCCAGCATCGAGGTCGAGCCGAAGCACGGCCTCACCGACGAGCAGGTCGAAACGATGCTGCAGGACTCCCTCGACAACGCCCGCGAGGACTTCGAGGCGAGCCGCGCCGCCGGGCTGGTGACCGAGATCGGCACGATGCTGCGAGCGACCGAGAAGAACCTCGTGACGGCGCGCGACGCGCTCGATCCGGAGACGCTGAGCGACCTGGAAGAGGCGATGGTGGAGGCCGAGGCCGCCTGCGAAAGCAAGGACGGCAAGGCGCTTCAAGCCGCCCGCGACCAGCTGGAGCGGGCGACGATGCCGCTCGCGGCGGCGCTGATGGACCGCGTGGCCAAGTCGGCCCTGGCGGGGAAGAAGCTCGGGGACGTGTAGCCGGCGGAGCTGGCCAAACCGCGCCCCCCGAGCCGCCTGGGCGTGGTACCATGCACGGGCTCGCCTGTCTCCAGCGGCGCCAGGCAGCTTCCGGAGGTTCTCGTGAAGATCTTTCGATTCGCTCGTGTGTCATTCCTCTCCACCGGGTTTCTCCTCCTCGCGGCGATCCCGGGCCTCACCCAGCAGGAGCTCTTCAAGCTCACCGCCGCCAATCCCGACGAAGACGACTACTTCGGGATATCCGTGTGCATCTGCGGCGATCGCGGGGTCGTCGGACAGGCCAACTTTGGCAGCTACGGGTACGGTCTGGGCCGGGCCCACGTCTTCGACCTCAAGACCGGCCAGCTGCTCCACGAGCTCTCCTCTTCCGACAACAAGGTGATCGACGACTTCGGGGAGAGCGTCGCGCTGAACGGCGACCGCGTCGTCGTCGGAGCGCCTCGCACCGACGACGCGGGCCACGACAGCGGCTCGGTCTACTTCTTCGATCTGGCGACGGGACAGGAGCTGATGGAGGTGAACGCCTCCGACGGTTCGTCGGGCACCCACTTCGGCGGGAGCGTGGCCATCAGCGGGAGCCTGCTCGTCGTCGGCGCCAGGAACGCGAGCGGCGCCGCGACCAACTCGGGGGCCGCGTACGTCCTCGACGTGTCGACGGGACAGGAGCTCCGCAAGCTCGTCGCGACCGATGGTAAGGACGGGGATCAGCTCGGATCCGACGTCGCCATTCATGGCGATCGGGCCCTGATCGGATCGGTCGGCAACAACGGCTACGTGGGTGCGGCCTACCTCTTCGACGTGACCACGGGGCAGGAGCTCTGGAAGTTCCGCCTGGTGGGCGGCCAGCCGCTCGACTACTTCGGCAGGAGCGTCGCCATCAGTGCCGACCACGCCGTGGTCGGGGCCTCCCCGTATGCGATCACGCCACCTCCCGGGACCGCCTACGTGTACGACCTGGTCACCAGGCAGCTGCTGTTCGAGCTCACCCCCGCCGACGGACACCCGCACCAGGACTTTGCCGATGCGCTGTCGCTGAGCAGTGACCACCTGCTGGTCGGTGCGTACGGGGACGACGACCTCGGGTCCTCGGCCGGAGCGGCCTACCTCTACGACGTGAACACCGGCCAGGAGCTCGCCAAGCTGCACGCCTCGGACGGATGGTCCGGGGACTTCTTCGGGAGCTGCGTCTCGATCAGCGGGGATCGGGCCCTCGTCGGCTCTCCCTGGAGCGACCATTCGGGCGAGGGCGAGGCCGGAGCGGCCTACGTCTTCGCGGTGCCGAACGAGCCCGGCGTCGGTTTCTGCTTCGGCGATCCCGGCAGCGGCACGCCCTGCCCCTGCGACAACGACAACGACGGCAGCGTTCCCGGTTCCGGCTGCGACAACGGCGTCTTCGCCTCCGGCGCGAAGCTCACCGGCAGCGGCTACGCCGGGGTCAGCGGCGACTCCCTGGTGCTGACCACCACCGGGCTCGAGCCGAACAACTCGGGCCTCTACTTCCAGGCGGACAACGCGATCGCCGGCGGCGACGGCGTCTGGTTCGGCGACGGCTTGCGCTGCGCCGGCGGCAACCTGAAACGCATCCAGGTCCGCTTCGCCGACGCCGCGGGCACCTCGAGCACCACGATCTCGATCGCCCAGAAGTGTGCTGTCTCGCCCGGGGACACGCTGCGTTACCAGTGCTGGTACCGCAACCAGAGCACGCCTGCCTGCGGGCTGGGGGTGAACGAGTTCAACCTGTCGAACGGGTACGAGATCTGCTGGGCACCTTGAGCTCTCCGCGGCGATACCCGGCGATTCGGATCGCCACCCTGGCGGCGCTCGTCCTGCTGCTCGCCGGCTGTAACCTCGAGCGTCGCCTCAGTGAGGATTTTCTTCACCCGACCGTCGACGAGATCGCGACGCCGGCCGCGATCGGGATTCCGTACGAGGATGTCCACGTCGACGTCGATGACGGGATCACCCTCCACGGTTGGTTCCTGCCGAACCCCGAGGCGCACGGACGCACGATCGTCCTCTGCCACGGGAACCGGGCCAACATCTCGTACCTGCACCCCTACTACGGTTTCCTGCGTGACGCGGGCTTCCAGGTCTTCCTCTTCGACTACCGGGGCTGGGGTCGCAGCGGCGGCGAGCCGTCGGTGGGTGCGCTGCTCGACGACCTGGAGGTCGTCGTCGCCAGCTTGCGCGAGCGCGAGGACGTCGGTCGGATCGCCTACTACGGCCTCTCGCTGGGATCGATCCTGGCGCTGCGCGCGGCGGCCGACGACGGGGATTCCTGCGCCGGAGTCCTCGTCGAGAATGCCATTCACCCGGGCCTCGTCCTGCGGCAGCAAGCGGGCTCCCTGGGCGCGTGTTTCGTCGAGACCTTCGTGCTGCCCGGCGGCTTCGACGTCGAGGAGAGCGCCGCCGAGCTCGAGTGTCCGGTGCTTCTGATCGAGGGAGAGCGCGACGGTTCGGTGGGATTCGCGGGCCACCTCGCGGTCTTCGCGAACGCTCCCGTGACCCGGCGCGCGATGTGGGTCCTGCCGAACACCGGGCACGCCCCGCACTCGCTGCTCGTCTGGGACGGTCACTACCAGACGACGGTCGTCGAGTTCCTGCGCGGCTGCTTCGACGGCGCGGTCGCCCGCCTCGAGACCTCCTTCGACCCCGACGCGCCCCGCCGGGTGAGCGTCCATCGCCGCGGCACCTCCGACCTGTCACGCTGGGCGGTGCAGCTCTGCGCGATCACCGAGAACGACCAGCCGCGCTTCTTCGAGGTCTGGCACCAGGGCGAGATGGAGACCTACGACCTCCCGCTCGACTCCCCGCCGCGATTCGTCGCGGCGACTCGCTGCCACGACGTCGTCGAGGTTGAGCCGTGGCGACCGCGCCAGAGCGCCCTCGCTCGGGCCGGCCTCATCTGGGACAACCTCGAATACGACGTCCGGCAGCTCTTCGACAGTCCCGCGGACTGGAGCCTCGCCGAGGCGATCGCCACGCGGATCCTCGTCAACGAGGAGCACGGCCCCTTCCACCCGCTGCTCCAGGCCCGCCTCGTCCCGGTGTACGGCGCCCTCGGCCGGGCACTCTGGTCGCACGACCGCCAGAACGCGCGCTTCTGGCTGGAGCGCTGCGTCGACGCCGCCCCCGAGCGCCCCGAGCTGGCCTACTGGCCCGGCCAGCCCTACGTCGCGCGCTTCACCGCGCAGGCGGAAGTCGACGAAGCGAAGCGGCTGCTCGAGAGCGAGGTGGATCCCTGATCGGTCGCGATCAGGGCGCCCACCTCACCTGGTAGCCGTTCGAGGTGTTGAAGTCGTTGATCCCCAGGCCGCACGGGGGGTAGAGGACGGTCCGGTACCAGAGCTGGTAGTAGCGGGTTTCGCCCACCGTGACGTTCCCCGCGGCCCCGATCGCCAGGGTCGTGCTGGACGTGCCGTCGGCGTCGGCCTGGCGGACCTGGAGACGCATCTCACCTCCGCCGGCGCAGCGCAGGCCGTCGCCGAAGGGAATGCCGTCGCCGCCGTTCACCGCGTTCTTGCCCTGGAAGAAGAGGCCGAAGCCGTGGCGCTCCTGGTGCGTCGCGGTCAGGACCAGGCCATCATAGGTGACGCTGGCACGGCCATGGCCGGTCAGGTGCGCACCGGAGGCGAAGACGCCGTTGTCGCAGCCGGAGCCGGGGACGCTTCCGTCGTTGTCGTTGTCGCAGGGGCAGGGCGTGCCGCTGCCCGGATCGCCGAAGCAGTAGCCGACGCCGGGCTCGGGGAGCCAGGTCGGCGCGATCCGGAACGCGTTGTCGGTCATGAGGCCGGTGACGTAGACGTTGCCGAAGGGGTCCGCGTCCGTCCCGCCGCAGGCCCACAGGAAGTGACCGGCGCCATCGCCGCTGCCGTCGATGATCTGCGTGATCGTCCCGTCGGTCGCGATCCGGAAGACGTTGTCACTGCTGTATCCGCAGACGAAGACGTTGCCGAGGTGGTCGACGGCGACCCCCTGCGGACTTCCCAGCGGGTTGCCGAGGCCGTCGCCGGTCGCGTCGATCAGCTCGGTGATCACTCCTTGCGGCGTGACCTTGAAGACGTTGCCGGTGTAGGTACCGCTGACGTAGAAGTTGCCCTCCGCGTCGACGTCGATGTCCCACGGGCCGCTGAAGAGATTGCCGGCCCAGTCCCCGTACTGGTCGAGGACCAGGGTGATCACTCCTGCGGGCGTGACCTTGAACACCCGTCCGCCCGGGCCACTGCCCACGAAGGCGTTGTCCTCGTGGTCCACGGCGATCGTCGTGGGGTAGTGAAGATTGCCCGACGACCCCGAGCCGTCCCCATGGTGATCGATGATCAACGTGATCGTTCCGTCCGGCGCGATCCGGAAGGCGTTCGAGCTGTAGTAGCCACAGACGTAGACGTTCCCGGACTCGGAGACGGCGATGTCCTTGGGGGCCTGGCAGTAGTTCGGATAGCCGCTGCCGTCGCCGTCGATCAGCTCGGTGACCGTTCCGTCGGGTGCGATGCGAAAGGCGTTCTGAGTGTTGGCGCAAGCGACGTAGACGTTGCCGGCCTCGTCGACATCGAGCCCGCGGGGCCCCCGGCACTCGTTCCCGGCGAAGTCTCCCCAGATGTCGAGGATCTCGGTGATCTGCCCGTCCTTCGCGATCCGGAACACGTTGTTGCTGGAGGTACCGGTGACGAAGGCGTTCCCGGCTCCGTCGGCGGCGACGTCCCAGGTGTAGGCCAGGATGTTCCCCACCCCGTCACCGTCGGGACCGATGATCTCGACGATCTCTCCCCCACTGGGGGAGCCCGTGACGATGGTGATGGTGATGGGAAAGGCGGCGAGCCACGGGGCGAGTCTGGTTGTCTTCATGCGAATCAACTCCTGGTCCAACCTCGGAATCTCATCGGCTCCTCCGGTTGCATCCTAGCACAACGAGGTCGCGCGTGGGGCGGACCGGGATGGGCCTCACCCCTGGCGGCGCGTTCGCCGCAGGCGGACGGAACTTGGGCGTGTTCACCGGGGCAGGAGACGCCCCAGGCCTCGGCACTCTGGCTCCGGCAACTGAGCAGGAGGGGGCTCAGCCCCGTCGATCACCTGCCCAGCCCGTCCCCGGCGACGCCGACCCCAGGCCGCTGACGCGGCTGAGGCGAGGCCGACGCCGACGGTGACGGTGGCTGGGCAGGAGATCGAGGGGCTTCGCGCACCACCATCCTGAGTGAGAAACGATCGCTTCGCCGAGAAGAGAGAAGACACGATTGTTGAAGATTGTTGAGGCGTGGCCGACCGCACCGTCGGTGACGATTCACTCCCGGAATGACGCCTAGGATGTGGCAATATAGTTTTGAATATAGCTGTGTTTTTACCGATCAGGCATTGAGTTTCCGAGTTCTATCCGCTAGAATACGCGCATGAGAAAGAGAAAGAAGAGACGGGCTCGACGGAGCCGCTGTGTTCAGGATGAGCTCCCCTTCCCCTTGGGCTGG
>CAZCAC010000187.1:0-13236 GCA_964496575.1 uncultured Planctomycetaceae bacterium | reverse complement strand
GGCACAGAGGACACAGAGAACAGAATCAGAAGAGGATGACAACGAGGATGATCGGCGAAGCCGATCATCCTCGTAGTCATCCTCTTCTGATTCTGTTCTCTGTGTCCTCTGTGCCCTCTGTGGTAAATATCTTCTTCTGGTTCTGCTCTCTGTGGTGAAACGCCGGTTGTCCATTCAGCAAGAGTACCCGGACCGTCACTCCGACCGCACGACGCGGTCCGGCAAGGCGACCAGCCCCCCGCTACGGACTACGACCTCCCCGACCTCGCCCTTGATCGCCTCCACCAGGATCTGGGCACCGGTCCTCGCGTCCAGCTTCGACACGTCGGTGAGGAAGCGGCCGCAGAACATGCTGCCGCTGGAAGCCCACATCGCGTACTCGAACTCCCCCGAGAGCTCGATGTCGTTGCAGGTGAAAGTGCTCGCCTTCTGTAGCGCGATCGCCGAGTCGTTGGGGCCGACGATCTTGATGTACGTATCCTCGGCCAGGAGGTGGCCGTCGTGCTCCAGACCGATCGGCGTGTTGTTCCGGACGTGTGCCCGCAACGTCGTCGGCGTATTGGCGAGCTCGATCCGGCCGCTGTGGTTGACCGCGAGGTTGTTGGACTTCGTCCACGAGGTGATGCGCGCCGACTCGCAACCGAGGCGGATGCGGCCGTAAGTGCGCACCGACAGGCTCCCGTTGCCGATCTCGAGGGAAGAGCCCTTTCCCCCCCTGAACTCGACGATGCCGTGGTCGACCGCGACGATGCCGCAGAAGGTCTCCTCCTCGGCCTCCTCGTGCAGGTGTTCGTTGAGCTTGATCGCCCCCCGCAGGAAGATCCGCCCGCCATCCTCGGCCCAGATGCCGGCGTCGGACAGGCTGCGCTGGCGGAAGGTCACGTCCTCCAGCGTGACGCGCGCCGGGCCGCGCACCTGGACGCCCCGGCGCTGGTCCTTCCGGAACGTCCCCACCTGCACGCGGCGCAGCCGCCACTCGCCCTCCCGGACGTCGAAGAGGTGGCCGCCGCGCCAGTCCAGCACGGCCGGATCACCGGACTCCGGCCCGTCGATCGAGATGGTGACGCCGGGGCGCATGCGATGGGCGAGCTGCATCGATCGCTCGCTCGTGCGCACGCCCCCGGTCGAGTCGTGAGTCCCCGCCAGGAGGTGGACCGTCACCGACTCCTCGAGCGGCTCCGGCAACGTCGCCAGGGCGGCGGAGAGCGTGCGTTTCGGGCGCCGCTTCGTCCCCGGGGCGCTGTCCTTCCCCTTGGCGGGATTGACGTACAGCTCCACCTCGGCCGGCGCGATGGGCGTGGAAGCGGGGGGGGCGGACAGGAGCGGAAGGAGCAGGAAGGGAACGCACAGGATCATGGGATCACCTCGGGTCTACTCGGAGTCGGTTTCTGCGCGCTGCGCGCAGAAAGCAGGCTGGGAGGTCATTGAAGCTGGCGAGAATCGTGATCTGAGAAGTCTGTTGACCGTTCGAGCTGCGGGCGCCAGCCCGCGCTACAGTCGGGGAACACGATCTAGACGCCGCCGCGAGGGGCGCTGCTGGCGGAAAACGCCGAAGATGGGCAGATCAACTCTCCGCGCCGCCAGATACCTCGCGCAGCCGGACGCGGAAGATGCTGCCTCCGCCCGGGCGGTCGAGGATCTCGACGTCGCCGCCGAGCGACTGCGCCTGGATCTTGACCAGGTGCAGACCCAGCCCCGTCCCACGCGCGCGCCGCGTCCGCTCGTCTCCACGGCGATAGAAGGCCTCGAAGACGTGCCGCTTGTCCTCGTCGGGAATGCCGGGGCCGCGGTCGAGCACCTCGAGGACCGGGGTCCCGTTCCGGGCGCTGGTCCGCACCAGGATCGGCTCGGCGTGCGGGTCCCCCGGCCGGACCGGCGCGTACTTGCGCGCGTTGTCGACCAGGTTGACCACGATCGAGCGCATCGACTCGGGGTTCAGGAGCACCGGCGGGAACTCGGGATCGAGCTCCAGCCGCACGTCGCCGCCGAGGCCCAGCTCGCGGCGGACCAGCTGCGAGAGGAGGTCGCTCAGATCCCCCGGCTTGGGCTTGGCCTCGACCGAGGTCAGCTGGCTCTTCTCCAGCACCCGCTCGACCATCGTCTCCAGGCGGTGCGCCTCGCCGACGATCCGCCGGTAGTACTCGTCCTGCTTCGCCGGGTCGGTGGCCCAGCCGTCGCGCAGCATCTCCCCGTAGAGCCGGATCGCCGAGACGGGAGTCCGCAGCTCGTGCGTCACGGCGGCGACGAAGTTCTCGGTCCGCTGTGCCTGCTCCAGGTCGCGGCGCACCGAGCGCAAGAGCAGCAGCATTCCGGTGCCCAGGGAGAGCAGGAGCATCAGCGCCACGGCGAGGAAGCGCCGCGTCTGCCGCTGGTGCCGGGCGTGCAGCTCCGAGGTGCTGATCGAGATCTGCAGCTCGCCGTAGCTGGCGTCCCCCGGCTCGTAGACCTCGAAGTCCAGGGCGTCGATCAGGTAGATCCGCTCCACCACCCGATCGGTGGTGTCGGTCAAGGGAGGGCTGCCCACCCCGTGGAACTTCTCCGCTCCACGAAGCACCTGCGGCACCAGCTCCCGGGGCATCTCCTGGAAGAACCAGACCGGATCGATGAAGAACCCCTGGATCAGCGTCGCCCCCTCGGCGAGCCGCGAGTAGCAATCGGGCATCCCCTTCAATCGCTCGTTGGCGTCGATCAGGATCAGCCGCGTGGCGAGCAGCCGCGGCGTGCCGTCGGGCTCCAGGAAGAAGCGGACGTGGAAGTCGTACTGGTAGAGCTGGACCAGCACGTGGGCGAAACCCTCCAGGGCGGGAAGCTCGTCCCGCAGGCAATCGATGTCGGTCTCCTGGCTGAGGTTGACGACCGCGGTGCGGAGCGAGATGCGCGAGTCGTGGACGTTGTCGTAGCGCGTGATCCGCTTCGGAAATCCGTCCAGCCAGTCGTGGCGGATCAAATCCTCCACCACCGCCCCGAGCTCGGTCTGCTCCGCCTCGCGCACCTCCCAGCGATTCCCGGGGAACATCTTGTACGGCGCGTCGATGCGCTCGCGGAAATCCCAGGCGAACCACCCGGCGATTCCCTCGGGAGGGGGACCCTTGCCGAGCGGGGATCCGACGAAGGCCAGGCCGGTACCGACGAGGTCGTCGGGGAACTTCTGGTCCTGGTAGTCCGAGAAGTCGCGCTCGTTCTCCGCCCTGAGCAGCGCGTTGAGGCGGGCCCGGATCGAATCGACGAGCCGCCTGCTGGCGGCCTCGGCGTCATCGTAGATCTGGGCCAGCTCGGTTTCCTGTTCCTGGACGAGCTGATGCCAGTGCAGCCCACCCAGGACCAGGGTGGGCAGCACGAGCAGGAGAGAGTAGAGCCCCAGTGCTGTTCGTTTTCTCGCTAGTTGTGCCAACGATAGCCCTTACCGCGCACCGTCTGGATGAGCGAGGGCTGAGCGGGGTCGGGCTCGATCTTCCGGCGCAGGCCGACGATGTGGATGTCGACGGTTCGCGTCTCCACCTTGCCGTTGCTGTAGTGCCAGACGTCGACGAGCAGGTCGTCCCGCGTCACCACGCGATCTCGGTGCTGGATCAGGTACCGCAGTATATCGCCTTCGCGAGGCGTGAGCGGCACGACGCCACCGTCCCGGTGCACCTCGAGACGGTCGAGGTCGACCTTGATGTCGTCGGTCAGCTCGAGGTGCAGCGGCGGCGCGCTGTCGAGGTCACGACGGCGGAACTGGGCGGTGACGCGCGCCACGAGCTCGCCCGGGGAGAAGGGCTTGCGCATGTAGTCGTCGGCGCCCGCTTCCAGTCCCTTGATCACGTCGCCCTCGTCGGCCCGGGCGGTCAGGATCACTACGCGAAGGTCGACGCGGTCGGAGCGCAGCGTCTTGAGCAGGTCGAGTCCGTTGAGCCCGGGGAGCATCAGGTCGAGGACGATCAGGTCGAAGTCGCAGGCCCGGATCAGGTCCAGCGCCTCCCGGCCGTCGTGGACCATCTGGACGAAGTAGCCCGCGTGCTCCAGGGCGTCGCGGATTCCGACGGCCAGACTCTCTTCGTCCTCGATGACCAGGATCCTCTCGGTCCCTGTCGTCGCTCCTGCCTGGGGTTGATTCTCGGTCATGTTTTCACTCCGGGGATTCAGCGTTTCGGCCCGCCCCTGCCGGCGGGCCTCTCTCTACGAATACGCTCCCTGGAGCCGGGGTTTTCGCCCAGGATTCGGAAAACCTCCGCGGAGAGAGTCTCAGCGGCGAAGCGGGAGAGCTCCAGGGGGGGATCCGGGCCGATCCGGAAGCCAGGGAGGGCCCGGAACCGTCCGGTCCGGGCCCTCCACCCCGCTCTGGAATCGGCGAGGCGCCTTCTCTCTCATAGCGGCCGCCGATCTCGGTGTCCGCCCCGTTGTCGATCCCGAGAGACGTCCCGGCCGCTCCGGAGGAGTATCGCGGGCGGCCGGCGAGCCGGGGTGAGAGGCGACGGTCGGCTCCCTTCTTCACGGGCTCCCGGTGCTCTCACGTCCCCCCAGATGCTCGGGACGAGGGATCGTGGCCGAGAGTCGCGGTATATGCCGACCGCCGCACTTCCGCCCCTCTGGACGAGGGGGGCACGGGTGGGTTCCCTCCGGAGCCGCGCCTCCGCGGACATTCCGAGCTTCGGGGCGCACCTGGCATCCGCTCGCCCGAGACGGTACACCACTCCCCCCTTGGCCTCTTCCCCGACCTCCGCCCCGCCCTCCCTCCGGGAGCTCCTCCTCGCCGCCGTGCTGGCCGTGACGCTCGGGGTGGTGGTGGTCGGACGTCCGGTCTGGGACGGCTCGCTGGTCTACTGCGCGACCGATACCGCCACCGTCCAGGCGCCCTGGCACGCCGCGCCGCGCGCGCGCAACGCCGAGCTCTCCGATCAGGGCGTCGCGTTCTATCCGGTCTACCGGCGAGTGGCCGAGAGCTGGCGCGGGGGGGAGGTACCGCTGTGGACGCCCGACCTCGAGCTCGGCCTGCCGCTCCTGGCCAACCCACAATGGGGCGTGCTCGATCCGCAGGTCCTCGCGCTGGTCGGGCTCGAGGAGCTCGGTGGCTGGCGCCTCTTCGATCGCGGCCTCGCCTGGCTCGCCCTGCTGCGAGTCGCGGGGGCGGCGCTGGGCGGCTACTTCCTCGCGCGGCGACTCGCCCTGGGCCGGAGTGGAGCGGCGCTGGCCGGAGTGGGTTTTGCGCTCTCGGGCAGCCTCCTGCTCTGGCTCGGCTACAGCCTGGGGCACGTCATCCCCTGGCTGCCGTGGCTGCTCCTCGCGATCGAGGCGCAGCGCGGCCAGCGGCGCGGCCTCGCCTTCGCGGGGACCGCGGCGACGATGGCGCTCGCCCTCTACGGCGGCCACCCCGAGACGGCGTTCTTCGCTGGACTCGCCGCCGCGCTCTGGGTGTGGCGAGGGGCGGCGCGGGATCGAGCCGCCGCGCTCCGTTCCGCCGCCGCGCTCGTCGTGGGCGTGCTGCTGGCCGCGCCGATGTGGCTGCCCTTCCTCGAGTACCTGGAAAACTCCGGCGCCCTGCTCGCCCACCGGATGGAGGAAGGGGAGCGCACCCTGCCCGATCTCATCGGTCTCGGGGGGTTGCTCGCCTTCGCCGGGTTCCTGTTCCACTGGCGTGGAGGCGGTGGCGAGGAGCTCGCGTCGAGGACGCGCGCTCCGTTGCCGTGGCGGCTCGCCCTGCTGTGGCTCGGTGCGCTGGGACTGCTCGCGCTCCTTCGCTGGCGCGGGCTGGAGCTCACCGCCCACGCCGGCGACGGCGCGTTCATCGAGCGCGCCAGCGTCTGGCTCCCGGTGCCGATCCTCGCCCTCGCCCTGGTCGCGCTGCTCGGCGGGGGCGCGTCGTTGCGCCGTCGTGGCGAGGTGCTCCTGCTCGGCGTGGGCGCGCTGCTCCTGGCGCTGGAGACTCCCGGCGTGGTCGACCTGTGGCGCTGGCTGCCGCTGGTGGGGCTGGCGGCGCCGGCCCGAGCGGCCTGCGTCGCCGCGCTCTTCCTGTCCCTCGCGGCGGGCGCGGCGCTGGAGCGCTCCGGTTCGCTGGCCCGCGCCGGTGCCTTCGGCGGCGTGCTGCTGGTCGGCGGGTTCCTGTTCGCGGGGTCGCGGGGCGAGGCCTCGCCCCCGTCGCTCGCCGCCGTCGATCCCGCCGACGAGGTGGTCGGCTACGACGAGCTGCCGCCGGTCCGCGCCGGCGAAGGTGAGGCCCGGCTCGCCGGCGAGCTGCGCGGCGGCCTGGCGCTCGACGCGCTGGTGCTGTTCATCGAGTGTCTCGACGAGCGGGGCGAGCCCGGCGAGGCGCGCTTCACGCGGGCCGCCACTCTCGGCTCTCCCGACACGGAGGGGACCCGGCGCTTCGACTTCGGTCGCCTCGACCTCGCCGCGCTCGCGCCGGGGGACTGGCGCTTCCGCCTGGAGTTTCGCCGGGACGGCGCCCCGTTCGCCAGCCGGATCGCAGCGGTGACGCGGATCGAGGGGGAGCGCGGTCCGGGAGTGCACCTCGTCGTGGTGGCGATCGCGACGCTCGGGTTCTTGGCTCTCGGCTGGAAGGGGGTCGGCGCGCTGGCGCTGCTCGCCCTCTCGCTGCTGCAGGGGATCCACCTCTCGTGGAGCTGGAACCCCGCGGTCCCGCGCTCCGAGCACTTCTCCCTCACGAAGACCGAGGCGTTCATCGGCCGCGAGTACCGCGGCGAGCGGATCCTCGCGGACACGGGGATCCTGCCCGGCGACACCGCGCTGGTGCACGGTCTCACCACGGTCGGCGGGTACGACGCGATGAACGTCGCGACCTTCGACGGCTTCCGCGCCTTCGCCCTGAAGGAGGGCGCCAACCCGCTGCTCGACTGGACCGCCAGCGGAGTCGAGCCCGCGAGTCCCGCGTTCCAGCTACTCGGCGTGAAGCTGCTCTTGTTCCACGAGCCGCGCTCGATTCCCGGGTGGCGCCTCGTCGCCGGCCCTCGCGACGCGCCCGCCGAGAGCGAGGTCTGGATTCTCGCCGCGGACGATCCCGTTCCGCGCGCCTTCTGCGTTCCCACCATCGTCTCCCGGAAGATCGCCCTGGGCGACCCGGCGGGCTTCGACGCGAGGCACAGCGCGTTCCTCGAGGAGAACGATCCGCTGGCCATCGACGATCCGTTCGAGCGCTCGGAGGTCGAGCTGGTGAGTCGCTCGGCGCACGCGCTCGAGTACGAGGTGGAGCTCGACGGCGAGGGTCTCTTCGTGCTCACCGAGCAGCACTACCCCGGTTGGCGGGCCACGGTCGATGGCGAGGAGCGGCCGATCCTGCGCGCCGACTCGCTCTTCCGCGCGCTCTACCTCGACGCGGGATCGCACCGGGTCCGCTTCGAGTACGCGCCAGACTCCTGGCGGATCGGCGGGTTGGTCGGTCTCCTCGGGTTGGCGCTCCTGGTGGTCGGGGCGATCGTGGCGCGGCGAGGCGCGCCCGTCGCCTGACGCGTCGGGCCTCACTCAGCCGTCCACGCCCGGCAGCGGAAACACCTCGGAGGGAACGTGCTCGCGCGCGAGCAGCGCCTCGATCCGCTTCACCACGTCGGGGTTCTCCGCGGCGACGTCGTTCGCCTCGGCGGGGTCGCTCTCGAGGTCGTAGAGCTCCAGGGTGAGATCCTTCTGCTTCAGCTTCTTGCGTACCGCCTTCCACTTCCCGACGCGGATCGCCTGCTGGCCGCCGTACTCCCAGTAGAGGAGCTCGTGTGCGGCCTGCTCGCCGCGACCCAGCAGCGTCGGGACGAAGCTCAGCCCGTCGATCGGTTCGTCGACCTCACCGCCGGCGAGCTCGACCAGCGTCGGCAGGACGTCCTGGAAACCGCTGAGGTGAGCGGAGGTCGACCCCGCCTCGACGCGCCCCGGCCAGCGCACCACGAACGGCACGCGGATCCCGCCCTCGTGCACGCTGCACTTCAGGCCGCGCATCCCCGGCGCGCTGTCGAAGAAGGCCGAGTCGGTGCCGCCGTTGAAGGTCGGACCGTTGTCGCTGGAGAACATCACGATCGTGTTCTCGGCGAGCCCCCAGGCGTCGAGCTCGTCCAGGATCCGTCCCACCTCGCGGTCGAGGCGCGAGACCATCGCCGCGTACGCCGCGCGCGGGGTCGGGTGGGGGAGGTAGCCCTTCTGGCCGAGGTAGGGGGTCTCGGGGAACGCGCCCCTGTACGCCTCGACCTCGCTGCGCGGCACCTGCAACGCGGCGTGCGGGATCGGGCTCGGATAGTAGAGGAAGAAGGGGCGCTCGCGATTCTCCCGGATGAACTCGATCACTCCATCGATCATCGGGTCGCCGGCGTAGGTCGCCTGGCTGTAGCGGTCGTACCACTCCTCGTCGGCCCCCAGCGGCTCCTCGATCTTCTGGTGCGCGCTGAACCACTCGTTGCCGGGAAGCGGCAGCTTCTCCTCGTCGCTCCACAGGTGTGTCGGATAGTAGTTGTGAGCCTTGCGCTGGCAGAGGTAGCCGACGAAGCGGTCGAAGCCCTGACGCGTCGGCAGGCCGGTGGTGTCCGGTCCGCCGCTGCCCCACTTGCCGAACGCCCCGCAGCGGTAGCCCTGCTCGCCGAGGTACTCGGCGACGGTCCGCGTCTCCGGCGGCAGCGGGTACTGCCCCTCTGGCTGGTCGGGACCCCAGCCGCCATTCTCCCGGTTGTTGCGCACCACCGAGTGCCCGGTGTGCAGGCCGGTCAGCAGCACGCAGCGCGAGGGCGCGCAGACGGGGCTGCCGGAGTAATGCGAGGTGAAGCGCTTCCCCTCGCGGGCGATCCGGTCGACGTTGGGCGTGCGGATCTTCTCCTGTCCGTAGCAGCCCAGCTCGCCGTAGCCGAGGTCGTCGGCGAGGATGTAGACGATGTTGGGGGGGCGCGATTCGCTCCCGCGTTCGTCGACGGTGGGCGTGCCCGTGGCCACGCCGGGGAGCAGGGCCAGAAACAGCAAGAGGCCGGTCTTCATGGTCAGTACTTCTCCACTCCGAATCCCATCTCGAGCAGGACCTCGCCCGCCCACGTCGGTATCGCCACCCAGTCGACGAGGCGCGGCTCCAGCCCCTCGAGCAGGGCCTCCGCGTCCTCTCGTTCTCGAGACTGCCACAGCACCGCGGCGAACTCCATCCGCAGGCGCGGCGGGCCGGGGCGGGGGACGTAGTCGCAGTTGACCCGCAGGCTCTGGCGATACTGGCGGCGCGCGTCGGCCCAGCGGCCCGCGGCGGCGTGCTCGCGCGCCCAGAGGGCGTGGGCCAGCGCCTTGAACGCGTCGGCCTGGAGGGCGTTGCCGCTGCGGCGGTACTCCGCGTCGAGGGCCCAGGCCAGCTCGGCAGTGAGGTTCTCGAAGCGCTCGTCCGCGCGTTGCAGGAGCGGCAGCCCTTCGCGGTCCTGGCCGCGGAGGATCAGCGTGCAGGCCTGCTTCATCACGTCGATCGGCCGGAAGTGCCCGGTCGCCTCGAGGCGGTCGACCTCGGCGAGGGACTGCTCGATCTTCCCGCGCTCGGCGAGGTTGTAGATTCGCGAGCGGATCAGGCCGGGGTGTCCGCCGTCGATCTCCAGCGCGCGATCGAAGCGAGCTCCCGCCTCGTCGAGCCGTCCCTCGCGCGCCAGGAGGATCCCGCTGATCTGCAGCGCCTCGAAGCGGTAGGGGCGGAGCGCGAGGACCCGATTCCACAGGGCCAGCGCGCCCTCCCGGTCTCCCGCGCGGTCGGCGAGGAACCGGGCCTTCAGGGAGAGGGCCACGACGGAGTCGGGGCAGGCGGCGAGCCCGTCGTCGGTGGCGATTTCCTTGGCGGTGAGGCTCTCCGTTCCGCCGATCTCGGCGATCGAGTCTCCGAGCTCCCACATCGCGTGCGCCCGCGGCACGTAGAGGATCATCGCGATCGCCGCCGCCGGGGCGAGCAGGCGACCGTAGCGGTCCCGGGGGCTCGCCACTCGCCGGCCGCCGAGGAGCGCGCCAAAAAGCGCGAAGCTGGTCACCGACGCCGCGGGGTTGAAGGTCAGGGGACAGTTGACCAGCGCGCCGAGCAGGGTGCCCAGGACGCCGGCCGCGATCGCCGCCTCGACCGGCGTCGACTGATGCCGCAGGCGCCGGAGCGCGATCACCCCGAGCAGCCCGAGTAGGGCGCTCCAGGCGATCCCGCCGGCGAGGCCGCCCTCGACGAAGAAGGTGAGCCAGTCGTTGTGGGGGTGCTCGACCTCGGTGGTGTTCTCCACCAGCCGATGCCAGCTGGAGAGCTCGATCTCCTCCTGGTCGCGGTAGGGGGGAAACGCGGTGGCGAACTGCCCCGCGCCGACGCCGATGAAGGGAGTGTCGGCGATCATCGGGAGGGTCGCGCCCCAGATGCGGTAGCGCACCTCGATGCCGCCGGTGGAACTCGGAGCGGGTTGGTCGATCGCTTCGCCGGCTGGCGCGGGATCGTCGCCCAGCCTGGACCAGCCGAGCTGCGTACCGACCAGCCCGAGGATCGCGAGGAGCGCGACGAAGGCGAGGCGGGCCCGCGCGCGCGGCTCGAGGGCGCCCTTCGCGAGGAGCCCGGCGCTGCCGCCGACCACCAGGAGGATCAGCAGGGAGGCGAGGACCGGCGTGACGAAGGCGTGCAGCCCGAAGACGCCCACGGCGACCAGGCCGACCCAGCGCCAGCCGCTCCGGCAGCGCGCCCACAGCATCATCCCGCACAGGGCGCCGGGCAGCGCGGCGCCGGAGAGCTCGCCGCTGTTGCCCAGCACTCCGCCCCCGCCGGTGGAGGGGCGGGCCAGCGCGCCGATCACGAGGATCGACGAGATCGTCGCCAGCGCCCGGACCAGCGTGTTCCAGCCGGCGGCGCCGAGGTTTCCCGCGGCGAGCGCGAGGGTGAGGCCGGTCAGGAGCCCCATCCAGGCGCGGTCGGACTGCAGGCTCTCGGTGGTGCCGGGGCGCAGGCTGATCGCCAGCCAGGCGCAGAGGAGCAGGAACAGGGCCCGCGCGGGGCGCGGCCGGAGCCAGGCGGAGTAGAGGGCCGCGGGCAGGGCCGCGAGCAGCGCGACGCCGGTGCCGGAGAGCTCGGTGGTCGCGAAGTCCCCGGCGACCGGATTCCCGGGCCCCGGCCAGGCGATGGCCAGGGCGGGGAGGGCGATGAGCAGGGCGAGGAGCCGGTCCTGGCCACTCTCGGGCTCGTGTGCGGGAGGGGGCTCTTGTTCGCTCAAGATCAGGCCTGTTCGTCTGGTCAGCAGGGCCCTGTCGGACGAGCGGAGGCTACTCGATCTTCCCGAGGATCGCGTCGACGAACGCCTCGGGCTCGAAGGGCTCGAGCAACTCCATCGCCTCGCCGGTCCCGATGTAGCGCACGGGCAGGCCGAGGGCCTCCTTGATGCCGAAGAGCGCCCCGCCGCGCGCCGTACCGTCGAGCTTGGCAATGACCAGCCCGGTGACGTCGACCGAGGCGGTGAACTCGCGGGCCTGCTGGATCGCGTTCTGTCCGTTGGTGCCGTCGATCACCAGCCAGGTCTGGTGCGGCGCGCCCTCGATGCGCTTGCCGATCACGCGGCGCACCTTCTCCAGCTCGCCCATCAGGTTCCTCTGGGTGTGCAGGCGCCCGGCGGTGTCGATGATGGCGACGTCCATCTTGCGGGCCACGGCAGCCTCGACGGTGTCGAAGGCGATCGCGGCGGGATCGGCGCCATCCTGGTGGCTGCGCACGATCTGCGCGCCGGAGCGATCCGCCCAGGTCTCGAGCTGGTCGGCCGCGGCGGCGCGGAAGGTGTCGCCGGCGCCGAGGATGACGCTCTTGCCCTCGTTCCGGAAGCGGTGGGCGAGCTTGGCGATGGTGGTGGTCTTGCCCGAGCCGTTGACGCCGACGACGAGGAGCACGGTGGGGGGGCTGGCCGCCTCGAGCTCGGCCGGCGGCTGATCGAGCTTCTCCAGCAGGATCTCGCGCAGCTTGGTGCGGACGTCCTCCTCGCCCTTGATCTCGCCTCGCTTGTGCAGCCGCGCGAGCTCGGCGGAGATCGAGGTCGCGACGGGCCCGAGGTCGGAGGTGTACAGGAGCTCCTCCAGCTGGTCGAGCAGCTCGGCGTCGATCGTCCGTCCGCCGCGGAAGAGCGCCGAGATCCCGTCGGAGATCGCCGTGCGGGTCCTGGTCAGGCGGGCCTTCAGCCGGTCGAGCAGCCCCATGGTCTACTCGTCGCTCGTGGGCTCGCTCTCGCCCTTGTCCACTGCCGCGCCCTTGGCCTGGAGCGAGCGGTTCATGATCTTGTCGAGGATCCCGTTGATGAAGGCCCCCGAGTTCTGGGTCGAGTAGCGCTTTCCGATCTCGATCGCCTCGTTGATCGCGACCTTGGGTGGGATGTCCTCGCAGTGCAGCAGCTCGTGCGTGGCCAGCCGGAGCACGTTGCGGTCGACCACGGCCATCCGCGAGATGTTCCAGTTCTGCGCCACGTCCTGGATCATCTCGTCGATCTCGTCGCGACTGCCCAGCGTCCCCTCGATCAGGCGGTGCGCGAACTGCCTGGTCTCGGCGTCGCGCTCCTCGCCGCGCAGGAAGTCGTCGATCTCGGTCGACTGCTTGCCGACCAGGTCTGCCTGATACAGGAACTGCAGGGCCAGCTCCCTTGCCCGGGTGCGTTTCTTCAAGGTGTCGTCTCGGAAGCGGAATCGAGTGCGAAGAGGACCTCCAGGGCGGCCCTGGCCAGCTCTCGTCCCTTGTCCTGTTCCCCGCCTGCCTCAACGGGGAGGGCGCGGGCGCGCGCCTGCTCGAGCGTATTGGTCGTCAAGACGCCGAGCAAGACCGGCTTGTCGGTCTCGAGCATCACCTGCTGGATGCCGGAGCTCGCCCCCTGCGCGACGTACCGATCGTGAGTCGTCTCCCCCTTGAGCACCAGCCCGAGGCAGATCACGGCGTCGATGTCCTGGCGACGCGCGAACCTGCGGGCGACCAGCGGCAGCTCGAAGGACCCGGGCACGAGAGCCACGGGCATGTCTTCCTCGCGGAGTCCGGAGGCCATCAGTTCACGTTGCGCCGATTCGAGCATCGCGGAGGTGAGGTCGTGGTGAAAGGTCGAAACCACGAACGCCACTCGAGCTCCTTCGCGGTTCAATCGCTCGCGTCGAGCCTGTCCGGGATCAAGTGCCATGGGCGCTGTAAAGGATCGAGGGGGGAGGGGGTCGCCAATCAGGCCGAGCATTCTAGGGGCCTGGCGTGGGGGAGGCGAGAGGGCGAAGGGGGAAGGATGGGGGGGTGGAGGGGGAGTGGGGCCTGGGTGGGGGGAGGGAGGGATCTGGACGTCCGGG
>CAZCAC010000186.1:0-13376 GCA_964496575.1 uncultured Planctomycetaceae bacterium | reverse complement strand
GGGACCCTGTGCGTCGCGGGCGCGCCGCACGTCGCCGCCTCGGTGGCGACCGACGCCACCGGCTCGGCCCTGTTCCCGATCGACATCTGGCAAGCTCCGTTCCATTCCGGCCCGACCGCGATCGCCATCGGCGACACTGTCGCCTTCCAGCTCCTCTATCGCGACCAGCCCGCCGGCACCCGCAACGCGAGCAACTCGATCGTCATCCAGTTCCTTCCCTGAGAGGCAGCCCGCCGGGATCGAGCCTCACACGCTTCCCGAGCGGCGCTCACGGCCGCCACGCGATCGTATAGCCGTTGGTCGTGTTGAACTCATGGACCCCATGGCCGCAGGGTGGGGCAATGATGGTTCGGTACCAGACCTGGTAGCGCCTGGTGTCACCGGGGGACACGTTCCCCTTGGTCGCGATCGGAACCGTCGTCTGAGATGAGCCCGCGGCGTCGGCGACCCGGACCTGCAGGCGGACCTCGCCGCCGCCGGCACAACGCAGACCGTCGCCCCACACGATCCCCGGCGAGAGATCGGTGTTCGCCTGGAAGTAGAGCCCGGAGTTGTTCGGCTCCAGGTGCGTCGCGAGCAGGGTCACGGTGTCGGCGCTGACCTTGGCGACGCCGGTGGCGGAGAGCCGTGCCCCGGACGCATAGACGCCGTTGTCGCAACCCGATCCGGGAACGCTCCGATCGTTGTTGTTGCCGCACGGGCACGGGGTCCCGCTCAGCGGATCGCCGAAGCAGTAGCCGGCGCCGGGGGTCACCGGCACCTCGAAGACGTAAGCGGCCCCCGAGTCGGATCCCAGGTGGTCGGCGCCGAACGCGCCGACGACCAGCCGGTCCGCATCGATGCAGAGGGCTGTCCCGAAGAAGTCGAGCAGAGCGTTGTCCGAGTTGCGCAGCATGGAGAGCTCCGCTCCCGACGTCACGTCGAAGGTGAATACCCGGCCGTAGTAGCTGCTCTCGTCGAACTGGGCCTCGACCGCGACCTGATTCCCGTCGATGAAGACCGAGGCACCGAAGAAATCGAACGCGTCGATGTCGGACGAGTGCAGCTTGTGAAGCAGTGAACCGGTCGTCGCGTCGTAAACGTAGGCCGCGCCCGACCGATAGCCGTGGTCGTCGTCTCCGGGCGCCCCGACGATGGCGAAGCCGTCGCAGAGGGACACGTCCATCCCGAAGTGCTGCAGGGCGTGACCGTCGGTCGGAAGCAGCTTCAGGAGCTGCCGGCCCGTACTCACCTCGAAGATGTAGGCGGCCCCCGATCGGTCGCCGAGATCGTCGTTGCCGTCCGCCCCTCCGATGAAGAGATCACCGGAGAGAGAGACGCCTCGGCCGAAGAAGTCCTTGGGCGCGCCGTCACCGGGGTAGAGCTTCCAGATCTCCTGCCCCGTGTTCACGTCGAAGACGTACGCCGCGCCGGAGCGGTGCCCGCGTTCGTTGTCGTAGATCGCGCTGATCACGGCGTGGCCACCGCTCACCGAGACCCCCCACCCGAACTGCGCACCCACCACGCCGTCGGAAGGAAGCAGCTTGAAGAGCTGCTGACCGGTGCTCGCATCGAAGACGTAGGCGGAGCCGGAGTCGCTCCCGTTGTCGTCGTCCTGGGGGGCCCCCACGACCAGGAGGTTCCCCTCGAGAGCGACACTCCAGCCGAACAGATCGTCGAGCGCGGTATCGGCGGAGGTCAGCTGACCGAGCTCCTGTCCCGTCGAGCGATCGTACAGATAGACCCGCCCCGAGGGCCGGGGTGCTCCGACGACGATTCGCCCCCCGCTGACGGCCATACCGCTTCCGAACCACTGGTCGGGGGTGCCATCGGAGGCGAGCAGGGTGAAGAGCTCGTTCTGTTCGGCCGTCGAACGGTCCTGCGTGGCGAAGAGCAGCACACAGGTGGTCAGTGCCGGCGTGAGGAGATCTGTCCCTTTCATGAGGTGGCCGTGAGTCGCGAGGAGCGGCGACACTACAGGATACCCCGGAACGAGCAATCGGGGGACAGGAACGCGCCCCGCGCGGATCCAGGTCCTATTCGACCGGTCGAACCTGCGCCCCCGGCACGGGGGGGCGATCGAGCGGTTCCACCAGCAGGATCACCGTTCGGTCGTCCTCGTAGACGGGCCAGGCGACGGCTCGCGGTTCGATGGGAAGGGGATCGTCGTCCTCCCCGAGGAGTGCGCTCACCCGGCTCGCCGTGACCGAACCGGAGTCCCCGGCGCAGTCGCCGCCGGTCACCGAGTACGAGCCGTTCAGGGTGTCACCCGTCACCGTCAGCGAGAACACCGCCTGGTTCGCCCCCGCCGTGAGTGACCCGGTCAGGGTGCTTCCCGATACGCTGCCCGCGAGTCCACCTCCGAAGAAGCACGTGGATCCCGAGAGGTCCGCGGAACCCGAAACGGTCGCACCATCCTGCGCGGCGGTCATGACGAAGGTCCCGGTGTCGGGTCCGAAGGAGCTGCTCCAGATCCCGTTCCACGAACCGGTCACGTCGACGGCCGCCGGAGCTGCCCCCCCACCGCCACTCGAACAGCCGGAGAGGAGACCGATGGTGCACAGAGCCAAACCGGCCCCCCGCCTCAGCAAGGTATCGAGAAGAGCGAGCGTCGTGTATTTCAGGTGAGGCATCTCCGATCTCCGGATCCGGGCGGCGGCCATTCGCAGCGCTGAATCCTACCGGCCGAATACGCTCGAGCAAGGCAATCGTGACTCGAGCACCGCGGCACGGGCCTCGCGCTCACTTCTCCTCCTTCTTCACCCGCTCCGGCTGGCGGTTGCCGCTGCCCTGCGTCTCGGTGAGCTTGTCCCCCAGCTCGGCGCGCATCTCCTCGGCGAGGACGGTCAAACGCTCGACCACCCCGGGGTTCTCCGCGGCGACGTCGGTCGTCTCGCCGATGTCCTCTTCGAGGTCGTAGAGCGCCAACCCCGTCCTCACCTGGTAGTCGTACTTCCCGGGAATCCCGCCCGTCCCCGGCTCGCGCCCTTCCATCGTGCGGTACTTGTGCGGGAAGTGCAGCTTCCACTTCCCGGAGCGCAGCGCCTCGAGGTGGTTCTGTCGATAGTAGAAGAAGAGGGCCTCGTGCGGCGAGGCGGCTCCCGGCTCGCTGGCGAGAAGTGGCCAGATGTCGAGACCGTCGATCTCGAGCTCGGGGAGGTCGGCACCGATCAGGCCCGCCACCGTCGGCAGCACGTCGATCGTCATCGCCGGCTCCGCGCACACGCTTCCCGCCGGAATGCGCCCGGGCCAGCGGGCGAGGAACGGCACGCGCACGCCACCCTCCCAGGTCGTCCCCTTCCCCTCGCGCAACGGTCCCGTCGTGCCGGCGTGATCGCCATAGCTGAGCCACGGACCGTTGTCGCTGCAGTAGATGACCAGCGTGTCGTCCGCGACCCCGGTGCGCTCCAGCGCCTTCAGCACCTCTCCGACGCTCCAGTCGATCTCCTCGATCACGTCGCCGTACATCCCCTGCTCCGAATGATCCTTGAAGCGCTCGGAGACGTGCAGCGGCACGTGCGGCATCGGGTGCGCGAGGTACAGGAAGAACGGCTCGTCTGCGCTGCGCTCGATGAACGACACCGCTCGCTCGGTGAAGTCGGTGGTGAACTTCGTCTGGTCGGTGTTGTAGCCGACGATCTCCTCCATCTCGATGGTCGGCAGGTCGCCCCACGCCTCGGGATTCTCGGGGTGGTACGGCCACATGTCGTTCGAGTACGGAATCCCGTAGAACTCGTCGAAGCCGTGGCGCGTCGGCAAGAACTCGGGGTGGTGTCCTAGGTGCCACTTGCCGAAGATCGCGGTTCGGTAGCCCTCGGACTTGCACAGCTCGGCCAGAGTCGTCTCGGTTTCCGCGATACCGATCTTGCTCTTCGGTCCCAGCGCACCGCGGATCCCGACCCGGTTGGCATAGCAGCCGGTGAGCAGCGAGGTGCGCGACGCCGAGCACACCGGCTGCGAGACGTAGAAGTCGGTGAAGCGGACGCCGTCGCCGGCCAGCCGGTCGAGGTTCGGCGTCTCGAACCCGACCGCGCCCTGCACGCCGATATCCGCCCAGCCCTGGTCGTCGGTGAAGACGATGACCACGTTCGGCGGACGCAGGGGGGTGTCCTGGGCCTCGGGAGTGGAATCGCAGGACGCCGCGTGGAGCGGAGCCAGGCACAGGAGCAGCACGGGGATCAGACGCATGGGCAGAGGATACGGAACCCGGTTCACTTTCACACACCTCGGGCGGTCACGGTGTTCCGGACCATGACCGCCCCAGGTGGCCGAGCGTGAACCGAGGTCCCGGTCCTACATCTCCCAGGTGACCTCCACCGCGTTGGTCAGGTTGAACGCGCTGTTGCAGGGGCTCGTGCTCTCGTCCCGGTACCAGAGCTGGTAGTAGCGGGTCTCCCCCACCGCGACGGCGATACCTCCCGCCGTGGAGAGCCGGGTCGTGGAGTGGGCCACCCCATCTCCGCCCACCACCGGTACCGCTTCCAGCCGCACGATCCGCCCGGCGACGCAGCGCACGCCGTCACCGAAGTAGACGCCCGCTCCCGCTCCAGCCGGGTGCATTCCCTGGAAGAAGATCGCGGAGTGGCCGGGCACCAACCCCTCGGCGTGCAGGGTGAGAGAATCGGTGCCGATTCGGGCCCAGCCGTCGGCGGAGAGGCGCGCTCCAACGGTATGCGCACTGTTCCCGCATCCACGGCCCTCCGCGCCGTCGTTGCCGCAAGGTCCGATATTCGTGCTGCCGTCGCAGTAGCAGTAGGTGGTCCCGGTCGAGGAAGGTGAGATGTCCGCCTCCAGGTCGTCCAGCATCAGGTAGCCGCCGTTCCCGTGGTTGCTCGCGATCTCGATCGAGGTGATCGCCGCCCCCCCGCCGTCCCAGCCATTCCAGTTCCAGATGCAATTGTTGACCGCACCGATGACGTCACGGTGAAGCTCGATTCCGTCCGCGTCGAGAAATCGAATCGTGCCCCCACTGGCGATCGGGTTGTTCGTGCCGAAGTAGCCGCCGAAGCGACTCACCGGCGCTTCGAAGTGAAGAACGACGGCCGGCCCCCCCGATCCGAAGAAGCGCGTTCCGCCGCGCTCCTGCATCGCGCAGGCGTAGTACCACGCCTCGACGATGTGAGCATCGGACGAACCGTCGAGGGTGCAGAGCTCCGCGCGACCGCCGAAGACGCCATCGGCGATGCAGGCGGCGACCCCACCGGACATGTCCTGGGTCTCGAATCCCTCGGAGTCGGTCCCGGCGAAGACCGGGATTCGCGTGAACTCCGCGGAGGCGGGCCCTCCCAGGGTGAGGAGGGCGACGAGGACGAGACTGTTCGGGCAATAGCTCATCGGACTGCCACTCCGCATGAGGGGGATTCGTTCGAGGACCGTACCGTCTTTTGCCAGGGCCTTTTGCGAATGCTCTCCCGGCTCCGTGTCTCCCGATCGCGAGCGATCCGTCTGGCACGCCCGTAGAGGGGCGGCTAGGCTCGGGGCATGAAGAGCCTCACGCTAGTCCTCCTGATCCCGCTGGTGGGCCTCCCCACCCCGTCCATCGCCCGGGAATCCTCGCCGAGCCCCGAGGTCCCGCCGAACATCCTCTTCATCCTGGTCGACGATCTCGGCTACGGAGATCTTGGTTGCCTCGGCCAGAAGCGCATCGACACGCCGAGCCTCGACCGCCTCGCCGAGGAGGGGCTCCTGATGACGCGTTTCTACGCGGGATCGACCGTCTGCGCGCCGTCGCGCTGTTCGCTGATGACCGGCCTCCACACGGGGCACTGCCGGATCCGCGGGAACGCCAAGCAGAACCTCGAACCGGAGGACGTCACCGTCGCCGAGGTGCTGAAGACTGTTGGATACGAGACGGCACTGATCGGCAAGTGGGGCATCGGCCACGAAGGTTCCGACGGGATGCCGACGCGGCAGGGCTTCGACTCCTTCTTCGGCTACCTCGACCAGAGCCACGCCCACAACTTCTACCCGACCTTCCTGATCCGCGGCGAAGAGCGGGTCGAGCTCCCGAACGTCGTGCCGAAACCCGGCAGGCACGGCCAGGGTGTCGCCACCGAGAAGAAGGTGTACAGCCACGACCTCTTCACCGCCGAGGCGCTGGAGTTCCTCGAGCGCGACCGGGACGTTCCCTTCTTCCTCTACCTCGCCATGACCATTCCACACGCCAACAACGAGGCGCGCAAGAAGGGGATGGAGGTACCCGAGCTGGGTCGCTACGCAGACGAGGAGTGGCCGGAGCCGGAGAAGGGCTTCGCCGCGATGGTCACGCGGATGGACCGCGACGTGGGGGCGCTGGTCACGAAGCTCGAGGAGCTCGGGATCGCCGAGAAGACACTGGTCCTGTTCACCTCCGACAACGGCCCCCACTCAGAGGGTGGGCACCGATCGGACTTCTTCGACTCGAACGGTCCGCTGAGCGGGCAGAAGCGGGATCTCCTCGAGGGCGGCATCCGCGTCCCGACGATCGCGTACTGGCCGGGCACGATCAAGCCCGGCCGCAAGTCGAAGCACATCGCCGCCTTCTGGGACGTGATGCCCACCTTCGCCGAGCTGGCCGGGGCGACCGGTGCCCTGCCGGACCGGCGGGACGGGATCTCCTTCGCGCCCACGCTGCTCGGCAAGATGTCGCAGGCCGAGCAGCACGAGTTCCTCTACTGGGCCTTCTACGAGCGGGGCGGAGCGCGGGCGCTCATGAATCGCCAGTTCAAGGTGATCGAGCAGCCGATGCACACGCCCGTACGGATGTACGACGTCGAGCAGGACATCGGCGAGACGCGGGACGTCTCGGCGCAGCACCCCGAGCTCTTCGACTACATGGTTCGCACCATGAAGGCGGAGGACGAGCCCTCGGAGCGGTGGCGTTTTCCGCCGGAGAAGAAGCCGAAGAAGTAGGGGGCCGCCGCTCAACCCACTTCCCCATCCCGTGAGTGGAGTATCACTCCTGACGCGGTTTCACCGCGGAGGACCCGGAGGAGAGGCTATATTCCCGTCATGAAGCAAGACGTGCAAACCGACGAGCTCGAGCCCGCCTACCTCGAGACCTGGAAGAGCGGAAAGCTCGAGGGGAGGATCAAGGAGAGTCTCGAGGAGCTCGAGGCGTGTCGCATGTGCCCGCGCATCTGCGGCGTGGCCCGCAACTTCGAGGAGCGGGGGATCTGCCAGACGGGCCGCAAGGCGATCGTCGCCAGCTCGGGCCCCCACCACGGCGAGGAGGAGTGCCTGAGCGGCACGCGCGGCTCGGGCACGATCTTCTTCGCCCAGTGCAACCTGCGCTGTGTCTTCTGCCAGAACCACGACATCTCGCAGACCCTGGTCGGCGCCGGGCGGACCGCCGAGGAGCTCGCGGCGATGATGCTCCGGCTGCAGGAGGCGGGATGCCACAACCTGAACCTCGTCACTCCCGAGCACGTCGTCCCCGAGATCATCGAAGCGCTCGCCGTGGCGATCCCCGAAGGGTTGCGAATCCCGCTGGTCTACAACGCCAGCGGGTACGACGCGGTCGCGTCCCTCGAGCTGATGGAGGGGCTGGTCGACATCTACATGCCCGACTTCAAGCTGTGGTCGAAGGAGGCGAGCGGCCGGCTCCTGACCGCGCCCGACTACCCCGCTCGTGCGCGTGATGCGATCTACGAGATGCACCGGCAGGTCGGCGAGCTGCGCCTCGACAGCGAGGGGATCGCGCGGCGCGGGCTGCTGGTCCGTCACTTGGTGATGCCCGGAATGCTCCAGGAATCGAAAGAGATCTTCGACTGGCTGGCGAAGAAGATCTCCCCCGATACGTTCGTCAACGTCATGGGGCAGTACCGCCCCGCGCACTTCGTCGGCGGGACCGACCGCGAGGGGGAAACGATGTTCGCCGAGGTGAACCGCAGGGTGACGCCGGACGAGGTGGAGGCCGCGCTGGAGGCGGCGCGGGCGGCGGGGCTGCACCGCTTCGCGTGAGGAAGCGGCGGTGAGGCGGATCCACGGTCCGGGCTCGAGTTTCCGGGGTGCTTCCGCCACCGCCTGTTCCCCACCATCACCGACACACCACCCCACCCGGCCTCCCGGCCCTTCGGCTCCGCCCCGGTCGTTGCCGGAGCGGGGGGAGGAGACCAGAGTGGAGACCGGATTGTCGGTCAGCTTCCTGGCCGTGGAGGTCGGTACGATCTTCCGGACCAGCGTTGGTGGAGGCGAACGCGGTTCCGTATCCCGTACGATTCGGTCGGGTCGCCGAGCGGCATCTGCTGGTGCACCAGCGGATGCCCGTAGGGGTATATACCCGGCCAGAGACCCGGTTCTCACCAGAGAGAGCCATACGCACAAGGCTCACGGCAGCTACGACCGTTGCCCCCCCCCAATGACACAGTCCAGATCGCCATATACTCCTCACTCAAGTGACGCTTGCACGGAACCTGTCCTTGAGAATCACGGTAGAGGAGTGACCCATGAAGCTGTTCATCATTCTGCTTGGAGCGGTCTGCACGTTGATCGCCAGCTTGTCCACTGCACCACGCGGCTCTGGCGACACTGAAACACCGGTCGCCCTGCAGCAGGCGCCCACATCGGAGTGTTCAGCCTTCCCCTCGGGGGGCCCCACCACGAACTTCTCCGATCTGCTTCCATTCAAACTCGGGCTCGGCGACGAGGTCGTCGAGGTCGATGCCCTCATGCTGGGCATGCTGGGCATGCTGGACGATGGCACACTGGGCTTCGCGTATCTTGTCGCGGAACGACCTGGAGGACTTCCGTTTGTCATCGACGACATCGAAGCCTACGCCGTGGTCAGCGATGACCTGCGAGATCTGGTTGGGGCCCACGTCCCCTCGACGATCCCTGGCGAAAGGCGGAGCCTCGACGAGCTACGATTCGCGTTGGACGATGACGGTCGTCTCTATGTGAGCTTCTGGAAGGGCGCGTATCTAGTCTCTGGGCGAGAGTTCACGGTCGACTACAAGAACGCAGGTCTTCCGGATGATCCGACCCCGATCTGCTGCAAAGTGCAGCTGGGGATCGAGTCGTGCACTCCAACGACATGTACTAGTCCCGGTGCCTGCGGTACGCCTCCGTTCAGCTGCGCATGCCTCCCACACGGGAACGGCTTGTGTGTCAGCCCGGCAGCCATCGAACTGTGCTATGGGCACTGTGACATCCCCGGCTGCCCGGGCCCGGAGGGGTCACAATGCGTTCACTGGATGGATGGGAACGAGGAAAAATGTACATGCCGGGGTTCCTGAGTCAGGCCGAGAATGGGGCCCTACGGAGCGACGCTTGCTTCCCCTTCATGTACCTCTCAGCTCTGAGAGTCGGAGAACGCCGTCGTTTCCAGCTCGATTCGTGGTTTGTCGTCGTGTTGTGCCTGGTGGCACTCTTGACCGGGTGCCGAACCGCCTTTGAGCAGCCATGCATTTCGCCATCCGGCGACAATGGGGATAAGGCCGACTGGTCCCTGCTCGTTCTCCGCAGCCACTATTGCGGTGAGTGCGACGTTCTCGAGAGCACTCTCTCCGACCCGCGCGTGCGAGCTGCCCTGCACGGCGTGAGTATCGTTGTCGCGTACAAGGAAGAGGAGCCCGAGCTCGCTCGCCGCTTCTTGACGACGGCGGTTCCGAAGATGGTCTTCATTCGGGACGGTACTCCCGAGGCCTTCTTGATGGGAGCAACCCCACCAGAGAAGCTCCTCGAAGAATGGCAACGAATCCGCACAGGTGGACCCCCAACGATGAGGTCGTTCTGGGCGATGGTTCATGCCGATCCCGATAATCCCTTGGTGCGCGCCCAGCTCGGCATCGCGCTCGCACTGCTTGGAGACATAGAGGGGGCAACGCTTCAACTGGCTCGCATTGAAAGGCACAACCCGAACGGCGGAACTAACCTCCGAGGTACGATTCACACTGCGAAGTACTTGCGCTTGCGTGAAGATGTCCAGGTGGCCAGAGCCAACGATGAGGTGCCTGGTGTCCACGCCCTGCTCGACCTGGTTCAGGACACTGCTGTTCTGCCTCAAACACGCTACAGGGGCAGTCGGATGTCGGCTGGAGTGCTGGCCACTCGAATCTCGGGCATTGACGATGAAGAGGATCTGGCCGCATTGCGCGCACGGCGGCGTCTCGCCCATGGAATCGCCTGGGCCTGTGCTCCCCGCCCGCTCGGTGAGCAGGAACGATCGTACGGTCTCGACGTCAGTTCATTACTTTGGACAGAGCGTGGAGAGCTGAGCGAAAGCGATCGCGACCTGGCTCGCCAAATCGCTACGGACCTGCAAGCTGAGTTCTCGGATGACGCCGACGTTCAAGTCGCTGCTATCCGTGGCTATTGGCTGATGGGGAAGCACGAGGAGGCGTTGCAGGCAGCGCGTGGGCTGAAGGATGTTGACCAACGAGTCAGGATCATCGGAGAACTGAAGTAGTCCCTCCGGTGATCCAGCAGCAGAGGCCGTTCTCTGAATTGAGAGCTGGCGAACGGCCCACCGATTCCTGATCAGGGCTGGCCCCTGGTCGCACCGGTTCAGCGCCCTCGCGATCCGGGCCAGACGAAGAGGTCCTTCACCGCCGAAGGGCTCGAAGGCGTCGCGCTTCCCCGCTGACGCGGAAGCCGGCGCACCGCACGCCCTTGGCACTTCCCGAAGCGCGGTTTACGCTGGCCGCCATCCCGCTTCCAGCCTCGAAACCTGGATCCCCGTGCTGCGACTGACGCTCCTGACCCCCCTCCTGCTCGGCCTCTTCTGCTGCGCGACGATCGCCGGAGACGACGAGGACGCGAAGAAGTCGAACGGCTTCGAATTCACTCGCGAGCTGACCATCCCCTGCACGCCGGTGAAGCACCAGGCGCGCACCGGGACCTGCTGGTCCTTCGCCACCGTCTCGTTCCTCGAGTCGGAGCTGATCCGGACGGGGAAGGGCGAGCACGACCTCTCGGAGATGTTCAACGTCCGCAATACTTATCCGTGGAAAGCCGAGCTGTACGTGCGGCTGCACGGCAGTGCGCGGTTCGGTTCGGGAGGACTCGGCGGAGACGTCCTGCGCGTGCTGCGTGAGGTGGGCGTCGTACCGCAGGAGATCTACCCAGGCCTCTACGAGAACCAGCCGCACCATGACCACGGTGAGCTGGATGCGGTGCTGAAGGGGATGTTGGACGCGGTCGTCGCGGGGCGCGGTGAAGAGCTCAGCCCGGTCTGGCTGGAGGCGGTCGAGAGCGTGCTCGACGTGTACCTGGGTCCGATCCCCACCGAGTTCCAGCTGGGGAACGACCGCTTCACTCCGCGAGGCTACGCGGACTCGCTGGGGCTGCGCGCCGACGACTACGTCGAGCTGACCTCGTACACGCATCACCCCTACGATCGTCAGATCGCGCTCGAGGTTCCCGACAACTGGGCGCGCAACCTCTCGTGGAACGTTCGGCTCGACGAGCTGATGGGCGTGATAGACCACGCTCTCGCGAACGGCTTCACCGTTGCCTGGGACGGTGACACCAGCGAGAAGAGCTTCAAGGGCAAGAAGGGAATCGCCATCCTGCCGGCGAAGCGGTGGGCCGACAGGACCGAGAAGGAGCAGAAGACGATCTGCACCGAGCCCGAGCCCGAGCTCGAGGTGTACCACGAGCTCCGGCAGATCCACTTCGACCGCTACCGGTCGACCGACGACCACCTGATGCACCTGGTCGGGACCGCGCGTGATCGGACCGGGACGAGGTACTACCTGGTCAAGAACTCGTGGGGCAACAAGGACCGCGTGTACGACGGCTTCCTCCACATGTCCGAGGCGTATGCCCGCGCGAAGACGATCTTCGTGACGGTGCACCGGGACGCTGTGCCCGCGAGCATCGCGAAGCGGCTGGGGCTGCGTTGAAGGACTAGACCCAGGTCCGATCCTTCACCTCGACCACCGGCCCGATCGGTTCGGGCCCCTCGATGAGCGTGCCGCGCACGGGGACGCCGGCGGCCTGGAAGGTCTCGACCAGCCGGTCCCCCACCTCCTGCGCCAGGGGGCCCTGGATGCAGAGGCAGCAGCAATCCGGGTTCCCCGCGGGGGCCGCGACCTCGAAGACGAGCGTACCCTGCCACTGAAGCTCCGGGCGCGTGGAGGCCAGCATCGCCAGCACGACGCGCCAGGGATCGATCGAGGGGAAGGCCCTCGCCGCGTCGGCGTGGGTGAACAGGAAGCTGCGGGTCCTTCCACGCCGCGCGGGCTCGCGCCCGCAACCCGACCGGTCAATAGGCTGTTCGGTCATGATTCTCGAATGTATCAATTCCCTCCCGGCCTGCTTTCTGCGCGCAACGCGCAGAAACCGACTCCGAGTAGATCCGCGGTTCTCTAGACATTCGGGTATCCTCCAATAGGCAGTGTACCGGTTCGGCGCGCTCTTCGACGGGCGTCTCGCTGCCGTTCCGGCTGGCACCGAGAGTTCGACGATGAAGACCACCACCATCCTCCTCGTTCTCGTCCTGAGCGGTACCGCCAGCCGCCCGCTCGACTTCGCCGTGCCTCCGTTCGACGCCGGTCCCGGCCAGGCGGTGGCCTACTGTCCCTGACTCCCCCCCACGATGCGCCTGACGATTCTCCTCTCTCTCCCCCTCACCCTCGCTCTCCTCGGCACCGCTCTCTCCTCGCAGGAGGGAGGACAGCAGCGACACAAACGTAAGCTCGGGCTCGAGGGCACCCCTCAGCTCCCGAACTGCGAGTGGCACGTGCACGACGGCGATCGCCCGCAGCCGACGGTGATCACTCCGGGCGCCGGCACCGCCCCTCCCTCCGACGCCGTGGTGCTGTTCGACGGAACGAACGTCGCCGCCTGGAAGAACGTCGAGGGCAAGAACGGGCGGTGGAAGCTCGTCGAGGGCGGAGCGATGGAGGTGAACGACACGGGTTCGATGGAGACGCTCGAGCACTTCGGCGACTGCCAGCTGCACCTCGAGTGGGCTTCGCCGGCGGAGGTCAAGAACGAGGGGCAGCTGCGCGGGAACAGCGGTATCTTCATGATGGGCAAGTACGAGATCCAGTTGCTCGACTCCCACGGGAACCAGACGTACCCCGACGGCCAGTGCGGTTCCCTGTACGGCCAGGCCCCGCCGCTGGTCAACGCGAGCCGCGGCCCGGGGGAGTGGCAGACGTTCGACGTGATCTTCGAGGCACCCGTCTTCGAGGACGGCGAGCTCGTCTCTCCGGCGGTGGCCACCGTGATTCAGAACGGCGTCGTGGTGCAGAACCGTACGGAGTTCCTGGGAGTGACCGTCTACGCCAAGGTGGCGGAGTACTCGCCGCACGAACCGGAGGGACCGATCATGCTGCAGGATCACTGGTTCCCGGTGCGGTTCCGGAATATCTGGGTGCGGAGGCTCTAGACTGAATCGGACGCGAAGGGAGCGGAGAGCGCGGAGTTTCAACGCGGAGATCGCGGAGAAGCCCGCAGAGCAGGCGGAG
>CAZCAC010000185.1:0-13574 GCA_964496575.1 uncultured Planctomycetaceae bacterium | reverse complement strand
ACACCGGCATTCCCCGTACGGCCCGCTCCCCACACTTCCTGCGGTATGCTCGGCGAATGCCGGTTTACGCTCCGGTTCAGCCCTGAGACTTCCCCCCCCCCCGGTCGAGGAGACCCCGATGAGCTCTCGCCAGTCCACCCCCTTGCTGATCGCCCTGGGCGTCGTCGCGCTCGCCGCCGTCGGGTGGCTCCTGTTTCACTTCTCGGGCAGCGAGGACGACTCGACCCCCGACGAGATCACCCCCGTCGAGAGTCCGGACGATCCGTCGACCTCGGCGCTCGCCGGGGCGGACCCGGGGGAAGAGGCCCGACCCGACGAGGTCACCGAGCGTGCCGAGGTGCCCGGCGAGTCGGAGTCGGCCGGTCTCGGACTCGAGGAGTTGGAGACGCAGCTGATCCGCGGTCGAGTCGAGCTCCCCCCCGACACCCCCGCCGATGAGAAGCTCTTCGTGCTGTGTGTCGATCGCCGCTCCGGACCTGGCCGGCTCTACGGGGTCGATGCGCTCGCGGATCCTGCGTGGGATTCCGAGGTGAGGCGGCAGGGTCTCCTGGCGTTCGCGCCGGTGGAGAGCGACGGTCGCTTCCGGATCGCCGTTCCCGCCTCACTCGAGAAGGCACACCTCGCTCTCTCTGGACGCTACCTCTACTCCAGCCTCTCGACCGAGTGCGTCCTCCCCGCGGAGAATCGTCTGGTGGTCCTCTCCGGCACTCTCGGCGCGTGGATCACCGGCACCGTCTCGGCGACCGCGGCCTCGCCGGAGCTGAGGGGCAAGAAGGCGACGCTCGGTCCCGACATCGGCGGTCCCCTGGAACCCTCCCGGATCGAGCGCTTCGAGTTCGAAGCGCGGACCTCCATCGGCGAGGATCACACCTTCGAGTTCCGCTCGGTCAATCCCCAGCTCGCTCACCGGCTGCTCATCCAGCACGATACGCTGGCCACTCACCTGCAAGCGGGTCTCCAGCCCCGGCCCGGCGAGCACCTCCGCCTCGACGTCCTGATGCGAGCGGGAGCTCGCCTCGCCGGCCGCGTCGTCGACGAAGCGGGCTCCGGCGTGTCGGAGGTCGAGGTCGGCGCGCGGCCGCCGGGGCCGATCTGGGCGGCGATGGGAAACCTGCGGGAGACCCGTACCGATGCCCGAGGTGAGTTCGTCCTGGAGAACGTCTACCTGGGCAAGGTCGTGGTGAACGCCGAGCGCCGGGGCTTCCTCTCGGCGCGCTTGCCGCTCGACGGGGAGCTCGTCGATGGTCAGGAGATCACCGGCCTGGAGCTCGTGCTCGAGGCCGGTGAGCGCCTCAGCGGCACGGTGCGCTTCCCCGGCGGGGCCCCCGCGGCCGGCGCCGAGCTGGAGGTCTCGGCGGACCTGTCGATGCTCGCCGCCGGCATGCCCGGCGGAGGTTTCGGTTCGGGCGCCGGCGGCAGCACCGAGACCGAGGCCGACGGCACCTTCCTCGTCTCCGGTCTCGGAAAGGGCCCCTTCCAGGTCACCGCCCGCCTCGAGGAAGAGGAGGGCGGGCGCGCCGGAACGTGGTCCGCCACCGAAAAGGGAGTCGCCGGCGGGACCAGCGAGCTGGTCCTCGAGCTGGAACGGCTCGAGACGGTGCGCGGCCGGGTCACCGACCTCGAAGGCGAGCCAGTCCGTCGCTTCCACGTCGCGGCGACGCTGGAGGGCAGCGGCGGCATCCTCGGGTTGGGCGCCGAGGAGCTGCAGCGCAGCATCGACGAGGCAGAGGACGGGACGTTCGTCCTCGACGGGCTCCTGCGGTCGGGGAGCTGGGAATTCGAGGTCACCGCACCAGCGTTCGCCTCCAGCACCATGAGCGGCGTCGAGATCCCGAGCGCCGCGCCCGACGCGGAACTGCTCTTCGTCCTCGAGCCCGCGGCGGGAGTGAGCGGAACCGTGCTCGACACCTTCGGAAACCCGATCGGGGGTGCCTCGGTCTCGCGCGAGATCACCCTGGCCGAGGGGATCGCCGCCCAGGGCCAGGAGAAGGAGTCGGTGGCCAGCGATCCGAAGGGGCAGTTCTTCCTGACCGGGCTCGACCCCGGAGCCCACGCCATCGTGGCCACCAAGAAGGGCTTCGCGGCGAGTGCGGCGGCTCCCGTCGAGCTCGTCTCCGGTGAGGTCACCCCGAACGTCGTGCTGCAGCTGCGCGTCGGCGGGCTCCTGACCGGCGAGGTGCTCGACGACGACGGTGAGCCCGCGGTCGGCCGCATGATCATCGTGCGCGCCAACGAGAACCCCCTCAGGCAGCGCTTCCTGCCCTCCGACTCCAACGGGGAGTTCCGCGTCGAGCACCTCGAGCCGGGCGGCTACCAGGTGATCGCGATGGCGAACTTCATGACCGGCGAGGTCGACCTCGGCGATGGGGGACTGAACGAGCTCCTCGGCGACCTGAAGATGGAGCTGGTCGACATCGTCGACGGGGAAGAGACGCACGTAGTGCTCGGCAAGCCCCCGGAGGATCCGGTGACGCTCGAGGGGCGCGTGGTGCACTCGGGGGAGCCGGTATCGGGCGTCATGGTCAGCCTCGTTCCCGAGGAGGGCGGTGGCATGGGCGACATGAAGATCACCAACACCGACCAGGATGGGAGCTTCACGATGGAGCTGGAGAAGCGCGGGTCCTACCTCGTCACCGTGCAGGACGTCTTCTCTCCCGGCATGCAGAACAGCGTCGAGTTTCGCGAGAAGATCCCCGCCGAGGGGGAGCGTCACGAGCTGACCCTGGAGCTGCCGCACGGACGGATCTCGGGGAGGATCCTCGGACCGGACGGGGAACCCGCGGTCGGCTGCCGGGTCACCCTCGGCGTCGACGGGGGCATGCCCCTCGGCTCCTTCCTCGGCGGCAACTACGCGGACCTCACGACCGACGCACAGGGGAACTACGAGATCACCTACCTCCGCCCGGGAACCTACACGGTCAGCGCGGGTGGGGCTCTGCTCGGGGGGATGCTGGGCGACGGGTCCACGATGGGACGCGTGGTCCGTTCCGGGCTGCGGGTCTCCGAGGGGGAGTGGCTCGACGGCGTCGACTTCCGGCTCGACGAGCCGGGAGAGCTGATCGGGCACGTCTTCTCGCTCGAGGGCTCGCCCGTCGCGGGGGCGGCCGTCTTCGTCCGGGACGAAGCGGGGCATCTGCTGGAGCGCTTCTCGATGGCCACCACCGATTCGTCGGGCACGTTCACCTACCCGGGGCTGGCCCCGGGGGACTACACCTTCACCGCCGCCCTGGGGGACGAGGTCTCCTCGGTGAGCGAGCCCATCCAGGTCCCCGAAGGGGGTCGCGGCGAGGCTCGGGTGATCCTGGAGGCGGGGACCACCCTGGAGATTCACGTCGTCGACAAGACCGGGGCGGACGTGCGGGCGCGGGTCAGCGTTCTCGATCCCGACGGTCGAGAGATGAGCGGCATGATCTCCCTTCCGTCGATCATGGAGGCCTTCAGCGACGGCTTCGCCAGCGACGCCCAGAAGGTCGGCCCGCTTCCCCCGGGCAAGTACCGGGTGACGGCGATCCTCGACGACGGTCGTGAGAGCTACAAGCGAGTCAACCTCTCCGGGAGCCGGGACACGCGCAAGGTCGTTCTGCGAGTGAAGTGAGCGAGCGACTCCTCAACTCCCGTTCGGCGGAGGGGACTCCATCCCCTCCAGGAACGGAGCGGCCAGCTTCCTCGACTCCTCCCGGCGCATCTTGCCCGGGGCCCAGCGGTGCACGATTCGCCTGCGCATCGTCAGGGCCCGCTTCTGCGCCTTCTTCCCGTTGGGATCGATGGCCTGGATCGTGCGGAAGCCCTTGGGGTGCAGGGCCAGGCGCGCCCGGTCCGCCGAGGCGACCTGGAACATGGTCACGAAACCCTTGCGCAGCCGGACCCGCTCTCGAGGTTGCAGGCGAGCCATCCCGCGACGCCACGAGTCGCGCTTGCTGATCAGGAGCACGTGGTTGAAGATCAGCTTGTTGGTGCCCATCGAGAGCGCCTTCTTGGGCACCACCCGGTTGACCAGGTCGTCGAGCTCGGCGAGGTTCGGCAGGCTCTTCAGCCTGTTGACGATCTTCCAGCGGCTCTCGGCGATGAAGCGGTCCGCGCTCATCTCCCAGTAGAGGTGCCCCAGTCCTCGAGTCCTGGCGAAGCGGCAGAGGTGGTAGGGGACGAAGTGGTTGTGGGCGATCGTGTCGGCCGCGAGGTGCGAGAGGTAGCCGAGGATGAAGGCCTCGTGGCTGGGCGCCTCGGCCAGCGCTCGCATCTTGTCGATCACCCCCCAGCGGTGGCAGTGGTTGTACTCGCCTCCCCAGGCCTTGAAGTTGATGATGTCCGCCGCGATCGAGCCGTAGTAGAAGGCGTTCTTCTCCTCCCTGATGAGGAGCGCGACGTCGTTGGGCAGGGTCTCCCGGCGCCGGCGGAAGAGACGCTCCGCGACCTCCAGGTGGTGGCCGGGGCCCCAGGGCGTGACGACCGCCAGGACCAGCACGGCGAGGACCGCGAATAGCATCATCTTCGATTCGCGGGGGTACCGGCGATCGGGGAGAGAGAGATAGAAGTCACGATCAGAGTCTCACCTCGGACTCTGTCTCGATCAATACCGTGCGGCGGATGGCCGCCGGCACTCTCGCGATCCCGGACACGAAGACCCCGCGGCGATCGATTCCCCGGGCACGGGGGAAAGCGGAAGAGTGGAGCAGGAGATTGGGTCCTCGCGTCGGAGAGAAGTGGTCCCGGATGTGGGACAGCCCGAGCCTCGCTCCCGGTTCACCCGAATCGAGTTGGGGGGGCTCTCTCCAAGGTCGGGAGAGGGGTTTGTCGATTCCCGTGGCGCGCACTCGAAAAGCGAATTCCTGAACCGTCGAGACGGTCTCCCCGGCCCGCGGGGAGGCGATCGCCGGATCCGCATTGCCGGAGGGCGAGGGTGAGTTGTGGTCTGGACGGACATTGCCTAGCCTTCACTCGGTCACCTCGTACGCCAAAACGGGGTGCTGCTCTCCGCGAACCGCAACCGACTCGTTTCTCCTCCCTCGATGGGAGATCGAGGGTTCGCGGAGGCGATGCAATCGGACACGAAAGGAGATCGCCATGAATTGCCACCCTCGAACTCTCCGTCCGCTGCTTCTATCGCTCCCGCTCGGGCGGCCAGCTGTGCACGCCCTGGCGATCGCGAGCCTGCTCCTCCTCCTCGGGCGCGGCGCGTGGTCCCAGTCGGAGCTCTACACCCGCTACGGGGACGCGAGTGGGGACGTCCTCGGCTGGTCGGTCGCCGACGCCGGGGACGTGAACAACGACGGCTGGGGGGACGTCATCGTCGGCATCCCATGGGACGACGACCACGGACAGATGTCGGGGACCGCGCGGGTCATCTCGGGCGCCGACGGCAGCACGCTGTACGACATTCATGGCGACTGGGAGGAGGATCTCTTCGGCTGGTCGGTCGCCGGTGCGGGAGACGTCGACGGCGACGCCCATGACGACTTCATCGTCGGAGCCCCGGAGAACGATGGCAGCGGCTGGAACGCCGGTGCGGCCGTGGTCTTCTCCGGCTTCGACGGTTCCGTCATCTACCACTTCGAAGGAGACTCCTGGGGGGATCGATTCGGCTGGTCGGTGAGCGGGGCCGGGGACGTCAACGGAGACGGACGCGACGACCTGATCGTCGGGGCGCCCGAGGACGACAACAACAGTTTGCTCAACTCCGGCAGCGCCCGCGTCTACTCCGGGGCCACGGGGAATCCCCTCTTCACCCGCAACGGCACTTCCGAGGAGGACTACTTCGGCATCTCCGTCAGCGGCGCCGGAGACGTGAACGACGACGGCAACGCCGACGTCGTGATCGGCGCCTACTGGGCCGATCACAACGGCGAGCACGCCGGGAGTGTTCGCGTCTACCGCGGACCCAACGGCATCCTCGAGCACACCTTCTACGGGGACGACGCCCACGACTGGTTCGGCGAGTCTGTGAGTGGTGCCGGCGACGTGGACGACGACGGCCACGACGACATCATCGTCGGCGCCCGCTACGACGACAACAACGGGGACGCCTCTGGCAGCGCCAAGGTCTTCTCCGGAGATGACGGATCCTTGCTCTACACGTTCCTCGGCGATTCGCCGGGAGACTGGTTCGGACGCTCCGTCGGCGGGGTCGGTGACCTCGACGGCGACGGGCACGACGACGTGATCGTCGGCGCCGACCAGGACGACAACAACGGTGTCGATTGCGGGAGCCTGCGGCTTTTCTCCGGCAGGACCGGTGCGATCATCTACACCGTCAGCGGCGAAGACTCCGGGGACGCGCTGGGCTTCGCGGTGTGCGGCGGCGGCGACGTCAACGGAGACGGTGTCCCCGACTTCGTCGGTGGAGCGCCCCACGACGACGACAACGGCGGCAGCTGCGGCAGCGTCCTCATCCTCGGCGGGCCGCCCCCGCCCGGCGCGCTCTACTGCTTCGGTGACCCCGGGCTGGGCACCCCGTGTCCGTGCGCCAACGACAACGACGGTACCGTCCCCGGATCGGGGTGCGCCAACGGTGTCTTCGCCTCCGGCGCGCAGCTGACCGGATTCGGAAGCGCCCGCATCAGCTCCGACACCCTGGTCCTCCGCTCGACCGGGCTGGAGCCGAGCAACAGTGGCCTCTACTTCCAGGCGAAGAACGACCTGTCCCCCGGCGCGGTCTGGGGTGACGGCCTGCGGTGCGCCGGTGGGGGACTGATTCGCATCCAGGTCCGCTCCTCCGACGGCGACGGAGAGTCGTTCACGACGCTGTCGATCTCCAACAAGGGCAACGTCACCGCCGGAGACGTCCGATACTACCAGTGCTGGTATCGAACCACCGACGCGCCTCCTTGTGGCTCCGGCGTCAACGATTTCAACGCGACCAACGGCTACTCGGTCCTCTGGTTGCCGTAGCAGTACGGAGTCGTACACCCGGCTGTCGTGTACGGCCCGCGGGTGACCGAAAACGACAGCCGGGTGTACGACTCCGTACCGCTATACGACTCCGTACCGCTACGAGGATATCCGGGTCGCGGCGCGTATCCCCACCCACGCCCCCTCCAGGAATCGAATCGTGCCCCCCTTCGCCCTCCTCCTCGGCGCGCGGTCACCGGCGCCCGACTGGTATCCCGAGGATCCCGAGACCTGCCTGGCCCTGGCGAACGCGATCGTGGTCGTCCACGTCCTGGTCGTCGGTTTCGTGCTCGTCGGCGAGGGGTTGATCCTGCTGGGGTGGTGGCGGCGTTGGAGCTGGGTCGGGAATCGCTGGTTCCGGATCGCACACCTCGCCACGATCGCCTTCATCGCCGTGCAGGCCCTGCTCGACCGGATCTGTCCCCTGACCACCTGGGAGTTCGACCTGCGGCTGCGGGCCGGGAAGCCGATCGAGGACGCGGGTTTCATCGCCCGCTGGCTGCACGAGCTCCTGTACGTGGACGTGGAGCAGTCGACCCTCAACGTCTGCTACGTCGCGTTCGCCGCGGTGGTCCTGGCGTCGATCCGGCTGGTGCCGGTCCGCTGGCGGCGGAGCCGGGGTCATTGAGCGGCAACAAACCTGCCTTCCACCCTTCGCTCAGCCCCCCGGGGCCGCCAAACTGACGGGACGGAACACGATTCCCGCCATGCTTCGTCGCCTTCCCGCGCTGCTCTCGATCCTCTTCCTCGCCGCGGCCCTTCTCGGCTCCTGCGGCGGAGGAGAGGTGGTGGCCACGAGCACTCCGCGATTGCGGCGCGCCCTGCAGGACGCCCCGCGGATCGAGGTCTACCTCCCCCTGGTGGCCGATGAGGCGTCCGCCGGTCGGTCCGACTCACTCGCCGAGTCCGTGCGCGCCGCGGCCCGGGTGCTGGCGGCGCGCAGCGGCAAGGAGGTGGTCGTCCTACCGGCGGGCGCGGGCGGCGAGTCCACATCTCCGCGGATCGTGCTGGGTGGGCCCGGCGACCCCCTGGTGCGCGGCCTGATCGAGCGGAGCGGGGGCGTCGTCGAGGAGCGGGGCTGGGTCTACCGTCGCCAGATCCTCACCGGCGCGCGGGAGGTGATGGTGATCTGCGTCGAGGATCCCGACCGGCTCGGCCTGCCGCTGAACCTGTTCGTCGCGCAGGACCCATCGCAGCTCCTCGACGTGGTCGAGGACCTCACCCCCGCGGCGCGACCGGGCGTGCGCTTCCACGCGTACGGGCGGCCGGTGGTGCAGTTCCCCACGACCGGCGCCGCGACCTCGGGTGCTCCAGGTAGGAGTGGGCCCGCCCTCAAGCGGTTGCCCTGGACGTCGATTCCGGTGCGCCGCCCCGCCACGTTCGACCTCCGTCGACTGCCGCGGGTCGAGCCGGAGCGCGCCGACGCCTACGGGGCGAAGGTCGCCCGGGCTCTCGCCGACCTCGCCGCCTGGACGGGCGAGGAGCGGCTGGGCTCGACGGAGGTGCTCGCCGTCGCATCCACGGCGACCCAGCGCGCGCTGACCGGGGCCTGCGGGCTCTCCGTCTCCGGCGGCCGCTACCGCTTCCGGGTGACGCTCCTCGCGCCGGGGACCCCCGACGACGCGGGGGCTTCGGTCGCGCGGGACGCGGCCCGCTCGGCCCTCGGCGAGCCCGCGGCGAGCTGGATGCTCGACGGCGCGGGGCTCGACGCCGCGGGGGAGTGGTGGGGACGCGAGCTCATCGGCTGGGGGCGCTACCTCGCCCGGTGGGAGCTGCTCCCCACCATCGAGGAGCTCGTCGACGACGCTTCCGTCGATCGCCTCTCGCGTCACGTCCTGGCGCCGGCGCGCGGGCTCTTCCTTCGCTTCCTGCGGGAGGGGCGCGACCCCGAGGCGTTGCGCGCGCTGTGGCGCGGCGAGGAGGAACTGGCGATCGACAACCGCCTCGACGTCGCCTTCCGGGAGTGGCTCCTCCCCGCCGGGGACGCGCTTTCGCCGGAGCTCCAGGAGCGACGCGATGAGCGCCGCGAGCGCCTCGCCGAGCTCGGCTTCCAGCGCGGTGTCGCCTTCGACTCCAACGCGCGATCCGGGGGCGGCTTCGATCGGGCCGACACGGCGCACAGCCTCGAGTGGGCGGTCCTCTCCGGCGCCAATTCGATCTCGGTGACCAGCTTCTTCGCCGAGCACCTCGGCGAGCCCCCGTACCCCGGCGGCCCGCTGCCCGACGGGCTCGGCAGCCTGGAAGGGGACGCCGCCATCGCCCAGCTCGCGAGCGCGGCACGGGCGGCCGGCATCGAGGTGATGCTCCTCGCCCCGCACCTGCTCCTGAGTGACAGCGCGGGCTACTCCGCCTGGTTGCGCCGCACCGATCTCGATCACTGGGAGGAGTTCTTCACGACCTATCCGCCGATGCTGGTGCACTACGGCCTGCTCGCCGAGCTGTGCGGGTTCGACCTCCTCTGCGTCGGCACCGAGCTCGAGGGATCGAACGGGATGATGGGCCTACCGCCCGAGGTGCGGGACTACCACGCCGCGCAGCTGGGCCGGAGCTTCGGAAACGCGCGGCGCGCATTCGGTGGAGCGCTGACCTACGCGGCGGGCACGCCGGGCGAGATGCGACACTTCTCGCACTGGGAGGCGTTCGACTACCTGGGCATCTCTTTCTTCCCGCGACTCGCCCCGCCGGACACCCCTCCGCAGGGCGATGCGCTCCTGCGGCGAACCGTCGCCGGGGTCTTGCAGCGCTTCGCCTCGGTCGCCGCCGATCACGATCGACCGGTGCTCTTCGTCGAGACCGGGTTCCGCTCCACCAGCCGCGCCGCCACCGATGCGACGATCGGACCCGGCCCGGCGGAGGCCTCCGAGCAGGCGCGAGCCCTGCGCGCGATGCGGCAGGCGCTCGAGGGCCTCGTGGCCAGGGGTTTCGACGTCGACGGGGTCTACCTCTGGAAGTGGGACGCCGACCCCGACGCCGGGGGCGTGGCCGATCGCGGCTTCACCCTGGTCAACAAACCCGCCACCAGCCAGATCCGTCTCTTCGGCCGCGACTGGTGAAGCGGGCGCGTTGCGCCCCTCGGCTCCCGGGAGTAGGGTGCCTCGGAGTCCCTTTCCGCGCCCTTCCTGCCCGAGAACAGAGACGAGGTGATGCCATGTCCGATCCGGCCGCAGAGGACGCCCGGGTGCGCGCCATCGAGCGCCCCCACCCGAGCCTCCTGACCTACTACACCATCGCCGCGCTCTGCACGCTGGTCGCCGCGCCGTTCGTCTTCCTGCCGCTCTACTTCCGCTATCACACGCTGAAGTTCCGCTTCGACGACGAGGGGATCGGCGCGTCCTGGGGGATCCTCTTCCGGCGCGAGATCTACCTCACCTACAAGCGGATCCAGGACATCCACGTCCGGCGCAACGTGATCGAGCGCTGGCTCGGCATCGGCACGATCGAGGTGCAGACCGCCGCGGGTAGCTCCGCGGCGGAGATGAAGCTGGAGGGGCTACAGGACTACGAGCTGGTTCGCGACTACTTCTACCGGCACATGCGCGGGCACGAGCATGCGAAGGGAGAGGAGGTCGCCGAGGCCGTGGAGGAAACCGACGACGTGGCCGTCCTGCTCGGCGAGATCCGCGACGAGCTGGCCGCCGCGCGCCGCGCGCTGGAGGCGAAGTGATGAAACCGGACGAGCTCTACCGCACGACCACCGGCCCGCTCTTCCGGCTGCTGAAGACGCCCACCGAGCCCCCCGAAGCACCCGCCGGGAGCCACGACAGCGTGGTGGTGATGCGCGCCAGCCCGAAGTTCCTGAAGTACCGGCTGGTGCTCCTCGCGCTCGGCAGCGTGGCCTCGTTCCTCTTCTTCCTGCTGTTCATCCTCCTCGCGGCGATCCAGGGGGACGAGGCGGGGCTCGTCATCTGCGTGCTCTTCCTGCCGGTGGTGGCGATCGGCACGGCCATCGGCTACATCGCCGTGCGCATCGACTACGCGCTGCGCTACTACGTGCTCACCGACCGCTCCCTGCGCGTTCGAGCGGGCGCGTTCACCGTGCGCGAGCTGACCTTGACCTACGCCAACGTCCAGAACCTCAGCCTGCACCAGGGACCGATCCAGCGCTGGTTGGGGATCTCCGACCTGCGCCTCGACACCGCGGGCGGAGGCGGGGCGAGCCACGAGGGGAAGAAGGGGCGCGGCAGCAGCCACGGCGCATCGATCGCCGGGGTGGAGAACGCGCGGGAGATCCGCGACCAGATACAGGAGCTGATGCGTACCCACGGCGGCGGGGCCGGGCTGGGGGATCCCGACGACACACGCGCGCGGCGAAGGGCCTCGACGGTCGGCGCCGCGACGCTCGCCGTCCTGCGCGAGGTGGCCGGGGAGGCGCGCGCCCTGCGCGTCGCCGCCGAGGCGCGAGGCGAGTGACGCCCGGAGCCGGCTTGGCCACGGAGAATCTCGACCTCGACGGACCGCTGACGCTCCTCTCCGGAGTCGGTCCGGCGCGGGCCGCGCGGCTCTTCCGGCTGGGGGTGGAGAGCCTGCGCGACCTCCTGCTCCTGGTGCCGCGCCGCCTGGAGAGCTCCGGCACCGCGGCGACGATCGCCGAGGCGCGGGAGGCTTCCGGCGAGGTGGTGGTGATCACCGGGAGCGTCGAGTCGCGGCGGCTGAACCGCTTCGGCCGCCGCTCGAGCGTGCGGCTGCTCGTCTCCGACGGCGAGGCGAGCATCGAGGTCGTCTACTTCAATCAGCCGTGGCAGCTCGAGCGCTTCGTCGTGGGGGAGCACTACACCTTCGCCGGCCGGGCTTCAGTCTCGAAGAAGGGGCCGGTGCTCGTCTCGCCTCGCTCGGCGGAAGGCGCGGGGACGCTGGTCGCGGATCGCTGGCTGCCGGTGTACGCCCTGACCGAGGGGATCGGACTGGAGCTCCTTCGCGGGCTGCTCGAACAGGCGATAGAGCGCTCGGCCGCCTCGCTCGTCGAGACCCTGCCCGCCGAGGCGCTCGAGCGACTCGACCTGCCGCCGCTTCACGAGGCGGTGCCGCTCCTGCACCAGCCCGAGGGACCCGAGGCCTTCGACCGCGCGCGGCGCCGCGTTCTCCTGGAGCAGCTCCTCGGTGTACAGGCACGCGTCCTCGCGCGCGCCGCTTCGTCGCGCTCCGGAAGCGCCTGCTCGGTCGAGACCGAGCCGCGGCGGCGCGCCGAGCTCGAGGGACACTTCCCCTTCGAGCTGACGGCGGGGCAGCGGGCGATCCTCGACCAGCTCGACACGGACCTCGCCCGCTCCGCGCCGATGCGGCGCCTGCTGCAGGGGGACGTCGGCTCGGGCAAGACCGTGCTGGGGCTCTACGCGTGCCTCTCCGTCGCTTCCGCCGGCGCGCAGGCGGCGCTCATGGCGCCGACCGAGCTGCTCGCCGAGCAGCACTGCGACGGCCTGCGTCCCTGGCTCGAGGCGGCGGGCGTGCGCGCTGCGCTCCTGACCGGCTCGATCCGCGGCGCCGAGCGGCGCGCCCGGCTCGACGCCCTCGCCACCGGAGAGCTCGACCTCGTCTTCGGCACGCATGCGCTCTTTTCGAAGGACGTCCGCTACCGGCGTCTCGCGCTGGCGGTGATCGACGAGCAGCATCGCTTCGGCGTCGCGCAGCGCGCGCGGCTGATCGAGAAGGGGGAGGACGTGCACCTCCTGCTGATGACCGCGACGCCGATCCCGCGCACGCTGGCGCTGACCATCTACGGCGATCTCGAGGTGAGCCTGCTGGCCGAGAAGCCGCCGGGGCGCGGAGCGGTGCAGACGCGCTGGTTGCAGGCGAAGGACCGCGAGCGCGTGCCGGAGTTCCTGCGCGAGCGGCTCGAGGCGGGGGAGCAGGTCTTCTGGGTCTCGCCGCGCATCGGCGAGGAGGAGCAGCAGGGGGCGGAGCGCACCTTCGCCCGCATGCGGCGCTCGGAGCTCGCCGGCTTCGGCGTCGAGCTGGTGCACGGTCGCCTGGCCACCGAGGAGCGCGCGGAGCGGCTGGCTCGCTTTCGCCGCGGCGAGGCGCGGATCCTGGTCGCCACCACCGTCATCGAGGTGGGCGTCGACGTGCCGCTGGCGACGGTGATGGTGATCGAGGACGCCGAGCGCCTCGGCCTGGCCCAGCTGCACCAGCTGCGCGGGCGGATCGGGCGCAGCGAGCGGCCGTCGTGGTGCTTGCTCTACGGCAAGCCGGTGGCCCGCGAGCGCTTCGAGCTGCTGGAGCGGACCGACGACGGCTTCGTATTGGCCGAGGAGGACCTGCGGCGGCGGGGGATGGGGGAACTCGGTGGGACGCGCCAGTCGGGAGAGCTGGGGGGCGTGCTGGCCGAGGTCGGCGCCGACGTCGACCTGATCGTCGCCGCGCGCGACCTCCTGCTCGGTGATTGCGAGCTCGCCGGGCGGTACGCAAGAGCGGGGGAGTTGCGGCGGGTCACTCCGTGAGAGGGAGTCGGCAGGAGACCGCGCTCCTCTCCACTTCCATCGCGGATCAGGCACCGGCCGCTCGCCCTCACCGGGGCCGGCCACACCAGGATTCCGAGTGGGCCACCTTGCGGAAACAGGATTCTCCCCATCTCATTGATTGAGGCGCGGGTCCGCGTCGGGCTCCGCCGCTCGTAGACCATGAAGAGAGGAGTACGAACGTGTGCAACCCGGCACATGGGTAACAGATCTGTCCGGGGACATAGGTAACACATT
>CAZCAC010000184.1:0-13704 GCA_964496575.1 uncultured Planctomycetaceae bacterium | reverse complement strand
ATCTCGGCCTCCGGCATGGGGGTTCCGTTCCCGTCCACCACCTCGACGATCAGCGGCCGCGCCGGGCTCAGGCGGAACTCCACCGGTCGGCCATCGGTCGGCACCGTGTAGTCGTGGAGGTACTTCGTCGTGCACGTGCGATGCGCGATGAGGAGCGTGCCCGTCTCCGGGCCTTCGAGAAAGTACTCGAACCCCCCGTCGTCGTCGGTGAAGGCGCGGAGCTCGCCTCCGAGCTGGAGGTGTGCACGCACCAGTGGGTTTCCATTCTCGTCGAGGACCCGCCCGCGAAAGGCGACCAGGTTCGTCGCGAGCGGTACCTCGAGCTCCCGCTGCTCCTCCGGCGCGAGCGGGGCCAGGATCTCGGAGTGGTACACGGCACGCCCGGTCGCGCCCTGGATCTCGAGCTCGATGTTCACGCCCGGACGAAGTGCGTGGAAGACCGCGGTGTTCGTCCGCGGGTCGAGCTCCGAGCAGAGATACTGGTCGGCGGGCTTCTGCATGAGCCTGTAGAGCGGATACGCCCACCGCTCGACGTGACGCAGCTGGTCGCGGGTGTCGTTCATCGGACCGTCCGTGATCGCCGTCTCTCCCTGGAGCACGACCTTGAACTGGTCGGGGCTGGCGCCCTCGGTGAGCAGGAGCTTCACGGCGAGCCGGTTCGACCGCTGCATCGTCACCACGAGCGGATCGGCCACCACCGGCGGAATCGCGTGCGCCGTGGGGACGAACCCCCGGGCCTCCGCGACGAGCTCGTCGACCACCCTCGGGACCCAGCGCAGCTCCCCCCGACCGTCCTCGCCAGTGCGCTCGCTGCGTGCACCCAGGGCGACGGCCGCGCCGTTGCGGATCGGCTCGCCCTCGACGTTCTGCAGCAAGAAGGGAACGTGACGCACGTCACTCACCACCACGTCGCCGAGGTCGCCGTCGGCGGGCAGACTCTCCGCGTCGAGCCGGAGCAGGGGCACACCGTCCGAGACCCGCAGCCCGAGCCGGAGCTCGAATTCGCTGATCACCTCCTGCCTGCACTCGAACGAGAAGCGCCCCTCCTCGTCGGTTTTCGAGCTGAAGTTCTCCGTGGACCTCGCGTTCGGTGAGCGCAGCCTCGCCGAGATGCGAGTGTCGGTGAGGGGCGAGCCGTCGTCCCGCAGCACCAGTCGGCCGGTGAGCGTGCGCCGCCGGGCGAGCCGCACGACCACGTCGGTCGCCGGCTCCGTGAATCGCACCCCTCCGGCGGAGGGCTCGGTCTCCCCGTGCGAGGTGGACAGCACCTTCCAGCCGCGGCGCATCCAGATCCGTCCGCTCCACACGGCTGGCAGGCCCTCGAGCTCGAAGGCGCCCTCCTCGTCGGTCTCGAAGATGGAGTAGCCCCCTCGCAGGGAGTCGTAGCGGATGGCCTCCTTTGCGGCCGCCGGCAGGTCTGGAATGTTGGTCGGCGAGTGATCGGAATCGAGACTCAGGCGCAGCACGCCCGGCGAGCTCCCGTCCTCGGTGACGAAGCGACCGGCGAGGCGAGCCCCCTCGACCAGGTACACGTCCTGGCGGCCGGCGTGCAGCACGACGTCGTGCCACTCGGGTGGGCGGCCCGGAACGGCGATCACCAGCCCGGCGGCTTGCTCGTCGGCGTCGAGCTCCAGCTCGCCCGCCTCATCGGTGCGATCATTCGCGAGCAGCTCATCCCCGCGCACGAGGATGAGCTGCGCGTCGGCCACGGCGTGATCGGTCCGGTCCAGCACTCGCAAGGTGGCGATGTCCGCCTCGACCTCGGGGACGATCGCTTGCCGCTCGCTTTCGGAGTCCTGCGTCGTGGCGGTCTCACCGACGGAGGGGGTGACGATCGGTGCCACCACCTCTTCTTCGGCCTCGACCTCCGGGGTCGGATCGATGAGCGATCGGGACTCGGTCTCTCCCAGGAACCAGCCGAGCGGATCGACGAGCAGGAAGGTGCCGACGAGGGCCAGCACGAGAACGAACCACACCACACGGGAAGAGCGCTTCATCGAGAGCTCCGAGGTCAGGTGGAAGCGTCGGAGGCAGACGAGGACAGTATACGAACCGGCTCGGAGCCCGTCGGCTCCGTCGTGACTCGTCGTTCGCGAGAGCGCCGGGACCGAACACCTACCCGATGGCGAACGACGTCGGCCAGGGCGACCTATCGCGTCCGGAACAGCCCGACCTCGGCGAGCCCCACCGTCGCGGTGCGCCCGCTGCCGGGTATCCGCTCGAGGAGCTCGACGTCCAGGCTCCGGATCGAGCGCGGCCGGTCCAGCTCGAGGATCGCCGGCTGCAGGGGATCGGTGGGGAATCGCACCGAGAGCTCCAGCTTGCCGTCCACGGTCACCACCGCCCGCGCGATCACATCGTGCTCCCCCCGATCCGCGGCGCAGGCGTCCGGGCCCGAGAGCGCGATCGTGTCGGCGCGAATCGCGCGTGGGAAGCGAAGGGAAATCGAGGGGTGCCGGTCGGAGGCCTGCGCCAGCCAACGCGTCGACTGGAGGCCGTCCGTGGCGGCATCCGGCGCATTGCCGGAGGAGACGCGGACCTCGACGTCCACGCCGCGGAGCAGGTTCTCCCCGGCGAGCTTCGCGAACGGGACCATCCACTCGGCGGGGATGGTCGCGATCTCCACTTCGAAGCCGTCGGATTCGAGCACGACCGTCCCGACCGTCTCACCGGCCGGCATCTCGGGGCGGACGACGTGGACGCGCGCGCTCACCAGGTGGGTGCCGGTCTCGCGGAAGACGTGTCGGTGGGCGTAACGCTCGCCGCGCCACGCCCGCCGCGGCATTCCGTCCAGGGTCTCGACCACCCGGCCGTCGACGAGGTGCTCGACCTTGGCGATCCGCGGGCCGTTTCCTTTCGTCCCGAGCTCCTGGAGGGCGGCTTCGTCGAAGCCGGTGATCCACACTGCCAGCGGGTTGGTGCCCGTTCCGCGCAGCTGCACCTCGCCCTCGCCGAGGCGGACCACTTGCCGCGTCGGCCCTTCGCCCGTCGTGGGCGCGGTGGCGCGCTCCAGGAACAGGAGGGCGAAGCAGGTGCTGGGCTCGAGAGTCTGTGCCCGCCAGGCTCCCGAGGGGAGCTGGTCGCGGACCAGGACGCGAGCGCCCTCGAGATACCAGTCCTCGCCTCCGATCGAATCGAGCTCGAGCAGGGAGCCGACGCGCTCGAGGCCGTAGAGGTAGTAGCACAGCCAGCCGCCACCCCCGGGATTCCGCTCGACGGAGAAGTTCTCGTCGAACCAGGCGAGCGCGCGTCGCTGAGCGGTGTCGATGGCGAGCGAGGTCTTGGACTTCAGTCGCCGGTCGAGTCCTTCGCGGCAGATCTCCAGCACCGCGATCCCCGCCGCGGTCATCGAACCGGTCGGCTCCGCACGAGGCCCACCGCGCCCACCGCCTCCCGGCCCGGGTCCACCCGGCCCCGGCCCTTCCCTGGCGACCTGGTAGCAGAAGCCGGCGGCCAGGCGCTTCCCCGTCGACGTGCGCTTCTCCGCGGCGGAGTCGCGAACCGGGTACGGCTCCTCCTGGTACTCGAAGGTCGCTTCGAGCAGCTCAGTCCACACCTTCGAGGGTATCTTCAGCCCCGCCTGATGAGCCGCGCGCAGGCCGAGGGCCGCGAACTGCGTGTTGGAGAGGTCGGTCCAGGTCCAGTCCCGTCGCGGCCCCTCCTCGCGCCCCCCCCGCTCTCCGGCCGGGAACCCGGGGTAGCCGTACGATCCCTCTCGCCAGTCGAGAAGGAGCTCGAGCAGCGCCTTCATCCGCCGATGGCGCTCCGGATCGCCCAGGGCCCCGTAGGCGAGGAGGTGACAGGAGAGGGTGTAGATCTTCGAAGGCCGGGTGCCGTCGAGGTGAGCGAACCCGGCCTGGATCGCCGGATGCTCTGGTGGCACGCCGGACTTCAGCAGGGTGTAGAGCGAGAGCGCCGTCTGCCCGCTCCCGTAGCTGTCCGAGAACTCCCCCCAGGTACCGTCGCGAAGCTGGAGCGCGAGCAGGCACTCGACCCCGCGGTCGATCGCCTCGTCGATGTGTGGCTGCAGGCGGCGGAGGTCACGGGGCAACTCGCGGCGAGCCTGGAGACCGCGGCCGCGACCGGGTCGATCACCGCGCTCCTGCCCGAGGGCGAGACCGGCGATCAAGAGCGCGGCGAGCCCGATCGCCGCGCCGGCCAGCCCGCGGATCCGTCGATCGCGGTCACTTCGCAGGTACGGTTCACCCATTGACTTCCTCCTCGCTCCCGAACCCTGACTCGCAGGGGAGAGCCGACTCCGGGGGCCGGTCCATCTGCAGCGACTCCAGCACGGGCATCACCTTCTCGGTCCGAGCGCGAGGTCCTCCGCGCCACGACGTCAGTCTATCGAGGGCCGCATCTGCCGTGCGCGGTGATTTCGCCGTGATGTGGGCGGGCTCGCTCCTGCCGCCACATCCTCCCAGGTCGAGGAGCTGGATCACGGCAAGACACCCCAGCCCGATGAGCAGTATCAACAGCGCTGGGGAGCTCTGGTTCCGATTCATGTGATCCTGTCGATGGCCGTCGTGCCGCCCTCGGGGATGCCGGTGCCCCGAGCCGCAGTGGGGGCACCGAAGTGGAAGGAGTCCAGGAGTTGTCAGCGGCTCCGCGATCGGTCTCGCGCATCACCATGAGCCGGACGGTTGGTTAGAGACCCGTGAGAACGGGCGGTCCTTCTGCCGTTTTCTTCGCCGATCGGGTCGAGCTTGCGCCGACGTGGAGGGCCACGAGCTCGAGCCCCAGCGCTTGCACCGTTCTCGAGTCCGACTCCCCACGAACACCGAGAAGGGCGACGAGTCGGCGGGCTGACCGGGATTTGACGTCACCAAACCGACACCGGTCGGTCACACTCCGAGGATCGGCTGCCCTCTACCTCCGAGTGTGATGGATCCGTCGGCGCGAATGGTCAGCGAGGAGGAGCTCCTCGAGAACCTCGCCTGGGTGCAGGCCCTGGCGAGGAAGCTGGTCCGCGATCCCGGTAGGGCCGAGGACGTGGCCCAGGATGTCTGGCTCAGCGCTCTCGAGCGCCCGCCACATGGCACGACCGGAGCGACGCTGCGCGCCTGGCTGGCTCGCGTGGTGCGTACGCTGGCGCGGCAGAGTCTTCGTGGGGAGACCAGCCGCCGCCGGCGCGAGCACGCCGTGGCCCGGAGCGAGGCGGAGCCTTCGGCGGGCGACGTCGTCGCCCGCACCGCGATGCAGCAGCGGCTGGTCGCGGCCGTGCTGGAGCTCGACGAGCCGGAGCGCACCACCATCCTGCTGCGCTACGTCGACGGTCTCTCATCCAGCGCCATTGCGGCGCGGCGTGGGGAGACGCCCGCGGCGGTGCGCAAGCGGCTGTCCCGCGCCCTGGGTCGACTTCGCGGGAGGTTCGCCCGCGAGTACGGCGACGAAGGTCGGCACTGGATCCACGCCCTCGCGCCTCTCGCCTTCGGCGGGGGGGGCAATGCGACAAAGGTCGCGCTCGGTGAACTTCTCGGAGGTGCTCTCGTGTCGAAGACGTCGTGGACGGTCGGGGTGACGGCGGTCGTGGCCATTCTGGGTGCGGTGGGGTGGCTCTTCCTGGGCGGAGATCCTCCGTCAACTGGCGACGCGAATGGCGAGGTGGAGGTAGCCGCGCTGCCGGGTGGCGTGACGAGCACTGCGGACGAGGACGAGGCGGTAGCGCCGGAGGACACGGCGACCGGAGGGGGTGACTCCGCGCGAATCGAGCTCGCGCGACACCGGCCACTCCCCGGGCCGGTCTACGTGCTCACCGATCCCGAGGACCGGCCGGTCGTGAGTGCGGAGCTCCTGCTCTGCCGGGATGGGGCCGTACTCGCTCGCGGCGAGACGGACGTCGAGGGGCGTCTGGCCGTGGAGCTCGAGGAAGAGGGAGAGGCGAAACTCCTCGCGATCGCGCCGGGTTGGCCTGCCCAGGTTCACGAGGTCGCCCTCACGCCGGAGACTCACGAGGTCTCCCTGCGGCCGGGCGCGGTCGTCTCCGGCTGGATCGTGGTGGATGGCGGCCAGCCGGCCGAATCGATCCCGTTGAGCCTGCACGCGGACTCGCCGTACCTGAACATCGAGGGGGAGCTGGGACCGAGGGCCAGGGAGCTGAAGGTCGATCGCAATACCGGGTACCGGGCGAACGCGTGGACCGGACCGGACGGTTCCTTCCGCTTCGACGGCCTCGCCGCGGGCTGGTCGGGCAGCCTCTGCTTGCCCCCGGACTACCAGTTCAGGGACCCGACCCTGGTGGAGCGGGAGTGGCGCCCTTGTAGCACCTACCTGGACGGACCCGTGGAGCAGCTGCGGATCGAGGTGCGGAAGCTGCTCGCGCTCACTGGCCGGGTCGTCGATCATCGCGGGAAACGGTCCATTCCCGTGTCCTCGGCCGAAGTGTCGATCGAGATCCGGTACCCGTTTGCTGAAGTACCCGGAAGAGTCACGCCCCGGGAGCTCACCGATTCGAAGGGGAGGTTTCGCCTCGCCCTGGAGCACCCCTCGGTGCGAGGAGGAGTGCTCTACCTCACCTCTCCCGACCGCAAACTTCGCCGGAAGATCGAGCTCGAGCCGCGGGAGGTACTGGAGGACTGGGACCTCGGGGATGTCTCGCTCGTCGATCCCGAGACCACGAGCACCGTGCCGCTCACCGTCTTCGATGCGCAGGGCTCACCGATCCTCGGGGCGGTCGCAGCGATGGACCTCTTCTCGCCGATCAGCGATCCGACGGGGTCCGACGGTCGGACCTCCTTGCGCGGAGTGGTGCCGGGCAGCTCGACGATCGTCGTCTACGCGGTCGGGTACCAGGTGACTACAGTCCCCATTCCCGAACAGGTGCCCGAAGAGATCGAAGTGACCCTGCCGCGCGGTGCAGTCCTGGAGCTCCACTTCATCGCTCCGGACGGCGAACCGACGATCAAACTGCAGGCTTGCCTGACGGCGAACCGTCACCCGCTCCGTGAGGGCAGGCCGTCTCCCGTCTCGATCCTGGCCTGGAAGAACGCGGGTTGCAGCCCGTACTCGTGGACTCGGCTCGACGATGGCTCCGAGAACCTCCACGTGTACGCCAGGGACGCGAACGTGATCGTGAATGACCTTCAACCCGGACTCGGCCTGCGCTTGCGGGTCACGGGGAGGTTCGGCGAGCTCCTGCAGGAGCGAGCCATCGCCCCACTCGGTTCCGAGGAGTGGAGGACACTCGACATCGTCCTGACCGAAGCAGCCCGGGTGCTGCGTGGCCGGGTCCTGGACCAAGCCGGGCAGCCGGTACCCCGGGCGTACGTCAGTGTGTTCTGGTCCCCGGACGGAGGTGCCGAAGGGATCACCCGGACCGAGGGTTCGGGGGTCGGATCGGATGGGAGCTTCACCATCTCCGGTCTGTACGCACCGATGGTGTCGTTCCTGGTCAGCGCGGACGGCTACGTCGACCTCTGGCTGGAGGATTACGAGCTCCCCACAGACGACACTCCCGTGGAGCTCCGGATGACCAAAGGTCACGACGTGCTCGTGCGAGTCCTCACCTGGACGGGCGCCCCGTTCCGGCGCGAGTGAAGGCCCGGTTGCACGGGGAGACCGGCTTCCCCTATGTGGCGGCGACGGAGTCGGAAACGGGCACTTACTTGCTGAGCAAGCTCCCCGAGGAGGAGGTCACGATCCGGGCGCGAGTGCACGGCGTGACCTACTTGCGGCCCCACGATCCACGCGTGCCGGAGCTCGAGTTCGAGGTCCCGGTCGTCGGCGGACTCGAAGCGATCATCCGAACTCCAGTGGAGATCGAGCTCGACGAGAACTGCCACCTCTGGTTCCTGCCCGATGGCGATTCGAGAATCGTGCGACGCTACGGGATGATCGACCCCACCGGCACGGACCCGGTACTCCTCCCCGACCTCCTCCCCGGCCGCTACCTCGCCGTCGTCCGCCGCTGGCACCGCCCGGAGGAGATCCCCTCGGACCTGCGAGACACGTGGTTCGAGGACTTCCCCGACGATCAGTTCGAGGAGCTCTCTTCGCAAGTGCCGCTCGTGATCCGCCCCGGCGAGACGACGCGGATCGAGATCTGGTGAATGCGTACGTAGTCAGGAACCCGACTTCCGCCGCAGCTCCCGCACCGCCTCCCGCACCACCTCGTTGAGCGGGTCCGCCTCCACGGCGCGGGCCAGCTCCTCCGCCGCCTCCTCGAAGCGCTCCAGTCGCCACAGCGTCGACGCCCGCAATCCCCGCGCCGTCACGCAATCCGGCTTGCGCGCGAGAATCCGGTCGAGCAGGAGCAGCGCCACCTCGTTGTCGCCGCGCCCCCACGCGGCGTCGGCCACCCGCCAGGCGTCGGTGGTCGAGCGGTCGAGGACGCGGTCCAGCCTGGCCCCCAGCTCCGACACGTCCCCGGGCGGCGAGTCGATCAGGCTGTCGGCGAGGAACGCCGGGTGTTCGGGGTCGAGCTCCAGACCCAGCTCCACCAGGTCGGAGGCGAAAGAGGTGGCCTCGAGCTCCACGGCGATCTCGTACAGATCGTGCAGCCCGCCCAGCCCCGCCGCGGAACCCTCGAAGCTGGCCGCGAGCTGCCGTTGCCACTCGATTCTCGCCGCGCCGATGAGGAGTCCGTCGATCTCCTGGCCGGGGATCTTCTCCACCTTGTGGAGGTGACGCGGCGCGTCGAACTCGAGGTGCAGGTTGGAGTCGGTCTGGATCTCGTCACCTGGAATGCTCTCCAGCAATCCCTCCAGCTCCTCCCGCCCCAGCACCAGGTACTTGAACAGGAGGGCACGCACGTCCGCGCTGCCCATGAACCTCGCCAGGTCGTCGCGGATCACCGGATTGCCGGCGACCAGCTCCTCGGCGCGGCGAACGTCCTCCGCGTCGGGAAGGAGCGGTTCCTGCGACGCCACGATCAGCGAGTCCCCTCGGGTGAAGCGCACCAGCGCGACGTGCGGAAAGACCTCGTGCACCGTGCGGATCACCATCGCGTGCTCCCGCGGAGAGAGGCCGTAGGCCTGGACCCACTGGGCCAGGATCCCGTCCTGGCGCAGCTTGTCCCGCGCGCCCTCGTAGAACTCGACGGTGAAGAGGTTCGCGACCCCCGCCATCCAGGGGTTGGAAGGTTCGGTGACGATCAGGTCGAACGTCCGCGGCGTCCCGAACAGGAAGCCCCGCCCGTCCTCGATCCGCAGCTCCAGGTTTGGTGAGTTCTCCGGGCTGTGGTTGATCGAGTCGAAGTGCTCGGAGGCGTCAACGACGCCGCGCTCGATCTCCACGCAGACCACTTGCGTTCCCGGCAGCAACAGGCTCGCGCCCACCGTGACGCCGCTTCCGTACCCGATCACCAGCACTTCCTTCGCGTCGGGGCGCAGGAAGCGGGGCAGGTAGGCCGAACCGAGCTGCGTGACCTGGTCGAGCGTGTAGGTGCTCGCGTCCACCTTGCCGTTCACGCGCAGGTTGTTGTGCTTGCCGACCCTGGTCACCAGCACGTTGCACACCTCGCCCTCCCGGTGGAAGAGGATCTCCGCGTCGCGCAGGGTGTTTCGCCCGCTGGGGCCGTAGGCGAAGAGACCGCGCTCGGTGACGCGCGGATCGAAGCTCGGCGTCAGCTGTACGACGCCGATCATCATCACCGCCGCGATGCCGAAGAAACCCAGCCGAGTGCCCACCGGGCGCTTCCAGAGGAGCAGAATCGCCGCCAGGAGGTACAGCGCCGCCGCCACCAGCACGCTGCGCCGGGTACCGATCATCGGCACGAGCAGCGCCTGGGCGGTGAGCACTCCGGCGACCGTGCCGATCGTATTCCAGAAGTAGACGCCCCCGACCGCCGAGCCCGCGTGCGATCGTCCCTCGCCCGTGAGGTGTACGACCAGCGGAAACGTCAACCCGGCACAGAAGGAAGGTAATAGCTCCACTCCGGCGCTGGCGAACGTGCACAGGAGCGCGTTGAAGGTATAGGACGTGCGCTGCGGGAACAGGTCGCCCACGACGTCGCTCAGCAGCGGGATCGATCGCTGGCCGAGCACCAGGAACACGACCAGCACGGCGATCGCGCTGCCGAACCAGAGCGCCGCGTCGTCGCGCTTGCGCAGCAGTACGGGCACGAGCAGGCTCCCCGCGCCGATGCCGATCAGCACCACGACCAGCATCGCGCTGAACGCGTAGGTGCTGCCGCCGAGCATCACCGCCAGCTGCCGCGCCCAGACCATCTGCAGGGCGAGCGCCGCGAAGCCGCTCGCCGCCGCCGCGGCGTACAGGGTCCTGACGCTCCGATCGGCGAGCTCCGGCTCCGGGATGGACGTCGCTGCCACCGGCTCGACCGTGATCGGCTCGAGCCGCCTTCCCAGCACCCACGCGCTGAACGCGATTCCGAGGTTGAGTCCCACCGCGAGGTATCCGGTCGCCACCAGCCCCAGCTGCGGCAGCAGCAGGAACCCGCCCGCGAAGCAGCCGAACGCCGCCCCGACGGTGTTGAGCGCGTACAGCCACGCGGTCGATCCGCCGAGCCCCTCGTCCGGCCCGGTGAACTGGCGGACGAGCAGCGGCAGGGTGGCGCCCATCAGGAAGCACGCCGGCCCCAGCACCAGGAAGGCGAGCACGATCTGGACCGCCGAGTAGGCCACCGGCCACTCCGACAGGGTCGGGTAGATCCACGCCACCAGCCGCTCCAGGGCGACGAGCAGTGCCGGGACCAGGAGCGCCCACAGCGCGATCCCCGCCTCGCACGCCGCGTAGCCGACGAGCGGTCGCCGCACCCGGTCGGCGCGGCGGCCGAGGAAGCGCGCGCCCAGGCCGAGCCCGAGGAGGAACGCCGCCATCACCGCGGCCATCGCCAGACTCGAGCTGCCCCAGACGTGAGCGATGCGCCGGAACCACAGCACCTCGTAGACCAGGGCCGTCGCGCCGGAGAGGAAGAAGAGCGTCGAGGCGAAGGGAGAGCAGCGCGAGAGGAGGCCGACCATCGCGGCAATATACGGCAAGAGTTCGGAGGAAATCGACTCCCGGTGGGCGCACGGGCGCCGGAGCCCGACCGCGGCGCATCACCGGGCCTCGCCCCGGTGCTCCGAGCGGGTATCGTCTGGGGATGCCGGAGCTCTTCCCCGACACCGCGACCTTCGTGCTCTGTGGGCTGATCCTGCTCGTCGCGCAGCTGATCTACGCCACGATCGGCTTCGGCGCGGGGATGTTCTCGATCGCCCTCCTGGCCCTGATCCTGCCCGACCTCGCGACGTCGGTGGCGATCCTCTTCCTCCTGACCTTCGTCACCGAGGTATGGGTCCTGTCCCGCGCTTGGCGGCAGGCGAGACTGAGGCTCCTGCTCGGCCTACTGCCGACGACCGCGGTGGGAATGTGGGTCGGCACGGAGATGCTTGCGGGTGGGGACGTGTCGTTGCTCAAGCGCTCGCTGGGGGTGGTGGTCGCGGGGGCCGGTGCGTGGTTCCTGTTCCGCGACGGGCGGAGCGAGCCGGACCCCGAGCCCTCTCGGGCTCGAAACCTGATCGCCGTGCCCTTCGGCTTCGGAGCGGGAGTCCTGGCGGGTCTCTACGGCACCGGCGGCCCACCGGTGATCGTCCTGCTCAAGAGCTACGGACTGGACAAGAGTGCGTTTCGCGCGACGCTCCTGTGGTTCTTCCTGCTGATGAGCCTGATGCGCGGCGGCACGTACCTGCACGCGGGACTGCTGACCACGGACGAGCTCCTCGCCGCGCTCTGGCTGCTGCCCTTCTCGCTGATCGGCACGGCGCTGGGCATGGTCGCCCACGGTCGCCTGTCCGAGCGCGTCTTCGGGCGCGCCGTCTCGATCCTGCTCGTCGTGCTCGGCGCGCTGCTGGTGATCGGCCGGTGAGCTCTCCTCGCTACGGCAACTCGGTCACCGGTGGTCAGCACTCGATCAGCCTTCGAGTTCCGATCGAGACGTTCTATCCGATCCACCACCAGCCGTAGTGCGTCCCTGTGTGGTGGTCGTGCGTCGAGGGTGGAGCGGTCCGACCTCCCGCGGAATCGCCAGCGGACAGCGGGGCCTGTCCCCGTGCGAAGGCAGAGATCAGATAGAGCAGAAAGGCGATGGTTGCTACGAAAGTCAGATACTTGCGGATCATCGGCTGCGTCGTCTCTCTCATCCGGGCTGTCGCCAGTTTCCGGCGGTCGCCCGGCCTCACTTCCGACTCCGATTATAGGGGAACTCCCCCGCGCGGGGCGAATCGGGCCGGATTGGCCCTCCGGCGGGCCGTCGAGATCACCCCATCCGTTGCCCCGGGGGCCCCCGTACCGGTGGCACCCTCGGATTCCCGATCCGGCGCCTTCTGCTCCACTCCTCGCCGGCGTCGTGCCGAAAGGCCTTCTCGGCCGTGGCGATCATGGCTAGACTGGAGAACCACCAGTCGGGCGAACCGCGTCCGACCGACACCACCCTTTTTTGCGAAGACCGCACGGAGACTGATCGATGAAGTTCCTCGTGACGATGCCCAAGCTTTCGGAGGATCAACTGCGCAGGGGCTGAAGGGAAGTGCTCATCGCTTCAAGGGGAAGCGACCTGGTGTTCGAGCGCTCCTTCATCAGCTGGTCGGAAGGCCTCGGCATATGCTGCTGGACTTCCCCAACCAAGGACGCGCTGGCGAGCCTGTTCGACGAGGCGGGAACGCCGTACGACGCGATGATCGAGGTGGAGGAGTTCGCCGGCTCGGCGGAGCTCACCTGATCGGAGTCGACGCGCCGCGGACCTGAAGGTCGGATGGTGTCCGTTCACGCCGTTCGGCCCGGGGCGGGTCTCTCTCGCTGACTTCCTGCTACCGCTCTTCCACCGGCACCGGACAGACGGTGCTGATCGCCTCCTCGAAGGTCGGATCGGGGCGGAAGAAGGGGTGGTCCCGGTACTCGAGGTTGCGGCGTCCCCAGTAGGAACCGTAGTAGACGCCGCTCGCGTCGACCCAGGTGGCCAACCGGACGAAGGCGGCTCGCGGCAGCTCGATGTCGCGGTGGGCCTCGTCCTCGCGCAACGAGGCGATCAGCGGACTCCGGAACGATCCGATCGTCTTCGGCGGCGAGTACGGCGTGCCCTCCCAGTCCGACGCCTCGCGGAAGGTCGGCACGGCGCCGTACTCCATCAGGTTCTCGTAGGAGCGATTGAACAAACGCGTGAGCTCACCGGTCAGGTCGAGGTCACCGGCGGGGTCGTCCGCGCCGTGGCAAGAGACGCAGTAGCGGTCGAGCACCGGCTGCACGTAGGTCGGGTAGTGCATCACCTGGCGGCCCGTCTCGTCCCCGGGCTGTGGCCCCGGCATCACCGGCGGAGTGGCCGCGGCGATGGGGAGCTGCCGGTGGGGGAGCGCGGCGCGGTTCGGCGTCTCGTGGCAGCCGACGCACGAGCGCTGCTCTCCCGGCCGGTAGTTGACGTAGGTGCGCTCGCGCTGTAACTCCATCGGTAAGCCACCGCCTCTGGCGGTGAGACTCGAAAAGGCTCCGCCGTCCCGTAGTGCAGGGGCTGTAGTAGAAAGGTCTCCATTCTTTGAACCACCACGTTCTTCAGAAAGGAGACCAAGATGCGAGAATGGCAGAGCCAGTCCCACGTGAGATGGTACTGCAGGTACCACATCGTGTTCGTTCCCAAGTACCGAAAGCGGGCCATCTTCGGCTCGCTCAAGAAGGGGATCGGCAAGATCCTACGGGAACAGTGCGAGAGGCAAGGTGTTGAACCCGGCATATTCAGGAGGCTGATATTTCTCCGTTGTTTTGAGGTCGAGCTGCGGG
>CAZCAC010000183.1:0-13802 GCA_964496575.1 uncultured Planctomycetaceae bacterium | reverse complement strand
CTTCTTCTGGTTCTGATCTCTGTGTCCTCTGTGTCCTCTGTGGTTAAATCTCTGGCTCTGGCTCTGGCTCTCTGTCCTCTCTGTCCGATCCCTGGTCCTGGTTCCCCTCAGGAGTCAGAGGGCAGTGAGCTCCACCCGCCGAAACTCGCAAGCCGCTCCCTCCGCCTGAATCGCGATCTGCCCGCTGCTGGCCGTGCACTCGTAGCCGTCATTGACGTGGTCGCCGTTGACCCAGACGTCGATCCGGTCGCCGCGGCACTCGATGACCATCTCGTTCCACTCGCCGGGCGGCTTCTCCGAGCCGTCGGTCAGGTTGAGGATGCGGCGCGCCTGTCCCTCGTCGACGCCCCAGCTCTCCTCCGCACCGCGGCGCTCCACCATGTCCGGTACCCGGATGTCCTCGCCGATGCACCAGAAATCGCCCGCGTTGCCGGAGTAGAGCTGGCACTCGATCGACTGCGGGAACATCCCGTACAGGCGACGGGGTGTCGAGGAGTGGACCAGGATGCCGCAGTTCCCCGGCTCGCCGGGCCAGCGCCACTCGACCACCAGGCGGTAGTCGGCGTAGATCGCATCAGTGATGAGGTGCCCCTGCGGCGTTCCCTGACTGACCAGGATGCCGTCCTCCACCACGAAGGACGCGGGCAGCTCGGCGTTCGAGTCCGCCGCGGGGACGTCGGCGTGCCACCCGGTGAGGTCCTCGCCGTTGAAGAGGTCGGTGGTCTCGGGGCCGGTGGCGCAGCCGGTGAGCAGGAGGGTCGAGAAGAGGAAGAGCGACGGGAGTCTCATCGGTAGGGTCGGGGCTCGGGGAGTGAGGAGGGGGTGTTCCGGTCGGTGTCAGACCCGCGCGCTGTGCTCCCGGTGCGTCCACTCCTCGAGCGACTCCTCGCTCGGCGTGAAGAACGCCAGCAGCGTCGCTCCGGTGACGAAGAGCGCGGCGGTGACCAGCACGAACCAGCTGGGGATGAGGGACCCGATCGCCAGTCGTTCGTAGAACTCGGAGAGGTCCGCCACGTTGCCCGGGTGGATGAAGATCTTGGTGATCCAGATCCCGGTGGCGAAGTAGACGAGCATCAGGTAGTTGCGCCGCAGGCGCAGCCGGATCGCCAGCCGCCAGTGAATGGTGTAGTGCGGCTGGCGGAGGTCGTGGCTCATGATCCGGCGCCAGTCCTGCTGCCCCGGGCGGCGGTCGGGATCGAGCGCTTCGCCGAAGTAGTGGCGGTCCATCATCTGCAGGCGCCACTTGGAGTGGTGCAGGTGCTGGTAGCGGCGCGCCTCGATGAAGAGGCAGAAGCCGATCAGCGCCAGGCCCAGGAGCAGGATGTAGTGCGGCACCGTCTTGGTGCCCAGGGTGAACGTGGTGATCCCGGTGGTGAGCAGGATCGCCCAGTTGCTGGTCGTGTCCAGCCGTACCCGCCACGCCGTCATCCGGTTCATCTCCGCCCGGTAGAGGTGCGCCATCGCCATGTGGAACGAGGCGTCGGGGAGACAGGAGGGATTGTCGAGCGGGGACTCGGGCTGCGGGGCTTCCATCGCGGTGATCGGGTCACCGGGGACGGTAGCAACTCAGGGCGTGATCGGGAAGCCGAAGAAGGTCAGCGCCCCCACGCCGCGGGCATTGCGGACCCACGGCCCGGCTCCCCAGTGCCCGTCGTAGGTGATGGTGGTGGCGGCGGTGGGCCCCGACAGCAGCAGGAGGATCGTGCTCCCCGCGACGGAACCGGAGACGACCGTGACGGAGTCGTCGAGCAGGAAGAACTCCTCCGAGCCGGCCTCCCAGACCAGCACGTCGTCGGGGTCGCGGAAGGTCAGCAGGATCGAGTCCTGCCCGGGCCCGACGAACTGGGCGGAGGCGATGTTCGGGGGGTCGATCTCCTGCGTATCGGTCGAACCGTAAAGATCCCGGGCGAGCAGCCGCGCGATCCGGTCGCCGAGCTCGCGGTAGCCCGCGTAGTGGAAGTGACAGCCGTCGTGCCCGGGGGCGGCGGTGGTGGACATCACCTCGACGTCGGCGTACAGGTCGGGGGCGGTGCGATGGATCTCCCGCACCCCCGAGCGATACACCCCGCACCCCTTGCGGATCTGGAAGACGTAGAGCTTCTCCAGCGCGGGATAGTCCTGACGCCACGAGTCGTAGAGGGTCCCGAAATCCTGCTCGTACGCGTCGATCTCCTCGCGATCGGTCTCTCCCTGGTACCACATGAGCGCGCGCGCCTTCGTATCGATCTCCGCCTGCCTCGCGCGGTAGAGGAGTCGCCCGTAGAGCGTGTCCACGTCGGTGGGATTCGCGTCGTTGCGCAGGTGATAGACGATGGCGGTGCCTCCGACGGCGCCATTGAGCAGTCCGATCGGGACCTGCGCCTCTTGCAGGATCAGCTCCGCCGCGCGCAGGCCCCAGGTGCCGACGGTGCAGTGGTAGTACCTCCCGCCGCCGTCGGCGAGCCCCCAGTTGTGGTCGTGCACCAGGGTCCCGTCATCGACCGAGCTGCCGAAGGAGCGGATCCAGTAGCTCTGCGACTGGTTGGCGAGTCCTTCGTCGAAGAAGTCGCCCGCGATGGCGTTCGACTGGCCGTTGATCAGGAACGTATCCCCGCAGGCGATCGAATCGACCTCGCGGATCGCGACCCGCTCGCTCCCGGCCACGAGGGTGACGAGGAGCTGGTAGTCGAAGAGGCCTGCGAGCACGTTCACGTTGAAGTCGAAGCCGGCGCTGTTGCCGTTGTACTGCAGGGCCAGGCTCTGGTTGGACCAGGAGGCTCCATCGCGGAGGACCCGTAGCTCGATGCTGTCGTAGCCGGGGGTCTCGACGCTGCCCTCGACGACCAGCCGGGCCTGCCCCAGGACATCGCGCTGGAACACCTGGGCGTGGCGCGGGAGGCGCGTGAAGTCGACCCGCGGAGCCACCACCGAGCGGTATCGCCACTCGAGCAGCGCCTCGATCGACCGGCGTTCGAACGTGGTCAGCACCCGGTCGTAGAGGAGCACCTCGGGGATCCCGCCGCGCAGGTGGCCGCCCCCCGCGAACGCGCCGAGCTGGATCGACCGGTCGTCGTTGGGAGCCGCGCTCCCGCTCCCGACCAGCGCGCCGTTCTGGTAGAGGTGTCCGGCGCCGGTGGACGCGTCGAAGGTCGCGACCAGGATCGTCGGCTCGCCCAGCGGGGTCGGCATCGAGCTGGTCACGAAGGGGACCGAGTGATGATGGAGCTGGGCGGTGTCGGTGTGGTCGAAGCAGAGCGCGTGTCCGGTCTCGCCCGAGAGCACGTGGTTGCTCGCCGCGTAGTCGTCGAGCCGCACCACCACGATCTTGGTGTAGCTGCCGGTCGGCATGCCGCGATCGCTCTCCAGCCAGTCGTCCCCGTCGAAGTGTAGCGCCGCGCGGCCGTTCGCCCCGTAGGACTCACGCAGCGGCATCGAGCTGCCCAGCGTCTGCGTGAGCTCCGGTGAAGGCGCGGCGTAGCCGCTCCAGCGCGGCACGATGTTGCCGAGCAGCACCTCGGTGCCCCGGTCCGCGCGCAGCCACAGGACTCGTCCCGCGATCGTGGGGCGGGGCAGCAGCCCTGACGCCTCCTGCGCGGAGGCCGGGCGACCGGCGAGCGCGAACAGCGCCAGGAGGAGCGTCGCGGGGATTCTGAGGGTTGCAGGCGGCATGAGCGGCGAGAGGGGCGGGGGAGGATCTGTTCGCAACACCCGACTAGACGCCGTCGTGCTCGGTTTTGGCAGCACTTCCGGTGTTTTTCCGCTGAGCGGGGCTCCGCGGTGAGTCGGGCGGGCGTGGACCTACTCCGGCCAGGCGAAGCAGATCGCCTCCTGGTCGTTGCGCACCAGGAGGAAGCGTCCGGCGATGGTCGGCTGATTCCAGGTCCTGGATCGCAGGGCGTCGAAGCGCCGGACGATCCGCTCCTCCTCCGGCGAGGTCTCGATGACGACGACCTCGCCGTCTTCGGCCTGGACGACGAGGTGGCCGCCCACCCCCAGCACCTGGCCGTGTCCCCACCGGCCGCCCTTCCAGACGCGGCGCCCGGTCGAGAGGTCGATGCACGCGAGTCGTCCCTCGTCGAGGCCGTAGGCGTGCGGCTCGTGGATGACGAGGTTGGTGAACTTCGGCTTCATCGACAGGTTTCGCCAGAGCTGCTCCACCTGCCAGGTGCCGGCCTCGCCGCGGGTGACCTCGAAGAGGAGCGAGCCCTTGCCGTAGCCGATCGAGGCCAGGACCCGGCTGCCGGAGAGGACTACCGGATTGGCTACGTTCGCCGCCGCGCGGGGCACCGGCGTCGACCACAACACCTCGCCCGTCTCGAGCCGGTGTCCCGCGAGGTGATCGGCGTACAGGACCACGATCTGCTGCTCGCCGTCGAGCTCGCGCAGGACGGGCGTGGCGTAGCTCGCCTCGAACTCGCCGCTGCGCCAGAGCAGCCCGCCGTCTTCCAGGGCGTACGCGGCGGTCGAGCCGCCCTCTCCGCGGCCGAGGGTGACGACGACCTGATCGCCGACCACCAGCGGGCTCGAGCTCTTGCCCCAGGGGATGTTCAAGTGCTTGTTCTCGAAGAGGACCGAGCGCGTCCAGTGGAGCTCTCCGCTCTCGAGCGCGAGGCAGTCGAGAACGCCGGTGGCTCCCATGCTGAGCACCCGCTTCCCGACGATCGTCGGCGTCGCTCGCGGCCCGTCTCCGCCGTACTCCTCGGAGAAGCGCGCCGGCTGGTGGTGGGCCCACACCGCGACGCCGTCCTCCAGGGCGTAGGCGACGACGTACTCCTCGTCGGCGCGCTGCTCCTGGGTGATCGCCAGCCCCTGCGCGACGGCGAAGGAGGACCAGCCGAGGCCCACCTTGTGGCGCCACCGCTCCTCGGGCTCGAGTTCGAACCAGCGCTCGGGCAGCGCTTCGTCGGTGACGAGGTTGGTGCCGCCGGGGCCGAGGAAGGCCGGGGAGGCGATCGCTCCGGGCACGTCTCGATTCCAGGTGGCGGTCGTGCTCCCGACCGGGTCGTAGACCGCGCCGAGCTCCGGCTCCCAGGCCCAGCTCACGATCGGCAGGATGTCGCCGTGGTAGCCGTCGACGCGAATCGCGAAGCTCGTTGCAGCGCCGATCGCGAGCATCGCGGCGAGGAGGCCGCCGCGGACCCTCCAGCGCAGGCGAGAGAGGAGGAGGACCCAGAGCGGGATCCACAGGAGAGCCAGGAGCACGCCGAGCACCAGGATCGCCGAGCGGAACATCGAGTCGGCCACGTCGGGGATCATCCTGACGCACGGGGTCGCGACGCCGATCACGGCGAGACCGGCCAGGAGGGTCTTCCAGCGGGGTTGGCGGGGGGTCGTCATGCGGTGGGGGACTCGGGGCGGGGGCGGCGGGCCGGGTCTGGCGAGAAAGGAGCGGCGATCACCGCTCCCAGCGGGCAGGATACGTCCCTCGGGTCGAGGTTGCACCGACCTCCCCGGGTCTCCCCAGACCAGTCCAGTACAGACGATGATGAACGCCCTGATCCTGTCCCTGCTCTCGTTCCTGCCCACCGCACCGGAGCTATCGCCGAACGTCGTGGTGATCCTCGCCGATGACCTCGGCTACGGCGACGTCCACGCGCTGAACCCCGCCTCGCGCATCCCCACGCCGCACCTCGACCGGCTCGCGGCGGAGGGGATGACCTTCACCGACGCGCACTCTCCCTCGGGGGTCTGCACGCCGACGCGGTACGGGCTCCTGACGGGCCGCTACTGCTGGCGCTCCCGCCTGAAGAGCGGTGTGCTCGGCGGCTACAGCACGCCGCTGCTCGATCCCGGCCAGGCGACGCTCGGCACCTTGTTCCAGGAAGCGGGCTACCGCACGGCCGCGGTGGGCAAGTGGCACCTGGGGATGGCGTTGCCCAAGCTCGCGGACGACGCCAACACGACCACCTGGTCCGGTGATCCGGGGATCGACTTCACGGGGAAGATCACCGACGGGCCGACGCACCACGGCTTCGACCGCTACTTCGGGGTGACCGCTTCCCTCGACATGGCGCCTTACGTGTATGTGCGCGATGATCACTTCGCCGCGCAGCCGACGGTCCAGCAGAAGGGGATGAAGTTCCCGCACTTCGTTCGCAAGGGACCGCGCTCGATCGACTTTCGCCTCGAGAACGTGCTCGACGACCTGACTCGCGAGGCGGTGGCCTTCATCGAGGCGTCGGCCGGTGGGGAGCGCCCCTTCTTCCTCTACCTGCCGCTGACCGCGCCGCACAAGCCGACCCTGCCGCACGACCACTTCCGCGGGCGGACCGGGCTCGGCGAGTACGGCGACTTCATCGAGCAGGTCGACTGGACGATCGGACGCGTGCTGAGGGCGCTGAGCGATACCGGCGTAGCGGAGGAGACGCTGGTGATCTGCACCTCCGACAACGGCTCGTACATGTTCGCGCGAGAAGAAGGCGGGGAGGATCACGTGTCCAACCCGAAGAACCAGGGCTACCGACCCAGCCACCACCGGCCGAACGGCGCGTGGCGGGGGACCAAGGCGGACATCTACGAGGCGGGCCACCGCGTGCCGTTCTTCGCGAAGTGGCCGGGACGGATCGAGGCGGGAACGAGGAACGCCGAGCCGATCTGCCACGTCGATCTCTACGCGACCCTGGCGGCGCTGATCGGGGCGGAGGTCGTCGAGGGCGCCGCCGAGGACAGCGTCTCGCTGCTGCCGCTCCTGCGCGGAGAGCCTGGCGCGCAGCGGGGTGTGCCGGTGGTGCACCACTCGGCGAACGGGACGTTCGCCCTGAGGGAAGGGCGCTGGAAGGCGATCTTCAGCAGCGGCTCGGGGGGACGCGAGAAGCCGGCGGGCAAGCCCTTCGACGCGGTTCGCCTCTTCGACCTGGAATCCGATCCGGAGGAGAGGGCCGACGTGGCCGCCGAGAACCCCGAGGTGGTGGAGCGCCTGACGAAACGCCTGGAGGGGATCCGCGGGCAGTAGCGGCCCGAGACGTGCGGTCGGGAGCCCCGCTTCGGCGGGGCCGGAGTAGAATGGGGCTCCACCCGGCCCGCGACCCAGTGAGGAATCCCATGAAGCGCACGCTCCCCCTTTCGGCGACCATTCTCGCGCTCGCGCTCCCGGCAACCGCCGGTGAGACGATGTACGCGACGTCGTCCTCGGTGAATCCCAACCTCCTGACCATCGATTCCGCCACCGGCGCCGTGCTCAGCTCGGTTCCGATCACCAACGACGAGGCGCTCTTCGGAGGCTTGACCTTCTCGACCGACGGAACCGCGCTGTACTCGATCGACGGCTACAACGACAGCAACTCCGACCGGACCTTCAGGATCGACCCGGCCTCGGGCGCGGGCACGATCGTCGGTGACACCGGCTTCAACTGGAACTTCCGCTGCGTCGACAGCGATCCGGTCAGCGGCACGCTCTACGCCACGCGCGACAACGAGTTGTACACGCTGGACACGACGACCGGCGCGGCGACCTCGGTCTCGCCGCTGTCCGCCTCGACGCTGGACCAGGGGACCGCCGTGGCGATCGACAGCGCGGGGAACGCCTACATGACGGACATCGGCAGCGTGGGGCTCTTCTCGCTCGACCTCGCCACCGGCGCGATGACGCACCTCGGCGACCTCAACTCACCGACCTACTTCCGCGATCTCGCTTTCGACTCGAGCGGCACGCTGTGGGGCGTGGGTATGAACGGCGGCGGCCTGTACAACATCGACATCGGCCTGGTGACCGCGACCTTGATTCATACCAGCCCGACCTACGGCGGCATCGCCTTCGCGCCGAGCGGCGGACCGGGCACGGGCTTCTGCTTCGGCGAACTGGGCAGCGGGACCCCCTGCCCCTGCGCCAACGACAACGACGGGAGCGTGCCGGGATCCGGGTGCGCCAACGGTGTCTATTCAGCTGGGGCCAACCTGACCGCAAGTGGCATTGCCAGCGTCAGTTCCGATTCTCTGGTCCTGATGACGACTCGCACGGAGCCGAACAACAGTGGCCTCTACTTCCAGGGGCACAATGCCGTGGCCGGCGGTGATGGGATCGTGTTCGGCGACGGCCTGCGTTGCGCTGGTGGTGGGGTGATCCGCATCCAGGTGCGAACCTCCGACGGCGTCGGTAGCTCGGCTACGACCATTCCCATCGGAGCCAAGGGGGGGGTCTCCTCCGGCGACACCAGGTACTACCAGTGCTGGTACAGGAACCCGCTGAACTCACCCTGCGGGAGCGACTTCAACGCGTCGAACGGATACGCGATCACCTGGTTGCCATAGGTCGCGGTCCAGCCGGAACGGCGGCGCGCCGGGCGCTCGGGTGCTCCGGTGCGTCACGGTCGTGTCACGGTTTCGTACCCCGGGCCAGCCCCGTGTAAGCACCGGCCGGGAACGTTGTCCGGGGAGTCGCCTTTCGATTCCAATGGAGGGGTCCCACACCAGAGAGGCTCTCATGAAGACAAGACGCCGCCCCCTGTCCGGTTCCCTGGCGATCCTCTGTGCCCTGCCACTGCTCCTGGCCGCCTCCAGCTTCATCGCGAACCAGGATGAAGAATCGCCCGCTCCGAGCCCCGCCGCCGCCGCGCGCGAGGCGATCGAGAAGACCTACGCCGAGTGGGCCCGCGCTCGCGTCGAGTACGACCGGGACACGATGGAGTCGATCCTGGCGGACGACTTCTACGTCCTGCTCTACGAGCAGCGGATCACTCGAGAGAAGTTCCTGGGCGACATCGCCGAGCCGCGGGCCGGCGCGCGCCTCACCCGCTTCGACCCCGCCGTGCTCACCGTGCGCCCGGCGGAGGACGGCTGGGTCGCGGTGATCACCGAGAAGCTGGAGCTCGAGGGCGCCGGGCCCGACGGCCAGGCGCTCCGGGCCTACAGCCTCTGGATCACCCGTGACGGCTGGCGCGAGGAGGACGGCAACTGGGTCGTCACCTTCAGCGAGGCGATCGGCCACGAGAACTGGATGGGGGAGGCAAAGCCTCCGTTCCAGGACTGGTGAGCCGGGCGATCGGCCCGCTGGCTACATCCCCGCGTACTCGCGCAGCTCGCTCTCGTGCGCGAGCAGCACCTCCGTCAGCGCCTCGAGCTGACTCTTCGGCAGCCGTCCCGACCGCATCGCCTTCTTGAAGCGTGCGTGCTCCTCGCGCACGGGCTGGAACTCGCTGTCGACGAGGAAGGAGACCACCAGGCCGGTCTCGATCAGGAGCTTGAGCGCATCGTCCCGGTTGTCCGCGTCCAGCGGGAAGTCGAACACCTCGCGCAGGGGGCGCAACCCGCCGCGGCTGGCGAGGTTCTCCAGCGACCACTTGCGCGCCCACCACGGATCCCCGTCGCCGGTGATCGTCCCGTCGCGGAAGTACCGCTCGCCGTAGACCGCGCCGCCGTAGCGCAGCCACGCCGGCAGCTTCTTCTCCGCCTCGTATTCCGCGTTGTAGTCCCCGCCCGGACCATCCTTGAGTCCCTGGCGCACCGTCTTCGGGCTCGGGTCGAGCGCGTCGACGTAGGAGAGCCCCGCGGCCAGGCGGGCGGAGTGGACCCCGTACAGGTCGCCGTTGGGCATCAGGGTGTCCCAGTAGCAGACGCCCATCCCGCGAAACTCGCGCTTCCCTTCGACCCGCGGGTACCAGCTCTCCGCGAAGAACGCGCTGTGGATCACGTGCAGCCGATCGGCGTGCGTCGCCCGCCGCCGCCCGTCGGGGTTGCCGAAAGCGAGGCGGTCGTACTGCTCCTCGTCGCGGGTCACGCCGACCCGGAGCGGCAGCGCCGGCTCGGCGCCGAAGACGCGGTTCAGGTCGAGGATCGCGCGCCGCATCTCCCGTAGCGCGCGGAAGGAGACGTCTCGATCGACCGTCGAGTAGAGCGTCACCTCGGCGGTGGGGATCACCCACATCGCCTCGATCCTGGAGTGGCGTCGGTTCGCGCTCGGTAGATCCAGCCACTCCCCGTCGACGCGCCACAGCCCCTCGTCGACGAACCCCGCCTCCTCCGGCGAGATCCATTCGACGTCCTGCCGCACCCATCCCCTGGTGATACGCCGGCGGTCGGCCGCCGAGAGCCACAGGCCCGTCTCCTGGTCCTTCACCTGCCCCTTGCTGGCGACGGCGCGCTCGTCGGGGTGCATCCAGAGCGACTTGTGCTGGACGAGGCCCAGCGCGGCCGCCCGCTCGGGGTCCTGGCGGTGGCGGAAGCGCGCCGCGGCGTCCGCGGAGGTGAACCACTGAGCCCCCTCGCGGACGTGGCCCAGCGCCTCGCGGGCGGGCTCGTGCTCCGGATCGAAGCGAAGGAGCCGGCGCAGCACGCCTCGCGCCTTCGCCTCGCGCTGGTTGGCGAGGCACCACTGGTACAGCTCCCAGAGCTCGCCGGGCCGCTCGCCCGCCTCGCCGAGGAGTCGGCGGTAGTCGACGTCCTCGACGAAGGGTGCGTCGCGGCGCGCCGCGGCGGGATCACCCGACATGTCGAACAACGCGTCCGCGACGTACACGCAGGCCTCGTCGCTGGTTCCGTCGCAGACGAGATTCAGGGTCGTGGGCACGTGCCGCTCGAGCTCGACCACGTTCTCCACCCCGTTGCAGACCACCTTCACCGGCCGATCGAGATCGACGAGCTGATCGTTGAGGAAGAGCGTCGCGTGGGACACGCCTTCGCCGTCCACGGTGATCGTGTTGGCCTCGCGATCGACGCGACCCGTCGCCCGCGGGGTGGCGGTGCACGGCGCGATGCGCAGCCAGTACGCGCGGGTGGGGAAGGGATTGCCCGGGACCACGGTCACGGTGGTGGGGTAGGTCTCTCGCGGATTCGCCTGCATCCAGCTCCAGATCTCCACCTCACCGCCGACCTGCTCGAGCTTGCAGTTGTCGAAGCCCGCCGCCTTCGCCGCGGCCTGGAAGGTGGAGGCTTTGGCGCCCGCGCCGATGAAGAAGGTCGGGAGGTTGCTGAAGTTCTCCGGCGTGAGGTCTCCGATCGTCCCGGCGCGTCCGACGATCCCGGCGAAGCGCTGCGGGCTGTAGTTCCCCGCGGCCACCGCCGTCGACACGCCCACGCCGCGCCCCACGACGTACGTCCGGTCGAAGTCGACGGCGAAGCGCTCGCCGGCGAGGCGCAGGGTGGTGAGCAGGTAGCAGAGCCCTCCCGGCCGGCCGTTGACCACCACCCGATCCCACGCCTCCTCGTCCTCGGGCATCTCGGGCGAAACGACGATGGCGCCGTCGCGGATCTCCGCGAGCATCCAGTGCGCGCGGATGTGCTCGGCGGGGCTCTCCTCGTGGTCGGGGATCGCGAGGATCAACGGGTAGGACCTCTTCGGGTCGTAGTCGCGCGGGACCCGGTAGGCGTAGCCGAGCGGGGAGCCGTCGAAGCTGCCGCCCTCGAGCTCGTCGGTGGTGACCTTGCCCGCCCGGATCTTCTTCTGCCGGTCGTAGCCGCGCGAGAGCCACAGCGCGCGGGCGGGGAGCGCCGGGAGTCCCAGCGGATCGCCTCCCGCGAGCTGCCTCTTCAGCGCGTCGAGGCTCGCGACGAAACCCTCCCGGGCCTCGTCCAGCCCGCGGGCGGAGGCGCGTGCCTCGAAGTAGGCGGAGAAGCTCGCCGCGAGCGGCTCGAGGTCGTCGTCGTCGATCGCGAGCTCCATCTGCGCGCCGGCCGGCGTGGTGAGGAGGAGCGGCAGGAGGGGAAGGAGCAGGAGTCTGGAGGAGTTCCCGAGCATCGCTTCTGATTCCGGTTCCAGGGGATGAGTGGGGGCGGCTACACCAGCCGGTAGTGCGCCTCGATCGCGGGGTCACACGCGCGCGGGGTCATCGCCGGCGCTCAGCGGGCCAGCTCGCGCATCTTGTAGACGGAGAGGCCCCGGAACGAGCGCTCCTCCAGTCGCTCCAGCCGCGGGTGCACGGCGAGAGCGTCGACGGAGGTGTCGTCCGGCGGGTGGAAGTGATTCTTGACGACGTACAGGATCCCGTCTCCGCGGCGCTCGTCGAGGCGCAGCGCCTCGATCGACCCGTCGCCGGAGTCGTGGATCCAGAGCTCGGTGGCCGCGCGCCGGGCGGCCTTGTTGCGCTCGAAGTCCTCGAAGATCGCGATCGCGGGTCTCGCGAGCCAGCCGCCGATCGTCTCGCCGAGGCTCCCCTCGAGCTTCTCCGCGATCGCCTCGGGGCCCGTGTCGGTGGCAGCGATGTTGGCCTCCTGCTGGATCCGCTCGTCGTAGTAGGGCAGGCAGCGCGGGTTGGGCATCGCGGAGTAGACCGGCCGCCCCGCGCCGCCGTCCTCGATCTCCTGGCCGAGGTAGGCCGCCAGGGAGCGCCAGTCGGGGTGGGGCTTGTAGATGGTCCACTCGTCGCCATGTGCGAAGTAGGCGGCGAGGTTGGCGGCACAGGCGAGGAGCAGCAGCGCGCCGAGGCCGGTGCGCAGCCAGCGAATGGAGATCGAGGTCCAGCCCAGCGCGATGGTCAGGAAGAGGAAGGGCAGCGCGGGCAACGCGCTCCGCTCGACGAAGTTGCCGCCCATCCCGATCAGGGGGAGCGCGAGCAGGAAGAGAGGGATGGCGGCGAGGTAGAGCACGGTGTAGCCACCCCGTGGACGCTCCCGCCGGGAGCGGGCGAGCTGCGCCAGGCCCAGCAGGAAGAGCAGGACGCCGAGCCCCTGGATCAGCACCCAGGCGGTCAGGCGCGCCGACTCCTCACCCGCTTCCAGCCCGGCGGGCAGCGTGTCACCGGTCCAGCACCACTGGAACAGGAAGCGGTAGAGCTCTGGCGCATCGAAGGAGCGCATGTAGCCCATCGAGGCGTCGAACTCCGCGAGGAAGACCTTCACCGCGACCCAGGCCATGATGGAGACCAGACCGAGGCCGTGGAGCCAGAGGAGCCGGCGACGGAGCCCCGGCTGCGCGCCGGCGCGGCGATCGACGAGCGCGAGTCCGGCGAGGAGGAGCGCGTAGACCGCCAGGTAGTAGTGGAGCCAGAGGAGCGCGAAGAGGAGCAGCCCGTAGCTCCACCGCGTCCGCCGCCTGGTGTCCCCTTCCAGCAGGCGGTCGAAGAGCCACACCAGGCAGAGCACGCCCAGGAGGATCGCCGTGTACGGGCGCGCCTCGATCGAGTACCAGAGGTGCACGGGGGAGAGGCAGAGGAGCGCCGCCGCCACCAGCGCGGCGCGCTCGCCGACCAATCGCCGGCCGGCGACGTAGATCATCACGAGGCCGCCGAGCCCGGTGAGCAGCGGGAACAGGCGCAGCGACCACTCCGCGTCGCCGAACAGCTTGTTCCAGGCGAACATGAAGCCGATGTACAGCGGCGGATGGATGTCGACGTAGACCGTGGCGAGCAGCTGCGGCAGCGTGTCCAGGCGCTGCTTCGACATGCACGCCTCGTCGAACCAGAGGCTCTGGTCGTAGTTGACCAGCCGCAGCCCGAGCGCGAGCACCAGGAGCCCGAGCAGGATCCAGGTGACGCGGCAGTTCCGTTCGCCGCTCACCGGGCGTTCACCTTCACGTACTTCTCCCGAGTCCATGCCGGAGTGTGCCGGTGGACGGAGGAAAAGGGAAGGGAGAGCCGCACGGCGGATCAGGAGCTGGAGGGGAGGTGGCCAGTTCGGGTCGTTCCTCAATCCTCAGGTCCCCATCCACAGCACCTGATCGTACCTCGGGTATGTGAATGAACGTCGCTCAGGGGAGAAAGCGAATGATGACGGAATCGCTGGCGTTGCGACCTCCGGCCGCGGGATCGGTGTAGAGGAGCTGGAAGGCGACCGTGTCACCCACGTGAATCGCGCCGGGGCCGGAGGAGAAGGCGGCGGACTGGAGATCGATCGGGATCACCGCCGCGCCGCCGCCGTCGGTCACCAGCGAGGCGGCGTGGTGGAGCTCGCCCGAC
>CAZCAC010000182.1:0-13966 GCA_964496575.1 uncultured Planctomycetaceae bacterium | reverse complement strand
GAAGGTCCCGTCCCCCTCGTTGCGGTAGAGCACGTTGGGCCCGTAGTTCAGAACGTAGAGGTCGAGGTCGCCGTCGGCGTCGTAGTCCGCCGCCGAGACCCCGAGCCCGTAGCCCTGGTCGCCGACGCCGGCCGCCTCGGTGACGTCGGTGAACGTCCCGTCGCCGTTGTTGCGGTAGAGTGCGTTGGACAGCTTGCCGCGCAGATCACGCCCCTTGTTGTCACTGACCTCCCGCACCCAGCAGCCGTTGACGAAGTAGAGGTCGTGGTCGCCGTCCCCGTCGTAGTCGAGGAAGCCGCAACCCGGCCCCGTCCCCTCGACGATGTTGGAGAGGTCGTGGTCGCCGAAGCTGTGATCGAAGACGATCCCCGCTTCCTCGGTGACGTCGGTGAAGGTAGGTAGCACGGGCGCCGCCTTCTCGGCATCCTGCGGCGCGCCGGCCGCCAGGCTCAGGGTCATCGCGGCCAGAATCATCTCTGTCCTCCGTCGTTGTTCGCTTGCTTCTCTTCGGCGGCGGCGCCGAACCCATCGTCCCAGGCAGCACCGAGGTCGATCCACTCGATGACGGTCGCTCGCTCCTCATCGGTCATCGAATCGGCTCCGTCGGGGGGATGCGCTGACAGCGGAGAGCTCTCCGGGGGCGCTTCGTCCCAGGGACGGGCCGTGTTCTTCCCGAGGAGCCACCAGACGAGCGGGCTGGTCCGCGCGCGGCCGGGGTGGACGTAGTCCCCAGGCGGTAGCTGGCCCCCCACCGGCAGATCCTTCGTGCCGACCAGCGCGAGGTAGGCGCGATTGAACGCACCGCTCTTCGCCCCGGAGAGGTCCGGGTCGACCCGCTGCCGGCCGTCGTGACAGCTCGTGCAGCGCCGCTCCACGATCGGCATCACGTCGCGCTCGAAGGTCACCGTGCGCCGCTCCGCCACCGGCGGGAAGATCGCGATCGCCGGCTTGCGCACCGCCTGGACGAAACGGTTCTCCGGCACCAGCTCGGGATCCTCGTGGCAGCCAATGCAGCCGCGCCACTCGCGGTGCTTGGCCCAGATCCAGCCGCAGGTCTGGAGCGCCAGGCCGTCCTCGTCGAGCGTCTGCACCATGATCGGCGTGTCGGGCGGCACCTCCAGCTGGAAGGAGCCGTCGGTCTCGATCGGCGTCGTGCCCAGGATGCGGCGGCCGACGATCGGCGCCGACCCGTGAATCGTCGAGCCCGGGCCGACGTAGCCGGGAGCCCCGGCCTCGAGGTACGCGTCGTCGCGCCCCTTGCTGAGCGGCACCCCTTCGATCAGGCGCACCGCCTTCACCGTGCCCGGCGGCAGCAGCTCGCCCAGCTCCGGCGACACCCGGGTCGCGTTCATGCAGTAGAGCTTGCCCGTCTCGTACTTCTCCTGCACCACCGTGCTGCGGCCGTCGGGGCGCTCACGGGCCACGACCTGCCGCGCGTGGAAGTCGTGGTAGCCGGGGTGGTCGTAGATCAACTTCGCCGCCGCGAAGCGCGGATCGAGCTGAACGAGCCCGTGCGTGTCGCTGCCGTCGTAGGGGCGGCGCGAGACGATGATCGTCCCGTCGTCGAGCGGCGTCGGCGAGTGGTACAGCCCCGCCCCGACCTCGGTGACCCGCCGGTAGGAATGGAAGGGCCGCCGCTTGCTCACCGCCGCCAGCCACCCGGCGCCGTCCCACGCGGCGGTGTTCGCCTCGACGAAGATCACCTCCCCGCCTTTCGTCTCGCAGGCCATGTGCCGGATCGGCGCGGCGCCGTTCTCGCAGTACAGCGAGTAGTCGGCACCGTCGGGGTTCAGCGCGAAGATGGAGACGCGCCCCTCGAGACCGCGTTCGGTGTCGACCCGCTGCCACGACGAGCAGAGCACCAGCCCGTCGTTCATGAGATACGGATCGAAGTCGTCGCTGAGGTTCATCGTCAGCCGCCGCCGCTCGCTGCCGTCGAGGCGACAGCTGTACAGGCTGGTCGCGGGCCCCGAGCCCACCTCGTTCAGCTCGCCCGCGACGTCGCTCTCGAACATCACCTGGAACCACGGCTCGGTGGAGACGATCGTGTAGAGGGTCGCCTGGTAGACGGGGTGGCGGCAGTTGCCGGCATTGCGCGTGACCCGCCGCGGGTCGCTGCCGTCGACGCCCATCTCGAAGATCGTCCAGCGCTCCCCCGGGTTGCGCTTGCCGGCGAAGAGGATCCTCTTTCCGTCGAAGGAGACGTCCGGCTCGCAGGCGGAGTGGAAGCCCTCGGTCAGCACGGTGAGCTCCCCGGTGGGATCGAGCCGGACGAGCCGGCACCCCTCGCCGTAGTCGGCGCGCAACATCCCCGCCCCTCGCGGGAACGCCAGGGTCGCCTCGGCCTCCGCGGGAAGCTGGGTGAAGACGATCGGGGTGGAGAGCGAGGGAGAAGAGCCCTCCTGCGCGGCGGCGAGGACTCCGATCGAGAGCGTGAGCGCGGCACCCAGAACGGGCCGCGCGGGGATCCTGGTTCGATTCATATGCTCATCCCCCCGGCGGCTCCACTCGAAGCCGGCTCGGGGCCCGGTCACGATAGCCCGCTGGTTCGGTTCAGGGCCAGTAAATCCCCCCTGCTCGGGGGATCTACGACCATCGGCCCACGGGGTTGGCGCGGTGAAGCCGAAGCGGAAACACACTCCTCCCGTAGGAGTTGTGGATTCCAGCAATCGGAGCCCGACTGGCGCGGGCTGGCGCCCGCAACCCCGATCGGACTGCGGACTGTTGGGCCACGATTCTCCAAAGCTTCAATGCCCGCCTTGCCTGCTTTCTGCGCGCAGCGCGCAGAAACCGACTCCGAGTAGTAGGTCAGGCGCTGGTCACGGCGGGCACCGGGGTGCTTTTCGCCATGGCGACGATCTCGGTGAGGATGTCGGGGGTGATCCCCTGCTGGCCGTCGCAATTGAGCTCCGCTCGACGCTGCTCGGCATCCACCACTTCGATCAGGAGCCCGTGGGCGCCGGTGGCCAGCGCGGCGCGACTCATCGCGGCGACGCGCTGCCACTCACCCGTGCCGTGCGACGGATCGACGATCACCGGCAGCGGCGAGGCGCAGCGCACCGGCTCGATCACGCCGAGGTCGAGGATGTTGCGCGCGTACTCCCAGTGGCAGCTGGCGCGGATCCCCCGCTCGCACAGGACGATGTCGAGGTTGCCGCCCTCGGCGACGTACTCCGCCGAGCAGAGCCACTCCTCGAGCGTGGCGCTCCAGCCGCGCTTGAGCAGGACGGGGGTGTTGAACTTGCCGACCTCGCGGAGCAGCGGGTAGTTCTGCATCGACCGCGAGCCGATCTGGATCATGTCGGCGTAGTCGGTCGCCTTCTCGACCAGCCGGGGGTCCATCACCTCGGTGACGACGCCCAGACCGGTCTTTTCGCGCACCTCGGCGAGGATCTCGAGGCCCTCGATGCCGAGTCCCTGGAAGGAGCGAGGCGAGGTCCGCGGCTTGAATGCGCCGCCGCGCATCAGCTTCGCACCGGCCTCGGCGCAGGCGCTCGCCACCCGGTAGGTCTGCTCGAAGGACTCGACCGCGCACGGACCGGCGATGATCGCCGGCTCCGGCCCGCCGATGTCGACACCATTGACCCGCACGACGTGAGTGCTGGCGGGGTCCGCGTAATCGGGCCAGCAACGCCTGAGGACCTGCAGGTCCGGTAGGTGCTCGCTCATGACTTCATTCCAGGCGCGTTCCTCAAACTGGCGTACGACTCCCGCGGATCGGGGGGCGCCGAGCAGCTCCCTGGACAACCCCGGAACCCGCGTGGGGTTCCGTTCTCTCTCTGGGCATTGCGTTGCCGGGGGTTCTGCCCGCTCGGTCGATATTCCAAATACGGGTTATCAGAAAGTTACCCCCCTGAAACAGATCTGTCAACTTGAGCGGCGTCGTGTGCTAGCCTGCCACGAGCTACGGTGTGTCGAAGACCGGGGGGCTGTCGTTCTCGGGAGGTAGGAAGTCCTTTCCGGTGGCGGAACCGGTGAATGGGGTACGAAGGCCCTCGCGACCACCGCGAGAGCCCGGCGGGTAGTAGACGGCTCTATCCGGAGCCGTTGTTCCGCGAATCCCAGAGGATATGGGGCTCCATTCCCTCCGGTGCGGAACCCCCTTTTCCGGTGGGGAAAACCGCCGCGCCGGACGGTTTTACAGAGGGGTCACCGACTCCTCCAGGAGGCCCTGCAGCCGGGCCCGGGCGCGCCGCAGCAGCCCCTCGACGGCGCGCGGGGTGAGGTGGAGCAGCGCGGCCACGTGCCGGGTCGAGGTCTCCTCCAGGTAGAAGGCCTGGACGACGATCCGCTCCCGCTCGGGGAGGCGCTGGATCGCGGCGCGCAGCGGGGCGAGCGGATCCTCCTCCCCCACCGGGTCCGCTGCCCCGGCGGCGGCCTCCAGCGGCAACTCCCGGCGGTCGCGCCGGCGCGTCGCGACGCGGTGCAGGTTGCGGGCGATCCCCGCCAGCCAACCGCCGACCGCGCGCGGGTCGCCGGGTTTGCCGCGGAAGCGGTCGCGGGAGAGCCAGGCCTCGGCGAAGACGTCCTGGGCCAGCTCCCGCGCCTCGGCCGGGGACACCCCGCGGGCGGCGAGCAGGCCGACCAGCGGGCCGCGCCATTCCTCGATCAGGGCGTCGAGGTCCAGCGTCTCGGAGGGGCCGGTCAAGCCACTCCCTCCGGGCGCGGCGCGCGCGCGGTGGCGATGACGCAGAGGGCGACCAGGAGCAGCGCCCCGAGCATGATGCGGCGGCGGATGAGGAAGCCGAAGACCCCGCCCGGCTGCGGCGGGAACTGCTCGTGCATCTGGACGCGCGCGAGCTCGCCGAGGTTGTACCGGAAGCGCCCTCCCACGCCGAGCATGCCCAGCGGCGCCGGGATGTACGTGCCCGTGGCGCCGCGAACGCGTTCGGGATCGATCCCGTCGGGCACGCCGAAGCGCATCATGAGGTCGACGGCCGCCTGCGTCGGTTCGATGTCGAAGACGGTGGGCTTGCCCATGAAGAGGTGCGCGCGTTCGTGGGCGGACTCCGCGGTTTGCACGAAGCAGCCGGGAGCGGACTCGTCGTAGGTGCCGCACCAGGTGACCCGTAACGCCTCCGCCACCTCGGATGCCCGCTCCTCGGCCAGCTCGCCGTGTCCCAGGAGGTCGAGCAGCTCGGCCCGGTCGCGGAGCTCCCCCAGCGCCCCGAACGCTCCGACTTCCGGCCAGGTCGCCGCGACGCGAAGCGCGAGGTGCGCGCGCTCCTCCTCGCTCCACTCTCCGCAGACTTGCAGGAGGCGGATGAGGCGGGGCTCCCAGGCGTACAGCTCACCTTCCCCTCCGAGCAGCTCGCGGGCCCTCTCGCGCGGGAGGCGGTCGGCGATCTCCGCCGGCGTGGCGAGCCCGACCTGTACGGCGCTGGCCAGGACGAGCGGGTCGAGGTCCGTCCCCTCCACGAGCGCCCGCTGCACTCGCGACCGCGCGCGATCGAGGCACAGCTCGGAACCGCTCCCTTCGTGCTGCAGGTACTCGGCGATGTGTCCGAATGCGTACCAGTCCGACTGCGCCTCGATCGGCTGGTCGAAGGTGTTCACCGCCCGCTCCAGCCTCCACCGCGGGTCGATCAGCGTCATGGCGCTCGGCGTGCTGCTCCAGAAGACGAAGAGCAGCAGGGCCGCCGCGCCGAGGGCCAGGCCGCCGTACAGGGAGCGCAGGCAGAAGGTCGTGACCGGATCGGGGTAGAGCATCCGCCGCTCCGGATGCCAGATCCCGCTCCAGAGCTTCGTCCAGGTGAACTGGCCGCCGAGCGCCAGGCAGGCGACGCCGCCGAGGCAGAGCACCACCGGGCCGAGGTGCGGGTTCTGCACCAGCGACTGCATCGGGTTGACGTCGCGCAGCATGAACCAGAGGTAGGCGAGCGTGAAGAGCATCTGCGAGCCGAGCGCGCCGATCCGCTCGCGATCGCCGAATCCCGCCTTGCCCAGCGCGGCGAGCTGCGCCGTCACCGCGACCATCGAGACGAGCAGGACCAGTGTCAGGATCTCCGGGTGACGGAGGATGCCGAGCACGATGAAGAGCGCGAGGCAGAGCGCCGCCGGGATCCGGTTGCGCTTCCACCAGGCCGCCATCGCTTCCTTCTCCGACGCGACCCGCTCCCCCGCGGGGCCCTCGGCGGGTTTCAGCCCGCGCAGCGCGCCGAAGAAGGTCAGGATGACCATCACCGTCGCCACCGCGGGGATGGCCATCAGCCCGGGGATCGCCTTCAGCCCGAGCTTCTTGCCGGTGGCCCCCGCCGCCATCATCGCTCCGCCGATCACTCCGGGCGGCAAGATCGAGGCCGCCCAGCGCAGCCGCGCCGGGGCGATGGTGAAGCGGGCCTGCCGACCCTCCTCCCGCTCCTCCCGCTCGGCGATCCGCCGCTCGACCCCCGCCCGGAAGTCCGCGGGATCGGGGCGGAGGCCCTCGAGGGCCTGGCGCAGCTCCTCCTCGCCAGGAAGGGCGTCGGGGCGGGTGGGTTCAGGGTGCTCGGGCGTGGTCATGGCTCGGCCCTCCGGTCTCGGGCACCGGCAGGTGCGCGCAGCCTCCCCGATCCCACGGAGAAGTTCGAGGGTTCTTGGGACGGCGGCGCGTTCCTTGCCCTCGACAGTCAGGAGGCATGAGGCGCCGTCTGGCGCGCATTGCTTCGCCGGCAAACTTGCCGGCGTCATGTCGAAGTTGATATCCTGCCCCCATGGACCCCCGGTCAGCTCTCCCTGAATCCCCCAAGGTCCTTCGCGCCGGTCTTCGGTTCGGCGACAAGGGCACCCACACCAGCCGCACGATGATGCTGGCCGAGATCACCGAGCTGCTGGACGCCGCCCCCCCCGGGGCTGATCGCGCCGGCTTCGCCCACGCCATCATCGAGGAAAACGTCCTCGGCAAGCAGACCGCGGCCACGCGCCGTCTCACCAACCAGCGCCTCGGGGAACTCTATGCGCTGGACCCCGCCGTGCCGATCTTCCGGGTCCTCCGCCGGTTGTGGACGATCGACGAGCGCGGGCGCCCCCTGATCGCCCTGCTCTGCGCCCTGGCCCGGGACCCTCTTCTCCGAGCAACAGCCCCGACTGTCCTGGACCTCCCCCTCGGCTCGGAGCTGATCCGTGCAACCCTCCTCGATGCCCTTCGAGGAGCGGTCGGCCCCCGCCTCAACGAGTCGATCCTCGACAAGGTCGCCCGCAACACCGCAAGCTCCTGGGCGCAATCCGGCCACCTGCAGGGCCGGGTACGCAAGATCCGACAGCGTGTCGACCCGACGCCCGGATCCCTCGCGGCAGCTCTCTGGCTGGGCACGATGGAAGGTCTGGCCGGCGAGCAACTGCTCGAGTGCCGCTGGGCTCGCGTCCTGGACCAGTCGGGCGCGCAGCTGGTACCGACGGTCCTCCAGGCGAGACAGCTCGGCCTCATTCACGCGCGCATCGGCGGCGGCGTCGTCGAGATCGACGCCAGCCGACTCGACGCCCCACAACTGGAATCCTGACCCCATGGGCAAGATCGAAGACCTCGCAGCCGTCTACGAGCGCCACATCAGCGCTCCCTGGCAGCGAACCATCGCGGGCGCGCAACGGGTGATGCTGGTCGTCTACGAAAAGGAGTTGGAGCGCAGCCTTCGCGCGCGCCTCGGCGAGTTCAAACAGGCCACGCTGCGCAGCGGTCACTGCTGGCAACTCGTCGACTGCACAACGTGGTTCGCCGAGTGGATGGCCGGCGACGACTACCGGGAGGCGTACTTCGAAGAACCCTCCCTCCTCGGCATGAAGCTGGAGGGCGAGTTCAAGAGCCTTACAGCCAAGCGGCTCACGGAAACACTCGAAGCAGCGGACGAGAACACCGTCATCGCCATTCTCGGAGCCGCCTCCCTGTACGGGTTCTTGCGCATCTCCGAGCTGGTCCGGGAAGTCGAACAGACAATCAACGGCCGACTGCTCGTCTTCTTCCCCGGCACCAAGAACGACAACAACTACCGCCTGCTCGATGCCCGGGACGGCTGGAACTACCTCGCCAACGGCATCACGCTCCATGGGGAGAGGATCACCTGATGAAACTCCACGAAGTCCTCGACCGCGACCCGCGGACCGCTCGCCTGGCCAACAACGGTCAAGCGCGGATCACCGACCAGACCGACGAGAAGGCGATCCTCGAGCTCCGCGCGGAGCTCGAGACCTTCGTCTGTGAAGGGCAGTTCGGACACGCCATCCAGCTGATCCTGGAACGCTATCTCGGCAATCTGGGACATACCAAGCAGGACTCCGCCTGGGTGAGCGGTTTCTATGGAAGCGGGAAGTCGCACCTCATCAAGATGCTCACGCACCTGTGGGTCAACACGAAGTTCAGCGACGGCTCCACCGCGCGCAGCCTGGTGCGAGGCGGGCTCCCCGATGAAGTGGAAGCGCACCTCCGGGAGCTCGACACGCAGGCGCGGCGAATGGGCCTGCCGCCGGTGGCCGCCGCAGGGACCCTCCTGGGCGGGAACGATCGCGTACGCGAGACGGTTCTCTCGATCATCCTGCGAGCGACCGGCTGGCCGGCCCAGTACCCCCAGGCCAGGTTCTGCTTCTGGCTTCGCGAGCAGGGCTGGCTCGAACAGGTCCAGTCCGCCGTGACCGACACCGGCCGTGACTGGAACCACGAGCTCAACAATCTCTACGTCAGCCCGCACATCAGGAAGGCTCTGCTCCAGGCCGACCCGACCATCGCGCCGGACGAACGAGGGGTCGGGAGAGTCCTCCAGAACCACTGTCCCCAGCTCACGACCGACATCACCACCGAGCAGTTCACGGAGGCCGCCAAGCAGGCTCTAGAGAGGGACGGAGACTTCCCGCTCACGCTGCTCGTGCTCGATGAGGTCCAGCAGTACATCAACGAGGCCAGCGACCGAGCCGCCACCATCACCGAGGTGGCTGAAGCCCTCCAGACGCAGTTCAACAGCCGCGTCATGCTCGTCGGTGCCGGCCAGTCCGCCCTCTCGGCGGGCACCCAGGCGCTTCTGTGGCTGAGAGACCGCTTCAAGATCTCCATCGAGCTCGCCGACGCGGACGTGGAGGCCGTGACCCGCAAGGTTCTCTTGCACAAGAAACCCAGCGCCGAACCGGAGATCGAGTCCGTTCTGGAGAGCAATGCCGGCGAGATCGCGAGACACCTGCACGGAACCAAGATCGGGCCGAGGCCGGAAGATCAACGGGATCGCGTCGCCGACTACCCCCTCCTGCCGACTCGTCGCCGATTCTGGGAGGCGTGCTTCCGCGCGGCCGATGCCGCCGGTACTCAGAGCCAGCTTCGCTCGCAGCTCCGCATCCTGCACGACTCGCTGCACGGGATCTGCGAACGCGACCTCGGGACCGTCGTTCCCGCAAGCGACCTGTACAATGCTCTGGCTTCCGCCCTGGTGAACACCGGCGTCCTGCTGAACGAGATCAACACCCGCATTCAGAAGCTGGGATCCGACGGAACCAAGGAAGGAATCTTGCGGCGTGACCTGTGTGGTCTCGTCTTCCTGATCGGGAAACTCCCGCACGAAACGGGAGTCGATCTCGGCGTCAGAGCCAATGCCACGGTGCTCGCCGACTTGATGGTCGACGATGTGACCCGGGACTCCGGGCCCTTCCGCAATCGAGTGGCAAAGACCCTCGAGAAGCTCGCCGAGGACGGCACGTTGATGCAGGTAGGCGACGAGTTCCGCCTGCAGACCACTGAAGGAGCTGAGTGGGATCTCGCCTACCGTGGAAAGCAAACATCGCTCAGACAGAACGAGATCGAGATTTCCACCCGGCGCGATCATCTGTTCGGCCAGCTCATCCAGCAGACGATCGGCGAGGTCAAGCTGATGCACGGGGCAGCCAAGATCCGCCGCAACTTGACCATGCACGTGGGAGGCGAACCACCCAAGGCGGGCGGCGATCAGATCACCGTCTGGCTACGCGATGGGTGGTCCTGTGCCGAGAAGGACACCGTCGCCGACGCGCGTCGCCTGGGTCAGGAGGATCCCACCCTGCACATCCACCTGCCCAAGAAGAGCGCCGACAAGCTGAAGGACCGCATCATCGATGCGGAAGCCGCAAGGCAGGTTCTCGATCACCACGGAGTGCCCACCACTCCCGAAGGTCGAGAGGCTCGCGAGAGCATGGAGAGTCGCCTGCGCGCGGCGGAAGCCAGTCGAGACCAGATCATCCGCGAGGTCATCCACGCCTCCAAGGTCCTTCAGGGCGGCGGAAACGAGCTCTTCGGCGAGCGCCTTGGCGACAAGATCCGAGCTGGCGCTGAAGCCTCTCTCGCGCGCCTGTTCCCCCACTTCGGCGACGGAGATCACCGCGCCTGGGAGGTCGCCGTCAAGCGCGGTCGGGACGGTTCCGACGAGCCTTTCAAGGTCGTGGGGTGGGACCAGGCCACCGAGGATCACCCTGTCGCCAGGCAGGTCCTGGCAACGGTGAGCTCCGGCGCCCGTGGAACCGACGTACACAAGGCCCTGAAGGCAGCACCATTCGGTTGGCCTCAGGATGCGGTGGACGCGGCGCTGATCGCTCTGCACCGGAGCGGCCATCTGCGCGCCACCAGGAACGGGCAGGCGATCCCGGCGGGTACTCTCGACCAGGCGGGTGTGAAGGCCGCCGAATTCCGACCGGAGAAGGTGCGGTTGACGACTCGGCAGCGCATCGCGCTGCGCGGCCTTTTCAACGACGCCGGCATCACCACCAGGTCCGGCGATGAGGAGCTTCGGGCTCCAGCATTCCTCGATGCCGTTGCCCAGCGGGCAGCCAGCGCTGGCGGAGAGCCTCCGCTTCCAACCGCTCCGCAAGCGCAACTTGTCGATGACCTTCGGCGACTCGCTGGCACCGAACAGCTAGCCGCCATTCTCGAGAACAGGGATCAGCTCGAGGAGTTGATGCGGACCAGCCTCGTGCTCGCCGATCGAGTCGCCGAGCGCCAACCCGTCTGGGAGACCGCGGACTCCTTCCGCCAGCACGCGATGGGCTTGCCGGGTGCCGGCGAGGTTGGACGCGAGCTCGATGCCATCCTCGCTCAACGCTCGCTCCTCTCGGATACGGACCACATCTCCCCGCTTGCGGCAGAACTCGCGGGCGTCTTGCGCGAGACCTTGACGGAGAAGCACGCCGAGCTCGGTGCCGCCATCGAAGCCGCGGAGGCGCAACTCACCGCCGATGCCACCTGGGTGAAGCTCGGGCCTGACGCTCAGCCCGAGATCCGGCGCTCCGTGGGGCTGGAACTACCGCCCGTGCTGTCGATTGCCAGCAACGAGGCGCTCCGGGAGACTCTGAGTCGGCGGCCCCTTTCCGGCTGGCAAGACGCCATCGACGCGGTATCGGGGAGGGTCGCCCGGGCTCTTGGTGCCGCGGCGGAGCGTCTGAAGTCGGAAGACCCCGACAAGCCCACGGTGAGCGTTGCGATCCGACGGGGGACCTTGACCGATGAGGCTCAGGTCCGCGAGTGGGTTGCGGAACACGAGAAGAAGCTCCTCGAGGCCGTAGCCCATGGCCCGGTGATCGTCAACTAGGAGTGCACAGAGATGGCCCCCCTTCCCACCGATCTCCGCAACCAGCTCGAAAGGGCGGTCAAGAACGCACGGCGTGAGGCCGAAGCGGGAGCACGTAACGCGCTCGAGTCGTTGGCGGTCGGTCGCCACGAGCCCCATGGCTCGATGCCCCCCGAAGAGCGCACCCTCCGCAACCGCCTCCGCGCTCACGGCCGTCAACTCGGAGACGTGCGGGACAAGGTCCGGGGAACCCAGTCGATCGACCGTCTGGCTCACGAGGTCGCCTACGAGCACTGGCACCGGATGCTGTTCGCCCGATTCCTCGCCGAGAACGGCTTGCTGATCGAACCCGAGACCGGGGTTGCGATCAGCATGGAGGAGTGCGAGGAGCTCGCCCGCGAGGCGGGGGAAGACCATCGATCCATGGCCGCCCACTTCGCCCAGGGCTCGCTGCCGCAGATCTTCCGCACCGGCGACCCGGTGCTCGAAGTCACCCTGGCTCCCGAGACGCAACAAGCTCTCGACAAGCTGCTCGACGCCCTGCCCGCCGCCGTCTTCACCGCCGACGACAGCCTCGGCTGGACCTACCAGTACTGGCAGGCGGAGAAGAAGAAAGCGGTCAATGATTCCGGCGTCAAGATCGGCGCCGACGAGTTGCCAGCCGTCACCCAGCTCTTCACCGAGCACTACATGGTGCTCTTCCTCTACCACAACACCATCGGCGCCTGGCACGCCGGCAAGGTGCTGGCCGAGAACCCCGACCTCGCCGAAACCGCGCAGAGCGAAGAGGAACTGCGACAGGCGGTGCGCCTCCGTTCCCAGGGCGGCTACGACTTCGAGTACCTTCGCTTCGTGCGTGAAGCGAAGGAAGGCGATGAAGAGGAAGCGCCGACCGGCGCCTGGCGTCCCGCCGCCGGTATCTTCGAGGGCTGGCCGAAGACCGGGAAGGAGCTGAAGGTTCTCGACCCCTGCTGCGGCAGCGGTCATTTTCTGATCGAGGGCTTCGAGCTACTGGTACGGCTCCGGATGGATGAGGAGGGACTCGCTCTTGAGAACGCGATCCGTGGCGTCCTGGACGACAACCTCCATGGTCTGGAGCTCGATCCCCGGTGCACGCAGATCGCGGCCTTCAACCTGGCGATGGCGACGTGGAAGCTGGCGGACAGACCCATCGAGCTGCCGACGCTGCACATCGCCTGTTCAGGCCTTGAGGTGGGCTCGACCAAGAAGGAATGGGTCGCGTTTGCGGGGGAAGACGAACCCCTGATCGGAGGAATGCAGTGGCTCTATGAGCAGTTCGAATTGGCGCCAGAATTGGGCTCCCTCGTAGACCCGAGTGCTCAATCGCGAGATCTGAGGCAGTTGAGCTACGACACGATGGCCCCACTACTTGCTTCTGCGCTGAAACGTGAAGCCGGCAACGAAGACTACGTGGAACGCGGCGTTGCGGCGCAAGGCATGGTGCGAGCAACAGAGCTGCTGTCCCGACAGTACACGCTGGTGATTACAAATGTGCCCTATCTCGGACGCGGTCAGCAAAGCGATCTGCTTAAGGACTTCGCCGGCGAGTACCATAAGGAGGCAAAGGCCGACATCGCGACAATCTTCGTTTCACGCATTTTCCGCTGGCTTGGCGCGAACGGTGCTGCGGCAGTGGTTGCGCCTCAGAATTGGCTCTTCTTAGCAAGCTATGAGGCGTTCCGTCAGAAACTGCTCACGAGGAGGTCATGGAACTTCGTGGCGCAGCTCGGGGAGGGAGCTTTCGACAGCGCAGGTGCTGCCGGAGCGTTCACCGCGCTTCTTCTCGTGGGTGCCAGCAGGCCTGCTGTCGGGACCCGATTTGGTGGTCTCAAGGCAACCCTGCCGCGGGAGTCGTGCGGGAAGTCTCGGCTATTGCGGACGGAACCCATCCGCGTTCTCCAGCAAAGCGAGCAACTAAGTACACCGGATGCACGAGTGGTTCTTTCTGGGGGTGGTTCGGGCGGTCCCTTGCTCTCTTCGTATGCCTCGTCTTTCCTGGGTCTCGGCACCGGCGACTTCCCGACCTTCGGGAGGTGCTACTGGGAGGTCAACTCTGTTGCCCCTATATGGTCACGCCTTCAGAGCGCGGTCTTGACGGGCAATCGGCATGGAGGGAGGCGGGATGTCGTGGCCTGGGACCGTGCAGCGGGGCGCGTTCGTGGTATGTCGGAGGCCCATCGGGAGCGCATCCACAACCAGGACCAAAGTGGTCAGCAAGCCTGGGGCAGAGCAGGCGTTGCCGTTGCTCTAATGCGTGACCTTCGAATTGCGCACTATCTTGGAGATGTGTTCGACAAGTCGATGGCAGCGGTAATCCCGCACGACCCCGACCATCTCCCAGCTATCTGGTGCTACTGCACATCCCCGGAGTTTCTTCGGGAAGTCCGGCGCATCGACCAGAAGGTCATTGCAGGGCTCCTGACCTACGCGGAGTCATTCCTGCAACCTCGGGGCCTCGA
>CAZCAC010000181.1:0-14025 GCA_964496575.1 uncultured Planctomycetaceae bacterium | reverse complement strand
ACCGCGCCCACCGCCCCCGCGGCGCCCACCGGAGCCGGAGTGCGCGCCACCGAGGCCGTCGCGACGCGTCTGAGCCGCGCGGAGGTTGGGGTCGATGCGCGGACCGCGATCCTCGCGCCCGCGGCCACGGCCGCGTCCGCCACCGTCGCGCCGACCACCCCCCCGACCGCGTCGCTCGCGCGGCTCCCGGGGGACCTTCTTCAGCGACAGGGTGATGCGCTGCCCGCCCCCGTCGAGGATCCGGGCCCGCACCACCTGGCCCACGCTGAGCAGCTCGCGCGCGTCGCGCACGTAGTGCTCGGAGACCTCGCTGATGTGGATCATCGCGTCCTGCTTCAGGCCGACGTCGACGAAGGCGCCGAAGCTGGTCACGTTGGAGATGATCCCCTCGATCACCCGGTCCTTGGTCAGGGTCGCCGGATCGGTCCCGGGGTCCAGGAGCTCGGGCACGTGCAGCCGGTGGCGAGGATCGCGACCGGGGTGCGACAGCTCGCGCATCAGGTCACGCCAGGTGTCGGGGTCGAAGTCGAAGTCCTCACGCCGCAGGCCCTTGGTGATCCCCATGCGCCCCAGCCCATCCTCGATGGTGCTACCGACCGCTTCGATCAGCTGGCGGGCGTTGACGTACTGCTCGGGGTGCAGGTTCGAACGATCGAGCGGCTCCGGTGAACCGTAGACGCGCAGGAAACCGACCGCGCTGGCCCACTGGGCCTCGTCGAGCAGACCGCCGTAGCGAAGCTCCTCGCGACTCTCGATCGGGGTCTCCGCCCGACGGGCGACGATCCGCTCGGCGGCGTTCCGGTCGAGGCCGGGTAGCGTGGCCAGGAAGTGGCCCGGTGCACGGTTGACGTCGCAGCCCACGTGCGCCACGCAGGACTCGGCGGTCTCCTTGAAGACGCGTCGCACGTTCGCCTTGCTGACCAGCCCCTGCTCGGAGCCGAGGCTGAGGTGCCGCGGGTCGACCTTGAGCAGCTCGCAGAGCGGATCCTGCAGGCGACGCGCGAGGCTGACCGCCATGCGCTGACTGACCGTGCAATCGGGCAGCTCCTTGCGCGCCACGTCGGAGTTGGCGTAGCTGGAGAGCCCCGCCTCGGTGACGATGAAGGGGAAGGCGTCGATCCTTCCCGCGGCCAGGGCCTTGCGCACCCGGAAGAGGGCGGTGCGGGCGCCCTTGCTGCTGGAGAGGGCGAACGCGTCGACGCGGAAGTCGGCGAGTGCCGCGGCGAGTTCCGCGCCGAGCGCGGCCTCGTCCTTGTCCTTGGTCTCGATCCGGATCTCGCTGGTGGTGAGCACCCGGCTGTCGCTGTCGACGACGGAGACGACCCAGTCCCCCTTGGCCGTGACGTCCATCCCCGCGACCGTCCGGCGGCCGGGCAGGACGGGGGTCAGGAGGAGCTGGCGCAGGTGCTGGGCGAGGAAGCGCAGCGCCTCGATGTCGGCACGCTCCTTGATCTCGAGGCGGATGTCCTCCTCGATCATCGGCAGGAGCCGGCGGTCGAGGGCGCGGGCGCTGACCTCGTCGAGGACCGCCTGCACCGAGGGATTGAGGTGCTTTCCGAGGGAAGTGCGGACCTTCTGCAGCGCCTGCTCGCGATCGACGGTGATCCGCGTGGTGAGCACCCGCTCCTTCTGGGCCTGGCGAATCGCCAGCAGGCGATTGCCCTGAATCTGCCGCATCGGCTGGTGGATCTTCAGCAGTCCCTTGTGACGTCCCGCCTTGGAGTCGTCGACCAGCGGGCGAACGCTGAGGATCCCGTGCTTGCGCAGCATCCGGCGGAGCGCGCCGCGGAGGCGGGCGTTCCGGCCGAGGCGATCGGAGATGATCCGCATCGCACCGGCGAGCGCCTCGCTCTCGTTGTGCACGCCGCGGTCCGGGGAGACGTAGCTCGCGCACAGTCGGGCGAGCTCCGCGGTGAGCGTCTCGGCGGTGGGCGCCGGTTTCGGCGCGGGGGTGGGCGCCGGCTTCGCCTCGGCCTCGGCGACCGGGGCGGCGGGCTCGGGTTTCGCCTCGGGCGTCGCGTCCGTGGTGGGCTCGGGTTTCGCCTCGGGAGTCGCCTCCGCGGTGGGCTCGGCAACTACCTCGGGGGTCGCCTCCGCCGTGGGCTCGGGGCTCGCCTCGGGCGTTCCCTCGGCGGAGGGCTCGGGGGCCTGCTCACCCTCCGGCTCCGGGGCCGCTTCCGCGACGGCCACCGGGGCCGCCTCGACAGCCGGCTCCGCGGGCGCATCGCCCGGCGCCGCCGCGGCTTCGGTCTGGTCGGCGGGCGGCTCCCCCGCTCTCGCCTCGCGCGACTCCTTGGGGACCGGGGCGACGAGCTCGTCGGCGAGCCCCCCCAGCCCGCGGTCGAGGGCGAGCTGCACCTCCGGCTCGGGGCGGCGGTGCGGGAGGAAGAGGTCCTCGACCTCGAACCGATCCATGCAGGAACGGATGTGGTCGAGGACGTTCGGCGGCACCCCCTCCTCTTTCTCGAGCAGGCGAAGGATGGTGCCCTTGCGGCGCTCGAGCTCCTCGAACTCGTGCCGTCTTCGATCGAGTCGGCGGATGATGCTCTCGGAAAGAGCGCCGACGGTCGAGCGGCGGTAGCGGCCGATGAAAGGGGCGGTCAGGCCGGCGTCGATCATCTCGAGCGCGTTGCGCACGTGCTCGATGTCTGTCTTGAACTCGCGGGCCAGGGTCTCCAGGATCGGAGTTGCTGTCACGGTCGTGTCCCCCTGTGTGCTTCCAGGGTCTGGTGCGCTACGGGCTCGTCGCGGCTCGTCGCGCGCTGTTTCAGGCTCACCGGTCTCGGCGTCATGCCGTCCGGCTTCTATCGGTCATCCGTCTCGACCGGTGCGCTCGCGGCGACACCCGATCGGGAACAAGGGTCTGGGGGGGTGATTCCAATCACCTCCCGGAAAGAACTCATCGATGTTGTCGCGGCGTTCGCCGCGGTGTGCTCAGTTCCCGGCCAGCTCGGCGCTCATCAACTCGGCGATGGTCCGGCCGAGTCGAAGACCGGCGTTCTCGTCGAGGCCGGTGACCACCTTGCCGGTGACCTCCACCGCTCGTCCGGTGAACTTCGCGCCGGCCCGGCTCGCCTCTTCTCGGGTCTCGGGAGTGCCGGTGACCCTCCCGCCGGAGATCACACCGGCACGGGTGAGAACGTTGAGGCCGCTGCCGAAGGTGACGATCCACTTGTCGGCGGCCGCGGCTTCCTTGACCAGGCGCAGGACGTCCTGATCGCCGGCGAGTCCGTCTCCCTCCCCGGCGACCACGAAGATGCCGGAGTAGTCCGCCATCGTCTGGCCGGGGAGCTCGGCCTCGACGAGGAACTCGTCCTGCAGTCGCCCCTTGACGTGCTCGTCGTAGCGAGTAGACGTGCAGCGGGTGCCGATCTCGACGCTGTCCAGCGAGGAGCGTACGTAACGCAGCGCCTGCTCACCGAAGCCATCGGGGGGCACGACCACCAGCATCATGCTGCGGTAGTCGTGAATGACGATCCCGTCGGCGTCCTTGACGGGTTCCTGGCTCGTTTCCTTTTCTCCAGCCATTGCGGGGAGAGATTGTCCCGCTGGGGACCCGGGCGTCAACCCGGAAACGATTCCCGTGTGACGCAGGCGGGCAGCTCGAGGACGTGGAGGCGATTCAGGCGGGCAGTTCGAAGACCGAGAGTCGGTGTTCCTCGGCGAGCAACCCCGCCCCGTGGCGCACCTGCCAGCCGACCTGCTCGTCGAGCCCCGGGATCGTCCAGTCCCCCAGAACCCGCCCCGAGACGATGTCCCGGACCTCGAGCAGGGCCCCGCTGACCACGTACAGCTTGCCGCTGTCGGCGTTGATGCTCGCCTCGGGCAGATCCTGGGAGGGCCGGGTCGAGAGGATCTCGTACCACCGCGGCTCGGCGGCCGCCTCGCCCGCCAGGGAGAGCCCCAGCAGCGAGAGGGTGTCCATCGCGACGTCGTCGTCCTCGTTCTGGGAGAGATCGACCAGGAGCTGGGTGGCCAGGTCGTCGGGCAGTGCCCCCTGGATGTCGGCGGTCAGCAGGACGGCGTGATCGCCGTCGACGGCCAGACCGTGGATCACCCCCAGGCAGGGAGAGAGCAGGGTCCGGGCCACCTCGCCGGTGACCGCGTCGAGAACGAGGACTCCGCGCAGCTCGGTCTGCCGATCGCTGTAGACCACCAGCACCTCGTCTCCCGACCGGCCGAGCAGGTGGTAGCGCTCACCCTCGGCGCGGTACTCCCACGCCTCGGCCATCATCGCCGTGGAGAGCCCGAAGACGCGCCCCGCGTTGGCACAAATGCAGAGGTCGCCGTAGACCAGCGCCTCGTCGAAGGCCTCGATGCTCTCCGCCCCGAGCAGGCGCCCCGTGGCGGTCTCCATCCGGATGATCCGGTGCCCCTGCGCGCTCGGCCCGAGGACGATCACGTCGTCCCCCTCGCCGAACCCGGCCGCGAAGCCCCGGCCGTAGCCGACCTCGCAGGGGGAACTCCACAGCGTCTCCCCGCTGCTGCGGTCGATCGCGCCGAGCTTTCCTGGAATCACCTCGTCGATCCACATCCCCCCCGCCGGCGCATCGTAGCCGTGGACCAGGATAGGGCCGTCCGAGGAGAGGGCGATGCCGTCGATCTCCGACTGGAGCTCGCGCGACCAGCGTCTGCGGGCAGTGCTCGTCATCGTGGAGATGTTAGCGGACGGGGTGGCCTGGAAGCGGCGTTTTTTTGCTCGCCGGGAGAGAGAAGCACGCCAAGTCCCGGAGTTCTCTCTCCTGGCGAGCTCAGTCCTCCTCGCCGGCCAGCACCCGCGCCGAGAGCGCCTTGGGCAGGTCCCGGTACTCGAAGAACTCCATGGCGAAGGAGCCCCGCCCCTGGGTCGCCCCGCGCAGGGCGGAGGAGTAGGCGAACATCTCGGCGATCGGAACCACCGCCCGCACCACGCGGAGGTCGCCCTGGCTGTCGACCGAGCTCACCTCGCCGCGACGCGAATTCAGGTCGCCGACGACCGAGCCGAGGTACTCCTCGGGCACCCGCACCTCGACCTTCATGTAGGGCTCGAGGATCCGGATGTTGTTCTCCATCGCCTGGCGGAACGCGAGGATGCCGGCGTTGTGGAAGGCGAGCTCGCTCGAATCGACCTCGTGGGACTTGCCGTCGAAGAGGGTGGCCCGGACGTTGACGAAGGGATAGCCCGAGCTGCCGCCGCTCTGGAAGATCTCCCGGAGACCGGCTCCGACGCAGCCGATGTACTCGCGGGGAACCGCGCCGCCCTTGATCGCGTCGACGAACTCCATCTCATTGTCGTCCGTCACCACCGACTCGAAACGGACGTGAGCCACCGCGTACTGACCGCGGCCGCCGGACTGACGGATGTAGCGGGCCTCGGTCTCGACGGTGTGGTCGAGGCGCTGCTTGTAGGCCACCTTGGGCTTGCCGGTGAGGACCTCGACCTTGAATTCGCTGCGCAGGCGGTTGACCACCACCTCGAGGTGCAGCTCCCCCATCCCGCTGATGATCAGCTGACCGGTCGCCTCCACCGTCTGCGCGCGGAAGGTCGGGTCCTCGCGCATGATGCGCCCGATCGAATCGGAGAGCTTGTCGCGATCCTGGCTCTTCTTCGGCTCGACCGAGATCGAGATCACCGCGTCGGGGAAGGTGATCTTGGAGAGCGCGATCGGCTGGTCCTTGTCGCAGAGGGTATCGCCGGTGATCGTGTTCTTCAGCCCGATCACCGCGGCGATCTCGCCCGCGGGTGCCTCTTCGAGCATCTCCCGCTTCTTGGCGTGCACCTTCATCAGGCGACTGATCCGCTCCGACTTGCCGGTGCGCGGGTTGAGGAGGCGGTCCCCCTTCTTCAGGACGCCGGAGTAGACCCGGACGAAGGTCAGGTCCCCGGTCGGCTCGGCGATCGTCTTGAAGGCCATCACCGACACCGGTTCCGATCGCTCGGACTTGCGGGTGAGCACGATGCTCTCGTCGTCCACGTCCAGTCCCTCCACCGGCGGGATGTCGAGGGGGCTGGGCAGGTAGTCGACCACGGCGTCGAGCACGAAGCGCACGCCCTTGTGCTTGAGCGCCGAGCCCGCCAGTACCGGGGTGATGGAGATCTCGAGGGTGCCCTTGCGCAGCGCCCGGTAGATCATCTCGTCGGGGACCTCCTCGTCCTCGAGGAAGAGGTCGAGTAGCTCGTCGTCGAATTCCGCGGCGGTCTCCAGGAGATCGTGCCGGCACAGCTGGGCTTCCTCGAGGTAGCGCTCGGGGATCGGCAGGTCCTCGTAGGTGCGCCCCTCCCCCTCCTCGGGGAAGGTGTACAGCCGCATTCGGATCAGGTCGATCACGCCCTCGAACTCCTTCTCGGCGCCCGCGGGGAGCTGAACCGGGACCGGGCGCGCGCCGAGGCGCTGGACGATCGAATCCACGGCGCCGGCGAAGTCCGCGCCGATCCGGTCCATCTTGTTGATGAAGCAGATCCGCGGCACCCGGTAGCGGTCCGCCTGACGCCAGACCGTCTCCGACTGCGCCTCGACGCCGCTGACCGCGTCGAAGACCGCGATGGCCCCGTCGAGCACCCGCAACGACCGCTCGACCTCGGCGGTGAAGTCGACGTGCCCGGGCGTGTCGATGATGTTGATCGAGTGGTCGTTCCACTCGCAGCTGGTCGCCGCCGACGCGATGGTGATCCCCCGCTTCTGCTCCTCCTCCATGTAGTCCATGGTCGCCTGGCCGTCGTGCACCTCCCCCGTCTTGTGGATCCGCTGGGTGAGGAACAGAACTCGCTCGGTGACGGTGGTCTTGCCGGCATCGATGTGGGCCATGATGCCGATGTTCCGATGGACGTTCAGACCACGCTTTTCGGTGGTCTTGCGGGGAGACTCGCTGGTCAGGGCGGGAGTCATGGCTGGATTTCTGGCGGGGACCGATCCGTATGTGGATCGGCCTCGGGGAAGGAGAAGGCGTACGGGGGGCGGGAAGTCGACGCGAGCGAGCGAGCGCCGAAGGGTACTGCCTCTTCGCGAGTGGTCAAGGAGTTCGAAGGTGACGATCTCTCGAATCGGCCGAATCGGGCGATAGAATGGGGGGATTCGACCGACCTCCCCGGCTTCGGAGCCGCCCCTCGCCCCACCTCGAAGACCCATCCATGCCCCTCGACAAGCGAATCCTTCTCGACATGGACGGCGTCCTGGTCGACTTCTTCGGCGCCGCCCTCGCCCTGCACGGGTGCGAGGAGCTGGCCGAGAGCTGGCCGGAGCGGCAGTGGGACATGGCCCCCGTCCTGGGGCTCTCCGGCTGTGAGTTCTGGAAGCCGATACACGACCTCGGGGTCGACTTCTGGATGAACCTGCCCTGGTACCCCTGGGCGGACGAACTGATCGAGCTCTGCGAGGAGGCGGGCGGCTTCGTCATCGCCTCGACTCCGGCCCGCCGGAGCCACTCGGCGAAGGGCAAGGTGCTGTGTCTGCAGGAGCGCTTCGGCCGCGGCTTTCGCGACTACATGCTCGGTCCCCACAAGCAGCTGATGGCGGGGAGCGGTCTGGTCCTGATCGACGACAGCGACGAGCAGGTGGAGGCGTTCCGGGAGGCGGGCGGCGAGGCGATCCTCTTCCCCCAGCGGTGGAATCGGGACCACGCGTTGCTCCCCGAGCGGCTGGAGCGGGTCCGCGGGGGGCTGTTAGAGGTCCGGCCGAAACGGCCGAACCTCTAGATAATATCAACACCTGCGGTGCTCCCGCGTCTTTGGCGCGGGGCCGGACTTCGTCCGACCTGGAGACACGGCCTTTCCGGCCGCGCCTCTAGGCCGGCGCTGACTCCACGCCCTCGAGGAGCCGGGGTCCGGCCTCCTCGAGCCGCCTGCGCATCACCTCGATCGCCTCGGGATTCTCGTCGACGAGCACCGCGCACCGCCCGTTCCGCCAGGCGGCCTCGCCCGTCGTCCCGCTGCCGGCGAAGAAGTCGAGCACCCGGTCCCCCGGCTTCGAGTGCACGCGCACGATCCGCTCGAGGATCGCCAGCGGCTTCTGGGTCGGGTAGCCGGTGCGCTCCTTCCCGGTCGGGCTGACGATCGTCTGCCACCAGACGTCGGTGGGAGTCTTGCCGCGCCTGGCCTTCTCCGGGCCGACCAGCTTCGGGGCCATGTACGGCACCCGGTCGATCGCGTCGTAGTCGTAGCAGTAGTCGCGGGGATCGCGGGCGTACCAGAGGATCACGTCGTGCTTCCCCGACCACTTGCGCTTCGAGCGCGCGCCGTAGTCGTAGGCCCAGACGATCTCGTTGAGGAAGGACTCGCGCCCGAACAGCTCGTCGAGCTTCACCTTGACGTAGTGGGATTCCCGCGGATCGACGTGGACGAAGAGGCTCCCGGTGGCGGTCAGGAGGCGTCGCGCCTCGGTGAGCCGGAGCTCCAGGAAGCCGACGTAGTCCTCGAAGCGGTCGGCGTAGCGCTGTTCCCCCACCACCTCCGAACGGTACCGTCGGCCGCCGAAGCCGGTGCGGTCGCCGCCCTCGGCCACGCGCTCGGTGCGCAGCCGGGTCAGCTTGCGCTCGCGCCCGGTGTTGAACGGCGGGTCGACGTAGATCAGCTCGTAGGACACGTCGGGCTGCGCGCGCAGCCAGGCGAGGTTCTCCGCCTGGACGATGGTCACCGTCGAGGTCGAGCGCCGCCGCTGGGTGTGTCGTTCGGCCGCCACGAGCCGATCCTGCGCTTCGTGCTGCTCCGTTCAAGCGCCGAGCGTGATTCCCGCGGCGCCTGGTCCTTGGGTTTTGCGCCCCGAACGCCGATCATGGGAGGGTGGACGAGCTGGAGAGCCAAACGCACGAGACCGCGATGCGCCGGGCCATTCGCCTGGCGGTGGAAGCGGTCGAGCTGGGGCTCGGCGGCCCGTTCGGCGCGGTGATCGTCCGCGAGGGAAAGATCGTCGCCGTCGGCCAGAACCGGGTGACCTCCGCCGCCGATCCGACCGCCCACGCCGAGATCGTGGCGATCCGCGCCGCTTGCGAGGCGCTGGACACGCATCAGCTCTCGGGCTGCGTGATCTACTCCTCCTGCGAACCGTGCCCGATGTGCCTCGCGGCGATCGAGTGGGCGCGCCTCGATCGGCTGTACTTCGCCGCCACCCGCGAGGACGCCGCGGCCGCCGGTTTCGACGACGCGCGCCTCTACGAGGAGCTCGCCCGCCCCCCGCGGGAGCGCTCGCTGCCCACCGACACGCTGCTCGGAGAGGAGGCGCTGGTCGCGTTCCGGGCGTGGGGAGAGAAGGACGACCGCGTCCTCTGCTTCCTCTGCGTCCGAGAAACAAGGACACACGCACCCTTCACTCACTCGAAGACCTCCCCCACCTCGAAATGCTCCCAGTACCCGACGCGATCCCCATTCTCATAGCGCCCCCGCGAGCGCACCGACCCGTCGCGGTGGTGGACGGTCCAGACCCCGGTCCGCTCACCGTCGGAGTACTCCCCCTTCTCACGCGCTTTCCCGTCCTCGAACCAGAAGGTCCAGAAGCCGATCCGCTCGCCGCGGCGGGCCATTCCCTCGGCGGAGAGCTGGCCGTTCTCGTGCCAGAAACGCATCGGGGTCGCCCGCCCCTCGGGGTCGTAGGTGCACTCCGAGCGCAGCTGACCATTCTCGTACCAGCGCCGCATCAGACCGACCGGCTCGCCGTGGGAGAAGCTCGCCTCCTGCTCGCGCGCGCCGTTCTCGAACCAGCGCAGGTCCTCGCCGTGCTGGACCGTCGGCCCGTCGGGGCTCCGCAGCACGGCCCAGGAGCGCAGCAGCTCGCCGGTCTGCGGATCGCGCTTCTCGCGGTGCTCGAGCACCGGTTCGGGTTGCGGCCGCGGCACCGGCGCCTTCGATTTGCAGGCGGCGGCGAAGGACAGGAGCAGCAGGAGCGGCGCGAGTCGCTTCATCGGTCGTCGCCGGACAGGAGGATCGCCCGGTGCAGCAAGGAGAAGGTGCCCTGGGACCAGCCGCGGTACTGCGGCCGGAACCCGAAGAGGTGAACGGTCCCCGCGCCGTGGCGGGCGGCGACCCAGGCCGAGCGTCCCGCGATCACCGACTCGCCCTCGATCCACCCCGACATCAACAGCCGCGTCGGTGCGTACTCGAGCAGCGTGGTGAGCTCGGACTCGGCGCTGTAGCCGCTCTCGGCCCGCTCGCCTTCGTCGAGCTCGCGCCAGGCGCTGGAGCGGGAGAAGAAGGCGGAGAGGGAAGGCGGCAGGCCGATGGTGAAGCCGTGTGGCCGCGGGATCGCGCGCAGCACGCTGCCGGGGCAGGAGAAACCCGAAGCCTCCTCGCGGCGGGTCACGTCGACGAGCGGCAGGCCGAACAGCTCGATCGCCCAGGCGCTGGAGCTCCCCAGCGTGACGAGCGTCCCGCCGCCACGGACGAACTCCTCGATCGCCACCGCGCCCTCGGACTCGATGCCGCGGGTGTACTCCGGCGCCACAGTCCCCGGCGCGCGCCCCTCGTCGAGCCGGCGAGAGGAGATCGAGGGAATGACCAGCACGTCGAGAAAGTCGGCGAGCGCGCCGGCGCGCAGGTTCTCGTTGCGCACGCGGACGTACGGCACGCGCTCGGTGTCGAAGACCCAGCGCGTCCACCCCTCGTCGATCGAGCCGCGCCAGGGGCTGTAGAGGCCGACGCGCGGGAGCCCGGCAATCACGCCGTCGTCATCGCCACCGGCGTCGAAGACGAGGCCCGCGTTCTGGCCGACCTCCCCCAGGGTGTAGCGCTTCCCATCGGCCAGCCCGTCCCAGATCGCCGGCCAGGTGGTGCTGTCGTGGACCGACATCAGCGCGTCCTCGGTGGTCGCCACGCGAGGATCCCCGGCGAAGCCGCGCAGCGCCTCCTCGACCGAGCTCACCGCTCGCAGCTCCCCCACCGGAGGCTCCATCGCCTCGACGCGCCGCACGCCGAGCAGGAAGGGCAGCGTCCAGCCGGCGGTGTCGTAGGGGGACTCGTGGCCGGGGTAGCGCTGGACGTCGAAGAGGTCCTTCACGTGCGCGCCGTACGGCTGACCGCGTTCGATGACGATCGAGCCCGCGGACCAGCTCCGGCCGTCGGCGCGGACCTCGCTCTCGCTGACGGAGAGCTCGACCCCCGAGGCGAGCAGCACGTCGACGAGGCGGGCGACCGCGCCGGGGTCGCGATTGTCGCTGGGCAGGATCCAGCCGCGGGGCACGTCCTCCTCACCGGCGCGGATCGCCCGCAGCGAGGCGTCCACCGCACCGCGCAGCCACGTCCGCCGCTCACGGGTCAGACTGGCGAGCAGCGAGCGGCCGAAGGCCAGTTCGTAGTCGATGATGTCGGCGATCCGCCACCAGCCGCCGGGCCACGGCTTCGGGAAGCGGTGGGAGGGCGCGTACTCGCCGAGCCCGTTCGGCGCGCGCAGCTCCGCGCGGGGCAGGAAGACCGGTGTGGCGAGGCGCGCGGAGGCCGCCTCGGTCAGGAGGCCGATGATGTTGTGGCGCACCGGCACGTTGCGGTTGCCTCCGTTCCACCACATGTCGAAGCTGACCCCGGTGGCGACGCCGCTGTAGTCCTCTCGCGTCAGGTCGAGCAGGGCCCGGGAACCCAGCGCGTCGATGCTGGCGATGATCGCCGAATCGAGGTTGGGATTGAGGGGATCGCGGAAGGGCGGCACGAAGAAGCGCTCGCGGCTCCCGCCCTGCTGGTGCACGTCCCAGAAGACCTGCGGGTGCCACGTCTCGTAGAGGAGCCCGGTGACGATCCGCGTCTCCGCCTGGGTCAGCATGAACCAGTCGCGGTTGTTGTCGTGGCCGGTGTAGTGCTGGTAGAGCTCGAGCAGCTCGGTCGCCTCGTACGGCGTGTCGACGTTCTCCCGATACCACTCGGTCACCTGGTCGAGGCCGTCGGGGTTGAGCGTGGGCGTCAGGAGCACGACGCACTCCTCGCGCGCGCTGCGCCACGGCTCATCCTCGGAGGTGGCGAGCCGGTGGGCGAACCCCATCGCGAACTGCGACCCGGCGCACTCGGTGGCGTGCATCGCGCAGGAGACGAAGAGGAAGACGCGCCCCTCCTCGATCGCCGCCTCGATCGCCTCGTCGGTCGCGCCGCGCGGGTCGGCGAGCAGCGCGGCGTGGCCCTTCAGCTCCTCGAGGCGGGCGAGGTTGTCTTCGCTGGAGATGGTGGCGAGGAGGAAATCGCGTCCTTGCGTGGTCACGCCGACCTTCTCGACGAGCACCCGGGAGCTCTCCTCCGCCAGGTGCTGGAAGTAGGAGGAGACCTCGCCCCAGTCGGCCAGGGTGCGGTCCTGTCCCAGCGGCCGGCCGAGGTGGTTCTCGGGGGAGGTGACCTCGTCGCCCGGCCCTCGCGCCTCCGGAGCGGAGGCGGGGGAGGCGGCGGCGCAGGCGAGAGCGGTGAGCAGAAGGGGGATCGAGATCATCGTGCGCACGGGGATCCTCGCGGATGCGTGGAGGGGGAGGCGATCCTACTCGATCGCCCCGGCGACTACCGTAAGCCCTTCGATTGGGGTCCAATGTGCCGCGGCGCAAAAGGCTCGACGCCCCGAGCGCCGAAAAGACTCTCGATGCCCCCTGCCGATCCCCCGCCCCCCGAGCCTTCCGCGGAGAGCTCGCCCGCCGACCGAACCGCAGCGGGGGACGACCGGCCGCTGGCCGAGCTTCCGCCGGCGGGGTTCTGGGACACCCTCTACGGCCGCCGCTCGATCCGCCGTTTCCTGGACGAGCCCGTGCCGCGCGACCTGATCGACCAGGTCCTGCACGCGGGGATCTGGGCGCCGAGCTCGTGCAACTACCAGATGTGGGACGTGGTGGCGGTCGACGACCCGGCGCTGGGCGAGCGGCTGGGTCGGCTCTCCACGCAGCTGGCCAACGCGCCGGTGAACCTCGTCGTTTCATACGGCCGCGACTTCTCGACCGAGGGGTGGGCGAACATCCAGTCGGCGAGCGCGATGATCCAGAACATGAGCCTCGCGGCGCACGCGCTGGGCCTCGGGACCTTCTGGATCACGCAGCTGGGCGACGCCGAGGAGGTGCGCGAGCTGGTCGGTCTGCCGCGCGACCGGGTGGTGATCGCGGCGCTGGCGCTCGGTTTCCCGAAGTCCGCCCCGAAGTCCGCCCCGCCGCGCCGGCCGCTGACGCAGGTGACTCACTACAACCGCTACGCCGGCACCGCGATCCCCTCGTCGGTCGACCCGGCGGACTGGACCCCGGAGCTGCTGGCGATCTACCAGCGCGCGCGCGTCCTGAACGGGCTTCGGCACAACAAGCCGCGGCCCTGGGAGGTGCGGGCGCTGGAGCAGTTCCTCGATGCCTTCGCACCGGAGGGTGAGGGGCGGTGGCTCGACGTGCTGCCGTGCACGGGGATCGTGACCGAGCTGTTGAGTCGTCGAGCCAAGGGCTACACGTTCGACGTGGTCGAGCGAACGCCGGAGGTCGCCGAGTTCGTGGCGAAGCGGACGCGGCCGAGGGCGGGGGTCCACGTTTGGCCGGACTCGGTTCCCCCGGAGGCGAGCTACGACGTGATCTCGTGCCTCTTCCGGCTCGAGGGGCTCGCGCCGGCTGATCGGCCGAAGCTGGTCGCCGACATGAAGCGCTGGTTGCGCCCCGGCGGCCGGATCCTGGTCGGGTACACGAGCCGCCGCTCCTTCCACCTGCTGACGGAGAGTCTGCGCCGGCGGCGGGGTGGGCCGGGGGGGGTCGAGTACGTCCTCGCTCCGGATCCCAACATCGGGCCGTTCGAGGCCCTCGGGCCGCATGAGGTCGAGGCGCTGTTCACCGGAGTGGGGCTCAGAGTCGAGCAACGGCTGGGGTTGCAGGCGGTTCCGCAGCGGGAGGAGATCGAGTTCCGCACGCGCAACTTCGGCGGTGGGAAGCGGCGAGTCGCTCGGCTGCTGGGTCGCGCGCTCGGGTGGGTGGAGCGGTTGCCGGGGATGGAGAGGAGGCGGGGGCGGTTTCAGTTCTTGTCGGTCAGGGGATAGGGCTGGGCCTTTCGCTCGGACACGGAGGGAAACGGAGAGCACGGCGGTTTCACACGGAGATCACGGAGAGACGGAGCGACACAGAGGGAACAGAGAGCAC
>CAZCAC010000180.1:0-14210 GCA_964496575.1 uncultured Planctomycetaceae bacterium | reverse complement strand
CTCCGGAATCCGCGGAGCACCCCCCCCCGCCCTCCGCCCTGGGTCTCGAACGCGAGATCCAGGAGGACCCCGAGATGACCACCACCCGCCAGAATCGCCCCCAAATCACCCACGCCGCCCGCACCCTGGGCCTCTTGCTGCCCCTGCTGGTCCCCGTCGGTGGCCTCGCCGGCGCCCAGGCTTCCACCATCGGCGACTTGCCGTTCCAGGTCACCGCCCCGGCGCCCGCGTGGGTCCGGCCCGGGCTGCGGCTGACCTTCTACCACGCCTCGAGCACCACCCCGCACGGGGACTACGACTACAAGGTCGACGAGAACGGCGACTGGGTCGACAAGCGGGGCACCCGCTACAGCCGCGAGAAGGCGATCGGCACCGGCTCGCACGGGCTGATCCAGGCGAACATCGTCGGGATGGACCAGCACAAGGCGGCGACGCAGATGCTGTTCTTCCTCTTCGACGGGATGAACTTCGCCGAGCCGACGCAGAAGATCGAGCTCGGCTACAGCGCGCCCGCGGCGACCGGCGGCGATCTCTGGCTGCACCCGCAGGTGCTCGAAGAGCTCCTCCGACAAGGCCACGCCGGCCTGAACGTCCGCCGCATCGCCAAGACGATCGACAACGCCACCTACGACGGCGTCCTCATCCACTGCTCGACCGAGCACGGCAAGAGCGTCTGGATCTACGACCGGGCGAGCGGCGTGCTGCTCTACTCGAGCCAGCTCGGCACGCAAGCGCCGACCTTCTCCAACACCGGCGCGCGCACCTCGAAAGGCGGCGCGACCGCGATGTTCACCATCTTCAAGGGCTCCCGCTACCCCGAGATCCCGTGGAAGGACGCTCCGGCCCCGGAGTGGCTCGCAGGTATCCAGAAGCTCGACTATCAGGGGCATTTCGCCGTCCGCCAACAGGGCATCCCCGACACGCCCTTTCCCTTCAGCATCGATGTCGAGGTGAAGGAGCGCGGCCACGACTGGCTGCTCCTCGACGGTCAGGTGCGTTCGGGGATGCCCGGCGGCGGCCTTCCCGGCTTCGGCGGGCGCGCCACCGGCCGCCAGCAGCTCTGCGGCTTCTGGATCCCGGTGCAGGGTCTGAAGTCCCTGCGGCCCGGCCAGGAGCTCGACAACGACCCGATGACGAAGGTGGTCACCCGCGTCAACCGCGTCGACGGAGAGAGCGTGACGATCTCCCAGCTGAGCCCGCGCCAGCAGCTCGACTTCACCTATCGCCTCTCCGACGGCCTCCTCGTCAAGGGAGTCTTCGCCGAGCGCTTCACCTTCCCGCCGGGGATGGCCAACGTCCTCGAGATCAATCTCACCGGCGCTCGCTGAATCACTATCCAACCACCAACTGAGCAATCCTCGACTGGAGCAGAACGATGAAAGTCCTCGAAAGAACCGGAGCGGTGCTCCTCACCCTGCTGGCCTCCCTGGCCGTCCAGCTTCCCGCCGCCGTCGCCACGCCGATGGCTCCCCTTCCGCAAGCGTCGCCGCTGGAGCAGACCCTCGAGCGCGGTCGCTCGGCGATGCGCAACCAGGACTACGCCACGGCGATGAACACCCTGGCGCCGCTGGCCGCTCAGGGTCAAGCTGAAGCGCAGTGCCTGATCGCCTTCATGCACCAGAAGGGGCTCGGCGTCGCGCAGAACCTGCGGGAAGCGCTGCGCCTCTTCACCCTCTCCGCGCAGCAGGGTTGGATCGACGCGATGTTCACCCTCGGCCAGATGTACTACGAGGGCGAGGGCGTCGCGGAGAACCTCTCGAACGCCACCGACCTCTTCCTCCTCTGCGCGATCACCGGCGACGCCGACGGACAGTGGGCCATCGGCGTCTGCTTCGCGTACGGCGAAGGGCGCGCGCAGGACTCGATCGAGGGCGGCGCGTGGCTGAAGCTGGCCGCCGATCAGGGGCGCCCGAACGCCACGAGCGAGCTGGCCGAGCTGCAGAAGAAGATGAGCGCGGAGGACATCTCCATCGCCGGCGAGATCGCCGAGCAGTTCCGGCAGATGATCCGGGACGACCAGTTCGATCCCGCGAAGATGCCGAAGGTGCCGGTGCCCGCCGACCTGGCGCTCGAGACTCCGACGCAGCCGAACACGGCGTCGCAGAACCAGGCCGCCGAAGGGACCCTCCTCGTGAACGCGGGGATGGACGTCGAGGCGGAGCTGCTCCCCACCGGCGACATCCGCGGAATGGTGGTTCTGAGCTTCCCCGAGGAGCTGTACACGCAGCTCAAGGAGGTGGTGACCGACCCGCGTCTCTTCATGCGCGACCTGAAGCCTTCCCGGGCCAACCTCGAGATCGCCCCCGACTCTACTGCGCGTTACGACGATGCGAACAGCGCGGTGGCGATCGACCTGCACATGCTCGGCGCGGTGCAGAACCTCGGTGAAGGTCAGTGGGAGTGGGAAGTCGATCAACAGACGTTCTCGGGAATCGAGAGCGGCGGCCCGGGCGGAGAGATCGCGGTCTTCGAGATCGCGAACCCGATGCCCGACGAGGGATTCGCCCTCGTCGGGCAGGCGCGGTACGCCCTGCCCCAGGGAGCGAAGGAGATCCGCTGGAGCGAGTCGGAAAACACGCTCAGCTACCAGCTGCCCTACACCGGGCCGACCGGGCAAGGACGCTTCAAGGTCAAGTTCGACGTGCGCGACCGGCTGATGAGCTGCCTCTACAAGGTCTACGGCCTGGAGGACGGTCTCCCCGCGCAGTGGGTCGCGAAGGCGGTGTTCACCAACACCGGCAAGGGTCCGCTCACCGACCTCAGGGTGCGCTTCAAGCTGGGTAGCTACTCCGAGCTCGACCTCTGGCACAAGTTCCCCGAGGTCGTGCCCGGCCAGACGGTCGTGGTGACCTACCACCCCGTGCTGAACAAGAAGATCGCCGAGCTGACCAGCACCACGCCGACCAACCTGATCGCGGAGTGGAAGTACGTCGATGCCGATGGAGAGGAGCACGAGGACGGCGACGGCGGGCGGATCAGCATCCTCGGCCGGCACGAGTTCGTCTTCTCCAACCTGAAGGAGGACGAGAGCACCGGGACCTTCGAGGACGCGTTCAGCAACTCCGACCTGCTCGCCGCCTGGGTGACGCGTGACGACCCGGTGGTCAAGCAGTTCGCCGCGGCGGCCAACAAGGCCGCGGGCGGTGAAGGCGCGCCGTACAGCGACGAGGCGGCGTGGAAGGTCCTGAAAGCCTGCTACGAGATCTGGCAGGCGAACGACTTCACCTACCAGGGTCCGACCGGCTTCGCCAACGAGAACCTCAGCTTCGACAACAAGATCGTCCAGTCGATGAAGTTCCCCCGCGACGTGATCCGCGACCGCTCGGGGACCTGCATCGAGCTGGCCGCGCTGTACTGCTCGATGGCTCAGGCGGTGGGGCTCGAGAGCTACATGATCCTCGTGCCCGGCCACGCCTTCCCGGTGATCCAGCTGCCCAGCGGCAACTACCTGCCAGTGGAGAGCACCGGCGTCGGCGGCGGAAAGCGCTACGGGACGGCGAGCTTCGAGCAGGTCGTCGAGGCCGCGACGAAGACCTACCAGGAGAACGCCCGGCAGGGGACCCTGATCGAGGTGGACATCCAGCGGGCCTGGGCGCGCGGCATCTCCAACCCCGAGCTCGAGGCGGTGCCGGCGGACATCCTCAACCGCTGGAAGACGGTTCTCTCGTTCACTATCAGCCCCGACAGAGGCAACGTGGCGGTCAACCAGAGCAGCCCCGTGCAGCCGACCGGCCCGGTGCAGCCCACCGCTCCGGTGCAGCCGAACGGGCCGGTGCAGCCGACGAACCCGGTGCAGCCGACGCCCACCTCGCCGCAGCAGACCGGCTCCTTCGCCGGCAGCTGGAGCGGCAGCGTGAAGCAGCCGATGTTCGACGGCAGCACGCTCACCTGGACGGCCACGCTGGAGATTCGCGCGGGTCGCAACGGCGCCCTCGACGCCGATCTCTCCGCCCAGGTGCGCGTGCCCAACGGCTGGGGCGGTCAGGACACCTACCAGGTGAACGAGTCCCTGCAGGGCACTCCGGGGCGCGGCAACACGCTGACCTTGAACGGCACCAAGAAGACCGCCTTCGTCAACGGCCAGGCGATGCAGGACTTCCCCGACACGCTGTCGCTCACGCTGCAGAACGGTCAGCTGCGCGGGACGCTGCAGCTGTCCGACGGTACGCGCCTCGAGCTGACCGCGAGCCGCCGCTGAACGACTCCTTCCGCGCGTGCGGCACGGACCCCGTTCCCCGCTGTCTGGTGGGGGGCGGGGTCCGACTCCCTCCCTGACTCCGTATCTACTCGCGGCGGACGATCAGGCGCCGGTTCGGTGCGACGTCGCGCACCACCTGCCGTGCACCACCGGGCCAGGTGACCGTGACGATGCACGGCCCCGCGGCGTCGCCCAGGCCGAAGTGGGCCTCGGGCGGATTGGCGGACTGGTAGCCGCAGCCCGCCGTGATCCAGCGCACCTGCTCGCGATCGCCCGTGCTCAGCGACACGCGCGCGCCGAGACCGCGGCGGTTGGCGTGTTGTGGGTCGTCGAGGCGCACCGTGAGCCACGAGCCGCGCGCGCCGTCGTTCTCGAGCAGGCGCAGATCGCCGTTCAGCTCCCCTACCACCACGTCGAGGTCGCCGTCGAGGTCGAGGTCGCCGACGACGGCGGTGCGGTCGCAGTGCTCCGCCGCCAGCCAGGCGCCGGCGGAAGCGGCTTCGGCCCGGCGAAAGCGGGCGCCCTCGCGCTCGTAGAGCAGCGGGGTCTGCCGGTGTCGCCAACCGTGAGGCTCGGTGATCTCCTCGGGGTAGACGTGGCCGTTGAATACGATCAGATCCTCGTCCGCGTCGTGGTCCAGGTCCACGAACATCGCCGCCCAGCCGAGGAAGCTGCGCGACTCGATGCCCAGACCGTAGCGCAGGCCGTGATCGGCGAAGAGCAGCTCGCCCTGGTTCTCGTGCAGCGTGTTCGTATCGTCCATGAAGTTCGTCGTGTAGACGTCCGGGCGTCCGTCGCCGCCCACGTCGCCAACGGCGATGCCCATGGTCGCTTGCTGTCCGCCGTCCTGGTTCGTGGCGATGCCGCTCGCCAAACCGAGATCCTCGAAGGTGCCGTCGCTCCTGCGGTGGAAGAGGAAGTTGCGGCCGGAGTCGTTGCCCACGAAGATCTCCGGCCCGCCCTCGCCGTCGAAGTCGAGGATCAGTACACCCAGGCCGTAGGCCGGCGCCACGGTGCCGACGCCAGAGGACTCGGTGATGTCGACGAAGGTGCCGTCGCCGCGGTTCTCGTAGAGCGAGTCGCGCGCCGCGGCGAGCCCCATCGGCCCCGCGAAGACCTCGACGCCCAGGAAGGTCATGGGTGGTGGCGGCGCGCTCACGTCGTACTCGAGGAAGCGCGACACGTAGAGGTCGAGGTCGCCGTCGAGGTCCACGTCGCCGAAGGCCGCCGCGCTGCTCCAGGCCTCGCCGCCGAGGCCCGCCTCCTCCGTGACGTCGACGAAGCGCCCGCCGTCGTTGCGCAGCAGCGCGTCGCGCCCGTAGCAGGCGACGAAGAGGTCCTCATCGCCGTCGCCGTCCACGTCCCCCGCCGCGCAGCCGTAGCCCCAGCGGTGGAAGTCGAGGCCCACCGCCTCGGTGGCATCGCGGAAGCGCAACCCGCCCAGGTTCTCGAAGAGCCGCCCCCCGGGCCCGCGGTCGGGCGCATCGATGGTCGCGCCGTTGGGCACGAAGAGGTCGTGATCGCCGTCGCCGTCGTGATCGAGCAGCGCTAGGCCGCCGCCTTTGACCTCGACGATCTGCGTCGAGGGTGTCTGCCCCGAGGTCAGGCGCAGATGGATGCCGCTCGCGGCAGTCACATCGACCAGGTGCAGCCGCGGCGTGGGCGGTGCCTCGGGCGCGCAGGCGGCGACGAGCGCCGCGACGAGGAGGAGAGGGTGGGGTCTCATCGCCCGAGCCTCTCCCGCGCCTCGTCGTGATGCCGTAGCGCCTCCGCCGCGGCCTCCTCCTCGCCCAGCTGCGTCAGCACGCGCGAGAGCTTGAACCAGGCCTCGTAGCCGTCGCGCCAGACGCCGACCGCGCGCAGCAGGTGCTGGCGCGCCGCGGCCAGGTCCTCGCGCGCCAGGTCCACGTCCGCCAGGGCGTTGAGCGCCTTGGCGAGGTCCTGCGCGAGCTGCGCGTTGGTGCCGCGCTCCGCTGCCAGACGCTCGACGAGCTCGATGCTGCGGCCGAGCAGGTGCTCGGCCTCGTCAAGCTCGCCCGCCTGCACCGCCACGAGACCCAGCCCGAAGTACGCGTCGCGCTCCTCCGGCTCGAACTCGAGGTAGGCCTCGAAGGCCGCTTTCGCCCCCGCGACCTCGCCCAGGTACCACAAACACCAACCGTAGACGTAGAAGACCGCCTGCGCGCGGTCGAAGCCGGGCCCGAGCTCGAGGGCGCGCTCGATCCAGGGCCGGGCCTGGGCGTAGCGCTTCTCCTTGTGGTGCGTGTAGCCCACCAGGAAGGCCGCGCGCGCGTCTCGCGGTCGGTCAGCCGCGATCGGCTCGATCGCGGCCCGCGCCCGCGCCCAATCGCGCCGCGAGAGGAGCTGGAGGGCTTCGTCCACGCGCGGATCCTGTGCATCGCGTCGCTCCGCCTCGTCACGGAAGCGCGGCAATGCAGCGGCGACTCGCCCGGCGGCGCTCACCTCGTGCACCGTCACCGGTGGGGGCGCCTCGTCGGACGGGCAGGCCAGGAGCACGGGTGCGAGGATCAGGGCGAGGAGGGCGACGCGGAGCACGGCACACAGGCTAGCAGCTTTCAGAAGTACCGGGTCCGGGCAATCTCCGCCATCTTCGTGTTGTGGATCGCGGCCAAAGAGGGCCGCCGCGAGGTGGAGTCGAAGGAGAAAGCCGGAGCTCGGGAGCCTCTCGGAAACTGGCATCCGGGTGGCCTCCTGAGTAATCTCGTCTCGTGATCTCGTCCAAGCTCCACGCGTTTGGCAAGTCGGTGGTCCTCGGTCTCCTGGTGATCTTCGGCGGCATGATCGGGTACATCCTGATCGAGGACATGAGTGCGTTCGATGCGCTGTACATGACCACGATCACGGTGACGACGATCGGCTTTCGCGAGGTCTTCCCCCTGTCGGGCGGCGGTCGGGTCTTCACCATGGTGCTGGCCTTCGCCGGCGTCGGGGTGATCCTCGTCATCGCGTCGGAGTTCGCCCGCGTCATGATCGAAACCGATCTCCGCCGCGTGCTTGGTATTCGGAGGGAGCTCAAGTTGATGAAGAAGCTCAGAAACCACATCGTCGTCTGCGGCTACGGCCGGATGGGCAGTGCCGTGGTCGAGGTGCTGCGGCAGCGAGGCATTTCCTTCGTGGTAGTCGAGCTGGATCCGGATCGCTGCCGCGAGCTCGAGGACCAGGACCTTCCCGTGGTCCGCGGTGATGCCACCAACGAAAAGGTCCTCTCGTCGACCAACATCGGCAACGCGAAGACCGTCATCACCTGCCTCGCCGACGATGCCCACAACGTGTACACGATCCTGCTCGCTCGTCAGCTCAACCCCGGCATCAATATCATCGCCCGAGCCGTCGAGACCGGCGCGGAGGAGCGTCTGCAACTGGCCGGTGCCGACCGCGTGCTCAACCCCTATCAGATCGGCGGTACTCGACTGGCCCTGACCGCCATCAAGCCGACCGTCACCGACTTCATCGACCAGTCACTGCTCGGTTCATCGGTGGAGCTCGAGCTCGCCGAGATCGTCATCGAGCCGGCGAGTGAGCTCGCCGGCAAGACCCTCGCCGGAGCCGATGTTCGCAGGCAGTTCGGAATCATCGTCGTGGCGTTGAAGCGTGGCGAACGAGTGATCTTCAACCCCGACGCCGACGAGTGTATCGAGGGAGGGGACGTGCTCGTCGCCCTGGGACCGCTCGCCGCCATCGAACGCGTGGAGCAGGTGGTTCAATAGCGATACGGAGTCAGTATCAGAGCTCGATCTCGACCGGCGAGTGCTCCCCCGGCTGAATCGTGATCGGCATCCTCAGCCGTGGCTGGCCGGCACGAAGCTCTCCTTCGCTGCCGACGATCAGGGTGAGGTCCCCGGCCGGCGCGACCGCCACCTGGAACTCGCCCTTCGCGTCGACGGGAAGGACGTCGACCGCGTGGTTGCCGTCGGGGAAGAGCGGCAGCAGGGAACCTCGCCCGTCGACGAGCGCCAGGGCGAGGACCGCCGCCGAATCGCCCCCGGTCACCCGGCCCCCGAACGAGCCCACCGGGCGGAGCGGTGCGACGATCTCGTGCGCTCCCGGTCCGAACTCGACCGGCCCGGTGGCCATCGGGTACAGCGGCTGACCGTCGCCGTCCCACGCCTGGATACCCACCCGGTAGAGGCCCGGACGCACCCGGCTCCACTCGTGCTCGCTCGACTCCGAGGCGGCGACCAGGAACAGCGATCCGATGTTTCCCGAGGTGTCGATCGGCGCCTCGAGAGGCCAGAGAGAGGGGTCGGTCAGCACCTTGGGCACGGTAGCCGACGCCCGGGTGGCGAGGCTCGGATCGAGAGGATCTATGAGCGCCACGCATCGAGCGAGCTCCACGCCACTCGCCGCAGCGCGGATCTTGATCGAGGCGTTCGCCGGAGTGGTGATGCGCAGCTCGAGGCCCTCGGAGCCGGCGACCAGACCGGGGAAGACGTGCTTCGACTGAACGCCGGGCAGGCGCTCGTGGACGTGCAGCTCGTACGTCCCGGGCTCGAGGCCCCCGATCAGGAACTCGCTCCCCAGACCCTCCGTGCTGCCCGCCCGCTTCGGCCTGCGATCGGAGCTCGTGGAATCCGTCTCGCGGACGGCCTCGCACCAGGCGAGAACCGGCTCTTCTGTTTCGTCGAGCACGCGGCCGGAAAGGGACAGCGCGGGCCTCATCGCGAGATCCACGGTCAGGGTGCCCTCGACCGCCTCCGCAGGGTCCGCCGTCACCGCTCCGATGTTCTCGATCGAGGCGGGATCGTTCCGGTAGGGATTGCCGTCCTTCGTGTGGACGTACACGAGGTCGCCAGGTTCGAGGTCGATCGCCTCGCAGTCGTAGCGCCCCTCCTCATCCGTCTTCTCGCGCTCGGTGCGCCTGACCTCGCCCTCCCGAGTCAGCGACGAGACCAAGACGTACTGGTTCTCGCATGGGCTCCCGGCGGTGTCGGTCACCGTGCCCTCGACGCGTAACCGCGTTCCCAGGGAACACTCGACCTGCCGGACCTGCCCCGGCTCGAGTATCAGCGGTCGAGCGCCCGGGGCACTCTCGCCGACCAGATGATCGGAGGTGTCGACGTGGGTGAGCCGCACGTCGCCCGGAGCGAGGACCTCCAACCGGCGATCGGACCACGTGGGGTCGAAGCGGGCGATGCCGTCGACTCCGGTGCGCTGGGGGACCGGCCTTCGAAGCTTGGAGAAGTCCAGCTGGCGAGTGCCGTCCGCCTCGTGGCCGTCGGCCCACATCAGACCTTCCTCGGCGCCCAGTTTCTCCGACACGGCGATACGCAACGACACGGCGGCATCCACCACCGGCCCTCCGTCGGGGCCGACGAGCGCGACCGCCAGCGCGGCGGATCGAGTCATCACCAGGTGCAGCGGATTCCACCCGCCGTCCGCGTGGGCCTCGAGGCGGTTGCCGTGGAGCAAGACGTAGCCATCGAGCGTGGCGTTCGCGGCCCCTCGCAGGCCTCGCGTCTCCTTGATGGAGAAGCGCCCGTCGAGACCGGAGAAGACCTCGACGGTCGACCAGGTCTCCAGGCGCCGCCCCATCGTGATCGTAACACCCGGCAACCCGCGCCCCTCGTCGTCGACGACGACGCCTTCGAGCGGCGCGAAGGCGAGCCGGCGCAGCTCGACCTCCGGATAGGTCGCGTCTTTCCCGCGAAAGGGAAGGGACTGCGCGGCGCGCTGGTAATCGTCGCTCTCCCTCGTGCGGACGCGCAACACGCGCGCCTCTTCGGGCAGGCTCGTCGGGGAGAAGGAGAAGCGCCCTTCCCGGTCCGTGGTGGTCACGACCTTGTGATCCGCTCCCGGGATGACCAGGTCCACGTTGATCTCCGCCGCGGGAACCACCTTCCCTTCGCGGACGTTCAGCACCTGACCGCGCACCCCGCCCACGCTTGTCCCCGCCGAGCCAAGGGCGTCACCGAGGGGCACGGCACGTCGATCCACCTCGGACTCCCGTGCGCGATCCTCGCGCGGCTCCTCCGCCTCCTCGATCGGGGTCGGCGTGACCACTTCCTCCGCCGGCACTGCCGGGTCCGGCTCACCGAGCTGGCTCGAGAGGGCGAGGATCCCCGCTCCCAGCGCGAGGATCAGGACGAGCCACACGAGCCCGCGTAGTTTGAGAGGGAGGTTCATTCGATTCGTTCGTTACAGCGTCCGGCCACCGCGACTCCCGGAGGGTCGCTGCCGCCCCGAGTGTATCGACTCCGGTCGGGTCCGGTGGTGAGTGCGGTCCAACTTCTATCCGGGCTCGACATGCTCGGGGGATTGGAAAACGCCCCGGTGATTCCCTGCGCGGCGGGATAGGGTCTCACGCAGGTGGCAGAGGTCGCGCGGACCAGTTACTCTCCGAATCATGGTCACCCTCCCCTCGAGCCGGCGGACTCATTCGGACCGGGACGTAGCTGCTCGGAGGCTCGGGAGGCGCTGCAGGGGACCTTCAATTTCAATACCCTGCTGCTGCTGCCGCCGGTGATCGTCCTTTTCGGGTCGCTGAGGCGCTGGCCGACGGTCCCGACGCTGATGATCTCGATGCTGGCGGCGTGCGTGCTGGCCCTCGTGTTTCAGCGATTCGGGGTGACCGACGTCGTGCAGTCGCTCTGCAAGGGCTTCGACATCAGCATGGCGCCCTGGGCCGGTGACGTTCCGGCGGGGATCTCCGAGCTCCTCGAGCGAGGAGGGTTGTACGCGCTCATCGACGCCATCGTCATCGCCTTCACGGTCTTCATCTTCGTCGGTGCACTGGATCACATCGAGGCGATGCCGAGAGTGGTGGGGCGCGTCTTCCGCTTCGCGAAGGGCCGCAGGAGCACCATTCTCTCCTCGCTGGCTGCGGCGGCGTTCACCAATTCGTTGACCTCGAATCAGTACGCCACCAGCTTCATCGTCGGCGACGCCTTCAAGAGCAAGTACGACCGCCTCGGCATTCCGAGAAAAGTGCTCTCCCGCTCGCTGGAGGACACGGGCACGATGCTGGAGAGTCTCGTGCCGTGGCATCCGACCGCGGTCTTCATGGTGGCCACGCTCTCCGTTCCGTTCGCCGAGTACTGGCCCTGGCAGCTGCTCTCGCTGATCAACCTCGTCCTGGCCCCGACCTTCGCCATTCTGGGTGTCGGGTGCTTCCAGAAGAAGAGTAGCTAGGGTACGGAGTCAGCGAGGATCCCGCTCCAGCGCCCCCATGTCGAGGATCGGCGCAACCCCCGAGCCCGTATCGGCCACGGCCGGGTCGTCGATGCGCCGGGCATTCCCCGCTAGATCGAGGGGAAGTTGCTCGGTGAGATCGCCATCGTAGTCGATGTCGAGCGCGTCGTCAGGCAGTACCCCGTTGCGACTGCTGTCCACGCAAGGAGAGCCCGCGCCCAGCCGGACGTCGTCGTCCGCCGTGCCGGCGATGCCATCGGCTCCCAGCGCGTTCACGAAGAGGGGATCCAGGCCGTGGTTGTGGAATCCGGGTAAGGCCGTCAGCCCCTGAATGCAGGAGTACTGCGCATTGGCGAGATCATCCGGCTCGTAGATCTGCTGCTGCTCGGTCGTTCCCGCCGGCGCGACGTTTCCCCAGACGATGCAGCTCTTGAAGTGGCTTTCGGTCGTAGCCGTCGACAGCGCGAGGCCGATGCCACCGCACGTCGCATAGGGCGCCGTGGCCGTGTTGTTGGCGATCGTGCAGGAGATGAGCTCCACTGGAAGGGGCGAATCCCAGGGACCGTAGAGGCGCAATCCCGCGGTGGCGTCTGCCTCGTTGCCCTCGATCAGGCAGTTCACCAGCTGCAGTCCATCGCAACCGAGGCCATTCACACCCGCCCCGAACCGGGCGGTATTCCCTCGGATGATCGTGTTCACGATCTTCCCATTCTCTCCGTAGATCGACAGACCGCCCCCATCACGGTAGCTGTGGTTGCCCTCGATCAAGCAGTTGGCGATGACCCAGTCGTCGATGGGCAATACGAGGACTCCCGCGCCTGTGTCCCATCCAGTCGCGTACCCCGCGGTCACGACGAAACCGTCGAGCCGTCTCGGTTCGCCCGGTTCGGTCATGGTGACGACATGAGTGGCGTTGTCCTCGGAGCTCATCGGGTCGTCCAGGTTCAGGTCCCCGGTGAGCACCGTCGGATGCGCGAACGGTACACGCTGCGCGAGACTGGTCTCGTTTCCCGCGAACCCACCGTACAGCTTCATTCCGGGGTCCACCTCGAACGAGCTGTCCGTTGCTCCTCCCATTCCGGCGGGCCGGTACACGCCCTCGGCGACCCAGATCCCGGTGATCTCGGAGGGGATCGTGCGGGCGAAGGAGAGCGCCTCCTGCAAGTCGTTCAACGCGTACGTCCAGGAGATTCCGCTGCCCCCGGGAGGCGCGTCGTCGTCGACGTAGAGGGTCATGAGGCCCTCGCACTCGTCGGGGGCCCCGTCCCCGTTCGAGTCCTGCGAGGTGCCGCTGGCCAGGTCGCAGTCATCGGGAATCCCGTTCGCGTTGCAGTCCCATTCGCACTCGTCGGGGACTCCGTTCAGGTTGCAGTCGAGGCTCGTCCCCGTACCCAGGTCGAGGCCGTCCGGAATGCCATTCCGGTTGCAGTCGATCATGTAGCCGGGATCGTCGACGACGGTCAACGCGGCGGGATCCGAGAGCGCGCCTCCCCCCGACGGGTTGCGCACGTACCCTTGCAGGAAGAAGGTCTCGGCGGGCGCACCGCTCGGCGGGGACTCGACGAGCACCGGGACCTCCAGCACGCCACCGGCTGGAATCGTCCCGAGGTAGGGACTATCGAGCTGGAGCGGGATGACCGGCAACTCCCAGCTTCCACTGGAGATGTCGCGGTAGAAGGACAGCAGGGGCTGAGCGAGGAGCAGCGCGCCCCTCCAGCGGTCGAGGTACTCGTGGTCCGCGCCGGCACTGAAGAGCAGGAAGACCTTCGCGCCGGTCTCACCCTCGAACCGGAAGGTCGTGAAGGAGTTCGCGGGGGAGATCTTCGGTGTGAGGCTTCGGCCGGACTTCCCCGGCACCATGATCACGGTACCGGAGTAGGGGAGTCCATCGGGTCCATAGTCGCACCCGCCGAGACCCTGGTCGCTGCACCCTCCCAGGCCTCCCGCGGCGACGCAGTCGAGGACCCGGCTCGGAACCTGCGAGGAGTTGAGCCCGTGGCCGCCGTCCGTTCCCACCCAGTACCAGTCGTCACCGCCATCTCCGCCCTGGAACTCGGTCGCGGCGGCGAAGAACTCGCCGGCCCCTTCCACCCGAGCCCCATCGCCTCCGTGCGGGGCGTAGAGCCAGGTGCCGATGTCGAAGTACCCCCCCGACCCGCCGATACACCGGCTCCCGTACACCGCGACTCTGGAGTCCATCGCCCACAGCCCGTGGCCGGCTCGCCCTTCGGGATGATCGCGGCGAACCGCGCTCATCGTGCACGATGAGAAGGCGACGTCGTCGCAACTGACGACCCACGCTCCGGGCCACGCATCCTGGTCGGTCGCGGGCCAGTCCTCCGCCTGGAGAAGGCAGTCCACGAACCGCAAGGTGCCGGTGCAGTCGGATGTCACCAACCCGCAGGCGATCAGTGGTGAGGCGCTCTCTGCTCCGGTGGCCCGCAGCCCTTTCACCAGGACTGTCCGGGTGGACGAGACGTCTTCGATCTGGATCGTGCCGCAGAAGGCTCCGTCCCCTTCCGCGATGATGGTGAGCGCCTTGTCGTCGACCAGGAACGAACCGTAGAAGCCATCCTTCACGATGATCGTGTCGCCATCGAGCGAGCCATCCACCGCAGCCTGGATCTCGGTGAAATCCCCACCCCCGCCGGCATCTACTGTCCATAGCGACTGCGCCGAAGCTGGAGCGGCGATTCCCAGCAGGACGAGGCAGGAAGCGAAGCGACGCGAGCGGCGAGTGAGCAAGCAGAGCATGTCGGCCTCCGGGGAGAAATCGTTGAGCGAGTTTGTACGAACCATTCTAACACTAACACATGCGCCCCGATTCATGCAACCATCCGCTCATGGCTCAGCAGGGAAACGG
>CAZCAC010000179.1:0-14284 GCA_964496575.1 uncultured Planctomycetaceae bacterium | reverse complement strand
GTTATGCGACAGACTCGCGGATGGCACGGTCCTGTCGCAAGACCGCGGCAAGGTGTGCGACACCGTATCAGGTCATATCACGGGCCCCAGGTGATCGCGTAGCCATTCGAGGTGTTGGATTCCGTGCCACAGGGTGATCCATTCACGTCGCGGAACCACCACTGGTAGTAGAGGGTCTCGCCGGCTGCGATCGGGTGCCCGAAGCTCGCCGAGCGACTGGAGATCACCATCGGGCCCGAACTGGCGTTCCCGCTCATATCCGTCTTCTTTGTCTGCAGCCGGATCAAGCCCCCACCGGCACAGCGCAGGCCATCTCCCAGGAAGAGGCCGGAGCCGTCCACGTTGTTGTTCGCCTGGAAGAACAGGGTCCACTTCGAGATGGGACCGCGCAGTCCGTGCAGGACCAGAGTGTCCGCCGTGACGCTCGGGTTGCCCAGGGCGTGGAGGCGGGCTCCCGCCGCGGAGTCGTCGTGTCGGCAGCCGGCGCCGTGCGGGTCGCTGCCGTTGTTGAAGTTCCCGCAAGGGGCAGTGGTGCCGGCGGGGTTGCCGGCGTCACAGAAGCAGAAGGGGGTGCCGGGTACGGGGTCCGCCTCGAAGATGTACGCGGAACCGGACCAGTCTCCATTGTCGGCATCACCGAACGCTCCGACGAGAACGAGGTCTTCGCTGATCGAGAGATCATGGCCGAAGTAGTCCTGCGGAACGCCATCGGAGGCGAGGAGCTTCTTGATTTGCTGCCCGGAGCTGACATCGAAAACGTAGGCAGCGCCGGTGTAGCTGGAGGCACAACATGTCCCGACGGCAGCGCGGGTTCCACTGAGGGAAACGCTCCAACCGAAGGCATCGAGGGCAGACCCGTCAGAGGGGAGGAGTTTGTGGAGCTGCTGTCCGGTGATCGCATCGAAGACGTAGGCGGAACCGGAGTCGGTTCCCAGGTCATCGTCACCTTTCGCACCGATGAGAACTCGGGTTCCACTGATGAAGACGGATGATCCGAACCGGTCGTCGGCCATGCCGTCTGCCGGAAGGAGCTTGTGGAGCTGCTGTCCGGTGCTCACGTCGAAGACGTAGGCGGAGCCGGAGTCGAGGCCATTGTCATCGTCGAGCTTCGCCCCGACTATGGCGAGGCCACCGCTGATGGAGACGCTTTGGCCGAAAAACTCATGGGCACTGCCATCTGCGGGGAGGAGCTTGTGGAGCTGCTGCCCGGTGCTCGTATCGAAGACGTAGGCGGAACCGGAGTCGAGGCCATTGTCATCGTCAAGGGCTGCCCCGACGATGGCGAGGCTACCGCTGATGGAGACGGAGATTCCGAACCAGTCCAAGGACGCGCCGTCTGCGGCGAGGAGCTTGACGAGCTGCTGCCCGGAGCTCGCGTCGAAGACGTAGGCGGAGCCGGTGTTCTGGCCACTGACGTAGTCTCGCCACGCCCCGACGATGGCGAGGCTCCCGCTGATGGAGACGGCGTACCCGAACTCGTCGTCGGCCTTGCCATCGGAAGCGAGGAGCTTGTGCAACAGCTGTCCGGAGCTCACCTCGAAGACGTAGGCAGAGCCGGAGTTGTCTCCATTGTCGCCATCCTGATAGGCCCCCACGACGGCGAGATTCCCGTCGATGGAGCATGATGCGCCGAATACCTCGTCCGGTTGTCCGTCCGAGGGGACCAGCTTGTGGAGCTCGTTCTGTCCAGCGCCGCTCTCCTGCACCAAAAGGAACGCCGCCGCCGCCAGGGTCAGAGTCAGTCCCGTGCTGGATTTGGTTCTCATCCTTGCAATCCCTCCTTTCGCCCGCTGCGCCGGGCGGTTCTGCGAGCTTCTCAGTTGACAGTGAACTCTACGGAACTCAGGTGATCTCGTAACCGTTCGAGGTGCTGGAATCGGCGCCACGCGGCGAGCCGTCCGGATTGCGGCACCACCACCGGGACCCGCTCGAGGAGGCTCCGGGGCTCGCGATGTCCTCGGTCGACGCTAAACTCGTCGACGCTAAACTCGGGTCATGCAGATGATCTGGCTCTCGATAGCGATTCTCTTCCTCGCCACGACCGCTCCCGAACAGGACCCGCCCCCTTCCGCGGAAGCGCCGGCCACCGTGGCCTGTGCACGATGCGAGGGCGAGGGGAGTTTCCTCCAGGAGTGCCGGTTCTGCGGTGGCGAGGGCGATCACTCCTGCCCCGGCTGCAAGTTCAAGCCGCGACTGCGCAGGCGCTGGACGGGGGGGTGGGTCTGTGAGGCCGAGCTCGAGGCGATCATGGCGCAGAACGACGAGCTGCTCGAGCAACTGGGGAACATCGACTTTGGCTTCTATCCGAAGAACTCACCGAAGAAGGTGAAGCTGAAGCCGGGGGAGATCAAGTGCCCCGCCAACTGCCGATCCGGAAAGCTGCTTCACATCAAGAATTGGGTCGACTGTCTGCCGTGCAAGGGGGGCAAATTCCGATGCCGCTTTTGCAAGAAGGGAAGGGTCGACTGCCGCCGCTGTGACGGCACCCGCAAGATCGTCGAGGCCTGTGATGATTGCGCGGGCGTCGGTCGCCTCCCCGACGTCTCTACGCGACCCGTCGAGCTGTGCCCGTGGTGTCGGGGAACGGGGAAGCGTCACTGCGGCTCCTGCGACAAGACCGGATCGATCTGGACCACCTGTCCCGAATGCGTTGGCTGGAACCAGTCCACCTGCGAGGGGTGCAAGGGGATCGGGAGACTACCTTGTAAGAAGTGCGGCGGCCGAGGCGCCTACGGGTCGAAGAGGGCCGCGTGCTTCGAGTGCGAGGAGCAGGGCTTCTTCGAGTGCGACCAGTGCGACGAGGGCTCCTGGAACTGCGACACCTGCTCAGGGACGGGAGTGGCCACGATGAAGTGCCCGCACTGCGAAGGATCGAAGGAGCACCCGTGCAACGGCTGCGAGGCCGACGACTACGAGCTCTGGGAGCAAACGGCGGACCTCGAGACTGGGCGCGGCGACTTCGGAAGGGCCCGGGCCTGGCTCGAGGAAGCCAGGCGCCGGTGCGAGCGTCGCTACGAAGCCGCCCTCGAGCGCGCCGCTGAGTACAAGCTGGGCGACTCGATCAGGAAGAAGTGTCGCCTGGCGATCGAGCGCGAGCTCAGGAACGAGCTCCGTCGCCTCGACCGGCAGCTGAAGAAGGCGAAGAGCGCGGAGCGGAAGGCGAAGAAGGACTGATACTGATACGGTGTCGCATCGATCGAGGAGGAGGTCGTGGTGATCGTCCGCGCTCGGTACGGGCGAGTCGATCACCTCGAACGAAGCTCTTCGAACAGGGACGCCTTCAGTGCCGGCTCGATCCTGGAATTGACCCGGAACGCCCACTCCACGTCCCACGGCGGCAGTCCGGCCGCACGCACGGCCTGAAGCACCTGGCGCGCCTCGTCCTCTCGCCACTCTTCGGCGGCGGCCTCGGCCCGACGCAGCAGGGTCCACCTGCGCTCGGCCTCGGGGAGTTCGGCGGCCAGTACCTCCGCGCGCAGCTCCATTGCGTTCCCTTCCCGGCCCCGGGCGGTGTCGCAGAGGCTCAGGCACCAGCGGACACTCCACGGCAAGCTCTGCAGGTTTCGCGGTGGATCGTCCAGATCCGCGAGCAAGCTGTGGAAGCACGCCTCGGCATCCTCGATCCGCTCGAGGTACAGGAGGTCGAGCCCCATCGTGTATCGCAGCGCGAGCGGATTCGTCGTCTTCCAGTCCGGATGCCGTTCCATCTCGGGAAGGAGCTCCCGCGCGATGGCGATGGCCGCCTCCGCATCGCCGGCACGGTGGCGGCAGTTCGCCAGCGCCTCGAAGATCACGGCCAGGTCTTGCGTGCCCTGCTTTCCCATCTGCTCGAGCAGCTCCGCCGTCTCTTCGAGCAGCGGCTCGGCGGTTTGGTGCCGCCCGGTCCAGTAGAGGAACATGCTCAGCTTTCCCGTCGCCAGCGACAGCTCCTCTGGAGACGTCGCGTGGTGTTCGCGCGCCAGATCGACGGCCCGCCTCAGCGCATCCTCCTTACCCGGGTAGTCCCGCTGCCTGGCGCAAACCAGGGCCACGGTATAGAGGCGCCTCAAGAGGCCCGGGTCCTGAGGGCCGAGCGCGATCTCGTGTGCTTCCGCCACGCTCTCGAAGGTACTGCGCGCCTCCTGCAATCGACCCATTTCGAGCTGCCAGCGGCCGACGTTGTTGAGGCTGTCCACCGTGGCCGGGTGGTCGTTGCCGAGGACCCGACGGCGAAGTGCGACGGCCCGCAACGCCATGGCCAGCGCATCGTCCTTCCGGTCGAGCTCGCCCAGGACCTTCGAGTACCCGTCGATGCACATCCCGATCTCGGGGCGCTCCTCGGGCAGCTCCTTCTCCCAGATCGCCAGGGCGAGGTCGTACTGCTCGGCGGCCCGCGCGAACTCCCCCGCAGCCTGCAGGTTCCGTGCGTAGGCGAAGTGGCTCCCGCCCAGCTTCTGATCGCCCGGAGGCAGGACCCGCTCGCGGATCGCCAGTCCCTCGAGGATCAGCTCACGGGCCTCGGCCCGCCGGTCGGGTACGAACCCGAGCGCACCGGCGAGGCGGTCGAGGGCGTCCGCGTAGTGGTCGTCCTCGGTTCCGTAGATCTCCTCGACGTAGGCAAGGGCCTCGCGGGCGAGCTCGATCGCCTCGTCGTGGCGGCCGGCGTTGGTCCGGCAGGAGCTCAGCGTCTGCAATGCGGTCTGCAGGTCCGCGTCATCGGCCATCTGCTCACCAGGTCTGCGAAGGCCTCGCCCGATGTTTACCGCCTCCTCGAGCAGCGGTTCGGCCTTCTCGACGTCCCCGAGGCTGTAGTAGACCCGGCCGAGCATCGCGAGCAGGCTCCCGCGTGCAATGGGCTGATCGCGCAGGTCGCTCTTCATGCGCTCGACACCGCTGTCCAGCAGATCGCGTGCCGTCATCTCACGTCCGAGCCTGCGTTCCGGGGTGGCGTCGATGAACAGGCTCCGCAGGAACCCGAGCGATTCGCTGGCCGTCTGCGCCACGCTGTTCGCGCGGTCTCGCTCACCAGCGATGCGGTCGGCCTGGAGGCTCACGAACACAGTCGATGCAAGCGCCAGCAGGACGAGCCCGACCACGAGCGCCGAAGCCAGTCGATTCCGCGCGACGAGCTTGCGCACCTGGTAGAGGGTGCTCGGCCCGCGAGCGTTGATCGGCTGTCCGTCGAGGAATCGCCGGATGTCCTGAGCTAACTCGTTCGCGGACGCATAGCGTTGCTCACGATCGCTCGCGAGCGCCTTCGCCACCACGGTCTCGAGATCCCGTGGGAAGCGCTTCCCTCCCACGGTCCCGAGTCGTCGCGGCTCCTCGTCGGCAACCACGCGGATGGCCTCGGTGATCGACTCCTTCGCGGTGTCGCGCGGCATCTCGCCCGTGAGCAGTTCGAAGGTGATGGCCCCGAGCGCGTGAACGTCCGATCGCGTATCGATCTCATCGAGCCTCCCCCGAGCCTGCTCCGGACTCATGTAAGGCAACGTCCCGAGCAAGCCCGTCCCGGGCTCACCCATCGTCGTCACTTGCAGGTCGGCGTCCGTGCCGCGCGCGATGCCGAAGTCGAGGATCTTCGGCTGCCCTTCGGCGGTCACCAGGATGTTCGCAGGCTTGAGGTCGCGGTGGATCACTCCGACCTGGTGCGCGTGCTGCACGGCATCGCAGATCCGGATCACGAGCTCGAGCCGGTCGCGCAGGTCTAGGTCGAGCCCGTCGGCAAAGCTCGTGAGCGGTGGCCCCTCGACCAGCTCCATGGCGAAGTAGGGACGATCGCCGGCCTCTGGACCCGTCGAGCCGGCGAGATGGATCTGTGCGATGCCCGCGTGCTTGAGCCGCGCCAGCAGCTGCGCTTCGCGTTCGAACCGCTGCAGCAGTCCGGACGTGACGAAGTGGCGATCGATCAGCTTCAGCGCCACCTCGCGACGCGGATTCTCCTGCTCGGCACGGTAGACCACGCCCATCCCACCGCGGCCGAGCAGCCCGAGGATTCGGCAGTTGCCGATGGTCGCATCGAGCAGCGGGTCGGTCTCGCTTCCGGGCAGGCCGGGGTCGGCGAGCGCGTGAAACAGCTGGCCGCCGGTGAGAAACCCCTCTGCCTCGGCGTGCGCTTCGAGGAGCGAACGCACGTCGGCCTCGAGGCCGGCGTCGCCAGCGCAGGCTTCGCGCAGGAACTGGTGACGACGTTCGGGTGGTAGCTCGAGCGCTTCTTGAAACAGGTCGCTGGACCGCCGGGAACGAGAATCGCTCATCGCGGCACGTCCTCGGGTCGTCCGTCGGGTTCACGGAACTGCCCGTCGCGGGTACGGAGCCTGCTGCGCTCGGGCTCCCCGCCGGCGGCAGGCCTCAGCCGGTGCAGGCACGCGTCCCAGGTCCTGGAGTAGCCGATCGTGCAGTGCATCGAAGGTGAGAATACTGCACCCGCTCATTCTCCGCTATCGCCGGGGCGCCCGGCTGTACCTCCCGAGAACCCCGTGCAAGCCTCGAGGACCCGTTCTCGCGGGCCCTCGGGGGCAACGGAGCCCTCCCGCGCTCGCGTCCTCTGTCGAGGAGCGGGGCCGCCTCTTCCGGCTCAGGGTGATGCAGGTTCCCAGCGGAGCATCGATGGGCCTCACCGCGACGGCTCACAACCGAGCGGCAGGACCCCCGGGCGCGCGCGAGATGAAAGCCCCTCGGGCGCTGACGGGGAGAACCCCTCGTCTCACGGCTCGAAGTCGATCGTCAGGCCGTTGGAGAGGTTCGAACCCGCTCCACCTGCGGCCGTGTCCCGGAACCACGCCTGGAAGTTCCTGCGCGAGCCGGCCGTGACTTTTGCGCTGATCGCGGGGTGATCGAAGTCGACCTGGAATTGCAGGACGCCACCGGAGTTCGCGAGCGATAACCTCGACAATGACGAGTTCACCGCAGTCGCGGAGCTGATCACCGGGCCCACCGCGGGCTCCATGTACGGCCAGGCCCTGGCCGGCTGAGGGGATTTCGACGGCGACGGCTTCGACGACTTCCTGCTCGGAGCTCCCAATCATGACGCCGGCGGGATTCCCGAAGCGGGCGAGGTACGCGTCGTCTCCGGCCGCTCCGCCACAATGCCGGTCGCACCACACGATGGCACAGATGCTCCAGCGCAGGACGATTCTCTACGCACCACACCAGGATTGTGGAAACCACTCCGTCACCCGCTCCGCGGCGGGGTGTAATGGCGGAGACCTCCAGGAATCCCCGCCACGCCCTTGAAACGCTCTCTACTCTGGAGCGCCGTCGCGCTCGTCGTCGCCCTGTGCCTGCTCTTGCTCGATGATGAAGAGGGAGAGCGGGAGGGGCTCGATCTCCGACTCCCCGGCTCCGGTCCGGTGGAGGAGCGGGTCGTCGTCGGCGAGCTGGCCGCGCCCGAGCGTACGCCTTCCCCCACTACGGGGCCGCGGGAAGAGCTCTCGGCCGTCGCCCCACTCGAGGGTCCGGGCGACGAGCTGACCGAAGGCGACCTCGAGTTCCTCGAGATGGAGATCGAGATGGAGCTCCCCCCCGATCCGGTCGAGCGGGGCGACTGCGCACTCCTGCTCGAGCTGATCGATCGCGAGACGAGGGATTACGTCGAGAGCCACGTCGATCTGTGGCGCCTCGGCGCGCCGGGAAACGAACACTGGACCGAGGGTGACCAGCTGCAGACCTCGGTGCACGTTCGCGAAGGCGGCGCTACCGTGCGGCAGCTGCCGGAAGGGATCTACCGCGCCCGCGTCAGGGCGGAGGTGCGGCACGCCGACGATCCTCCCGAGTTCGCGGTGCGCGGTCCCCACACCCAGGTGCTTCTCGAGGTGGAGCTGCCGCGCTCCCATCCCGCGTACCTCCGCGTGTACGACGAGCACGGGATCGAGATCCTGGAGGCGGAGTGCTCGATCGGCGTGGCCAGTGACTACCAGTACGGTCCGGACGACGTCCCGTGGCGACGGGAGCGTCGGCTGAAGAACGACTCGGGTGAGTGGCTCTTCGACTCCGAGATCTCCTCGTTCGCGGATTCCCCCTTCGGCTCGACCCCTCTTCAGGCCGGTCGCGAGGGTTTCTACCTCGGGGACTTCCGTCAGGCCTCGCGCGAGGGTCTTCTCCGGCAGCGAATCACGCTGCTCGCTCCGCATCGCAGTTCGGTACACCTGGAGGTCGACGGCGCACCCGGCGAGCCGCAGCACTTCGTCGGCGTGGCGGTCGATCTCGCGCACGTCATCGACTCGATCTTCCGGCCGGACGGATCGAAGGATCCGGCGCTGGTGAAGCGGCTCGAGGCCCGGTGCGAGGCGCAGCGGGTCTCGGAACCGGACCCCTCCGAGTCGTGGCGTGAGCTCCCGATCGAGGTGACCGTCGCGAAGAACGAGACGTTCCAGGAGCTGAAGTTCACCTTCCGCGCGCGGGACCTGCCCCTGGGCGATCGCTTCCTGGTCGAGCGGTAGCCCCTCTCACAGCGGATTTCCGACCGCGACCGGTAAGTACGCCGTACTGGGGCGGTCACGGCAGCCAGGTGATCGAGTAGCCGTTGGATAGGTTGAAGTCGTTCACCCCCAGCCCACAGGGTGGGTTCACGACACTCCGATACCAGAACTGATAGTTCTTCGTATCACCTGGGGAAGACCATGCCCTTCGCCGCGATGGGGATCGTCGTGCTGGAGGTCCCGGTGGCATCGGAGAAGCGAATCTGCAAGCGAACTCTTCCGTAGCCCCCACATCTCAAGCCATCTCCCCAGACCATTCCCATGGACAAAGGGGTGTTCGCCTGAGTGTACAGGCCGGCGTTGTTCGGCTCGGCATGAGTGGTGGTGAAGATCACGGAATCATTGCTGACGCTCGCCCGGCCCACGGCCGTCAGGTGCGCCCCCGAGGCGAAGACCCCGTTGGAGCAGCCCGAACCCGGCAAGCTTCCATCGTTGTCGTTTCCGCATGGACACGGCGTGCCGGAACCGGGATCCCCGAAGCAGTACGAATAGCCGGGGGCGATCACGTCGATGAGATACGCCGCACCCGAGTCATCCCCGAGGTCATCCCTCCACGGCGCCCCCACGACGGCCAGCCCACCCTCATGGGACACGCTGTAGCCGAAGCAATCGTCCTCTGATCCATCGTAAGGGGTGATCAGGTTCAGTTCCTGACCACTGGCCGCATCGAAGATGGAGGCGAAACCTCCGTCGTTGAAGAGGTCGTTCTCTCTGGGCGCACCCACGAGTACACGCCCCTGGTCGAGGCAGGCGCTGGTACCGAATGCGTCGTTGTTGGATCCACCATGAGGAAGGAGCCTGTGAAGTTGTTGTCCGGTAGCTGCATCGAAGAGGTAGGCAGCGCCCGAGCTCAAACCACCCCCCCAGTTCGCGTCCTTCGCTCCAATGAGCACCAGGCTACCCTCGAGAAACACGCTCGAGCCGAAGGACTCGGAGTATCCCGCCGGATTCGGATGGAGCTTTCGGAGCTGTTGACCGGTTGTCACATCGAAGATGTACACGCACCCCGAGTCGTAGCCGTTGTCGTCGTCGTCGGGCGTACCCACCAGGGCCAGGTTTCCGTCCAGAGCGACGGCAGAGCCGAAGTGGTCGGAGTACTCACCGTCGGTCGGGGTGAGCTCGTGGAGCTGCTGACCGGTCGTCGCATCGAAGACGTAGGCGGCGCCGGAATCGGTAGCGGCCTTGTTGGCGTACGGTGCACCCACGAGCGCCCGCCCGCCTCCGAGTGACACGCTGTATCCGAATTCGTCGATGGAGTACCCGTACGAGGGGGTCAGCTTGAGCAGCTCCTGCCCGGTACCAGCATCGAAGAGATAGGCCGACCCCGAACCGAGGCTGAAGACGTCATCGTACCGCGCTCCGATGAGAGCCTGGCCTCCATCCATGGACACGCTGCAACCGAAGAGATCCCCTTGGCTTCCATCGGAAGGAACGAGCTTGTGAAGCTGCTGACCGGTCGCAGAGTCGAATACGTAGGCGGAACCGGAATCGACACCTAGATCGTCGTCCAGGTATGCGCCGACCAGCACCAAGCCGCCGTCGATCGCCACCGCGTAGCCGAATTGATCACCGGCAGCCCCATCGGTGGGGATGAGCTTCTCGATCTCCTCGTGTGCCATGACTGCCGACACAGCGGTGGCGACAACGGCCATTGCAGCCAGAGTAGTTCTCCCTCGCATCATCGGACTTGCTCTCCCGTGGTATCCAGAAGATCGATCGAACCTCGACACCAACCAGTGTAGGAGCTATCGACCGTTTCTGCCCTCGAATCCCGGCCGAGCTTCCGGCGAATACCACCAGGATGTGGATCATGATCGGTCAGAGCACCAGGGGCGCACCTCCCCAGCCGTCTCGTCCAGACTCTGGCCTCTCCGACATTGCTCACCCTGCCCGCGAGTAGTGCTCGAGGATCCCTTTCAGTCGCTCCGTACATTGGACTTCTCCCTGGGCGATCGCTTCCTGGTCGAGCGGTGGCCCCTCTCACAGCGGCTTCCCGACCGCCACCGCAGCGATCGGGTGATCGTCTCCGGGAAGCTGCAGCAGCTGCTGGATGGGCTGGTACTGACCCGGCGGAACCTCGGACTCGAAAGCGCAGCCCAGCTCCAGCGCGGCGGCTTGCATCAGTATGTTGCCGGCGACGAAACCGGCCTCGAGCCAACGGTACCACTTGTCCAGGCTCTCCCCGGCGAGGCAGAGCACGACGTAGCACGGCGCGGCCGGCAGGCTGGGCACGGCGCGCCGGAAGTCGATCCGGAGGTCGGCGTTCTGAACCACCTCGACGCGGTGATCGTGCGTGAAGAGGTCGGTGCCCACGCGGCTCGCATAGCGCAGCACCTGCTCGCCGACGACGTAGATCTTCCGCGTCAGGAAGTAGCCAGCGAAGGCCGAGGGCGCCGTCAGCCCGGCGTGGTCGAGGTAGACGGTGTGCGGCGTCGGACCGTAGCCGGCCCAGAGGATCTGCGACAGCTGCCGGGGAGTGAGGCGCCACCCCGGACGGAACCGGTGCGTCAGGGCGAGCGTCCGGAGGGTCTCCTCGATCACGTCCGTCCCCGTCGTCTTCGGCGGCAGCAGGCTGCCGTCGGAAGAGCCGGCCACCAGCTGGTCGGTGTGTCCCGCGACGCTGCGGATGCCGAAATTCAGGTCGGTGCCTTGCGGGCAGCTGGCCAGCTGATCCGTGGTTCCAGTCCACAGCGCGACCGAGGCTAGCAGCGCCGTCATGTACGAGACCCCGGCGTCGAAGTCGCGCTCGCGATCGTAGGTGATCCGGAACGCGTGATTGACCGTGTCGGTCGAGTGGTCCTCCAGCGAGTGATCCTCGGGGTGGTAGATGAAGGTGCCGTTCGAGGTGGCCACGTAGATCGTGCGAAAACTCCCCGTCACCGGCGCCCGGCCGGCGGCCCAGAGGACGTTCGAGAGCTGCTGCGCCGTGGCGGTGAAGAGCAGGTGGTAGTGCTCCGACGCGCGGCTGTTCAGGCAGAGCGCGGTGGAACGCCCGGTCGCCCGCGGCGGTGGCAGTGGACGCCGCGCGCGGCTGGCGGCGTGCACTTCGGGCGGGTATTGACTGAGGAGCAGCCCACCGAGGCCAGTGGCCGCGACCTGGCAGAATCGCCGGCGCGGCACCGCCAGGCGATCGCCGTTTCTCTCTTCGCTCCGCTCTCGCATGGTGTCACTCCCGGGAGACTCCGCCCACGTCGGTGCACTACGGTTACCACCTCCGTCGGCGCGATACGGTTCAGGCTAGCAGCATCGCGACGAATCGGGCAGGGGGGTAGCCGCGGTCGCGCCCTCTTTCGCGGGGTCTTGACCCGAAAAGGGCTACCCCTGGGTCAGTCCCTCGTTCCGTAATGCTCCCGGTAGCGCTCCGCCACGCTCCCACCTCCGGCGTCGCCGCGGTGGACGAGGATGCCGACACGGCCCTCCAGTTTCTCGCCACGCTTCAGCGTGAACCTCGTGCCACTCCACGCATCAGGGCGGCGCGGGCCGAAGGTGCCGTACTCGCGGGTCAGCCATGTCCGCTTCTCGCCGTCGTCGGGGAGGAGAACCGCGACGCCCTCGGTCAGACCGTCGACGGTGTTCGAGTAGTCGATCCAGCGCGCGTACTTCTCGTTGGTCTCGGCCTGCCCGCGGCGCCCCTGGTCGTCGACGATGACGCCGCCGTGCTCGCCGTTGAAGAGCGGGTCCATTCGCAGGTAGGGCCAGGCGTAGTGCACCCAGTCGCTCAGGAAGCTCACGTCGCCGTACTCGGCGCGCAGATCCCACGCGAGATCGAGCAGGTATTCGCCATCGCCGAGATCCTCGAGCTCGATGTTCCAGGTCTGCGCCAGCACCGGTTCGTCGCGCGCGATCCAGGTCAGCTCGGCGATCGCCCGGGCGCGCGCCTTGCCCTCCCCCACCTCGCTCTTCACCTCGGTGAGGGAATCGTGGCGGATGAAGCTGTGGTGCCCCTGCTCGGGATGCTCATTGTCGCGCAGGTTCTTCCACTCGTGGTAGAAGTCGGTGTCCGGCCCGTCGCCCAGCTGAACGCGGTCGACGATCCAGAGGGAACGGTGGTGCGGAAACGGTTCCGTCTTCTGCACCAGCAGCGATTTGCCCGAGGGGCTGCGCAACGGCCAGATGTGCGGGATGGCGAATTCCTGCCCGTACCGGTAGGTGAACGCCTCGTTGCCGTCGATGGTGAAGCGCAACGTTCCCGCCTCGTCGTCGCGATCGATCGAGATCCTCTTCTCCGAGCCCGTCCGGGGCTTCAGCCGCAGCTTGGCCACCACCGCCGCGTGATCACTCGGCCAGCTCGGCTCGACGTGGTCGATCATCCGCGACTCGATCACCTCGAGCGACGACCCGCGGTAGTACACGTAGTCGATGCGGTCTTGCCAGTCGTCGGTGAAGCGCGGGGACCAGGTCCGACCGCGATCCGCGACGACGTCGGGATTCGCGGTACGGAAAGCATCGGTGAAACTCGCGGCGGCCATCTGCGTGCTGACCGGCCACGGTACGACGAGCCCACCATGGCGCTCCTTCACGGCGTCGACCCAGTCGAGGTGCGAGGGGCTGTTGAAGTCCCCGGCCACGATCAGCGGAATCACCTCGCTCTCTGCGATCACCGGCGTCAGCGAGACCAGGATGTCTCGAATCTCGCTCCCACGCGTCTCCATCTCGGCGGCGACGAGCTGCGCCGGGTTCGCCTCGCCGCTCCGTACCGCCTTTCCGATGTCGGGCAGGTGGTGGATCCACAGGCTGAAGAGGCGCACGAGCTGCCTGGGAGAGAGCTCGAGGGTCACTCCGCCGAGGCGAAACCCCTGGTAGTGGTCGAAGGTCTCGCGGATCGGGTAGCGGCTCATCACCGAGAGGTTCGAGGAGCGCAGGTGGAAGTGCCAGCCGAGGCGATCGGCGATCTCCGCGCCGGAACCGTAGGTCTCCTGCATCGCCACCGCGTCGGCGCCCGACTCGCGGATCGCGGCGACGACGCGCTCGATCCCCTCCACCTGTCCGTCGCGGCGCCCGCCGTGCCAGATGTTCCAGGCGAGGATCGTGAGCTCCTCGACCGGCTCGTTCGCAAGGCCCTCCGGCTCGATCTCACCGCCCATCGCCTTCCACGCCTCGGCGAAGACCTCACGACCGAATGGTTCGTCCTCGGATACCGTGTCTACGACCTCCATTCCTTCGCTCGATAGCCAGTAGGAGAACTCGGCGCCAGGGGGGTCGACGATCTCGATCTCGTGCTTGAAAGCGGTGCGCCAGTCCCCGATCCCGGCAATGGAGTAGACGGCCACCTCTCGTCCGTCGTGGTACAGCCGCGCCTCCTTCGCCGCCTCGTCGATCGAGAAGCCGAGGTGGTGCCACTTCCCGTCGGCCAATGGCTGTCGCTCGAAGGTCGGCCGGTAGTCGAAGCGCTTCTTCCCGTCCCCGAGGTTCCAGGTCCAGGAACCGTTCGGCGCCAGCGCGATCGCCCAGCCGGCGAGCACTCCGCTGCTGCGCGAGAGGCCGAGGTCGTGGTGGGAGGTGTAGTCCTCGACCCTGCCCGAGCTCCACTCCTTGCTGGTGAGGACGGCGGGGAAGTCCTTCGCCTCGGAAGTGGTCCGCACGCGGAAGTGGACGGCGAATCCCGGGGCCCCGGCGTCCTGAGCGGGGGCAGGAACCGACGGAGCGAGGAAGGAGAGGGCCAGACCGAGCAGCGGGGTGTACAGCATGCCCAGATGATACGGAGTCGGCCACGTTCCACCGGGGAAGAAGCGGAACGCGCCCGTCACGAGGAGATCGACCCGACCGGGTTTCCCGGTCGGGTCGAGTCTGGGGAGCCGACTTCGGTCGGAGCTCGCTGTGATTAG
>CAZCAC010000178.1:0-14471 GCA_964496575.1 uncultured Planctomycetaceae bacterium | reverse complement strand
GCCGTTTCTTCTGGTAATTATCTTCTTTCTGGTTCTGATCTCTGTGTCCTCTGTGTCCTCTGTGGTTAAATTTCTGGTTCTGGTTCTGGTTCTGGTTTCCGAGCTCTGTGGTTTCTGCTCCCGGCCGACACGCCCCTACTCGCCGGACTTCCCCACCGGAACCTCGGGGTTGACGCCGATCAGCAAGCCGACCAGCTGATCGAGGTCGAGCACCGACGGCACCCGCGGATCGTTGGAGTTGAGCACCACCTTGTCGAAGCGCAGCTGCGACGCCGCCTCGCGGGCGAGGTACAGCCGGCCACCCGGCGTGGCCAGAGCGGCGGCCCGTAGACCCTCGCGCACCGTCTCCGCCTCCTCCATCGCCAGCGCACCCTCGTCGATCGCGCGCTCGTAGGCGAGGTCCGCCTCGAGGCGCCGGCGCGTGGACTCCGCCTCCGCGGCACGGCGCCGGCTCAGCAGCTGCCCGCGGTGCGCGAGGCGCTCCGCCTCGATCTCGCGGTCCAGCTCGGCGACCAGATCCTGGCTCTCCCGCGCGAGCTCCTGCGCGGCGAGCTCGCCCGCGAGGCGCTGGTCCTCCAGGCGACGGACTCCCTGTTCCAGCTTCTCCTCGGCGAACGCGCGATCCAGCTCCTCCGCCGCGTCGAGCAGCTCCCGGGCCTGCCGCTGCTCCGCCGCCGCGTTCTCCAGCTGCAACGCCTGCAGCGGGAGCTCGTACTCCTCTCGCTCCAGCTCCTGATACTCGAGCGTCAGCGCGGAGATCAACTCCTGCTCCTCCTTCGCGAGGCTCTGAACCAGGAACTCGTTCTCCAGCTTCTGGCGCTCGATCTCCTGATCGACCGCCCGCACCCGCTCCGCCTCGAACTGGCGGTCGAGCTCGGCGACGAGCTCCTGCTCCTCGCGGTCGAGCTCCTGCGCCTTGAAGTCGTTCTGCAGCTTCTTCGCCTTCAGCCGCGCCAGCACCCGGTCGGTCTTCAACGTCTGGCCGTCGAGCTGGCGCTGCTGCTGCTTCTTCTCCCAGGTCGGAGGGAAGTAGACGCCGGTGATGTAGATGCCGTCCGCCTCGACGTGGTGCGCGGCGAGCTGCGCGTTCAGCTTGACCAGCGCCCGATCGCACACCGCGAGGCGGCGGTCGGAGTCGGCGAACTCCTCCGAGCCGAGCTCGGCGAGGTCCTCGAGCAGCACCTTCTCCACCGTCGTCTTCACCCGGCGCTCCCACGAGAGCTTGATGCCGTCCTCGACGATGCGGTGAGCCTGCCCGGACTTGATGCGGTACGGCACCGTCACCGCGGCCTGCGCGGAGTTGCCCTCGCGGGTGCGCACCTCGAGGATCGGGTGCTGGCCGCCCTCCGACTCCCACGAGAAGGAGACGACGCGAGTGCGCGCGTCGAGGTGATGCCACGAGTCGGTGAAGGGCGGGCTGAAGTAGAGCCCCGGCCCGTGGTCCTCGGCCTCGATGCCGCTGCCGGAGCCCCAGTTCACCTGGCGCACCGCGACCTCTCCGGGGCGCACCTTGACGAAGCTGAAGGAGCCGACGAAGAGGAGCAGCCCGGCCGCGACCGCGCCGAGAGCGACGTCGCGCGAGAGGACGAGCGCGGGGCGGCGCAGGGCGCGCGCGGCGCGGCTCATCCCCAGGCGCTTCAGTCCCGCGAAGGTCAGGATCCCGAGACGCTTCAGTGCGACGGCGGTGCGGCGAGTGACGGTGACGAGAGTGGCCTTGATCTTCATGGTCGATTCGTCCTTCCGGCTAGTGCTTGGAGACCTGGTGGGCGGCGACGGCGGGGGATTTCGGACTCTCCGCGGGACCCTCGCCGGGGACGGGAACGATCTCGAAGGAGATCGAGGCGAGCTTCTCGATCAGCGCGTCCCGCACCGACGAGAGACCGTGCTCGGCCAGGGCTTCCGAGCGTGAGAGCAGCGCGGCGGCCTCCTCCCGGTACCGGCCGGTCAGCGCTTCAGCCTGCGCCAGCTGCCGCTCGCGCTCCAGCTGCCCCGTGCCGATTCGCGAGGCGCAGTACGCATCGGTCTCGAAGGACAGCGTCGCGAGCTCCGCCTCGAGGGTGTCCAGCTCCCCCTTCCATTTCGCTCGCGCCTCGCCGAGCTCGAGTGCCTTCCCGCGCCTCACGTCCTGCAGCCGGACCTCCCGATCGGTCTGCGCGCGGCGTGCCTCCTCCCGGAGCTTCGCCAGCTCGCGATCCCACTCGGCGCGCTGCTTCTCGAACGAGAGCCCCTTCTCGGCGTTCAGCGCCAGCAGCTGCTGCTCGGCCTTCTGCTGCAGCTCGACGGAGCTCTGCCGCGCCGCCGCGAGCTCCTGGCTCCACTTCGCCCGGCTCTTCGCCAGCGTCAGCTCCTGGTAGCGGCGGAGCTGGGCCAGCTTCTCCTCCTGACCCTCGCCGAGGCGTTCGGCCTCCTTCCGCAGCGCGGTCAGCTGTTGCTCCCACGCGGCCTGCGCCTTCTTCAGCGCGAGCCCCTTCTTCTGCCGTGCCTCCTCGAGGCGCGCCTCCTGACTCGCGTCGAGGATCAACGCCTTGTGGTCGAGCCCCTCGATCTCCTGCTCGGCGACCTTGGCCCGCTCGATCGTCGCCTCGTACTGCGGATCGAACGAGGGCTTGGACGCGGCGATCTCGTACACCTCGAGGCCGTGCGGCGAGAGCGCGCCGTTCAGCCGCTCCTTCGCGCGAGCGACGGCGGCCTGCAGGTTCTCCGGCAGGACGATCGCCTCGGGCTCGAAGCGTCCGAACTCGTCGCGCAGGATCGAGCGCACGTAGCCGTTCACGATTCCCGAGCCGAGCGGGTCCTCGGGGCCGAGGTCGTGGAGGGCCTGCTCCAGGCGCGCCGGGTCGATGCCGTACTGCACCGAGATGCTGTTGAACCAGAAGTTCGAACCGTCGCTGGCGCGCACGATCAGCTGCGGCACGTGATTGGGATGGACGAACTTGCTCCCCTGCAGCACGAACTCGACCGGACTCTTGTCGAGGAGGAAAACGTCGGTGAGCTGCGGCACGACCAGCTGGTAGCCCGGCGAGGTCACCGGACTCTGCGTGCCGCTCCAGTAGTCGGTGCGCACGGCGACCTGGTGGTCGTGAACGCGCACCAGGACGTCCCCGCCGGGAGCCGAACGCATCCCCGCGGCGACGAAGACGACGGCGAGGGCCAGGATCACGAACGTCTCGGCGAGCAGCGCCAGGCGCGCTCGTCCCGAACGTCCGCAGAGCGGCGATCCGGGGCTGACCGGGGACAGACTTCCGGCGGGCCGCCGGAGCGGCTGGAGCGGGTATTCCATGGGAGGCAGGGGATTTCCGGGGAGGCGGTGGATTGCTTCTCGAGCCCTGGGAAACCGAGCGGACCGGTGGAGGTTCCGCCGGAGATCGAGCTTTGTGTCTCGCCCCGATCGGTCGAGCACCGAACGCCCCGGACCCGCGAGTCCGGTACCATGGGCGCGCTGAACGCCTCCTGTTCCGGATCGGTGAGTCCGATGATCGTGATCCCCCTCATTCTCGGCTGTGCGCTCCTCCAGGAGCCCCCGGCCGCCGCCGGACCGCCGACCCCGGTCGTCGCCACCCACTACTTCTACTGGTACCGCTGGCCCGACCGGCACTTCGACCAGCCCGGCGCGCCGGGGCGCGAGGGGCATCGCCGTCACCTCCCCGAGCCGGAATCGGTGAGCTACGAGAGCGCCGACTGGCATCGCGGGGAGTTTTGCGACATGGCCGCCGCCGGGATCGACATCGCGCTCCCGGTGTACTGGGGCGCGCCCGGCGCGTACGAGCGAGCGGGGACCCGCTTCTCGGTCGACGGGCTGGCGCCGATGGTGGAGGCGCTCGACGCGCTCGCCGGGGCTGGCGAGGAAGGGGTGAAGCTCGGTCTCTTCTACGATACGACCACGCTCCTGCGCAGCGTTCGCGGGCTGCCGCACGACGCGGAGCATCCGGAGCGTCCCGACCTCACCACCGCGAAGGGCACGGCGCTCTTCGTCGATACGATCGTCGAGTACTTCGAACGTGTGCCGGAGCGGCACTGGGGCCGCTTCCGCGGTCGGCCGCTGGTGGTCCTGTACGTCAGCGCGTTCGCCGGCCGCTGGGACGAGACCCTCGGCGAGGCGCTGGAGGAGGCGTTCGACGCGCGCTTCCCCGGCGAACGCCCGTGGCTCGTCGCGGACGCGAGCTGGGGGGAGATCGGCCAGTCGATGCACACCTCCTGGGGCGCCGCGCTGCACGGCCCGAAGCTCTTCCCCGGGCTCGCGCAGGTCGGGGCCGGCTACGACGATTCGCCGGTCCCCGGCCGCCGCACGCCGATCCGCGAACGCGAGGAGGGCCGCTTCTACGCCTGGTCGTGGCGGCAGGCGGTGCTCGCGCGCCCCGAGCTGGTCCTGATCGAGACGTGGAACGAGATGCACGAAGGGACCGAGATCTGCGAGACGATCGAGGCGGGGCGCCGGTACCTCGACCTCACTCGCGAGTGGACGGATCGTCTCGCGCGTGGCGACGCGGGGCCGCCGATCGAGGAACCTGCGGCGTTGCGCGCCCGCCCCGATCTCAGCTGGGGGGCGGAGGCGAGCGGACGCGAGGAAGTATCGGTCGACTACGGCGCCGACCCGGCGGCGCGCTCAGGCGTGCGTGAGGTCGTCGTGCCGGACGGGCCCTTCCACATCAAGGAGGGAGCGCTGCTCGCGGGCGAGCACGACGATTCGATCTCCTATCTCTACTTCCAGGTCAGTGATCACTGGCTCTTCGACAACGAGACCGAGCTGCGCGTCGCCGTCACCGGCGAGGGGACGGAGAGGCTCCGGCTGCAATACGACTCCACCGATCCGAGCGGCACGCTGGAAGGTGCGTACACCCTCGTGTCGGCCCGTCGCGAAGTCGGGGAAGCGACCTGGACCTTCGACCTCGTGGGCGCACGCTTCGCCAATCGCCAGAATGGCGGGGCGGACTTCCGCCTGATCGTGGACTCCCCCGGTCTGACGGTGCGCGGCGTGCGCGTGGCCAGGTCGCCACGCTGAGCGACCGAGGGTGAGGTCGACCCCGGGCCCCGCGGGGAGTACCCTGGTCTACTCGGAGTCGGTTTCTGCGCGCTGCGCGCAGAAAGCAGGCTGGGAGGGCATTGAAGCCGGCGAGAATCGTGATCTGAGAAACCTGTTGACCGGTTGGGTTGCGGGCGCCAGCCCGCGCCATGGAGCATCCCCGGACGAGGAGAGGACGATGAGCTTCGACGTGATCCAGCCCGATGGCTGGAAGAGACCCAAGGGCTACTCGAACGGCTTGATGGCACCGGAGGGCGCGCGGCTGCTCTTCGTGGCGGGCCAGGTCGGCTGGGACGAGGAGGAGCGAATCGTCGGCGAGGGCGATTTCGTGGCCCAGTTCGCCCAGGCGTTGCGCAACGTCGTCGCGGTGGTGCGCGCGGCGGGCGGCGAGCCGGAGCACATTGCCCGGCTGACGATCTACGTCACCGATCGAGAGGCCTACCTCTCCAGTCAGGCGGAGCTGGGCGCCGCCTACCGCGAGATCATGGGGCGTCACTTCCCGGTGATGGCCCTGCTCGGGATCTCGGGGCTGGTCGAGGACGGCGCGCTGCTGGAGATCGAGGGGACGGCGGCGATTCCGGGGTAGGGCCCGCCGGGCGAGCTTCCACCCCGTTGCTTCGGAGCCAGCGGCGCTGGATAATGGCCGCGCCTCGCCCCGGACCAGACCCCAGCCCCGCGATCATGCCCAAGTTCCAGAGACACGTCTTCATCTGCACCAACCAGCGCCCCCCCGAGGATCCCCGCGGCTGCTGCTCGGCGCGTGGCTCCGAGGAGGTTGCCAGCGCGTTCAAGAAGAAGCTCTTCGAAGCGGGGTTCCGGCGGATAGTGCGCCCGAACAAGGCGGGTTGTCTCGACCAGTGCGCGATGGGGGTAACCGTCGTCGTCTACCCCGAAGCGGTCTGGTACGGCGGCGTGACCGTCGACGACGTCGACGAGATCATCGAGGAGCACATCCGCCACGGGCGCGTGGTCGAACGGCTCCGCATACCCGACCAGATGCTGACCGGCATCGACCCCGAAGACCCCGAGAAAGGCGGCGGCGAGACGATCGGAGGGTGAGCTCATGAGAACGGTCGACCTCGACGAAGAAGGCAAGGCGCTTCTCCGCAAGATCCTCGTCGGACAGGCGTATCGCCAGATGATGGCGGCGAACATCCGCGGGCACGGGCTGAAGTTCCTCGGACGCCCCACGGGGCGGCTCAACCTGGTCAAGGACCTCGAGCACATCCTCGGGCAGGCGCAGCGCGTGCAGGAGCTCTACTCGACGATCGGTGGTGGCGAGGTGCGGCGGGAGGCCGCGGTCAAGATGGACCGCATTCCCTACCCCGGCTCGCGCCTCGAGCTGGCGGCCTTCCTCGCCGCCTTCGACTCCGCCGAAGCGGTGGCGATGGAGGGGTATGTCGAGTCGAAGAGCGACGAGTTCGCCGAGATCGCCCGGGTCAACCTCGAGCACGAGTACCAGGCGACGGTGCGTAGCCAGGAGTTCTTCCAGTCCTTCGCCACCGATCGCGGCCAGCACCCCCACGCCCAGCAGATGTTCGATCGCTGGCTGGTGATCGCCCTCCTGGCCCTCGGCCGGCCGGGAACGCACGGGGATCGGCGGGCGGTGGAGCTCGGCTTGCGGAGCCGCTCCTGCGGGGACTCGGTCCGGGTCTACCTCGAGCGGATCGAGAGCTTCATGCAGGCCTGCTCGCTGGAAATGCCCGATCTGGCGGCCGCCGGCGTCGAATTGCCTGGCTGAGGAGGCACCTGAGCGAGGGAGGAACGGAGTGGAGGTCGCGGAGGATCTCATGCTTCGATATCGTAAGCGGTCGCGGTCTCGACGGGACCGGCTCCCACCTCGAGGAGTCGGCGAGCGAGACCGACCCGCTCTGAACCGCGTTTGACGGAGTCTCCCATGCCCGAACGGACCCTGACCCTCTTCGACCTGACCCCCGGCAAGGTGCTGGCCGATCGTTACGAGATCCTGCGCCCCTACCGCCAGGGCGGTATGTCGGCGACCTTCGAGGTGAAGGACTCGGAGGACGGCGCTTCCCGCGAGATCCAGGTCTTCCCCGCGGCCCTCTTCGAGAGCAAGGGGCAGGCGCGCGATTTCGCCGCCGCGATCGGCAAGTGGCGGGAGATCGATTCGAACGCGATCGTCCGCCTGTGCGACGTCCAGGTCTGCGAGGACGGGACGCTGCTCGTGATCAGCGACTTCCCCCCCGGCGACTCCCTGCGCGCCTGGCTGAAGGAGAACGAGCGGATGGACGTCCCCGACGTCCTGGTCCTGGGGAAGCACCTGCTCGCGGGGCTGGAGAAGGCCCACGCCGCCGGTCAGGTGCACGGCGACATCAAGCCGCACACCATCCACCTCGATCAGGGACCGGAGGACGCGGTGCTGGTCGACGGCGGCATCACCACCGGGCTCTGGAGCGCCAAGCACCTCGGCGACCGTACGGCGCTGATCGGGACGCCGTTCTACGCGCCGGTCGAGCAGTTCGGCGGTGAGTCGCCCGACGTGCAGTCCGACCTGTACAACCTCGCCACCGTGCTCTACGAGCTGGTGACCGGTGTCGTCCCCTGGAGCGGCTCGAGCTTCCTCGAGGTGTTCCAGTCGAAGCTGCAGAAGACTCCGCCGCCGATGCGGGACCGCGCGCCGGCGGTCGAGGTGCCGAGAGCGTTCGAGGAGGCCGTGGTGGGCGGCCTGCTCGCGGATCGGCGGGAGCGCTACGCCAGCGCCCACGCTTTCCTCGAGCGTCTCGAGGAGGTGGACCTTTCGTGAACCTCGCCCTGGAGCTTCGGTCATGAGCGCCGAGCGTTTCCTGATCACCGGCTGTGGCCGCTCGGGGACCGGCTACACCGCGCAGCTCCTCACCGCCCTGGGGTATCAGTGCGGCCACGAGGAGATCTTCTCGATCACCGCCGTCAGCGGCGGGCGCGTCGCCTGGCCCGACACCTACCTCGGTGATTCCTCGTGGCTCGCCGCGCCCTATCTTCACGAGATGCCGGCGGGGACCGCCATCCTGCACCAGGTGCGCGACCCGCTCGCCGTGGTGCGCTCGCTCGTGCGGATCCGCCTCTTCGAGGTCCCCGGACCGTACCTGGAGTTCCTGGCCAGTCACCTCGAGGGGATCGATCGCTGCCCTCCCGTCGAGGCGGCGCTGCGCTACTGGGACGAGTGGAACGGCCTCGTGGAGGAGGCGAGCGAGATCGAAGGGCTCACCTACTGCCGCTACCACCTCGAGGAGATCGACGACGCGACGATCGCGAGCCTGCTGGAGCACCTCGGCCGTACGATCGACCTGGACGTGGTGCAGCGGGAGCTGCAGCAGCGGCCTACCGACTACAACACGCGCGGCGATGTCTCCCGGGATGACGGCATCAGCTGGGAAACGCTGCCCGACTGCGAGGCCGCCCGCGCGGTGGCGGAGCGCGCGACTCGTTACGGCTATCCGCTCGAGGCGGCCGACAACGGCGAGCCCCGGCGGGTCTGACGGACCGGCATGGTGGAACTGGCCAGGCTCAGCTGGGTCGAAGCGCGGGAGTACGTCGACCTCCGGACCGTGGTCCTCCTGCCGATGGGCTCGACGGAGCCGCACGGGCCGCACCTGCCGCTCGACACCGACGTGCGGATCGCCGTGGCGCTCGCGCGGCGCGTAGCGGAGCGGCTGGAGGAGTCGGGGGTGCGAGCGCTGCAGCTTCCGCCGCTCGCCTACGGGATCACGCGCCTCGCGCAGGACTACCTGGGCGGGGTGACGATGCGGCCCGGAACGCTGTGGGCCTTCGTCGAGGACCTCCTGCTCTCGCTGCAGCAGGACGGCGTCAGGCAGCTCCTCGTCTGCAACGCGCACCTCGAGGCGGAGCAGCTGCGGCTCCTCCGGGGGCTGGCCGTCGACTACCCGGTTCGCGGTCCCGGGCGCTGTCAGCTGCTCTTCCCCGACCGCCTCGATAACGAGGGGAAGCCGCTCGGCGAAAGCGAGCCCGACACCAGCTGCCACGGCGGTCGGGGTGAGACGAGCTTGATGCTCGCCATCGATCCCGCGGCCGTGCGCGGCGACGAGCTGAGGCGGCTCTCGCCGGTGGCACCACCGCGCGACGAGGCCTTGATCGCCCGGGGAGCCTCCCTGCAGCATCTGGGGGTCGCGGAGGCCTACCTCGGCGACCCGGCGAGCGCGAGCGCCGCCGAGGGGACCGAGCTCCTCGAGGGGCTCGCCGGTGGGCTGATCGAGGCGGCGCGGGCGGCGTGGCCCGATCTCTTCCCGACGGCCCACGAGACGGAGTCGAGTCCATGAGTGCCTTCCGCAGCACCGTCTCCGTCCGCTTCGGCCACGTCGATCCCGCCGGGATCGCCTTCTTCCCGCGGGTCCACGACTACCTTCACGAGGTGTTCGAGGACCTCTGGGACCGGCACGTCGGGGCAAAGTACCACGAGCTCCTGATGGAGCGCCGGATCGGCTTTCCGGCGGTTCACTCGGAGGTGCACTTCCACTCCCCGCTACGTTTCGGAGATCGGCCCGAGGTGAGCGTGACGTGCTTCCGGCTGGGTCGCTCCTCGATCGGTCTGCACTACGAGTTCCGGGTCGGGGAGAGGCTCTGCGTGGACGCCCGGGTGACCGCCGTCTGCACCGACCTCGAGACGATGGGGAGTATTCCGCTCGACGAGGAATTCCGCGCTCGTTTCGAGGAGATCATGGAGTAGCCTCTCCGCGGCCCCCGAACCCACAGCCCCGATTTCACCGTGAGGATCAGCGAGACCTACAACGCCGGCGCACCGGTCTTCTCCTTCGAGTTCTTCCCGCCCAAGACCGACCAGGGCGCGCGGAACCTGATGGCGACCGTCGCCGACCTGAAGGAGAAGCAGCACCCGCACTTCGTCTCGGTCACGTACGGGGCGGGCGGCACGACGCGGGACCGGACGCTGGAGGTGGTGACGCGCATCCAGAACGAGCTCACGATCACCACCATGGCGCACCTGACCTGCGTCGGCTCGACGATGAAGGACCTCCGCGAGAACATGCGGCGCCTGGTCACTTCCAACGTGGAGAACGTGCTGGCGCTGCGCGGCGACCCGCCGGAGGGGGAGACCGAGTTCCACGCGGAGGAGGGCGGCTTCGACCACGCGACCGGGCTGATCGACTTCCTGGCGGGCAACTACGACGTCGACATCGGCGCCGCCTGCTACCCCGAGTGCCACCCCGAGTCGACCGACCGCGAGCTCGACCTCTCGTGGACCAAGGAGAAGGTCGAGCGGGGCGCTTCCTTCCTGATCACGCAGATCTTCTTCGACAACTACTACTACTTCGACTTCGTCGACCGCGCGCGGGCCGCGGGCATAGACGTGCCGATCGTGCCGGGGATCATGCCGATCACCAACTCGGCCCAGATCGAGCGCATCACCACCATGTGCGGGACGCAGATCCCCGAGGACCTCGCCGGCCGCCTGACGCGCGCGGCCGAGGATCCCGCGCTGGTGATGGCGGCGGGGATCGAGCAGGCGATCGAGCAGTGCCGCGAGCTGCTCGACCACGGCGCGCCGGGGTTGCACTTCTACACGCTGAACAAGAGCGACGCGACGAGGTCGGTGCTCGCGGCGGTGCAGTAGCAGGGGCCGGACTACTGCAGGACGGGCAACGAGAACTGCTTGATCGCCAGCCGCTGCGCGAGGCTCCCGGCGACCTCCCGGAACCGCTTCGCGATCAGCGAGTCGGGGTCCTCGACCACCACCGGCTTGCCCCCGTCGCCGCCGACGTGCACCGTCGGGTCGATGGGGATCCGGCCGATGACCGGGAAACCGAACTTCTTGGCCAGGAACTCGGCGCCTCCCGCCCCGAACAGGTCGAGCACGGTCTCCACGCGCCCCTCCTGGTCGACGGTGAGGTCTTCGGTGTAGTGGCCGACGTCGAGCTTCACCCTTGCACCGGGGACTGCGCCCTCGATGCTTGCCGTGATCGGCAGCCCCGACATGTTCTCGATCACGCCGAGCACCTCGACCTTGACCTCGTTGAACATCAGGATCGCCTTGTTGACGTCGGCGGTGCTGACCGCCTGCGGCGTGGTCACCAGGATCGCGCCGGAAAGGGGCACGATCTGCGACAGCGAGATCTGTGCGTCACCGGTCCCCGGCGGCATGTCGACCAGGAGGTAGTCGAGCTCGCCCCACTCGACGTCCTGGAGGAACTGCTCGATCAGCTTGTGGACCATCGGGCCGCGCCACATCACCGGCATGTCCTCCTCGAGCAGGAAGCCGATCGACATCGTCTTCACGCCGAACGCCTCGTGGGGGACCAGCTTGGTCGCCGACGCGTTGGGTCGACCGGACAGGCCCATCATCATCGGCACGTCGGGGCCGTATACGTCACAGTCGAGAATCCCCACCTTCGCGCCCGTCTCGGCGAGGGCGCAGGCGAGGTTGACGGTGCTGGTGCTCTTGCCGACCCCGCCCTTGCCCGACGAGACGGCGATGATGTGCTTGATCTCCAGACCGTCGCCGATGCGCTTCTCGTTGCCGCGCACCTCCGCAGTCATCTCGATCGCGACGTCGGTGATCCCGGGCACGGCGCGAATCGCCGCCTCGGCCTGGTCCTGCATGACCTTCTTCATCGGGCACGCGGGCGTGGTCAGGTTGATGGTGACCTCGGCGCGGCCATTCTCGACGACGTTCCTGGTGATGAATCCGAGGGTGACGATGTCCTGGTTCAGGTCGGGATCGATCACCTGGCGCAGGGCCTCGAGGACTTGATCGGTGGTGGGCTCGGGCACGGTTCTGGAGCTCCTTGAGACAGGCGGGTCTGGAGGGTGGAAGCCGCTTAGTCTAGGCCCGATCCGGGAGGGGTGGAAGGGTACTCTGCCGTTAACGTGAGGGTTTGTCGCAAGGCCCGGGAAGAGCACGCCGCGTCGATCGTCCCGGAGAGAAGCTCGATCCCCATCCATCGAGTGACGAGGACGACAGTCACATGAAACTGCACCAGCTCTGTTCCACCGCCCTGATCTTCGGAGCCCTGCTGGCTCCGATCGCCGTCACCGCTCCCGCCGCGCCGGTTCCCTCTCCCCAAGAGGAGGGGTTCGACGTCGAGCTGATCTTCCCGGTCCCCGCACAGGACCTGGTGATCTCGATAGGCGGTGACGCGACGCCGTCGCTGGCCGACGTGTTGAAGAGCTTCGAGGAGATCTGCGCGCACAACCTGCACATCTCCGCCGAAACCCGCGCCCACCTGAAGAACGTCTCCACCGGCCTCTCCCGCAGCGTCACCATTCCCGCGAGAGAGGTCTACTCCTACGTCAGCACCCTGCTCGACGACTCCGGATTCCTGATGATGGAGACGCGGAGTGCCGAGCCGCGCCTCCTGTCGGTCTACTCCTTGAACAGCCAGGAGCGCAACCAGGTCCGCTCGCGCGCGCGGGCCGTGCCGCTCGACGAGGTCTATCGCTACGAGCGCCACCCGGCGATGGTGATCCAGACCGTGCTCGAGATCGAGCACATCGACGCGAGGCAGCTCACCAACGCGATGCGCTCGATCATCGTCGATCCGAACACCGAGCAGGCGGTGCCGATCTGGGAGGACAGCATCCTCCTGGTGGGGCGTGGCCCGCAGGTGGCGGACTGGATCCGGTTGATCCGCACCGCCGACGCCCAGGCCCAGCCGGAGGAGATCCCCGAGCCGCCCGTCGAGCGGGGTGACGAGAAGTAAACCAGTACGGGCCGAGCCAGCCTGCACGGGTGCCATTGAGAGCCGCCGGAATCCCGATGGGTTCCGGCGGTTCCGCTCGCCCTGCTTCCGGGTACCCTCTGCGCGTGAGCTCCCCCCCCGAACCCCGACCCGCCGTCTGTCTCCTCTCGGGGGGAATGGACTCCGCCGTCTGCCTCGCCGAGGCAAAGGTCGCCGGTTTCGAGCCGCACGCGCTCTCCTTCCGCTACGGCCAGCGCCACGCGGTCGAGCTCGAGGCGTCGCGTCGCGTCGCCGCGGCCGCCGGTGTCGCCGACCACCGGATCGTCGAGCTCGACCTGCGCGCCCTCGGCGGCTCCGCGTTGACCGACGACATCGAGGTGCCCAGGCAGCGCGAGGAGAGTGAGCTCGGCGGCGACGTGCCGGTCACGTACGTCCCCGCTCGCAACACCGTCTTCCTCTCGGTCGCGCTCGGCTGGGCGGAGGTGCTCGGCGCGACGGATCTCTTCATCGGGGTCAACGCGCTCGACTACTCCGGCTACCCCGACTGCCGTCCCGAGTTCCTCGCTGCCTTCGAGGCGCTCGCCCGCGTCGCCACCGCGGCGGGGACCGAGGAGGGGGCGCGCTTCACCGTGCACGCGCCGCTCCTGGAGCTCAGCAAGGCGGAGATCGTGCTGCGTGCCGAGGCCCTCGGCGTCGACCTCGGGCTGACCCACTCCTGCTACGATCCCGTCGTCCCCGGGCCCGGCGGCGAGGTGCTCGCCTGCGGCGCCTGCGACGCGTGCCTCCTGCGCCTGCGCGGCTTCGCGCGCGCGGACCGAATCGATCCGATCCCCTACGCCCCCGGCTCTCCTTCATGACCATCTCCCGTATCGAGTCCCTCGAACAGCTCCTCTCGATCGTCGACCGTCTCCGCGACCCCGGCGGCTGTCCGTGGGATCGGGAGCAGACGATCTCCTCGATGGCCGAGTTCGTCATCGAGGAGGGCTTCGAGCTGGTCGAGGCGATCGAGAAGGGCGACGACCAGGGGACGGTCGAGGAGCTCGGCGATCTCCTGATGGTGCTCTCGATGATCTGTCGTATCGCCGCCGAGGAGGGGCGCTTCGACATCGGCCGCGCCGCCGCGGCGGTCTCGGACAAGCTGGTGCGCCGCCATCCCCACGTCTTCGCGGACACCGAGGTGGACGGTTCGCGCCAGGTGCTGGCCAACTGGGAGGCGATCAAGAAGGAGGAGCGCAAGAGCGAGGTGAAGGACTCCAGCGCCCTCGCCGGCATGCCGCTGGCGCTACCCGCCCTGCAGCGCGCCGATCGAAGCTGTGAGAAGGCGATCTCCGCCGGGTTCCGCTGGACCAGCGTCGCGGGCGCGTGGGCCAAGCTGGAGGAGGAGTTCGGCGAACTGCGCGCGGAGGTCGAACCGCTCGACCTCGAGAGCAGCGAGCCGATCCAGCTCGAGGGCGCCACGCGCGAGCGTGTGGAGGAGGAGCTCGGTGACCTGCTGCTCGCCGGGGCGTTCCTCGCGACCTACCTCGAGCTCGATCCCGAGAAGGCCTGCCGCGGCGCCGTGCGCCGCTTCGAGACGCGCTTCCGGGCGATGGAAGAGAACCTCGAGGGCGAGATCGAGGGGCGACCCATCGACGAGCTGATCGCCGCCTGGAAGCGCGCCAAGCGTGAGGTCGCCGGGGCCTGATCACGCCACGGCTGGACCTCGACGATCCTGATCGCGATTCTGCGCCGAGTCTGCCGGCGGGGCTGGGAATCCAGAAAACCACAGAGGCACAGAGGCAGAGAGCCTCACAGAGACCAGA
>CAZCAC010000177.1:0-14805 GCA_964496575.1 uncultured Planctomycetaceae bacterium | reverse complement strand
CCGCGCGATCGGGAAGAGGATCGGCACCAGGATGATCATCGCCGGGGTCAGGTCGAGGAAGGTCCCCGCGGCGAGCAGGATGGCGACGATCATCAGCTTCAACGCGATCGGATTGGAGGTGATCGCCAGCATCCCCTCACCGATCTGCTGCGGCACCTGCTCGACGGTCAGGAGCCAGGCGAAGGGCGCGGTCGCACCGATGCAAAGGACCACGACGCCGGTCACCTTGACCGTATCGATCATCGCGAGGGAGAGCTCTGCTCTACCCATCTCGCGGTAGAGCACGAGGCTCACGAAGAGCGACCAGACGACGGCCAGGATCGCCGCCTCGGTCGGCGTGACGATGCCGGCGATGATCACCCCGACGATCAGCACCACGGTGAAGAGCGGCAGGGCTGCTCGCGTGAGCGCTCGCAGCACCTCGCCGAGTTGAAAGCTCCGCCCCGAGGGCGGGTGTCCCTCACGCCGGGCGATCAGGTGGGCGGTCATCATCAGCGCCAACCCGGTCAGCATCCCCGGCAGGATCCCGCCGACGAACAGCTCGCCGATCGAGATCCCGCCGATGACGCCCATCAGGACGAAGGGCACGCTCGGCGGGATGATGATGCCGATCGACCCCGCCGTCGCCTGGAGGCCGGTCGCGCTGCCTTTCGAGAAGCCGGTGGCGATGATCGCCGGCATCAGCACCGTCCCGATCGCCGCGGTGGTCGCCGCGGTCGAGCCGGAGATCGCGGCGAAGAAGATGCAGGCGACCACGCTGACCATCGCCAGCCCGCCGCGCACGCTGCCCACGATCGCCCGCGCGAGCGCGATCAACCGGTCGGACATTCCGCCCAGCCCCATGATCCGCCCGGCGAAGATGAAGAGCGGCACGGCCAGCAGCGGGAAGCTCTCGTTCTGCGAGTAGAGCTTCTGCACCAGGATGTCGAGGCTGTACGTGTCGCCGAAGCAGAGGATCGCGGCGGCGGCGGAGAGCAGCATGGCCACCGAGATCGGCACGCCGAGCGCGAGGAGCAGGAGCAGCGCGAGGAAGAGGCACTCGATCACGGGGCGGCCTCCTCCTCGACCGGCAACGGGCGGAACACCGCCTCCAGCGCGCGGATCAGCATCAGGAGACCACCGAAGGACACCGCGGCGTAGGGCACCGAGCGCGGGATCTCGAGGACCGGGGTCACGGTGTTCCAGCCATTCCACGTCTGCGCGCCGCCGTAGCCGATCAAGAGCAGCGCGAAGATCACCACCAGGACCTGGGAGATTCGCGTGGCGCTCCTCGCCAGCCGCGAGGGCAGCTTCTCCACCACGAACTCGATGGCGAAGTGCTCGTTCTTCTTTAGCGCCAGCGACGCGCCGACGAAGGTCATCCAGATGAACAGGTAGACCGAGAGCTCCACCGACCACGACCCCGCGCCGGCGAGGAGGTCGGCCACGGCGTTCTCCCCGAGCTCGTGGGCGTAGCGGGAGAGAACTCGCAGCAGCGCGACCAGACAGACCGCGAGGAGCAGGGCGGAGCCGAGGATCTCCTCGAGGTTGTCGAAGGCGCGACGGATCATCTCATCGAGCGGATCTCTCGGCAGAGGCCCTCGAAGGCCTCGCCGTACTTCCTGTAGTACTCCTCGTAGAGCGGTTCGACCCGCGCGGCGAACGCCTCGCGGTCGACCTCGCTGAAGGTCATGCCGGCGGTCTTCAACGCCTCGACGGCCTGCTCCTCTCCTTCACGCCACAGCTCGCGCTGCTTCCCCACGGTCTCGGCGACGGCCTGTTCGATCGCCGCGCGCGCGCCCGGGTCGAGGCCTTCCCAGAAGGCCTTTCCGGCGACGACGAGATCGGGCACGGCGAGGTGCCGCGTCCAGGCGAAGTGCGTGCAGCCGGTCTCGTACATCTTGAAGGTCAGCGCGGTCGGCGGGTTGTTCTCCCAGCCGTCGAGCACCCCGGTCTGCAGCGCGCTGTAGACCTCACCCTGCCCCATCGGCTGCGCCGACGCGCCCATCGCGCCCAGGGTGTCGACCATCAGGTTGGAGGACATCACCCGGATGCGCTTGCCGGGGAGGTCCGCCGGCTTCTCCACCGGCCCCTCCACCGTCATCATGTTCCGCGAACCGGCGTCGAAGTACCCGAGACACCGCATCCCCGCCGGCCCGAGCGATGCGCCCAGCTTCGTGCCGAGCTCGCTGTCGACCACGGCGTGCTGGTGCGCCGGATCGCGGAAGAGGAACGGCATGGTCAACACGTTCATCTCGGTGGCGAACTGCGAGAGCGGCGCGGCGGAGAGCACCGCCAGCTCGAGATTGCCGGCGCGGAGACTCTCCGCGCTCTCGGTGGCGTTGCCCAGCACGCCGTTCGGGAAGAGGCGCACGTCGACCGTGCCACCGGAGAGCTCCTCGGCGCGCGCCTCGAAGAGCTCCAGCGCCTTCGAGGTGGGGTGATCCGCGGGCAACACCCACGCGACCTTGACCACCTGCTTCCCCTCCGCCCCGCCTCCGCAGGCGGCGAGGAGCACCAGCGTGGCGGCCGCGATCGCCGTGGCGAGGATCGTCGAATGGCGCATGGCTCCCTCCGGTCAGCGCAGGTCTCCGATGGAGACGTCGTCCATGTCGGTGAACTCCTGGTTCTCGCCGCCCATCCCCCAGCAGAAGGTGTAGGCGTGCGTCGCGACGCCACTGTGAATCGACCACATCGGCGACATCACCGCTTCCCCGTCGCGCACGACGAGGTGGCGGGTCTGGTCGGGCTCGCCCAGGAGGTGCACCAGCATCCCGTCGTCGAGGTCGAAGTACATGTAGACCTCGGTGCGCCGCGCGTGGGTGTGCGGCGCCATGGTGTTCCAGACGCTGCCTTCCTCGAGCGCGGTGTAGCCCATCACCAGCTGGCAGCTCTGGATCCCGCCCGCGTGAATGCACTTGTGGATCGTCCGCCGGTTGGCCTCTCGCGCGCTGCCGAGCTCGACCGGCTCCGTCTCGCCGGCGCGCACCACCGCGGTGGGGTACTCGTTGTGCGCGGGGTAGGAGAGCAGGTACAGCTTCGCCGGCCTCTCGGGGTTCTCGCTGGCGAAGGTCACGCGGCGGGTCCCGCGCCCCACGTACAGGCAGTCGAGCCGTTCGAGAGTGTGGACCTCGCCGTCGACGCTGACCATGCCGCGCCCGCCGATGTTGAGGACGCCCAGCTCGCGCCGCTGACAGAAGTACTCGGCGGCGAGCTCGCGCCCCGCCTCGAGGATCAACTCGCTGGCCGTGGGCACCGCCGAGCCGACGACGGCCCGCTCGGTCTCGAAGTAGGTGAGGGCCAGCTCCCCGGCTCGAAACAGGTTCTCGATGAGGAACGACCGGCGCAGCTCCTCGGTGGTCATCGTCCGGTAGCGGACACGGTCGGTCGCGTAGCGGGTGTTCATCTCGTCCTCGTCCGAAGGCCCTTGTAATCCTCCACCACCTCGGCCACCAGCGGTGATCGCAGGGCGGCCGCGAAGTCGCTCAGGTATCGTTCCCAATCTTCGACGGTGGTGATCTCCCCGGCGCGCTCCCAGCCGTAGCCGGCGTACCAGGTGATCGTCCCGTCCGCGCCGAGCGGTGCGATCCACACGAGGTGGTCCGTGTCGGGCTGCACCTCGTCGATCTCCACGGGCCCCTTGGGTTCCACACCGAGTACGACACCGGTACCGAGGCCCGAGCCGTCGATCTCTTCCCAGCAGCGGAGCCAGCGGTCCTTCATCCGGTAGATGGCGTCGGCGACGCCGTCGTGGGTGGTGAGCCCGATGGCGACGGTGAGCGGTGCGGTCTCGCCGTCCACGAGGATGCTGCTCTGAAAGCGGCTGAGACGCGAGCCGAGGTCGATCGAGATGCGCTTCCGCTCCTCGATCTTCTTCCCACCGATCATCCACGGCTCGTAGGTGAGCTCGAAGGTGGTGCGGATCGGACCGTTCTCGAGCACCTTCCACGTGGCAAACACGTTCGAGGGGGCGAGCTGCCCCTCGTGCCAGATCGCCAGCCCCCCGCAGCCGCGCGAGGCGCCGACGTGGTAGGGGTCGTAGCCCTCGCCGCGGTCCTCGTGGTAGCTCTGGCCCGAAGCGTTCTCCTCGTACCACTTGTCGATGATCGGGTAGGTCACGCGCTTCAGCCAGCAGTCGACGCCGCTGTTCACCGCGTCGGCGGCCAGCGCCGGCCCGTACATGCGAAAGGCGACGAGGTCGTTCTCCCAGGCGAAGTCGTCGGAGCGCTCGGGGACGAAACGGCCGAAGGTGCGGCGCTCCGGTTCGGGGACTCCTCCCTCCGAGGCGACGGTCAGGATGTAGCGGAGCTTCTCGCCGGGACCCGGCGACACCTGGAACAGCAGCGCCTCGGGCTTTCCATCGCCGTCGAGGTCGGACTTCTGGGTCGTCACCTGCTGACCGCTCTCCCGGTCGAACAGGACCAGCTCGATCTCCGGGAGCAACTCGAGGTCTTCGGGCAGGCTCAGCGCCCTCATCACTTCGGCCCAGGGCAGCTCGACCGTCTCGACGCCCCGGGCGACGTCGAGGGGATTGGTCACCTCGACGGTCGGTACCGCGACTTCCCCTCGACAGCCGAGCACGAGGGGCAGCGAACAGACGAAGCACGCGCGAAGGATTCGGGCCATCGGGGAACCTCCGGTAACGGGCGGGTGCGGGGCGGCGGAGGACCGCCGCGCGAGGGACTCGAGGTTTGTCCGTATTTGAACGACATCGACAAGATATGGATGCTACCCTCTCCCGTCAAGCCAGAATCGCGCCCGGAACGCCGGGCGGCCCCAGCCACTGCCAGAGCGAGATCGATGGAGAAGTACATCATCCCGAGCCTGAGGAACGCCTGCCGGGTGTTGAAGCTGCTCACCGACGAGGAGACGGGGATGACCCTGGCGGAGATCAACCGCCGGCTGGGGATCCCCCGGACCACGGCGCTGCGCATCCTCACCACGCTGCACAGCGAGGGGATGGTCGATCAGAAGGGGCGGGAGTACTTCCTCGGCGCCAGCCTGATCCGCCTCGGCGTGCGCGCGCTCGACGGGGTCGACGTGCGCGGGGCGGCGGTCCCCGTGCTGCAGGACCTGTCGCGGGAGACGGAGGAGACCGCTCACCTCGCGGTTCGCTCCGAGAACAAGGCGCTGCTCCTCGAGGTGTGCGACAGCCCGCACCCGGTGCGCGTCGCCTCGAGGCCGGGGACCCTGACGGACATCCACTGCTCGGCGACCGGCAAGGTGCTGCTCGCGTTCCAGTTCGAGAACGTCAGGGAGCTGCTCGGGGATGCCCCGGTCCTCGAATCGCGCACTCCCGGAACACTGACCACCATCGAGCTGCTCGAGGCGGAGACCCGCCGGGTGCGCGAGCTCGGCTTCGCGATCGACGAGGAGGAGTACAGCCCCGGCGTTCGCTGCCTGGCGGCTCCGATCCGCGACTCCCGCGGCGACGTGATCGCCGCGATCGGGATCACGGCCAGCACGGCGAGCTTCACCAGGCGGCGCATCAAGCCGGTGTCGCGCGCGGTGATCGCCGCGGCCGAGCGGATCTCCGCGGCGCTGGGAGGACGAGGTTGACATGAAGATCGCGACGACCGCGCTGGCACTCGGTGCGCTGCTTTCGCCTTCTGCCACGGCGCAGGCCCCCGTCACCCTCGAGGAGCTCTGCGCGGTGCCGCACGGCCGAACCGTGCACCAGTTCTCCAGCCACAACCGCACGGGACACAACAACGACGACGGGTGGCACCTCTACCGCGACGAGAAGGACCACGCGGTGATCTTCGACGTCGAGGGGCCCGGCTGCATCCGCAGCATCTGGAGCACCGATATCCGCGACGACGCCGTGCTGCACTTCTACTTCGACGGCGAGGAGGAAGCGCGCTACTCGATCCCGAAGATCGGATTCTTCAAGGGGGAGCACGAGCTCTTCCCGGCACCCCTGGTCTCGTACGACCGCCGCGGCTACTGGGGCGAGCGCCCCTTCGCGGGGAACTGCTTCGTTCCGATTCCCTTCGCGAAGGGACTGAAGATCGCGGTCAGCGGCGAGCTGCACTTCTACCACGTGATCTGGGAGAGCTATCCGCACGGGAGCGAGGTGAATACCTTCACGGGCGAGGAGGATCGCGAGCCCCTGCTTCAGGCCTTCGACGGAACACCACTCTACGAATACCCCTTGCTCGTCGATCCGGATGCGGAGGGGTGGATGATCGAACCCGGAGCGGAGACTTGCATCGGCGAAGGGGGCCCGGGGTACGTCCGCAGGATCCACATCGAGGCGAAGCCCAGCGACGAGCTCCTCCGCGAGACGTGGATCCGGATCGTCTTCGACGACCACGACAGATGGGATGTCGAGGCGCCGCTGGGGTACTTCTTCGGCTGCGCGGTGAAGCCGACCGAGATGCACTCGTTGCCGTTGCGTGTCGATCTGCTCGAGAATGGTCGCGTTCGTCTCATCAACGAGTTTCCGATGCCTCACGCCCGCAGCGTACGGGTGGTGCTGGTGAACCGCTCGGACCGCGCCGTCGGCCCGATGGATGCGGTCGTTTCGAGCAGAGCGGTCTCGCTCCCCGAGGACCGCATCGCCTACTTCACCACCTTCTTCAATGAAGGCTGGACCCCCTACGGCCGCGACTGGCTGCTCCAGGAGAGCCCGGGCACCGGCTGGTACGTCGGCACCGTGCAGACGATGCTCGGCGAGCACTACTGCGAGGGAGACGAGCACTTCGCCATCGACGGCGCGATCTCGCCTCAGATCAACGGGACCGGCACCGAGGACTACTACCTCGGCTGCTTCTGGCCCAATCGCGAGTTCAACTCTCCCTTTGCCTGCTGCGTCGGCGACATCCAGGAGGAGGCGGGCGATTTCATGGGCTCCTACGGGATCCGCGCCTGCTATGCGCGCTACCACCTCGAGGCGCCGATCCCCTTCTACTCGCACCTGGACGCGTTCATCCAGCACGGCGGGTACAACACCATTCGCTCCAGCTACGGGAGCCTGTCGTTCTGCTACCTGCGTAAGCGACCGGCGCTCTTCGAAACCGACTTGATCGACGTCGGCAATGACTCGAGCGAGGCGCGGCACGAGTACACCTCGAGTGCGGGAACACTCACCGGGCGAATCGTCGCGCGTGGCGAGGGACGCAACCACCTCGTCGAGCGCACCGGCGGGGGGCGAGTCCATGAAGCGGGCGAGATCACCTTCACCGTCGCAATCGACCCGGAGAACCGTGGAGTGCGCCTGCGTCGCCGCCTCGACCAGGGGAGCCCGCGACAGACCGCCGAGGTGTGGCTCGACGACGAGCTCGTCGGCACCTGGTACCACGCCGATCACAACGAGACGCTGCGCTGGTTCGACTCCGACTTCGACATCCACGGGCGATTCACCCGCGGAAAGGGCGAGCTGGCCGTGAAGCTGGTGGTGAAGCGCGACGGCGGGCGCGGCGCTTTCACCGACTTCGAGTACCGCGTCTTCTGCTTCGGGTCCTGAGCGTGCCATTCAGAGAGGCGCCAACCCCGTCGGAGGGGCGCCAGCACAGCGGATCACCCGGTCCACTGATCAGGTTTCCGTCACGCGGTTGCGCGCGACGAGGCGCCGGTCGAGAATCTCGGGCCCGAGTCATGGCGGGATCTACCAGGAGAAACCCGATGAGTGATGGCGCGAACAAGTACCCCAACTCCGTCCACCTCACCTGTGTGGACACCGCCGCGGCACTGGCCTTCTACCGCGACGTGCTCGGCTTCCAGCTCGATGGAGCGTGGCCGGACGAGGCGAACCCGATGTGGGCCAGTCTGTCGCTGAATGGCCAGGTGGTGATGCTGGGGAGCAGCGGCGATTGCGAGCCCGACTGCGGAGTCGGAGAGTTCCACAGCAAGAACACCGAGGCGTGGAAGAAGGCGCCGGGTGGCGGCGTGTTCCTGTACCTGCACGTCAGCGACGTCGACAGGTACTGCGAGGAGGTCAGGGGGCGCGGGGCGAAGATCGCCATGGAGCCGAAGGACGAGTTCTACGGCCTGCGCAACTTCGCGGTGAACGACATCGAGGGCTACTGTCTGGTCTTCTACCAGCCGATCCAGATGAAGAGCTGCCAGTCGTGCGGCATGCCGCTGGCGGAGGCGCAGCCGGGGCAGATGTACTGCCAGTATTGCACCGACGACGCCGGGAAGTTGAAGTCCTATGACGAGGTCTATGAGGGAACGGTGATCGGGTACTTCATGGGGATGCAGAAGATGTCCAGGGAGGACGCCGAGGTTGCTGCGACCGAGCACCTGTCGAAGATGCCGGCGTGGGTGTGCCGGCAGCCGAGCTGAGAGAGAGAGTACGGGCGCTGATCGCGCCGACAGCAGTACGACAGCAGAACGATTCGGACGACCAGAGTTTAACCACAGAGGACACAGAGAGCAGAAGAAGAGCCAGAAGCAGAAGAAGATAGGTATCAGAAGAAGAACCGGCGAATCCGGTTCTTCTTCTGATACCTATCTTGATCCTATTCTGCTTCTGGCTCTTCTTCTGCTCTCTGTGTCCTCTGTGTCCTCTGTGGTTAAACTCTGGTCGTCCGAATCGTAGTGCTGCCGTGATGTTATCGAGGCGTATAGCGCTGTTTCTTCGGAGCACTAGCGCGCGCCGTGGAGCACCAGCTCCCGGCTCACCAGCGGCTCGGGATGGGCGGTGAGCCATAGCCGCGGCTCCAGCTCCGTACCTCCCCCCTCGAAGCCGAGCAGCACGGCGTCGATCTCCTTCCCCACCACCTCGGCGGTGAGCGGGAAGAAGAACGTGTAGCCCTCCTCCACCTCGACGTTCCAGTACTCCCAGGTGTTGCTGGGGTATGAGACCGCCCGGTCTGGCGCACCCACCGGCTTGCCGTCGATGCGCAACGCGGCGGTAACACCTTCGTTGCCGTGCTTCCCCTCGACCGCGAGGGCGAGGAAACTCCCCGGCGCGATCTCGTCCAGAGTGAAGGTGTGCCTCCAGGCCCGCACGACCTTCTTCGCCGAGAACGGCGGGAACAGGATGGAAGCGCGCCACTTCGCCCGGTCGATCTTCGCCCGGCCGAGTCGGGCCCCCACCTCGGCGATTCGCCGCGGCGCGCCGTCGATCCGGAAGTAGCGTGCGTGCCTCGGCGCGGGAAGACGGATCTCCGCGATCGTCCCCTTGCCCGTCGGCACCTCGAGCGGCCACCAGGTGAAGCGATCGACCGAATACTCCGCCACGACCTCCTGCGCGAAGCGATTCAGGTCGGGATTGATGTCGTGCTCCCCGCGGTCCATCGTCCGCAACACCAGGCGGTCGATCTCGACCACCTCGCCGAAGTCGATGCGCAGGGCTCCCCCGCCGCGGCGCGCGCGGAAGAAGGTGTCGAGGTCGCCGTCGAAGAGGTTCCGGTGCCAGATGCCGCGGTTCACGAACATCGGCTGCCCGAGGAAGGCCTTCCGCGCGGCGGCGACCTGCGGGATCTCCGAGGGCCCGGATCGCTCCAGGGAGCGGATCTCGAGGGCGTCGTTGTCCGCGGCGAAGCAGGTCGCCTCGTAGAGGGCCTCGGCGTCGAACGGGACATCGCACGGAGTCAGCGTCCCGATCGAGCGGTGCCACGGTTGCTGCAGTGCCTCGCCGGCGAACTCGACATCGATGGCCCCTCCGGGGCGGACCCCCGTGAGCTCTTCACCATCGAGCGTCATCCGCTCGGCTCTGCGCCCGATCAGCAACTTCCGAGATTCCCCGGGAGGCCCCATCAACCGGATCACGGTTGGTTTGCCCGGGACGTCTCGAACGACCTCGTACTGGCAGCCGAAGACTCCGACCTCCTCGATCGGTGAGGTCGAGACGCCGAGCAGGCAGACCCGGAACGGGTCGACGGTGACCTCGACGATCGCTCCGAAAGGAAACGGTCCACGCAACTGCTCGGAGGGATGAAAGCGACGGAGCTCGACCATCCCCTTCGCGGTGAGCACGGTTCCCCTCGAGCCCGCGCTCTTCAGACCGATCGTCTCGTCGAGACGGACCTTGAAGGTTCGCGGTTCCCAGCTGAGATTGCGGAGCACGAGGAAGCGCGTGTTCTCGCTCCCCCGCGAGATCGCGTGCGGCCCGTACTGCTCTTCCGGCAACTCGATCGCGTCGACCAGGATCTCGCCATACGTCCGGTACAGGTTGCAGAGGCGTGCGAGCTTCGGCAGCTCGTCGTCGCGGAGGAACCATGGGCTCCCGTAGATCTCCGGCGCCAGCACCGTGCCGCGACTGAAGGTCTGCAGGACCAGCTCGTCCTCCCAGTAGTCGAGACACGAGGAGAGGCACACGCCGTGGTCCTCGATCAGTCGTTTTAGCCCGGGCGTGTTCGGCCGCTCCAGCGCCCCGGCGCGGTGGTGCGGCGCGGTCCCCCGATTCCAGCTGAAGACGTCGATGTAGGTCTCGATCCCCTCCCACAGCGAGGTGCTCGCGTACGGCTCCGCCTCGCCGAGCTTCACGCGCTCGTGAGCACGAGCAGATCGGTGCTGTACTCCCAGCACGCCCGGATCGCCCGCGCAAAGGCGCCCTGCTTCTCCGGCCGCAGCTGACCGGCGACCGCGTCGAACTTGAACATGCCGAAGTCGTAGTCGCGGCACAGCGTGACCAGCATGTCGATCCGCGCCTGCTCCTCCTCGGGCGTGTCCCCGAAGCCGTCGGGACCGAGCCAGATGCCCAGGCGACAGCCGAACTCCGCCGCCTTGTCGCGCAGCGGTCCGAACCCGCGGGGAAACTGCTCGCGGAAGGACTCCGACTCGAGGCTGCCGTAGTGATCGGGAATCAGCCGCCCCACCCCCGCCGTGTACGGGCCGTCGTCGATGTTGCCGACGTCGAGCAGGTAGATGTCGAGCTCTATCCCGTGCGTCTCGTGCATCCACCTGAAGAACTCGAGGTTCGTCAGGGAGTGCGCCTCGGTGCTGCCCTCGTACTGGCTGTTGATCCAGTCGAAGTAGTAGGCGCGCGACGGCGTGCGCTCGGAGATCACCGGGGCCGGCGCCGCCACCTCTTGCGGTCGGCCCTGGAGCGGGGCAGCCATCAGCAAGGCCGCGGCGAGAATCGAGAGCCTCCTGTATCCGAGACTCCGACTGGCGGTCACTTCGGCTTCCACAGCTCTACCTTGTTCCCCTCCGGATCGACGAACCATCCGAACCTCCCGTAGTCATTGCTCTCCGGCTCGCCGGCGAGCTCCGCGCCTCCTTCGACCACCTGCGCGAGCGCCTCGTCGACATCGTCGACGACGAGGTTGATCATGTAGGCCTGCTCCGAGGGCGCGAAGTAGGTGGTGTCCTTCGCGAAGGGCGACCACACCGTGTAGCTGCCTTCGGGCATCCCCGCCGGCTTCAGCGCCGCGCCGGGCCACTCCGCCTCGACGGGCACCCCCAGCCACTTCGCGTACCACGCGGCGAGCTTCGCCGGATCCTCGGACTTGAAGAAGATCCCGCCGATTCCCAGTACCTTGGCCATCTCGATTCCTTCTCGTCGCGTTCGGTTTCAGCGGTATAGGACCGGCTCCTCGCGCCAGTCCTTCTCCGCCTCGTGCGCCCACTCCGCGACGCGCGGGCGTCGTTCGCGGAGCTTCACCGACTCGACACCGAGCCAGTGCCTGGTGGAGCGGGGGTTCTTGCCCACGCACTCGAGGCGCAGGGTGTACTCCCCCGGCTCGGGCCAGAAGTCGAGGAGGTGGAACTCCCAGTTCTCGGTCTCCTCGCTGTAGAAGTCGAGCACGCCGCCGAGTTCCACACCGTCGAGCGTGGGGCGGTACTTCCCGAAGTCGTACGAGCGCGTCGCGTTGACGAGCAGCCGCAGCGGCTCCTTCTTCTCGACCTCGAACGGGATCTCCAGCCAGGCGTCCTCCTCCGACTCCGGGCGGTAGAGTACCTGTCCCTCGGGGTAGCCGAACAGCTGCTGCACCTGGTGCGCTCCCGTTCCGCAACGTTCGTCGCTCATCCCCCGCACCGCCGGGAACGAGGTATCGAGATCCGGCAAGGCCCGCTCCCTCGCGTGCGGCGCCCGCGCCTCGAAGGTCGGCGTCCCGATCTGATACCAGAAGGCGACACTCGAGTAATCGTCCTGCCGCTCGTTCCAGCTGTTCGTCTCGTAGTCCGGATTCTCGTCCGGCGATATCCAGCCGTAGTGCTCGATCGTCACGCGAATCGACTCCTTGAAGACGATCGGGTCGGTGATGTGCCAGCGGTACGCGCCGGTGTGCCCGCCGACGATCCCCCACTGGTCGAAGTTCGGCGTGCCGAAGTACGGCGTGCTGGTGGTCTTCAATCCCCAGGCGGACAGGAAGTAGTCCTCGGTGCCCGTGCCCCAGATCGAAGCCGTTTCTTCGCCGTCGATGTAGATCTTCTCGTCTCCTTCACCGAACCAGGATGGACTCCGAGTACGAACGGCGAGCACCGTGCCGACGTAGTGCCCCTTGCCCTTCGTATCCAGGATCAGGTAGTCACTACCTTGCTCGACCGGATACTCCTGCCGGTACTGCGCGTGGAAGTACGGCGTATCTTCAGGCAGCTCGTCGAGCGCGATCCAGTCGACGTTGTAGTAGAGCAGGCTGATGTTCTTATCGCTCTCGTTCAGCACCTCGATGCGGATCGACTCGCGGAAGGGCATGTGCCAGAAGCAGTTGTAGGAATCGGCGTCCTCCACCACCACCGGCACCGAGATCACCTCGCGCCGCTTCCCGAATGGGTTGGCGAAGAAATCCCCCACCGGCGCCTCGACTCCCGGGCGCTCGGCTCCGTCGTAGTAGATGCGCAGCAGCATCTCCTGGTGATTCGCGGATCCCTCCTTCGCCCAGCCCTGCGGTTCCGGCCCGAGGAAAGTCATCCAGATGTGCGTGATCACGCCCGGGCCCTCCGCGTCGAGCAACACTTTCGCCTCGCTCGGCGGCACGTTCTTGTTGTCCCAGTTGCTGTCGGGATCGTACTCGCCGCCGGGCTCGAGGCGGTGCGCGGAGCTCGCGCGCCGACTCCGCCCCTGGTGAGGACGCGCGAGATCGGCCAGCAATCCGTCGGGCAGCTCGTGCCGGGCAGTTTCCTCGGTGCTGCAAGCGGCGAGACCGCAGAGGAGCACGAGCCCGACCTGTCGGGCGAGAAGCCGCGCGCGCCGAAGGGCGGATCCATGGCGAGATGAGCGGTGAATCGGCATCCTTTCCTCGATCGAGCGGGGGTTTCCGCGAGCCGGGTGGGAGTCGGCAGTGTGAATCGGGCGTTCGTTTATTACAAGGTGCCCGCCATCACCCCCGACCGCCGTCCGTATCCGGACACTCCCGGCGATCTCCTGGCGAAGGAAGCTCATGCACTCGGTCCTGCTACTCCTGTGTTTCTTCACCTGCGGCCTGTTCGTATCTGAACCCACCGAGCAGGATCACTCCCGACTCGCCGGCCTCGTGCGCGACGAGGCGGGTGCCCCGGTTCCCGGAGCGTGGGTCTTCGCCTGTCCGGTGAACCACCGGGTGGGACTGGGCACCAGCTGCGCCTACCTGGTGAGTTTTCCTCCGGAGAGCGCCGGCTACTACTGCCCCACCTGTCAGGCGGACCGTGGCCGACGCGCCACGTCCGGAGAGGATGGGCGGTTCTCCTTCACCGGGCTCGATGCCGCGTTCCACCACTTCGCGGTGATCGGGAAGACGGGGTATCGCCCCGTCCTGGCCGACCGCGAGGCGCTCGCTTCGAGCGAGCCCGTCGTGCTCGCCGCTCTCGACGAGGAGCGGCTCGCCCCCGAACGCGTCCACCGCGGTCGCGTCCTGCTCCCCGACGGCACTCCCGGGGTGGGTGCGACCGTGCGCTGCGTCGGCGTCGACACACCCGAGGGCCGGCTCTGGATGAAGCGGCGCGCGGACTACATGGCGGTGGCCGACGAGAAGGGCGCGTTCCTGCTCACCACCGACGAGGATTCGCTCGATCTCTGGGTCCGCGTCCGCGCCGCGGGCGCCGCGCGCACCATTCGCCACCTGCTCCACGCCGAGGGACCCCACGAGATCCACCTCGAGGCGGGCGCCTCGGTGAGCGGGGCGGTCCTCGATCCGCTCCGCCCCGTGGACGGGATACGGATCGGCCTGGTCCAGGTCGAGCGCGCTCCTCACCGCTTTCATGGCGAGTACACGACCACCACCGACGAAGAGGGCCGCTTCCGCTTCGAGAACGTGGCCCAGGGCGAGATCTATCACCTCTACGGCGCGATGGGCGAGTCCGAAGATGAAGCGGTCATTCCGGCGAAGCGCCTCGAGATCGAGTACGGCGGCGACCGGGTCCAGGTCGGCTTCCTCCTGCCGAAGCGGGGGCACCAACTCTCTGGCCTCGTGCTCGTCGGCGAGAGTGGCGTTCCCGTGCCGGGCTCCCAGATCCTGGTGATGCGCCGCAACGCCTGGGACGCGCGACCCTTCCCGATCGCCGAGGACGGTCGCTTCCTGCTCGAGGGGCTCCCCGCCGAGCCGCTCTGGCTCAGCGTCTACGCCCCCGGCTACCGCGTCTCCCGCCGCAATCCCAGCCGCGCCATCGACGACTGTTTCGGCCGGCGCCTCGCCGGCGTGGTGACGGAGGATCGGGCGGGCCTCGAGCTGCACCTGGTCCCGCTGGAGAGCGATCCGTTGTCCCTTCCCGGGCTCCCTCCCGGGGACCCGGCGACGATGCCCTTCCGCAGCGCGGTGCTCGAGAATCAGTAGCCGGCACTGGCCCCCTTGATTGGCCTCGCATTCCGTCAGAATCCGTGACCAACGCCTCAGCCGACCGTCATTGACCTGTCGCGGGATCGACCCCCGCCCAACCGAGGTCAAAGAGGAGGTTCGGCTATGGCCTTCGAGCCCGAGTACTGTCCCTACGACGACTGCGTTCATCACCGGCGCG
>CAZCAC010000176.1:0-15190 GCA_964496575.1 uncultured Planctomycetaceae bacterium | reverse complement strand
CTGTGTCCTCTGTGGTTAAATCTCTGGTTCTGGTTCTGCTCTCCGCGTCCTCTCCGCGTGAATCCTCCGGGCCCCGCCCGAGGGCTCAGGCGACCTGGGCGCCCTTGGCCTCTTCCACCAGGGCGTCGAAGGCCGCCGCGTCGTGGATGGCCAGCTCGGAGAGTTGCTTGCGGTTGAGCGTGATTCCGGCCTGCTTCAACCCGGCCATGAAGCGCGAGTAGTTGATCCCACGCATCCGCGCGGCGGCGTTGATGCGCACGATCCACAGGCGACGGAACTGGCGCTTGCGCTGCTTGCGGTCGCGGAAGGAGAAGGACCACGAGCGAATCATCGCCTCGCGGACGGTGCGCCACAGCTTGGAGCGACCTCCGCGGAAGCCGCGGGCGGCCTTGAAGTAGCGGGCCTTCTTCTGGCGGCGCGGGGCGCCGTAGGTTACGCGTACCATTCTGCTAGGCCCCCATCATCCGCTTCATGAGACGGCCCCACGAGGGGGGCAGGATGAGTCGCGTGTTGAGGTTGCGACGGGCCGCCGCGTCCTTGGACGCATGCATGTGGCCCCGGCTGGGTCGGTTCGACGACACCTTGCCGTTCTTGGAGACGCGGAAGCGCTTCTTGACCGCTCCCTTGGATTTCATCTTCGGCATCGTTCTTCCTCTCGACTGGAGACTCCCCGCTCGCTGGCATGCCGCGCCGCTCGCGGGAGCCGGGACCTCCCCCAGGAAGTCCCGGACTTGGAGCGCAACAGGGTACGGATGTGGGCCGACTTGGCAAGCCCTGGATCGCTTTCATCCGGGCTCTTTCCGCCCCCGGGGCGGGTCCCGGCCCGTCCCGGAGGCGGAAAGGGGCCGGGCGAGGCCCCCGATTCGCGCCGATTCGCCCCTATCCCTGCTGTGCCTGAGATCCCCCCTCGCCGCGGGCGGGCTCCGCCGGGGGGGCGCTCTCGGACTGGGAGGCGGGCTTGGGCGGCGGGGGATCCGCCGGCTTCGCCTCCGCTTTTTCCTTCGCCGCTCCCTTCTTGGAGCCGCCGCCGCCCTTGCCCCCAGGCGCCTTGGCCCCGGGCTTGGTCGGCAGCGGGCTGAGCAGCATCGTCATCCGCCGCCCCATCATCCGGGCCTGCGCCTCGACCTTGGCGACGTCCTTCAGCTGCTCGATCACCGAGTTCATCACGTTGTAGCCGTGCTCGGGGTGGCGCATCTGCCGCCCGCGGAAGATGCAGACGACCTGGACCTTGTGGCCCGCCTTCAGGAACTTCTTCCCCTGCTCCAGGCGGTAGCTGAGGTCGTGCTGGTCGATCGCCGGCCGTACCCTCAGTTCCTTGAGCTGCGAGCTGGTCTTGCGCCCGCCGCTCTGCCGCTCGCGCTTGCGGGTCTCGTACTTGAACTTCCCGAAGTCCAGGATCTTGCAGACGGGCGGTCGCGCCGTGGGCGAGACCTCGACCAGGTCCAGCTGGGCATCATCGGCCATTCGCTGGGCCTCACGGGTGGAAACGATTCCTACCTGGTCTCCTTTCTCGTTGATGAGGCGAACCTCGGGGACGCGGATCTGTCGATTTCGACGGTAGTCTTGTGCCCTCACAGAACTCCTTGTACAGGGTGGTTGGTATGGGCGGAGCGGGCCGGCCCCGCCACTTGAGTGACTCAGGGTACTAGCATAGGGTCGGCGGCCTTCCGGCGCCACCCGAGCCGGTTTCGATGATTTCTAGCCCGGAACATTCACGACCGGGCCGGGCCGTCCTCGCCCTTCCGCAGCTGGATGTGGACCTCGTCCAGCTGGTCGCCGGGCACCGGGCTGGGCGCCGCGCACATCAGGTCGCTGGCCGAGGTGGTCTTGGGGAAGGGGATGACGTCGCGGATGTTGTCCAGGCCCAGGGTCAGGGCCACCAGCCGGTCCAGGCCGATGGCGAAGCCGCCGTGGGGCGGGGCGCCGTAGGAGAGGGCCTCCAGGAAGAAGCCGAACTTCTGCTGCTGCTCCTCCGGACCGATCCCCAGGAGGTCGAAGACCCGCTGCTGGACGTCGCCGCGGTGGATCCTGACCGACCCGGAGCCGAGCTCCCAGCCATTCAGGACCAGATCGTAGGCGCGGCTCGTGAGGTCACCTGGGTCCCCCGACATCGTCCAGTCCACGGGTGCGGTGAAGGGGTGGTGCGAGGAGCTCCATCTCCCCGTCTCGGGGTCGGGCTCGAACATCGGAAAGCTGGTCACCCACAGGAAGTCCCAGGGGCCCTGGGGGATCAGCTCCAGCTGGCGGCCCAGCTGCAGCCGCAGCTCGCCGAGGACGCGCCAGGTCGTGTCGCGCTCGTCGGCACAGAAGAGGAAGAGGTCCTCTGCCCCGCCGCCCATCAACTCGCACAGGGACTCCCCGGCGGCGCCTTCGGTGAAGCGCACCAGCGGGCCGGCCGCGCCACCGCTCTCTCCGGGTTTCCACCAGGCGAGTCCCTTGGCGCCGAACTCCTTGGCACGCTTCTCCAGCGTCTTCAGCTGGCCGCGACTGATCTTCTCGCGACCGCCCTCGACGCGGAGTCCCATCACGCGGCCGCCGCGCTCGACGGTGCCGGAGAAGACCTTGAACTCGCAGTCCTTCGCCCACCCGTCGGCGGCGACGAGCTCCATGCCGAAGCGGGTGTCGGGCTTGTCGACGCCAAAGCGCTCCATCGCCTCCGCCCACGTCATCCGGGGGAAGGGCAGCGGAAGCTCGATATCCATGGAATCGGCGAAGGTCTTCGCGATCGCCCGCTCGAGGGTGGCGAAGATGTCCTCCTCTTCGACGAAGCTCATCTCCATGTCGAGCTGGGTGAACTCCGGCTGGCGGTCGGCGCGCAGGTCCTCGTCGCGGAAGCAGCGCGCCACCTGGAAGTAGCGGTCGAAGCCCGAGACCATCAGGATCTGCTTGAAGAGCTGCGGGGACTGCGGTAGCGCGTAGAACTTGCCCGGATTGACGCGGCTGGGCACGAGGTAGTCGCGCGCGCCCTCGGGCGTCGCGCGGGAGAGGATTGGCGTCTCGATCTCGAGGAAGCCGTCCTCCTCCAGTGCCCGGCGCATCGCGTTGATGAAGCGCGAGCGGTGCGCGATGTTCCTCTGCATCGGATTGCGCCGCAGGTCGACGTAGCGGTAGCGCAGTCGCGTCTCGATCGCCGTGTCGAGGTTGTCCAGGATCTCGAAGGGAGGCACGCGCGAGGAGGAGAGCACCTCGATGCGATCGGCGACGACGTCGATCTCCCCGGTGGGCAGCGTCTCGTTGACGTTCGCCTCGCCGCGCGCGGCGACCTCGCCGTGGACGGCGATGACGTCCTCGGGGCTGAGCTTGATCTCACCGGTGACCTTCTCGTCGATCACCACCTGGGTGATCCCGTAGCGGTCGCGCACGTCGAGGAAGTAGATCCCCCCGTGGTCGCGCCGGCTGTCGACCCAGCCGTTGAGGCGGACCTTCTCCCCGATCTGGGCGGGACGGAGCTCGCCGCAGGTGTGGGTGCGGCGCCATTCGGTGGACGATTCGGTCGAGGGAGTCACGGTCATGGAATCCTGGAGCGGTCGGGGACCGCAAAGGCGGCCGCGGGAGTGGAAGTGTGGAATCGGGCCGTCATCCTCCACAACGGGAGGGCCGGAAGCAACGCAGCGGACGCCGCGCACCTTCCGGCCCTCCCGTTTCTATTCGAACGGGCCCTTATCGGCGGGAGTGCTTCCCGACCCGCAGGCGGAACATCGCCCGGCGCAGGGCGGCGTTGGCGCGGGCGATGTCGAGGGTGTCCTCCGCCGCGCGCTTGTCGGGGGCGAGTCGGGTCCGGGCGCGCTCCTCGGCGGCCTGGGCCCGCTCGAGGTCGATGTCCTCGGGGCGCTCGCCCACGGTGGCGAGGATCCGCACCGTGTTCTGGCGCACCTCGGCGAAACCTCCGGACACGAAGAGCTCGACGTCCTGACCACCCTCCTTGTAGGTGAGCACGCCGGCGTCGAGCGCGGCGACCATCGCCGCGTGCCGGGGCAGGATCCCCATCAGGCCGTCGGTCGCGGGGACCTTCACGGCGGTCGCGGTGGTGTCGAGGAGGACCTTCTCGGGGGTGATCACCCGCAGGGTCAGATCGGAGGCCATGGGAGCTCCTTGGGGTTGCTGGCGGGTCTAGCCCTTGGCCTTGGCGGCCATTTCCTCACCGCGCTTCCGGGCATCCTCGATGGTGCCGACCATGTAGAACGCCTGCTCGGGCAGGTCGTCGTGCTTGCCCTCGAGGATCTCGGCGAAGGAGCGCACCGTCTCCTCGCGCGGGACGAAGAGCCCCGGCGTGCCGGTGAACGCTTCCGCGACGAAGAAGGGCTGCGCGAGGAAGCGCTGCATCCGCCGCGCTCTGGAGACCACCAGCTTGTCCTCGTCCGAGAGCTCCTCGACGCCGAGGATGGCGATGATGTCCTTGAGGTCCGCGTAGCGCTGCAGCGTCTGCTGCACGTTCCGCGCGATGTCGTAGTGCTCCTGACCGACGACGTTCGGGTCGAGCATCCGCGAGGTGGACTTCAAGGGGTCCACCGCGGGGTAGATGCCGAGCTCGGAGATCGCGCGGTCGAGGATGATCGTCGAGTCGAGGTGGGCGAAGGTCGCCACCGGGGCCGGGTCGGTGATGTCGTCGGCGGGCACGTACACGGCCTGCATCGAGGTCACCGAGCCCTTCTTGGTCGAGGTGATCCGTTCCTGCAGCCCGCCCATCTCCGAGGTCATCGTCGGCTGGTAGCCCACCGCGGACGGCATCCTGCCGAGCAGCGCGGAGACCTCCGAGCCGGCCTGCACGAAGCGGAAGATGTTGTCCACGAAGAGGAGCACGTCCTGCCCCTTGTCGTCGCGGAAGTACTCGGCCATCGTCAGCCCCGAGAGGGCGACGCGGAGACGAGCTCCGGGAGGCTCGTTCATCTGACCGAAGACCAGCACCGCGTTGTCGAGCACCGAGGCCTTCTCCCCTTCGGGGGTGGTGTACTCGGCCTCCTTCATCTCCAGCCAGAGGTCGTTCCCTTCACGGGTCCGCTCACCGACTCCGGCGAAGACGCTGAAGCCGCCCTTCTCGACCGCGGTGATCCGGATCAGCTCCTGGATCAGCACCGTCTTGCCGACGCCCGCACCGCCGAAGAGGCCGATCTTTCCACCCTTGGCGAAGGGGCAGAGCAGGTCGACCACCTTGATGCCGGTCTCGAACACCTCGGAGACCGCCTCTTGCTGGTCGAAGGCGGGCGCGGGGCGGTGGATCGGCCACATGTCGGTCTCGGGCATCTCGCCGAGCTCCAGCGTGTCGAGCGGCTTGCCCAGGAGGTTGAAGATCCGCCCCCGGGTGTCGACCCCCACCGGGACCAGGATCGGCGAGCCGGTGTCGACCGCGGTCATCCCCCGGCGGCAGCCGTCGGTGGTGGACATGGCCACGCAGCGCGCCATGTCGTTGCCGAGGTGCTGGGCGACCTCGAGGGTCAGCTCGATGCCGGCGCTCGGATCGGTGACCGTCACCGCATTGAGGATCGGCGGGAGCGCCCCGGCCGGGAAGCGCACGTCCACCACGGGACCGAAGATCTGGGCGATGGTGCCGGTGCTGGAAGCTGTCATCGTATTGAGGAGGGGTTCGCTGGAGTGAATGTGGTGTTCGTGGTTCGCTGCTGCGCGCTCTTGTCAGCGCAAGGCCTCGACGCCGCCGACGATGTCGAGGAGCTCTTTGGTGATGCCTTCCTGGCGCAGTCGGTTGTACTGGCCCTTGAGCGCTTTCTGCATATCCGTGGCCGCGTCGGTCGCCGCCTTCATCGAGACTCGCCGGCTGGCGTACTCGGAGGTCAGCGACTCGAGCAGCGCGTTGTAGAGGCGTGTTTCGAGGTAGCTGGGTACCAGCGACTCGAAGATCGTCTCGGCGTCGGGCTCGAGGATGACGTCCCCCGCCGAGGCGGCGTCGGAGTCGTCACCGACCAGAGACTCCGCCTCGATCGGCAGGAACGGGACGACCCGAGGCGTGTACTTGACCATCGACTCGAAGGCCGTGTGGATCACGTAGACGTTTCGGTACTCGCCGGAGAGGAACGCCTCGCACAGCTCGCGGTTGGTCGAGGCGGCGGTGGAAAAGTCCATCGCCTCGAGCGGCGGGTCACTGATGAAGCGCCGGATCCCGTAGCCACGCTTGGGCAGGTACTGGTTCGCCTTGCGGCCGAAGACGACGAACTCGAGATGATCGTGATCGATGCCGGATTCGGCGACCCACTCCTCTAGTCTTCCGAAGAGGTTGGAGTTGTAGGCGCCGCAGAGCCCGCGGTCGGAGCTGACGATCAGCACGAGGACCTTCTCACCGGCGCCCTGCCGGAAGAGCGGGAGGGAGTCGACCCCCGAGCCGAGCACGGCGGCGAGACGCCCGACCAGGCCGGCGATCTCCTCGGCGTAGGGACGCGAGGCGACCGCACGATCCTGGAAGCGGCGGAGCTTGGTCGAGGCGACCATCTCCATCGCTCGCGTGATCTGCTTGATGTTGCCTACGGATTTGATCCGTACGCGGAGTTCCTTGACCGATGCCATGTCTTTGGGGGACGGAGTGGTCCTACAGCCCCATCTGGGCCTTGATCGTCTTCGCCGCGTCGGCGAGGACCGCCTTGCCCTCGTCGGAGAGCTTCTTGGTCTCCACGATTCCCGTGCCGACCTCCGGCTTGGAGTCGCCCATGTACTGGAGGAATTGCTGCTCGAAATCGCCGAGCCGGGTCGTGGGCACGTCGTCGAGAAGGCCCTCGCCACCGATGTGGATCATCATCACCTGATCGGCCACCGGGACCGGCGCGTACTGCCCCTGCTTGAGGATCTCGACCAGCTTCTCGCCTCGCGTCAGCGTCGCCTGCGTGGCGGCGTCGAGGTCGGAGCCGAACTGGGCGAAGGCGGCCAGCTCGCGGTACTGCGCGAGGTTGATCCGCAGGCCGCCGGCGGCCTTCTTCATCGCCGGGATCTGGGCCGCGCCCCCCACCCGGGAGACGGAGATACCGGCGTTCACCGCCGGGCGGATGCCGGAGTTGAAGAGGTTCGCTTCGAGGAAGATCTGGCCGTCGGTGATCGAGATCACGTTGGTCGGAATGTACGCCGCGACGTCGCCTTCCTGCGTCTCCACCACCGGCAGGCCGGTGATCGAGCCGCCGCCGGCGCCGTAGCGCGGATTGATCTCGGGCGCGTTGTCGGCGAGCTTCGCCGAGCGCTCGAGCAAGCGGCTGTGCAGGTTGAACACGTCGCCGGGGAAGGCCTCGCGTCCCGGGGGACGGCGCAGGAGCAGCATCACCTGGCGGTAGGCGAGCGCCTGCTTGTAGAGGTCGTCGTACATCACCACGACGTGGCGCCCCGCGTCGCGGAAGCGCTCGGCCATGGTCGTGCCGGCGTAGCAGGAGAGGTACTGCATCGAGGCCTCGTCGATCGCGCTCGCGCTGATGACGATGGTGTAGGCCATCGCGCCGTGCTCCTCGAGGCGGCGAACCAGGTCCACGACCGTCGACTGCTTCTGACCCACCGCGACGTAGATGCAGAGCACCTGCTCGGGGTTCTTCGGGTCGCCGCCGCCGGTCATCTTCTGGCTGAGGATGGTGTCGATCAGGAGCGCCGTCTTGCCGGTCTGGCGGTCGCCGATGATCAGCTCCCGCTGGCCGCGGCCGATCGGGATCATCGCATCGATCGCCTTGATCCCGGTCTGCACCGGCTCCTTGACCGGCTGGCGTTCCACCACCGAGGGCGCCGGCTGCTCGATCGGCAGGTAGTCGGCGTCGGTGATGCCGAGCGGACCCTTGCCGTCGATCGGGTCGCCGAGGGCGTTGAGCACGCGGCCCAGGAGGGCGTCGCCGGTCGGCACCGAGATGATCCGCCCCGTCGAGCGGACCTCGTCACCTTCCTTGACCTGGGTGGCCTCACCGAGCAACACGCAGCCGACGTTGTCCTCTTCGAGGTTCAGCGCCACGCCGCGGACTCCCCCGGAGAACTCCAGGAGCTCGTTCATCATGCAGTCGTCGAGGCCGTAGACGCGGGCCACGCCGTCGCCCACGGAGAGGACGGTGCCGACGCTCTGCATGGAGGTCTCGCCCTGGTAGGACTCGATCTCCTTCTTCAGGACCGAGGTGATTTCAGCGGGTCGAAGGTCCATCGTTGTGTTTCCGTTTTCGAAGGGGACGTTAGTTCTGTTTCAGTGCTGCTTCAGCGTCGCATGGAGTCGACGGGGGTCCGTATCAGGTCGCTGCGGGGAGCGAGGCCTCCATCATCTTTCGGCGAAGACCGCTCAGGCGGCCCCGCACCGAGTAATCGATCAGCCGGCCGGCCACGAAGACGCGCACGCCCCCGACCAGGTCGGGGTTGACGCGGTTCTCCAGGAGGACTTGCCGGCCGATCTTCGCGCCGATCGAGACCGCCAGCTCGGCGATCTCTCCCTGGTCCAGGGCTCGGGCGCTCTCGACGTAGCCTTCCACCGAGCCCTGGCTGGTCAGCCAGCGCTCGCGGTACGCCTCGGCCAGGCCTCCGAGAACCTGCTCGCGGCCCTTGTCGAAGAGGAGCCCGATGAAGTTCCGCGTCAGGGAGTGGAAGCCCGAGGCGAGCACCTCCACCTTGGAGCGCTTCTCTTCGATGGCGACTCGCGCGTCGAAGAGCCAGGTGGAGACCTGCTCGTCGGCCACCTCGGCGCCGATCCGCTCGACGTCCGCGAGGACCTCGGCGACGGCTCCCTGCTCGGTGGCCAGCGCGAACAGCGCGTCGGTGTAACGCGCGGTGACCGGATCGACGATCACTCTCCGCCTGCCTTGGTCGTCGCGACCAGCTCGGTCACCAGGCGCCGATCATCCTCGGAGTCGACCCGGCGCTTGAGCACCTGGCCGGCGGCCGAGAGGGAGATCTCGACGACGGACTCGCGGATGGAGGCGATCGCTTGCTCCTTGGCGGTGTCGATGTCCGCCTGGGCCCGCTCGCGCAATCCGTCCGCTTCCTTCTTGGCCAGATCGATGATCTCGTGCTCACGCTTCTCGGCGCGCTCCCGCGCCTCCGCCAGGAGCTGAGCCGCGTTCGCCTGCGCTTCGCCGAGCTTGACCTCGACCTCCGCTCTGGCGTCCTGAGCCTCCTGGCTGGCACGCTCGGCGCTCTCGATCGCGGCGAGCGCCTGCTCGTCGCGAGTGGTGAGAGCCCGGGTGATCGGCCCCATCACGACGATCCAGATGAAGGGCAATGAGACGAGGAAGATGATCCAAGTCCAGAGGGTGCCGCCCAGACCGCCGGGGTCGAGGGGGCTGTACCCTCCGCCTTCACTGAGGGCGAGTACGAGGAGGTTCATCATCTGTCGGTTCCGAGGAGTTCGGTTCTAGGAAAGCCGGATGAGGCGAGTGCCATTCGCGAGGGGCTCGTCATGAGCCCCCGGGATGCCGCCCCCGGCGGAGGCGGCACCCGGCCCGTTCCTGCTGCGCCGGATCAGCCCAGCGCGATGAGGAGGGTGACGACGACGGCGAAGAGGCAGACACCCTCGATGAGGGCGGAGAGGATGATCGAGCCGCCGCGGATGTCGCCGGCCGCTTCGGGCTGGCGGGCGATGCCCTCGTTGGCAGCCGCACCGATGCGACCGATGCCGATGCCCGCCCCGATGGCGGCGATACCGGCGCCGAGGCCGGCACCCATCTTGGCGATCTGCAAGGCCTGGTGCTTGGCGACCTCCACGGTCTGCACGGCGTCGAGCGCGGCCAGATCTTCCTGGAAGGGGATGTTCATTTCTGCTCGTTTCTCCTGATGGCGACCCGCCGGGCCGCACTGGGTTCTATTCGAAGAGTTTGGAAGTCCGTGAGTTTCGGAACGGTCCCCCGGGGGGAGCCTGCGCGGCTCGTGCCCGGGGTGTGCTGGAGTCCCCGGGCTAGTGCTCGGGGTGGATCGCCATGTTGACGAAGATGATCGAGAGCTGGGTGAAGATGTAGGCCTGCAGCATCGCGACGAACGCCTCGATGATCATGATGAAGCCGGCGAAGCCGACGGCGACCGGCGAGGACCCGTAGCCCGCCGCGTTGCCCATGTTGGCGGCGAAGAAGAAGATCAAGCCCATGAAGGAGAGCACCACCATGTGGCCGCCGGTCATGTTCGCGAAGAGACGAATCATGAGGGCGAAGGGCTTGACGAAGAGCCCGACCAGCTCGACGAAGAACATCAGCGGCCAGAGCACGATCGGCACGTGCGGGACGAGGTTCTTCCAGAAGGCGATCGGCCCCTGGACGACCATCCCGCAGATGACGATCGAGAAGAGGGTGATGGCGGCCAGCGCGCCGGTGATGAAGATGCTCGCGGTCGCGGTGGCGCTGCCGGGCACGAGGCCCATCACGTTCATGAACAGGATGAAGAAGAAGATCGACAGGAAGAAGGGCAGGTACTTCTTCGCGGTCTCCACCCCCATCACCGGGACGACCATCTCGTCCCGGATGTACATGGCGAAGCCGGTGAACATGCGCGTCAGGTAGTCCGCCTGGCCCCCCCGCAGGTAGTTCGCGATCCCACCCAGCAGGATGAAGATCAGGAGCACCGCGGCGAGCTGGAAGATCTGCAGGTTCGTCACCGGGATCCCGTAGCTGCTCGTGCCGTCCGCGTGGTCGACCTGGTAGTGGTGCGTCAGCGCCGCGTGGGGATCGCCGGCGACCAGGCCGCCGATGCCGTTGGCGATGCCGGCGAAGGTCTCCCCGAGGAAGCCCGGGAGGGGCAGGGTGAAGAGGAGCTCGCTGTCGCCGTGCTCGGAGACGGCCTCGTCGGCGTGATCCTCACCATGCTCGGAGTGCTGGACGAGGTTGGCCGGCATCAGGTGCAGGTACAGCTGCTGGAAGACGTCGTCCGACTTGTGGTGTTCGGAGAACCTGCCGGAGAACACGATCGCGATGGCGATCACGGCGACGGCGAGGATCGGGCGCAAGAGGTTCACAGGTACTCTGGCTCCTACTCGAGGGGAGTTCCGGACAGGGGAGGCTCGGCCGACACCGCGTCCTTCCTGCCCAGCAGGAAGCGAACGTTGTCGAGCACGGCCAGGGTTTGAACGATGAACACCGAGCTGACGAAGGCGACCAGGAAGCTCTTCCAGTCGACCCGCGCGGCGGCGGCCTCGACGTAGCGGAAAGTCACGGCTCCGATGGTCACGAACGCGAGCTTGAACAGAAAGATCTGCACCACCGCCGCCATCGCCTGCTTGGGGCGATGGCGGAAGACGAACCGCTGCCACGCCGCCCCCAGCGCCGCGACCGAAGCGCCGCACAGGACGCCCGCGATCACGCCCCACCCCTCCGTGCCGCCCATCTGGACGGCCACGAAGATCCCGACCAGCAGCACGGCCAGGGTTCCGAGGGTGGTACGAGTCATCGTTCGGGTGCGTCGTCCGGCTCGTTCGAGTCGGTCTTCGAGGAGGAGGAGGAGGTGGTGGTGCGTCGCTTCGAGGAAGTTGTCTTCCGAACCGGGGGGATGGCGGACAGGAGAGAGATGAAGGATCCCGTCGCCCCCAGGAAGAAGCCGAGGATCATCAACAGCGGATAGGTCCCGAGCTTGCCGTCCGCCCAGTGCCCGATCCAGCCGAGCAAGCACATGGTGACGACGAACTGGACGCCGAGCGCGGCGTATCGTCCGTAGGCGACCATCGCCTTCCGGTTCTCGTCTGGAAGGGGAGAGCGGGGAGGCATGGGATCGCGTCTTGCCACCACCCGCGAAGCGGGCGAAAAGCGCGGAGCTCGAAGAGCCGGGAAATGGGAGAGCGGGGGCCTCCCGAGGTCGGGGGGCAGTGGTGCCTTTTGAAGGGGCCGGAAACGCGTCGAACGATGGCATCTCGCCGCGGCGCGGCCGGATTCGATGGGCAAACAATCTAGAGTCAGGCGATCCCAGGTCAACCCGGGGGATAGGAATTCCCCGGCCCCGGAACGGAAGCGTTCCGGCGGCGCGAATCCCGCTCCGACGACGCTCTCCTTCCCTCTGGCCGCGACCGGTGACGGAGCGCTACAATCCCCGGCTCGCCGTACCCGATGTGACCCCGCGATTCCCCGATCCGAGTCTCGATCGGTCTTCTACCAACGAACCGCCGAACCCCGGCCCAGATCCCCGGAGAATACCCTTTGGAACGTACTCTCGTCCTGCTCAAGCCCGACGCCGTCCAGCGCCACCTGATCGGCCCCATCATCAGCCGCTTCGAGAGCAAGGGTCTGAAGCTCACCGGTCTGAAGATGCGCTGCTTCCCGCTGGCGACGATCCAGGAGCATTACTCGGTTCACGCCGAGCGCCCCTTCTACGGGAACCTGGTCGACTTCATGACCTCGGGGCCGGTGGTGGCGATGGCCTTCGACGGCGTCGACGCGATCGCCGTGGTCCGGAACCTGGTCGGCGCGACCAACTCGCGCGAGGCCGCCCCGGGTACGATCCGCGGGGACTTCGGCATGTCCTTCTCCAACAACCTGGTCCACGCCTCCGACGGTCCCGAGAGCGCGGAGAAGGAGCTCGGCCTCTTCTTCGCCGGAGCGGACGAGTTGATCGACTGGGAGCCGGCCCTTCTCGGCTGGGCCTACAACGTCGAAGAAGAGCTCCCCTGAGCCTCAACGCGACACAGATTGCCGAGCTCGTCGCCGAGCTCGCCGGCCTGCTCGAGGGAAGAGAGCTGCGAGAGATCGTCTCGCTGCCCCCGCGCGACCTGTTGCTGGTGTTCCGCGGCGAGGAGGAAGGTCAGGGACCGGCGGTATATCGCCTGCGCGTCTCCGCCGATACCGACAGCTCTCGCCTGCACCTCGTGCAGGGACGACTCTGGCGACCGAAGGGCCCCACCGGTCCCTTCGCGCGGAGGCTGGAGGAGGAGCTCGTCGGAGCGCGCCTCGTGCGCGTCGGCCAGGTGCGCGGCGACCGGCTCGTCCTGCTCGAGTTCCGCGAGACGCCGGCGGGCGCGCCCCGCGCGCTGCTCGCCGAGCTGACCGGGCGCCACGCCAACCTGATCCTGCTCGGCCGGGGAGACGAGGTGCTCGACCTCCTCGTCCCTCCGCCGGCGAAGCACCCCTCGCCTCGCCTGCGCCCCGGCGAGGTCTGGCAGCCGCCCGGCGCCGGGGGTCCCCCGGCAGCCCCCCAGCCGGGGGTCGCCGAGGCCTTCCCGGAACCCGCGGCGCCGCCCCCTGCGGTCAGCGCGGGGCGTCCGCTCCTCGCCCCCCTCTCCTGGCGCATCGAGGCCTCGCTCGGCGAGGAGGTCGCCGAGCGCGACCGGGGCCAGGCGGCGAAGAAGCTCACCAAGCGGGTGAAGCGCAAGCTCGCCCGCGCGCGCTCGCTGCTCGCCGGCCTGGAGAAGAAGCTCGCCGCCTGTGAGCGGAGCGAGCGAGTGCGCCTCGACGGCGAGCTGCTCGCCGCGCACACCCACCTCCTGCAGCGGGGGATGAACTCGATCGAGCTCGCCGACTGGTACAGCGACGGTTCGCCGCCCCGGAAGATCGAGCTCGACCCGCGCCGCTCACCCCGCGAGAACGTCGAGCGGTTCTTCGATCGCTACAAGAAGCTCGAGCGCTCGCGAGGCGAGCTGCCCGACGAGCTCCGGCGGGCGCGCGAACGGGTCGGCGAGCTCGAGGCGCTCCTGGAGGCGGCGGCCGACCCCGAGGCCGACCCGCTCGAGCTCGACGCTCGGGCCACCCGGCAGGGGCTGCTCGACCCGGTCCAGGAGGCGGACCCGCGCAAGCGCCGGGCGCCGGAGCCCCGCCTCCCCTATCACTCCTTTCGGGGCTGCAAGGGCACCGAGATCCGCGTGGGGCGGAGCGCCCGCGACAACGACCACCTGACCTTCCGCCACGCCCGCGGGAACGACCTCTGGCTGCACACCGCCGACGCCCCGGGGAGCCACGTGGTGCTCCGGATCGGGGGCGAGAGGGGGGAGCCGGACCCCGAGGAGCTGCTCGACGCCGCCCACCTGGCGGTGCACTTCTCCCCCCTCCGCGGCGCCTCCCGGGCCACCGTGCACGTCGCCCGGCGCAAACTCGTCCACAAGCCCCGGGGCGCGAAGCCCGGGCTGGTTACCCTCTCGGGGGGACGGAAGGTCGAGATCCGGATGCAACCCGGACGCCTCGACCGACTAGTCCGCCCGGAACGCGACGGCTGACTCCCCCGCCCGCCACCCCCGCCACCCCGCCATGAACCTCCCCCGCTTCGCCGCCCCGATCCTGGCCCTGGTGCTGCTCCTCCTCCCCTCCGGCTGCAACACCACCCGGTTGACCCCCGAGGAGCGCGAGCGCCAGATGGAGATCCACCTCGAGGCCTGCTCCGGCTGGCTCGCCATGAGCGAGTGGAAGCGCGCCGAGGACCAGGCGCTGCGCGGGCTCGCCCTGGAGCCCGACAACTTCCTCCTGCGGCTGTACCTCGCCCGGGCCCTCCTGAACCTCGGCTCGACCCAGCAGATCCTGCGCGCCGAGCACGTCCTGCTCGAGCTCGAGGACGAGGGCGACTTCCGCGTCCCGCTGACCATGGGCGAGGTGAAGGAGCGCAAGGGGATCGCCTTCGCCGAGGCCGCGGCGGCCGTGCGCACCGGCGAGCGCTTCACCGAGGCCCCCGATCCCGAGTCGCGCGCCGCCGAGCTGGAGAGGCAGGCGCGGGACACGTACCTCGAAGCCCTGTCCAGGTACCGCGCCGCCTTCGAGCTGCAGCCCAACGACACCGAGGTCCTCAACGGACTGGTACGCACGACCTGCCTGCTCGGCGACTACACCGACTCCCTCGCCTGGGGCGACGCGATCATCCGCATCACCGCCTCCGACCGCCTCTTCTGGAAGGAGCAGCTCGTCCGGCCGGACATCTCCGACCGCGAGGAGAAGCGCATTTGGGATAGTATCAAGAAACTGAACGATCTCGAGGTCGCCGTGCACCTGCAGGCCGCGACCACGTTGAACAACTACCTCGACGATCCCTCCGGAGCACTGGCCCACCTCGACGCGATCATCGCCTTCGACCCCGACATCGCCGAGACGCACAGCCAGCGCGCGCAGCTGCTGGTCAAGCTCGGCCGCCCCGAGGAGGCGATCGCGGCGATCGACCGGTACCTGCGGCTGGCGGGCCTCGAGTTCACTCACCCCGATATCCAGCGCGCTTACCGGATCCGTACCGACTGCGAGGCGGCGCTGGCGCGTCAGGGGGAGTGATCGGGGCGCGGAGGAGGCAGAGGACGCGGTGGTTCAACGCAGAGATCGCGGAGATCGGAAACAAGAACAAATACGTATCAGAAAGCAGAGGT
>CAZCAC010000175.1:0-15241 GCA_964496575.1 uncultured Planctomycetaceae bacterium | reverse complement strand
TTCTGGTAGTTATCTTCTTCTGGTCTCTGTGTCCTCTGTGTCCTCTGTGGTTAAACTTCTGGTTCTGGTTCTCTGGTTGTCAGAGCCGTGGTGCGGCCGTAACGCTCCCGAGGCGGATAGCGCTGTTGCCTCTCAACTCCGCTGCCTCTCACCCCACGGAGACCAGCTCCACCAGGAACACCAGCGTCTCATCCGCCCCGATGGCCGGCGGCGCGCCCTGCTTGCCGTACGCCAACCCCGGCGGGATGACGAAGCGATACACCGATCCCTCCGGCATCAACTGCAGTCCTTCCGTCCACCCCTTGATCACCCGGTTCAGCGGAAAGCTCGTCGGCTTGCCCCGCCCGTACGAGGAATCGAAGAGCTTCCCGTCGGTCGTCCACCCCGCGTAGTGAACGGTCACCTTGTCGGTCGCGCAGGGGCGCGTTCCCTCGGCGTCGCGGACCACTTCGTAGCGCAGGCCGGTCCTGGTGCGAGGGGCGTCCTCGGGGGGCATCGCGAAGGCGGGCACCTCGAGCGTCTTCTTCTTTCCGAACAGGCGTCCGAACATCGTTCCTGGAATCGGGGCAGGGGTCGGGGGAGGGGGCTACCCCGCAGCTTACACCCGCTCGCCATTCGGTCGGTAAATAGAAAGGGCCGGAGGCAGGAGAAGGAGAGATCCTGCCCTCCGGCCAGTTCCCGAGGACGAATTCGGCCCCAGAATAGCCCGATGTGGGGTGATCGAATTGTCAGGAACGGGAACTCCCGATTCGAATGGCTTCACAGGGCCCCTGGGTGGGCTCTTGCGAGCCGCTCCAGAAGTAACCTGTGAGCCCCCTTGTAGCCCTCCAGAAGGCGGGGTGGAAGGGGGTGAATACCCGATATTGCGTCATTCCAGAGCCCTGACCCCCTCCAGATGGATTCACTCTCTCTAGGCATCGACGTCGGCACCACCGGGGCCAAGGTACTCCTGGTGGACTCCCGTGGCCGCAAGGTGGCGGAGGCGCTCCACGAGTACCCGCTCGACACCCCCCGGCCGCTCTGGGCGGAGCAGGATCCCCGGGACTGGTGGCACGCGGTGGGGCGGGGGATTCGAGACGTGCTCGCCCGGGTCGAGGGGAGGTCGGCCGTCGCCGCGATCGGGCTCACCGGCCAGATGCACGGGCTGGTGCTGCTCGACGAGGCGGGCGAGGTGCTGCGCCCGGCGATCCTGTGGAACGACCAGCGCACCGCGGCGGAGTGCGCGGAGCTGACCGGACGCGTCGGCGAGGCACGCGTCCTCGAACTGACCGGGAATCCGATCCTGCCCGGCTTCACCGCTCCGAAGATCGAGTGGGTGCGTCGGCACGAGCCAGAGGTCTTCGCCCGCATCGCCCACGTGCTGTTGCCGAAGGACTACGTGCGCTACCGGCTGACCGGTGAGCTCCACACCGACGTCGCGGACGCGTCGGGCACCTCCTTGCTCGAGGTGGGGGCGCGCGCCTGGTCGCCGGAGATGCTCGAGGCGCTCGGTGTGCCGCTGGCGTGGATGCCCGAGGTGCACGAGTCGCCGGCGGTCTGTGCGCGCGTCTCGGCCGGCAGCGACTGCGGTCTCGCCGCCGGGACGCTGGTCGTCGCCGGTGCGGGGGATCAGGCCGCGCAGGCGGTGGGTTCGGGGATCGTCGACGAAGGGCTGGTGTCGGCGACGATCGGGACCTCCGGCGTGGTCTTCGCCGCCTCCGACCGCTACCGCGTCGATCCGCGCGGGAGGTTGCACGCGTTCTGCCACGCGGTGCCCGGAAAGTGGCACCTGATGGGAGTGGTGCTCTCCGCGGGCGGGAGCTTCCGCTGGTATCGCGACACGGTGGCGAAGCTCGAGGCGCGCGACGCGCGGAGCCAGCGCGTCGACGCCTACGATCTGCTCACCGCTTCGGCGGAGAAGGTCCCCGCGGGGAGCGACGGCCTGATCTTCCTGCCGTACCTCACCGGCGAGCGCACGCCGCACCCCGACCCGCACGCGCGCGGGGCGTTCGTGGGCCTGACGCTGCGCCACGGCCGCGCGCACTTGACGAGAGCGGTCATGGAAGGCGTGACCTACGCCCTGAGAGACTCCTTCGAGCTGATGCGCGAGCTGGGCCTCTCCTTCGACGAGGTGCGCGCCTCCGGCGGGGGAGCGAACAGCCCCTTCTGGCGGCAAATGATGGCGGACAGCTTCGAGACGCCGGTCGTCACCACGCGCGTGACCGAAGGCGCGGCGTACGGCGCGGCGCTGCTCGCCGCGGTGGGCGCGGGGGCCTACTCGAGCGTCGAGGAGGCCTCCAGCTCGGTGGTGGAGGTGCTGGGGCGGCTGGAGCCCGACCCTGACTCGAGCGAATCGTACGGGAAGGGCTACGCGCGCTACCGGGCGCTCTACCCCGCGCTGGCGGAGGACTTCCGGCGGGCCGGAGAAGGCTGAGCCGGGCGAACTCGGGCCCAGGCCCTACACCCGAAGCGACGGCAACGGGGTACGATGACGATGTGTAGCCCGGCTACACATCGACCGCGGTCTTCTCCTTCCGGAGTGCATCATGCGAGCGCCCACCCCTCTGCTCCTCTCGCTCCTCCTCGCCTCCCCAACGGCGGCACAGAGCTTCACCGACGCCGCGGCGTCGGCGGGAGTGACCTTCTCCGATCTCAACTCCTCGCCGTCGGCGTGGCGTGACTACGACGGGGACGGGGACCAGGACCTCTTCCTGGCGATCAACGGCGGCTCCTACCAGCCGAACGACGTGCTGGCCCAGAACGACGGCAACGGGCACTTCGTGGACGTCGCCGCCGCGGCGGGCGTGCAGGGACACCTCAACCTGTCCTTCCAGCTCTCCGCCGCGTGGGGGGACTACGACAACGACGGGGACGCTGACCTGTTCGTGACCAACAGTCCCGAACCGTACCAGCTGTTCCGGAACAACGGGGACGGGACCTTCACCGACGTCGCCGCCGCGGCGGGCCTGACCAGCGGGGGCTCGGGGGGAAAGAGCACCGCCTGGGCGGACATCGACGACGACGGCCACCTCGATCTCCTGGTGACGATCTGGGGCTCGCCCAACCGGCTCTTCCACAACCAGGGGAACGGCACGTTCGTCGACATCGCCGGCTCCGCGGGCGTGGCGCACGGGAGCTCGGCGAGTCCCTGCGGGGTGTTCTGCGACTACGACGCGGACGGGGATCTCGACCTGTACTCGTGCAGCGTCGACACGGCGGACCCCGGCCGGCTCTTTCGCAACGAAGGGAACCTGACCTTCACCGACGTCTCGGCGAGCTCGGGGCTGGCCCCGATCCGCGCCGGCGCGGCGATCTGGGCGGACCTCGACGGCGACGGCGACTTCGACATCTACGTCAGCGATGCGGTGGCCGGAGCGTTCACCGGCTACCACTACCTCAATCAGGGGGACGGGACATTCAACGACGCCGGCACCTCGACCGGCTTGCGTTTCCTCCTGGAGTCGGGCGTCACCACCAGGAGCGCTTCGGTCGCCGACTACGACAACGACGGACACCTGGACGTCTACGTCACCACGACCAACTCCTCTTCCGGCACCATCCCGCCGAAGAACCGCCTGTTCCACAACGACGGAACCGGGCACTTCGCCGAGGTCGCCGTCGCCGAGGGAGTGGCCTGCACGCGCTGGGCGGAAGGCTCTTCCTGGGCCGACTACGACGACGACGGCGATCTCGATCTCTTCGTCGCCAACGACTGGCCGCAGGCGTGCCGGCTGTATCGCAACGATACGGTAGGACGGCACCGGGTGAAGCTCCTGCTGGAAGGGACGACCAGCAACCGCGACGCGGTCGGAGCGGTGCTTCGCCTGCGGGCGAACGGAGCGTGGCAGACGCGACAGACCGACGGCGGCGGCACGGCGATGAACTGCCAGGACGACTTGCCGGTGGAATTCGGGCTGGGGAGCTCGACCTCGGTCGAGTCGCTGGAGGTCTTCTGGCCCAGCGGGCTCCACGAGGTGTACGTGGGGCTCGCGGCCGATACCGAGCACGTCCTCGTCGAGGGCGCGGGCTCCGGATGCCCGCCGCCGACCAGCTACTGCGTCGCCGCGCCCAACTCCGTCGGACCGGGGGCACTCCTCTCCGCCACCGGCACGACCAGCGTCGCCGCGAACGATCTCGTCCTGCACGTGGCCGCCGCGCCCCCGGATCAGTTCAGCCTCTTCTTCTACGGCCTGGCGCAGACTCAGGTGCCCTTCTACGACGGATGGAGGTGCGTCGCCGGCGGCGGCTCGGGGCTCTTCCGGATCGTGCCCGCGCAGCTGATCGACGGCAGCGGGAACCTCTCGCGCTGGATCGACCAGGACGCGCCGCCGATGAACGCGGGAGCCGGCGCACTCGAGGCCGGCGACCGCTGGAACTTCCAGTTCTGGTACCGCGATCCGAACGGGCCCGGCGGGACCGGAGGGAACACGTCGGATGCGCTCTCCGTGCTCTTCTGCTTGTGACTCAGCCGGATGACCGCCGGGTGGCGACGAGGTTGTAGAGCCTCGACACGAGCCACCCGATCACGGCGCCGGTCACCGCTCCGTACACGAAGCCCAGCAGCGCCCCCGGCCAGCTCACCGAGTAGCCGGGGAAGTAGTTGTCGAGCAGGGCGAGGTTGAGTGCGGGCCGAGCCTGACCGCGCAGGAGGTGCCAGACGGTGATCAGCAGCAGGCCGGTTCCTCCCACCAGGCCGCAGACCAGGGCCATGACCCGGGAGCGCAGGCGCACGATCGCCCGGCGGAGGATCTCGGGCTCGGTGGACGGTCGGGGTCTCGTGGGCATGGGTCGGAATCCTAGCCCTCGAGCAACTCCATCGCCAGCAGCGCCTCAACCTGGTGGCGCAGCCTTCGCTCCTCGCTGGCGACCACGACGTTGATCAGCTTCGCCAGCGCCCAGCCGAAGCCGAAGCCGCCGAGCCCCGCCTCGACCAACCCGACCAGCGCGCCCGCCCAGCTGACCTCGAAGCCGAGAAAGTAGGCGCCGATCAAGGAGAGGTTCGGCCCCAGCGGGTCGTCCCCACGCAGCAGCAGCACCGCCGTGGCCAGGAACAGGCCGAACCCCGCCACCAGCCCTATCGCCGTACCGAGGGCGACGGGGTCGAAGCGCGCGAAGGCCGCGTCGATCTGCTCTTCGAGGTCGGGTCGCAGGATCGAATCATCGTCCGACGAATCGGCGTCGCTCCGCTCCTCGTGGTATTCCGACTCGACGTTGACCGACCAGACGTCGTTCTCCTCGCCGGCGATGTTCCGGGCGGCCAGCACCCCGGTCATCATCGAGTGATCCTGATTGTTGTAGCGGTGCTGGCCGTTGCGCCCGATCGTCTGCAGGTTCTCGAACCTGTCCAGCCAGCCGCGGATCGTGTTCAGCGCCTCCTGGTAGCCGTCGTCGTAGATCGGGTAGGCCTTCTTGACCCGGAGCACCGTGCCACCCTCGACCGCTTCCGCGGGAGCGAGGCCGAGGTGGTTGCACTCCTCCCGCGCCAGCGCCAGGAGCCCCTCGTCGCTCTTCGACCAGAGCTCGTCCCCCTCCTGTACGAAGTACTCGAGCCCCAGCGTGCTCTTGGCTTGATCGGGTACCATGTCGGGGCTCCAGTTCTTGAAGTTCTGGACGCGCCCGACGTGGACGTCGGCGGAGTGGACGTAGATCCAGTTGTCGGGGAAGAGATCCGGGCGGTCGACGATCAGCGCCACCGTCAGGAAGTCGCGGTGGCGCAGCTTCTTCGCCGCCTCCAGCACCTCCGCCGGGGGAGGGGGATCCATCGCCTGCACGAGCAGCCCGATCGGCATCGAGGAGAGCAGGTGCTCTCCGGCGATCTCGGTCTCCCCCGCGTCCTCGCGATCGACGGTCACGCCGAGGAACTTCTCTCCGTCATGCCGCACGCGGGTCACCCGCGCTCCGAGCTGGACCTCGCTCTTCCCCGACTCCAGCAGCAGCTCCCGGCAGCGGTTCCACAGCTGACCGGGGCCGTAGCGCGGGTACCGGAACTGCTCGATCAGGGAGGTGATCTGCTCTCCACCGTTCTTCGCGCGCGCGCCGAGGAAGGTGTTGATCACGGCCTTGCGCAGGTCGAGGTTCTTGATCCGCTGCCCGGCCCACTCCGCGCTGATCTCGGTACACGGAATGCCCCAGACCTTCTCGGTGTAGGTCTTGAAGAAGATCTTGTAGAGGCGCCGGCCGAAGCGATTGGAGACCCACTGCTCGAAGTTCTTCTCCTCGCGGTGGGGGAACAGCCTCGCGGCAGCGTAGCTGAGGCCGATGCGCACCGACTCGATCGCGCCGAGTCCGCGCAGCGCGTTGAGCGGCTTCAACGGGTAGTCGAACATGCGACCCTGGTAGTGGATGCGCGAGAGCCGCTCCCGGGTCTGGAGCTCGTCCCCGAGGATCTTCTCCCACAGCTCCTGGACGTAGTCGACCTTGGTGAAGAAGCGGTGGCCGCCGATGTCGAAGCGGTAGCCCTGGTACTCGCAGGTCCGCGAGATCCCCCCGACGTCGTCTCCCGCCTCGAGCACGAGCGCGCGCCGGCCCAGCCGGACCAGCTCACTCGCCGCCGTCAACCCCGCGGGGCCGGCGCCGATCACGATCGTGTCATGGGTCTCGTTCATCACCATGGCCGCGAGGGGGCGCGGAGCTTCGAGTGGTATCGGCCACGTCGTCTCTCCCTCTCCGGCGTTCTCTCCCAATCCTACCGTTCCGGTGAGAAGCCGGGTCGAAAGTCCCGGCGGCCCGGACCGCTTCCCTGTCGTACCGTTGAGTGATATGGATCGTCACCGGCACGAAGGGCGCGATTCGGGACGGGTTGCTCTCCTTTTCGGGGGTTTGATGGCACCCGGGCAACCGCGGCGTACGTCCTCTTCTATGTGGGCGCACGATGTGGGACGGAGCCGGTACCGGCTCCGATCGTTCACCCGGAACCCAGTCGGATCCTCGGCCCCCGGCGCACCGTTTCAGCATCCTCCGCTGACGGCGTGGGGCATCCCCTGCGCGAGGACATCTCGTCGGCCGCAAGGCCTTGATCAGGAGACCGGACTACCATCATCATGCAGCTCTCCCCCAGAACCACCCTTCTCACCACCGTGCTGATCGCGGCTGGAATCGCCCTACCGGCGGGAGCCGGCGACGACGCCGCTCCCCCGACCCCCCGCAACGACTTCGCGGAGCTCCCCGGTCTGAGGGAGTTCTCCGGCCGGATGATCGTCCGGCCCGTCCAGCTCACGGCGTGGATCGGAGCCGGAATGCCCACCGCGGCGGCCGGCGCCCTCGTCGCCTCCGCCCACGAGCTCGCTCGCCAGAGCGAGGTGCTCCGGTACGTTCCCGAGACCGACGAATTCATCATCGAGCTCACCGAGGGCGAGACCGAGAACGGCGTGTCTCGCGACCTGATGGCAACCGGGCTGTTCCAGTACGCGGAGCCGGACTGGATCGTCTATCCCGTGGGCACCCCGAACGACCCCGGCTTCGGCAACCAGTGGCACCACAACGCGAACCGCATGGACTCGGCCGACGGCTGGGACATCCACACCGGGAACCCTGCGGCCGCCGTGGCGATCTGCGACACTGGCGTGCGCACGACGCACAACGATCTCCAGCTGCACCGCCTCGAGGGCTACAACGCCGTGAACCAGAAGTGGGAATCCAACGGCGGGAACATCGGCCCGGTGCACGCGCACGGAACGATGTGCACCGGATGCGCTGCCGCGAACGGCAACAACGGCATCGGGATCGCGGGGGTCGGCTGGGATCTCAGCCACCGCATGATTCGGGTGACCAACGACTCCAGCGGTGGCGCGTACCTCAGCGATATCCAGCACGGCGCGCGCACGGCGATCGAAGCCGGCGACCGTGCGGCGAGCGTCAGCTACAGCGGACCCGATACCTCCTCGAATCTGACCACGGCCACCTACATCAAGTCGATCGGCGGACTCCTGATCTGGGCCGCTGGGAACGATGGCCGGAACCTCACGTACGGGAACCGCGACGCGGACGACATGATCGTCGTGGGCGCGACCAATTCGAGCGACACCAAGCCCAGCTGGTCGGCGTACGGCAATTTCGTCGATCTGACCGCACCCGGTGACGGTATCTACACCACAGACTCCGGGCACGACAACGACTACGCCACGGTGAGTGGAACGAGCTTCTCCACTCCGCTGACCGCCGGGCTGGTCGGGCTGATCTGGTCCTACAACCCGTCCCTCACCCCGGACGAGGTGGAGAGCGCGCTCAAGGCAGGGTGCGACGATCTGGGAGCCGGCGGGGTGGACAACACCTACGGGTACGGCCGCATCGACACCTTCGGTGCTCTCAGCTTGATCGTGCCGAGTTGCTCGGACCCGGTCAACTACTGCTCGACGGCCCCGAACTCGGTCGGGTCGGGAGCGCTAATCACCTGGACGGGTACGGCCAGCGCATCGGCTGACGACTTCCACCTGGTGGCGACCGACGCCCCCCCGGATCAGTTCCTGATGTTCTACTACGGCGCGGGCGAGACCGAGATTCCCTTCGGCAACGGCTGGCGCTGCGTGAACGCCGGCGGCGTGGGCCTCTATCGCTTCAAGCCGTTCAAGGCCGACATGTTCGGCTTCGCGGTGATGAAGGTCGACTGGTCCCAACCGCCCGTCGGCGGCGGCGGGTTCGGTGACTGGCTGACCGGCGACATCTGGAAGTGCCAGGGATGGTACCGCGATCCGGCCGGGGGCGGGAGCCAGTTCAACCTCACCGACGCGCTGAGCATCGAGATCTGCCCGTGACCTCGGCGGGGATCGGGTGACTGCGCCCGACGAACATGGGGCCGGCCTTCGAGGGCCGGCCCCTCTCCGTTCCCGAGGCGCCAATCAAGCGACCTCCTCCAGCCGCTCCGCCGCGAGCGCGCCGCGAATCGCCTCGACGTAGTACTCCCCGTCGCGGAAGTCGATCCGGGCGAGATCTCCGCGCTCGACCGCGCCGGAGAGGATCGCGTCCGCCAGCGGGTTCTGGACGTGCTTCTGGATCGCGCGCTTCAGCGGTCGGGCGCCGAACTCGGGGTCGTAGCCCTCGCGGGCCAGCTCCGCCTTGGCGTCGTCCGTGAGCTCGAGCTCGAGCTCCTGCTCGGCGAGGTGCTCGCGCAGGCGTCGCAGCTGCACGTCGACGATCGACCGGATCTGCTCGGGGGCGAGGGCCTCGAAGGTCAGGATCTCGTCGAGGCGGTTGATGAACTCCGGCCGGAAGTGCCGGTGCACATCCGCCTCCTGCCGCAAGTTGCTGGTCAGGAGCACCAGCGTCTGGGTGAAGTCGACGGTGCGTCCCTTGCTGTCGGTCAGCCGGCCGTCGTCGAGCAGTTGCAGCAGCACGTTGAAGACGTCGGGGTGCGCCTTCTCGACCTCGTCGAAGAGCACCACCGAGTGGGGCTTGCGCCGCACCGCTTCGGTCAGCGCGCCGCCCTCGTCGTGGCCGATGTACCCGGGAGGCGCGCCGATCAGGCGACTGACCGCGTGCTTCTCCATGTACTCGCTCATGTCGATGCGCGTCATGTTGCGCTCGTCATCGAAGAGGAACTCCGCCAGCGCGCGGGCCAGCTCGGTCTTGCCAACGCCGGTCGGGCCGAGCAGCAAGAACGAGCCCAGCGGGCGCGTCGTCTCCTGCAGGCCCGCGCGCGCGCGGCGCACCGCCTCGGCGATCGCCCGGACCGGACCCTCCTGGCCGATCAGGCGCTCGTGGATGCGATCCTCCATGTGCAGGAGCTTGTCGCGCTCCGTCTCCAGCAGGCGCGAGGCCGGGATGCCGGTCCAGCGGCCGATGATCTGCGCGATCAGCTCGGCGTCGACCGCCTCGGGCAGGAGCGCACCGTCGCGCTGCACCTCCTGCAGCCTCTCGACGTTCTGCTCCAGCTGCGCCTCGGCCTCGGGGACCTCGCCGAAGCGGATCTCGGCCACGCGCTCGAAGTCACCCTCGCGCTCGGTCTTGACCGCCTCCTCGCGGAGGCTCTCGATCAGGAGCTTGCCGGCGCGGATCGAGGTGATCAGCTCCTTCTCGGTGTCCCAGCGCGTGCGCAGGGCGCCGCTCTCCTCGCCGATATCGGCGAGCTCGCGGTCGATCTCGGCCATCCGGCGGCGGGCGCCCTCCCCGTCGTCCTTGCCGAGGGCGGTCCGCTCGATCTCCAGCTGGCGAGTGCGTCGCTCGACCCGCTCCAGCTCGGGGGGCATCGAGTCGATCAGGATGCGCAGCTGCGACGCCGCCTCGTCGACGCAGTCGATCGCCTTGTCGGGCATGAAGCGGTCGGTGATGTGTCGATCGGCCAATCGCGACGCGGCGACCAGCGCCTCGTCCTCGATGCGCACGCCGTGGTGCACCTCGTAGCGCTCCTTCAGCCCGCGCAGGATGGCGACGGTGTCCTCGACGCTCGGCTCGTCGATCGCCACCGGCATGAAGCGGCGCTCGAGCGCGGCGTCCTTCTCGATGTACTTGCGGTATTCGTCGACCGTGGTCGCGCCGATGCAGCGCAGATCGCCCCGCGCCAGCGCGGGTTTCAGCATGTTGGCCGCGTCGACCGCGCCTTCGGCGCCGCCGGCACCGACCATGGTGTGCAGCTCGTCGATGAAGAGCACCACCTCGCCGTTCGCCTCGGCGACTTCCTCCAGCACCGCCTTCAATCGCTCCTCGAACTCGCCGCGATATTTCGCGCCGGCGAGCAGCGAGCCGATGTCGAGCGCCATCACGCGCTTGCCCTTCAGGCTCTCGGGCACGTCCCCTTCGACGATGCGCAGCGCGAGCCCCTCGACGATCGCGGTCTTGCCGACGCCGGGGTCGCCGAGCAGCACGGGGTTGTTCTTGCGTCGCCGGGCCAGCACCTGGGTCGTGCGACGAATCTCGTCGTCGCGGCCGATGACCGGATCGAGCTTGCCCGCCTCCGCTTCGGCGGTCAGGTCACGGGCGTACTTCTCGAGCGCCTCGAAGGTCGCTTCGGGATCGGGCGTGGTCACGCGGCGCCCGCCGCGCACCTCGGCCAGGGCGGCCTCGACGCGCTCGGGGCTGATCTCGCGCGCGGCGAAGATGCCCTGGACCTCCGGGCCCCCCGCCCTGGTCAGCGCGAGCAACAGGTGCTCGGTCGAGACGTACTCGTCGCCCATTCCCGCGGCGAGACTTCCCGCCTCGGTCAGGCAGCGGCCGAGGTCGGCCGACATGCCGAGCTCCCCTCCGCTGGCGCGCGGAAGCTGGTCCAGCCGGCCGGACAGTTCCGCGACCAGCGCGCGCGGCTCCACCTCGAGGCGCTGGAGAATCGCTCCGCTGACCCCCTCCGGCTCGCCGAGGAGGGACACCGCCAGGTGAAGGGGCGTGATCTCCGGATGCCCCGCGCTCTGGGCGATGCGCTGGGCATTCTGGATCGCTTCCTGGGACTTGATCGTGTACTGCTGCATCTTTCACCTCCGCTGTTCGAGAGCTGCACCAGGATCCAGAGCAACCGATGTGCCAGGCAAAACGGCCTTTTCTGGGCCGCAAGTGGGGATCTCCCTGCAGGTAACTGCCATATCGGCGGAGATTTGTGCCGAAATGGCAGCTAGGGTACCCCCCGCCTCGTGTCCGATAGAGAATGCAGCGTCCTGGGTCCCGCGCCCGTGGTTCGCTAGCCTCCCCATCTCGTGTCCGTCCCCCGCCCCGACATCCTCTTCGTGGTGCTCGACGCCGCTCGCGCGGAGAACTTCTCCGTCTACGGCTACGAGAAGCGCACCACGCCGCACCTCGAGCGCCTCGCCTCGCAGCTGGCGTTCTACGAGAACTGCATCTCGACCGCAACCTGGACGCTCCCGTCGACCGCCAGCCTGTTCACCGGAACCTACGAGTCGACGCACCGGCTGGTGATCGACGGCGACCGCCTGTCGGAAGAGTACGTCTCACTTCCCGAGCTGCTCGCCGGCGCGGGATACCACACCGCGAAGATCACCGGCGTGGTGCCGTACGTCTCGGACTTCAGCGGCCTCGACCGTGGCTTCGCCGAGAGCTGGGAAGCGCCGCCGCCCTTGTGGCGGAAGCTCCTCCGCCGCGTGCGGCAAACCGCGCCGGAGCAGGCGCAACAGGACGAGCACCCGCCCCCGGTGGAGTTCGAACGCGTCGATCACGACCTCAGCGTGGAGGCGGAAGCACACCTCCACGCGCGCGCCTCCCTGCACGGCAAGCTCTCCTTCTGGGTCTCGGGCTTCAACGACGACGGGGCGAAAGGCTGCTTCGACCGGGTCCGGTCGCTGTGGCGCGAGCACCGCGATCGGCCGAAGTTCGTCTACATGCACCTGATGGAGACCCACGCGGAATACCGGCCTCCACATCGCTATCGCAAGACCTTCGTGCCGCGCGAGCTGCACGGCCGGAGCTTCTCCGCGGTCAACCAGCGCCCCAATCCGCACGCGGTCGGCCTGGTGGACATGAACGAGGAGGACTTCGCCATCCTCGGCGGCCTGTACGACGGCTGTATCGCGTACATGGACGAGAAGCTCGGCGCGCTTTTCGACGATCTATCCGGCGATCCTCGCTGGGACGAGACGCTGGTGATCATCACCGCCGATCACGGTGACTGCGTCGGTCGTCACGGAGTGCTCGGTCACCAGTTCGTCTGCTACGACGAGCTGCTGCGCATCCCGTGGATCGTCAAGTGGCCGAAGTCGATGGGTATCACCGGGCCGCAGAACCAGCTGATCCAGAACGCCGACCTGGTGCCGACCCTCTGCGGGCTCCTCGGGCTGGAGCGCCCCGCCCAGGTGGAGACGATCGACCACCTCTCGGAGACCAGGGAGTTCGCCTACGGCGAGCTGCTCAAGCCCTTCGGCGTGACCGCGGTCAAGCAGGGACTGCACGAGCTCGCCCCGCACTACAACCGAGCGGTGCTGGCGGTCCGGTCGCGTGATCAGAAGTGGATCACCTATTCGAACGGTCAGGCGGACGAGCACTACGACCTGCGGTCCGATCCCGGAGAGCTCTCGAATCTCCTGGAGGGGACCGGCGAGGTGGAGCTCGGCGCCGCGGAGCGCGCGCTGAAGGCCGAGGTCGAGGCCTGGACTCCGCAATGGGCCGAGGCCGCGGAGGCGGTCCGAAGGCGGATCTTCGCCGGCGAGGGGGGAGAGATTCCCTCCGACGTCGAGTCCAAGCTCCGCTCGCTCGGCTACATCGACTGATCCGGCGCAGCTCACCCGGAAAACATTTCCGGTCGCGCCTCTTCCGGGGAGGGCGGACCCGGCCTGCGCCAGCTGAACAGCCCCTGGCCGCGCCCGCCGAGCCGTTCCGGACCTGACCGGGTCGGATCGTGCGAATCCCTTCGACGCCCTCGAGACATCGGGGATAGGTTTGAGTGACGGTCTCGATATCTCTCTATCACCGCCGGGATCGCTCGAATCACAATATGAAGGTATCCATCGCCTCCGCGGCTTTCGCGCTCGCCCTCCTCCACCAATCCGCTTCGGCTCAGAACGAGCTGTTCCACATCACCGGGAAGACCTCCGGGGACCGTTTCGGCTACTCCGTCGCCGGCCTCGGCGACGTCAGCGGCGACACCGTTCCCGACTGGGTCGTCGGTGCGCCCTACGACACGCCCCACGGCACGATGTCCGGCTCGGTGCGCGTCGTCTCCGGCGCCAGCGGCACCCAGCTCTACGAGTTCGAGGGAGGCGCTTCGCTCGACATGTTCGGCTACTCCGTGAGTGGCGGTGATGTCGACGGAGACGGACTCGGCGACGTGATCATCGGGGCGTACGGGGAGAACTCGAACGGGGCCGACAGCGGCAGCGTCTACGTCTACTCCGGCCTCGACGGTTCGCTCCTCCACCACCTCGTAGGCGCTGCGGCGGGGGACAACCTCGGTATCTCGGTGTCGTACGTACCCGATACTGACGGCGACGGTCGTGGGGAGATCCTCGCTGGATCCTGGGCGTCGGACATCGGCCCGATGAAGAACGTGGGTCGGGCGCGGCTCTACTCCGGCGCGACCGGTCAGCAGCTGTACTCCGTCGCCGGGCAAGCGGCGTACGACCTCTTCGGCGGTGCGGTCGCCGGTCTCGAGGACTCCAACGGTGACGGTTTCGGGGACTTCATCGTCGGTGCTCACTGGAACGATCAGCTCGGAGTGGGAGCGGGCAGTGCCTACGTCTACTCCGGTTCGACCGGCACCTTGCTGCGCGTGCTGCGCGGTCAGGTCGCGGGCGACGCCTTCGGCTACGCCGTGGGGGATGCGGGCGATGTCGACGGCGACGGCCGGAGCGACTGGATCGTCGGCGCCCCCGGCGCGGATCTCTTCGGTTCGAACAGCGGCAGCGCGCAGGTCTTCTCCGGCTCGTCTGGCGCGCACCTCCACACCTTCTACGGCAGCATGGCGGGTGACTCCTTCGGGAGCGCGGTGGCGGGGAACTTCGACGTCGACGACGACGGCCTCGCCGACCTCCTGATCGGTGCCTTTGCATCCGACGGGAACGGACTCAGCTCGGGCAGCGTACGGATCCACTCCGGGAGCGACGGCCACAAGATCGCCACCGTCGACGGCTCCGAGGCGGAGATCCGCTTCGGCGCCGCCGTTGCAGCGGGGGGAGACCTCGATCTCGACGGCAAGGACGAGCTCCTGGTCGGCGCCTGGGGAGAGGATTCCGGTCCCGGCCCGTTCACCGGGGCGCTGTACGTGCTCTCCTTCTCCGACTCGCCGCCGCTCACCTCGACCTACTGCATCTCCGGGCACAACTCGGCCGCGCAGTACGCCGAGATCTGGTACACCGGCTCGACCAGCATCTCCGCGGATGACCTCGTGCTGACCTGCGACTGGGCGATCCCGAACCAGTCAGGGCTGTTCTTCTACGGCCTGGCGCAGATCGAGGTGCCCTTCGGCGATGGTTACCGCTGCGTCGGCGGGTCGATCTCCCGTCTCGGGGTCGCCGTCACCGACGATTTCGGCTTCGCTTCCCTCGCGGTCGACTACGACGACCCGCAGACGGCCGCCGCGGAGATCACGGTCGGCAGCACCTGGAACTTCCAGTACTGGTACCGCGACCCGATCACCCTAGCGGGCTTCAACCTCTCGAACGGATTGAATGCGACGTTCGTTCCCTGAAACTGAGGCCCTCCTGTCAACCCACGAGTGCTGCGGGAGGCCGGGCCTCCATGGCGTCTGATCGACTCCGGCTTCGGCCACGGGACAGGGATGCGGGGTCGCGGGCCCGAGTTTTGGTATCTCTTGCGGATTCAGGGGTCTTGATGTCTCCTGGGGGTGTCCCCCCGGCGGGGGAGCCGCGCGAAGCCAGCCCTTGGCTGGCTGAAG
>CAZCAC010000174.1:0-15731 GCA_964496575.1 uncultured Planctomycetaceae bacterium | reverse complement strand
GGATCTCGGGGTCGCCGAGCAGGAGGTGCGCCTCGTCGCCGGGGCGGCGAACTACTGGAGCGCCTTCCTCCAGCGCGGGATGGAGCTGCAGGGGCGGCTGCTCGACGAGAACGGCCAGCCTCGCGCGCACTGGCAGGTCGAGCTCGAGCTGACCAACGCGCCGACGGTGCACGCCGACACCGCGGTCGCCGACGCGCTGGGTCGCTTCGCGGTTCCCAACCTGCCTCACGGGCTCTACCGCCTGCTGATGCGGCCACCCGGTCCGTGGGGGACCTTTCCGCCGGCCGTCGTCGACGGAGTGCTGCCGGCCGTGACCGAGCTGGAATTCCGCGTAGCCCTCGATCCCGCGCATCCCCAGATCGCCCTCCTGGAGGTCGCCCACACCACCGGAGTGAAACGGACCGGCGTGGAGGCGCGGTTGTGGAACGAGGGTCTCGGTCGGGGCGTCTGGATCACCAAGAGGGGGGAGTACGGGAGCCTCGAGTCGATGCCGCTGCTGCCGGGGCCGCACGAGTACGTGGTCGGCAGCCCGCCGCGCGGCTGGACCCGGCCGAGGTGGTTCGGGATCAGCTCGTTCAGCCGGCTCGGGCTCGGCGTGCTGATGCTGGACGAGCCGGGGCTCTTGCTGCTGGAGGAGCAGTCGCCGGAGCAGTCGGTCCCGTACGTCGGCCTGCGGCTGCTGGAGACCGGCGACGACGTGGACGTCCTGGTGATCGACGAGACGCTGGAGGTCGAGCTGCCGCTCTTGCTGCCCGCCGGCGAGTACCGCCTCGAGTACGCCGACGGCTCGTACCGGGAGCTCGAGCTTCGGCCGGGCGGGATGGCCCGATTCGAGGCGTCGTCGCTCGAGTGGGGGACGGCGAAGTAGATACAGTCCGCAGTCGCACTCACCTGGGTTCCAGCCGCAGGAACCGCGACTCGTAGGGTCCGAAGTGGAGCGGATCTTCATCCCCGGGCAGCTCGAGCTCGAGGACGTTCACCTTCATCGGTATCGGCTCGTCCCCGCGGCCGGACGTCAGCAGTGTCCCCGTGGTCTCGATCCCATCCACTTCACGGACGAGCAGGATCACGCTCACGCCGTCCCGGGCCGGCCGTGCGGAGATCACTTGCAGGTTCGCAGGCTCGAGTCCGAGCCCCGACCTCGACCTGGTGGGGGAGCGCTCCGCCCCCGGCGGCAGCACCCGACCGAGCAGCGGGATCCTGCTCGAGGCGCCGAAGCGCGAGGCGGCGGCGTTCGATGAATCCGGGGTCGAGGTCAAGGCGTAGCTCCAGTGGAACTCTCCCTCCTCGCTCGCCTTGAAATTGGTCGTCCAGTAGTTGTTCATCACCCAGGAGAAGACCTGCGGCTTCTCCACTTCGTGGACGCGACGGAATTCCCCGAGGTTGATTCCGCCCAGCTGCGCCAGCGGGATCTCGTCGCTGGACAGCAGCACCTGGCCGTCGGGGTAGCGGGCCGCGGCGAAGTTCTGCACCGTCTGCCAGTCGGACGCCGAACCGGGGATCAGGTCGGCGGCGGGATCCGCGATGCCGCCGAGAGTCTCGAAGACGAGGCGGCCGTCCTCCGGCGCGAACGGGAAGGCGACGTACAGCCCCTCGGGGTCGAAGCTGCGGTGCTTGCGGATCGAGTAGTGGAGCTCGAGGCGTTTCTCGTGGTGGAAGAGACGCAGCTCCAGGCGCAGGTCTCCCGGCTTCTCGCAGCACGGCAGGTCGGCGCAGAGCTTCAGGCTGTGCCAGACCGCGCCGATGCGATTCTCCAGCACGCGCACCTCGCTCGGCGCCTTTCGCTCGCAGCCCGTCAGCGTAAAGGCTTCCAGCTGCGCGCGGTCGCTGAGCGTCTCGAGGACCACCGTGCCCGCCTTCCACTCCGCGTCCGGATCGAGCAGCTCGCGATCCAGCTCCTTGTCGAAGAGACTCGCCAGCGCCCCCGTCTCCGGATCGACGACCACCCGGTACCAGCGGTTCTCCAGCACGGTACCCTCATCCAGGGGCAGGCTAGCCGGCGCCCGTCCATCCTCGTCGACCTCGATCCGGAAGGTCCGGTAACCCATCGCCGGAACGTCCGGAACGAAAAAGGACCAGTAGCTGCCGTCCGCCCGGCTCTCGCGCCGTTGCGCGGCCACCTCGTTCCCCTCGTCGTCGACGATCCGGAACGGTACGCTCGCCGGCAGGACCTGGTGATCGACGTACACCTCCGCCACCGCCGAGCGCGGGAAGGCCAGCGTATTGACCACCACCAGCACCGGCACCTCGGAGCTCGAAAGATGATCCTGGAAGCGACCCATCGCCTTCTCGCGCAAGATCGCCGAGTCCTTCACCGCCTCCCACGCGTACGAGGACTTCTCCGCCCACTGCAGCAGCGTGTTCGCGCCGAGCGGATCGCGAATGCTCTCCGCCGCCCCGAAAGTGTGCTCGCCGTAGAAGATCAGCGACTCGCGGATCCGCCGCGCGTCCTCCGCGAACGATGGTGACAGCTCGTTGCCCATCGCCACCTCCATCGCCAGCAGTCCCTCCGTCGCCGTCATCTCCGCCTGCGTCAGCCGCGCCGCCGCCGCCTCGCGCGGCGCCGAGCCGAAACCGTCGGTCCACCAGTCCGGCCACGCCGCCCGTTCCACCGGCAGCGACTCCGCGTGATGCTCCTCCACCCAGCGCGGGAACTCCCCGGCCGTCGCGCTGCGTAGCCGCGGCCACACGTACTTCTCGTTCCAGGCGCGGATCAGCTCGTTCCCCGCGGTCGACGGCGGCGAGTTGTCGGTCAGGTAACCCGAGTACTGCACCGCGACGCGATCGAGCGGGTACTGCTTCTCCTCCATCATGCGGAGGTAGTCGAACAGCGACCGCTCGACCGTCTCCAGCTCCGCGGTGTGCACGCCCCAGCGGTTCCCCGTCATGTAGTGATCCGCCCGGAATGCCAGCACGCGATTGCCCGCCGGCGATTCCCACCAGAAGCTCGTCGCCTTCTCGAAGGGTTTCAGTGCCCGGTGGCCGTGCTGCCCCATCACCAGGTAGCGCACGCCGATTTCCTCGAAGTAGTCGGCCAGGCACCACGCCGCTCCGTTGATGTCGTTCTGGAACGCGGTCGTCACCGGCAGCCCCGCATCGTGGAACGCGCGCACCGGCTGCAGGAAAGCCGAGTAGGTTGCTTCGTCGATCACCTCCGACATGTTGAAGAACATCGCCGTCAGCTCGATGCGTCCCTCCAGCACGCGCCGTCGCAGGCGATCCAGCTGCCTCTTCGGACGGCTCTCCAGGTACTCGCGCACCGCCCACGAGGTCTCACAGGTCCAGCGGAAGCGCGAATCGGCGGGGAAGTGGTCCGTGGCGTCGCAGTAGTCGAGCGCGTAGTCGATGTAGCGCAGGTGTTCCGGCAGGATCTCCGTCTGCGGCCGCGTGTAGCCGATGTCGGTGTGCGAGAGCTGCACGAGGTAGATCATCCAGGGGCGTACCGGCTCGACCACGCCGGAGAGCTCGCGCCTCGCGCCGCCGGGATACTCCAGCTCGACGTCGACCTCGCGCGAGCCGCCGAGCTGGGGTAGCGGGATCTCGATCTCGTTCGCGCCGAACTCCAGCCGCACGCGCTCCTCGGTGCCCAGCGACGAGCGCACCGTCACCTCCGTCTCCTCCTCCAGGTGAACCACCTCCAGCAGGAGCGGCCTCCGATGCGTCTCACGCTCCGCGCCGCGCAGCATGGCGTTGCGCGCCACCAGCCGCGCGGACTTCTCGACCTGGCGCATCGAGGTCATGTACCAGACCTGGCTCTCCGCGCTCTCGCCGACCACCTTCAGACGCACCGGCTTCCCCGGCGTCAAGAACGACCGCGGCAGGCGCAGGAACGCGTACCCGAAGAGATCCTGGTACCGATCGACGAGGGTCGGCCGGAAGAGCAGACTCGCGCCGTCGCGCCCCGCCACGACCCAGGACTCGAGCTCGACCCGGCTCGGGTTCTCGAAGCGCAAGCACTCCATGCCGTCGACCTCGAGCGTCCAGCCGTGCTGCTCCGCGTTGACGTCGATGCCGAAGAGCCAGACGAAGGTCGCGAACTCGCCCGTCTGCTCCTCGGGGATCGGCGCCGTGTCCCACTCGATGTAGCGGTCGGCGTCGACCGACCGCACCAGCAGTGCGCGGCCCGTATCCCGTTGCGCGGAATGGTAGTCCAGGATCTGGCCGGAGACTCGCTCCCCCCAGCCGGAGATCCACTCCGACTGGCGGGCGAAGGCGGTCGCGGACGAGAGGACGGCGATGAAGAGACACAGTGCCGCGAGTCGGGCCTCCGCCCGACTCAGCAAGAAGCGTCGATTCAGCATGAAGATCCGATTCAGCAAGCAGGGCAAGGGTGGTGGAGGCTCGCGGCGCCTCCCGGGCCGGCTCAGAGCTCGATCGCCTGACGGACCTCGCGCAAGAGGTCGGCGGGTCCGTACGGCTTGAGGAGCAGCGTGAAGCGCTCGTCCTCGAACAGCTCCGGTGGGATTCGCCGGGGACTGTACCCGGAAGTGAACAGAACCGGCACCCTCGGGTTCAGCTCGCTGATCCGCGCGTACGCGTCCAGGCCGCTCAGCTTCGGCATCACCGCGTCGAGCAGGACGAGGTCGATCTCTTCCTGGTTCTCCTCGTACAGCAGCAGCGCCTCCGCCCCGTCGTCCGCCTCGAGCACGATGTAGCCGACCTGGCGCAGGATCCCCGCGACCATCTTCCGCACGCTCGGGTCGTCCTCGGCGACCAGGATCGTCTCGTTCCCTCGCGCGGTGCCGAGCTCTTCGTCATCGCCGGCCGTCTTCACGCGTTCGGCAACGACCGGGAGGTAGATCCTGAACGTGGTGCCCTGACCGAGAACGCTCTCGCAGAGGATCAGGCCGTCGTGTTGCTTGACGATCCCGTACACCGTCGCGAGACCCATCCCCGTGCCGTGGCCGACCTCCTTGGTGGTGAAGAACGGATCGAAGACACGCTCGGCGACCTCTGGCGTCATGCCGGCGCCGTCGTCGTGGACGGTCAGCATCACGTACTCACCCTCCGCCGCCCAGGGGTACCTCGCCCGCATCGCCGCGTCGACCGTCGTTCGCTCGGTCGTGATCCGCACCTTGCCCATCTCCCCCGACTCGTCCAGGGCGTCCCGGGCGTTGACCGCGAGATTCATCAGGACCTGCTCCAGCTGCCCCGGATCGGCCTCGATCGGGCCGGGATCCTCCCCGGGAACGAACTCGATCTCGTAGCTCTCGGGAATCAGGCGCCGGAGCATCTTCAACAGCCCCTGGATCAGCTCGTTCAGATCGAGCACCTCGAACTCCAGTGGCTGGCGGCGGCTGAACGCCAGCAGCTGGCGCGTCAGCACCGCGGCCCGCTCGGCGGCGGTGCGGATCTCGTTCAGTGATCCATGAACTCGTTCATCTCCGTCCCCGACCCCGCCCTCGACCAGCTCGACGTGACCGAGGATCACCAGCAGGAGGTTGTTGAAGTCATGAGCCACGCCGCCCGCCAGCTGGCCGACGCTCTCCATCCGCTGCGATAGACGCAGCTGCTCCTCGATCTTCCGGTGTCGGTCCTCTATCTCGAGCTCGCGAGTGATGTCGCGCACGACCGCCAGGATCAGCTGCTCGCCGGCGATCTTCAGCGGCGACCCGCAGACCTCGGCGATGAAGCGATTCCCGTCCCTGCGAACGATGCCGAATACCCGCCGCGCGCTCTCGTTCGCCTCGACCAGCGGAGTGACCTCCGCGTGCGCATCGGTTGGAACCAGCTCGAAGATCGACTTGTCGAGCAGCTCGTCGTGAGAAAAGCCGGTCAGCTCGCAGTAGGCCGGGTTGACCAGCTGATGCCGCCCTTCGTGATCCACGATCGCGATCCCCTCGTCCGCCTGCTCGGTGACCGCTGCGAAGAAGGTCTGGTTCCGCTCCAGATCCGACTCGATCCGCTTGCGCTCGATCCCGACCGCGATGCCGTCGGCGACCGAGCTCAGGGCCAGGAGCACCCGAGGCTCGAGAGGGACGCGATCGAAGATCGCCACCGCGCCGACCAGACGGTCCTCGACCTGGAGCGGCAGGGCGGCGAAGGACACCAGCCCCTGCTCGGCGCACCAGTCCCGACACCAGACGTACTCGTCGTCGGCGATCGAGTCGGTGTAGTGGGGGAGACGCTCCGCGGCGACCTTGCCGACGGCGGCCTCTCCCAGGTGGATGACCGTCAGCTCCGCGGGAGCGGGCTGTTCGATTCCAGCAGTGGCGTGCAGGTGCAACGTCTCACCAGCGGAGTCGAGCACCCAGATACGCGCCAGCTGCAGCTCGAGGTGATCGACCATCCCCTCGGCACAGCGCTGCAGCCCCGTGCGCAGGTCGCGGCTCTGGCTGATCGCCGCGCCGATCGTCTCGCCGAAGGTCTTGGAGTCCTCATCGTCGGACGAAGGAGTCGCCGACGGGAACCTCTCCCGAATCGTGATCCGCCTCTCCGCCGAGCCGTGACGGTGGAGGATCAGCGGGAGCAGAACGACCAGCGAGCCCAGCTCGACGAGGGTCCATCTCGCCGCGAAGTCCCAAATCGTCGAGCGATCCACCGTTCCACCGGCGAGGTGGCCCAGGAGGCCGATCGCGACCGCGGCCAGCGAGGCGAGCAGGACGCCTGCGGCGAGGCGGCCGACATCCGGGCGCCCGGAAGGCCCCCCCGCGCGGTTCCCCGGCCGGCGCAGGAACGCGAATCCGACCAGCCCCGCGCCGACCTGACCCGCCGCGACGAACAGGATCGTCTCGGGCGGCAATCCGGCGAGCACCCCGAACGCCGTCGCGCCCAGCGCGATCCCCGGCCAGAGGCGCCAGCCGAAGACGACCAGGGCGAGAATGGCGAGTCCCGAGGGGTACCAGAGCAGCCTCTCGCCCTCGCCCGCGGCTCCAATGGACCAGACCGTCCAGGCGGCGAGGAGGTAGAGCAGCCCGAAGAGGAGCGAACCCACGACGGTCGAGTTGTGGAGAGACTTGGCGCCCATGCGAACCCACAGTATCCCAAAGGACCACCGTTCGCGAAAGGCGCCCGCCGAGAGGGGGCCTGGTGCGGGGTCTTTTGCATGGCGGGAGAAAACAGCCCCCGGGTGTCCTCGGCGTCCCCTGGCCCCGGCCCCGCGGTGGACCGCCGTCGGCCGACCGGCTCACCGGGTCGGGCGCACCCTCACCCGACTCGGGACAGTGCCCGAGCCCCGTCCAGGTACACCGGGATTCCGGGAGGAATCGGGGCACGGCTCCCGCCCGGAGGCGACTCCACGTCGATCGCACAATTCCCTGCATTCCTGATGCAGGCGGCCGGTCCCTTGCGCCTGTCCTGGTGTCCGAGGCAACTCGCTCGGCCAAAGCGATCCAGAGAATCCACAACTCCCCGGAGGTGGCGAGTCATGAAGCGAATGAAAACTCGGAGGATTGCGAGCATCGGAAGTGCCCTGCTGCTGACCTCCTTCCTGATAGGGCCGAGCCCCGAGGTCGGGGCTGCGCCGGCACCCGTCAGCATGCCCGCGAACAACGTCATCATCAAATTCCAGCACGCCAAGCTCACCGGCCACGGCGGCATGTTCGAGGCGGAATTCGAGATCATCGGATGGACGAGGACCGGTGGCATCGTCAGCTTCGAGATCGTGGGCGAGAGCCAGGCGACGGCGAATCCGCCCGCCAACTTCACCATCCCCACCGGCGGTGTCATTCCGCCGAATGGGCCCTTCCGGCTCGAAGGGTGGTTGGACGACCCCCTTCACCACGGGCACGTCAAGCTCAAGGCGAACTTCACTCCCAACCCGGGAGGCGGGAACTTCGCCTCGGACCAGGAGTGGCTCTACGTGAGGGGCTGGAAGGACATCGTGTCGGCGCGGGTCTTCAGTGGTGGATCGCCCCGTTTCCGGCCCTCGTCCAAGAAGATCTACAAGTACCTGATCCAGGAGCCCCGGGCCTACATCAACCTCGAGTCCAAGTACACGGTCCTCGACCTGGACGAGTTCGCGCTGGAGTTCGAGGTCGTGAGCTCCCTGAACTGCGATGCACCGACGTTCCCCGACTCCCCCGCGGTCGGGGCGAACCAGTTGCTCACCATCGAGAAGAGCACTGCCGCTGCCTACGACGAGACCAAGTCGCAACACGCCTTCCGGGTCAGGGTGAGCGTACTGATCGAGGGCGCTGACATGGGCATCAAGCAGTGGTCGAAGCCGGTCTGGTTCTACACCGACCCGATCTGACCGACCCGCGAGGGAAGACCCATCGGTACTCCACCGCCGTTCGTCCCGTGTGTCGGCGGAGCAGTCCTGCTCCGCCGATGCACGGGATCGCTGCTTTCGGGGCGAAGGCCGCCCGCCAGGAGACGATCCGGTGCGATGTCGTCGCCGGGTGGGATAGAATGGCCTGCCCCTCGTCGACGCTCCCCGACCCCGTCCCCATGGCGAATCACCCGCACCCGAAGTCACGACACCTCACCGCCGCCGGCTGCCTGATCGTCGCCCTCGCCCCGGCGGCGACGACTCAATCCACCGAGGCCGCCCGCCCGGACTTCTGGCGGATCGTCGAGCGGACGGTGGAGCGGGAGTCGCTTGAGGAACCCGCCGGGATCGTGCTCGAGCACATGGCGGGAATCGTCAACCGACGCTTCACCGTCGAGCCGCGCATCGAACGCGTCGAGCGCGCCCTCACCCGGCCCTGGACCCCGCCCGCGCTCGCCGGCGAGCTGCGCGATCTGCTCGCGGGACCGATCGAGGGCCGGAAGACGGAGAGCTTCGATGAGCTGTGGGCCGCGATCGCCGGCTATATCGACCTCGAGCTGCCCGACCCGATGGAGGTCGAGCTGCTCGACGAGCTGGACTTGCAGCTCGACTACCTGAACCGCCCGGACCTGGAAGGAGTGGAGCTGCTCGAGGCACTATCGGTGTTCCTGGAGAACGCCCACGCGGCGGCGGAGGAGGCGCTCGCCGAGATGACCGACGAGCAGCGGGCCCTGCTGTTCGAAACTCACGGGGCCTTTCGCGAGGCGTGGTATCGGAGTCACTTTCCGAAGGTGGAGCTTCCGAAGGAGCTAGGGGCTCGCATCTCCGAGTGGATCTCCCTGTTGAGCGGCACGAAGTACGACCGTGGACTGGCGCTGGCCGTCGCGGCGCGGGTGGCTCGGCTGGGTGAGCTCGAGTTCCGGCGCACCCTGCTCAAGCGGCTGCGCGGCGTGAACGTGCGGCCGAAGGTCGACGGCTTCGAGGGAGATGTGCGAGCCGTGGTGGGGGACGAGCCCTGGAATCGGGTGGTCCTCGGCGGCCGGCGGACGACGCGCTACGACGCCCCGGCCGCGCTGATCATCGACCTGGGGGGAAGCGACGAGTACCGGCGCGCCGCGGTGGTGGACGACGCCGATTCGCTGGTCAGCGTGGTGATCGATCTCGACGGCGACGACCGCTACCTCGGGACACCTGGTGCCGCGACTGCCGTCGGGGGCGTCGCGGTGCTGATCGACGTGAAGGGGGACGACGAGCACGTGTGCGGGCGCCTCGGTCAGGCGGCGGCGACACTCGGCGTGGCGTGGCTGCTCGACCTGGAGGGGGACGACGGCTACCAGCTCGAGGACTACGGGCAGGGGCACGCGATCGCCGGTACCGCGCTCCTCTACGACCTGGAGGGGAACGACACCTACCAGGCGTGGGCCTATGCGCAGGGTGGCGGGCTCACTTACGGTCTCTCCGCGCTGGTCGACGGAGAGGGGGACGATTCCTACCTCGCCGACCTGAAGTGGCCCGACGTCTACGGCGACTCCGGCCCGGAGATCTACCACGGCGCCTCGCAGGGGTACTGCACGGGGATTCGCGACGGCGGTGGGGTTGCCGGGGGCGTCGCCGCGCTGGTGGATCTCGGCGACGGGAAGGATCGCTACCAGTCAGGGAACTTCAGCCAGGGTGGGGCCTACTACTTCTCCTTCGCGTTGATGTACGACGGCGGAGGAGACGACGAGAACTTCGGGACGCGCTACTCGCAGGGTTTCGGTGTGCACCAGGCGGCGGCGGTGCGCTGGGACGCGGGTGGCGACGACACCTACACCTGCCGGTCGGTCGCGCACACCGGGATGGCCTGGGACGAGGGAGTCGGGTACTTTCTCGAGGACGCGGGGGACGACACGTACAGCTGCGGTGATCTCGCCCTCGGCGGCGCGGCGCAGACGGGAGTGGCGGTCTGCATCGACGGCGGTGGGAAGGACCGGTACCAGAGTGGAAGATCGGGTCAGGGCGGAACCGGTTCCTCGGGGTACCACGACAAGCCCTCGATCGGCGTGCTGATCGATCTGGGGGGGGAGAAGGACACCTACTCGGCGCCGGGGCGCGAGGACAACTCGACGCGGGCGACGGAAGGAGTCGAGGTCTTTCTCGACAGCAAGGCGAAGACTCTCGAGAAGCTGCTGCGCTCCCTGAAGTAGGGGGAGAATCGACGTGCCCAGACCCAACCAGAGCGCCGAGCGCCGCCGCGAGTTGCTGCCCAGGGTCGCCGCTGCCTTTGCCCGTTCGGGATATCGGCAGGTGACCACGGCCACCCTCTCGGAAGCCTGCGAGGTTCGCGAGAACGTCCTCTACCGCCTGTGGTCCGACAAGCGGGAGATGTTCATCGCCTCGCTGCTCTTCGTCTACGAGAAGTCGGAAGCCGCCTGGCGCGAGGTCCTCGCCGGCGATGGAGTGGGCAGCGCCGCGGAGCGCCTGCTGGCGTTCGAGGCGCAACACCTCGGTGAGCACGGCTTGCACCGGCTGGTCTTCAGCGCCCTCGGTGAGACCGACGACGAGGCGATTCGTGCCGCCCTGCGGCGGATGTACGAGGGCTTCTCGGCCTTCATCGCCGAGCGCGTCGAGGAGCACCACCCGGGGCGGCGTGATCCCTCCGCGGTCGCGCGCATCGCCTGGGCGATTCTAGGCCTCGGGACGGCGGCGAACATCGGGCGCGAGCTGGGCCTCCTGGACGCGGAGCAGCGATCGCGGCTGATCGCGGAGCTGGGCGGAGTGCTGCTGGAGGGTTGAGACCGGCTCACTTCCGGACGATCACTTCCTCCCCCGGCTTCGCGTCGATGCGCCAACGGCGATCGCCCCAGCGCACCACCAGCGGTCCCTCCCGATCGGGCCGGATCCGCGCCTCGTGCAGCTGCCCCTCTCGCCAGGTGATGTCGACCTCGAAGCCGCCGCGCGCGCGCAGACCGCGAACGTGTCCCGTCGGCCATGCAGCCGGCAGCGCGGGCAGCAAGTGCACTTCGCCGGCGTGGCTCTGCAGGAGCATCTCCGCGATCCCCGCGGTCCCTCCGAAGTTACCGTCGATCTGGAACGGCGGGTGATTGTCGAGGAGGTTCGGGTGCGTGCTCTTGGCGAGCAGCGCCGTGACGTTCTCCCAGGCCGCATCGCCGTCCTGGAAGCGGGCGAAGAAGTTGACGATCCACGCCCGGCTCCACCCCGTGTGGCCACCCCCCCGGGCGAGGCGACCCTCGAGGCTCTTCCGCGCCGCGAGCGCGAGCTCCGGAGTCCGCGTCATCGAGATCTGGTCACCCGGGTGCAGGCCGTACAGGTGCGAGACGTGGCGATGGCCCGGCTCGGCTTCCTCGTACTCGCGCTCCCACTCCAGCAACCGGCCGTCCGATCCGATCTTGGGGCCGGCGAGGCGCGGGAGGGCGTCCTCCACTCGCGTCACGAGCTCGCTCTCGACCCCGAGCACCTCGGCGGCCTCGAGCACGTCGCGAAAGCTCTGCCAGGCGATCTGCTGATCCATCGCCGTGCCCATCGAGAGGCACAGGCGGTGGCGCTTGCCGTCCTCCTCGTGCCAGTACGTGTTCTCGGGCGAGGTCGTGGGACCCGACACGAGCTTCCCCGTCGCGGGGTCCTCGACCAGCCAGTCGAGCAGGAAGGCGGCCGCGTCGCGGAGGACCGGCCAGCCCTGCTCCCGGAGAAAGACCTCGTCCCCGGTGAAGCGGTAGTGCTCCATGAAGTGGCTCGCGCACCACGCGCCGCCCATCGGCCACATCCCGTACTGCGCTCTACCGAAGACCGCACCGAACTGCCAGGCGTCGGTCGTGTGGCCGGCACAGAACCCGCCGCAGCCGAGCTTCCTCGCCGCGTCGCTCCCGTCGGCGCGCAGGAGCTCGCCGCCCCGATGGTGACGCGCTCCGCCATGTGCCCGCGTCCGCCGACGTTGGTGACGACGACGGCCAGGACGTTCTCGCCGGCGTGCAGCTCCTCCAGGGGGAAGTCGTAGGCCCGATTCCACTCGGTGGTCCTTCCGACCGCCGCACCATTGCAGAAGATCTCCGAGGCGTCGTCGATCGGACTCAGGTCGAGCCGCGCCGCGGCCAGGCCACCCTTGAGCTGTTCCTCGGTGAGGGTGAAGGTGGTACGAAAGACCACCGTCGCCCGCGAGGGCACGTCCCGATCCGCCGCGCTCTCGACCGCGGTCCACGATCGATCGTCGAAGCCCTCCGACGTCCACTCGCCCTGGACCTCGGATCCCTCGGTCACCGGACCGCGCCGCCAGTCCGCGAGGATCAGCGGGCTCGCCGGGGAGGCCGCGGTCCGGTGCGTGATCCGCAGGTCGCCGAGGGTCTGGTAGCTGCGCGGGCTGATCCGCGCCGGCATCGCCTGCTGGACGAGGGCCTGCCCGGCCGCGGGCCGCCCGGCGAAGAAGAGCTCGCGCGCCGCGGCGATCTTCTCCCCCGTGTCGTCGGCGAGCTCGGGCACGGGGCCGCCGGCCCAGATCGTGTCCTCGTTGAGCTGGATGCGCTCCTCGGGAAAACCCCCGAAGACCATCGCACCCAGCCGCCCGTTGCCGACGGGCAGCGCCTCGGTCCAGTGCTCGGCGGGCTGGTCGAAGCGGATGGAGTGCTCTCCTCCGGAGAAGCAGGAGAGGGCCAGGAGACCGGTGACCGTCAGGATATGGCTCATGCGTCGAGGATACCGAGCCCGGACGATCCCCACCACTTGCGCCGCGGCGTGCTCTCGCGGCAGGCGAATTGCCTCTTCCTCGTGAAGGGCGCGTGTGAGCCGGGGAAGAGGCCAGGGAGCGACGAAGCGCAGCAGGGTGCCCGAGTGGAGGTCGCCTCCTGGTCAGCGCACTCTCTCGGTCTGCGGGAATCGTTTGCGAGCGTCACTGTCGATCGGCTCACCCGTGCGCAGGCTCCACCATTCGTGGGCCCGATCCGGGACATGATTCGGGTTGCGCAGCGGCATGCGCGCGATGACCTGGCCCCGCCAGATCTCGAGCTTCCGCTTCAGATCGGCCGCGATGTCCGCGTGCTCCTCGGCGAGATTGCGGGTCTCACCGATGTCCAGGTTCAGGTCGAAGAGCTCGACATCCCCGCTGTCGTCCAGATACTCGATCAGCTTCCAGTCGCGCTCCCGGATCGCGCTGGCCGGCCGGTCGTGATGGTAGTGCGGGTAGTGCCAGTGCAGGGCGTCACGCTGCAGCCGGGCCTCGGGATCGGAGAACAGTGGAAACAAGCTCACCCCGTCGATGGTCTGGGTCTCGGGCAAGGTCCCTCGGGCGGCGGCGACGAAGGTGGGATAGAAGTCGTAAGAGATGACCGGCTCGGCGCAGACCGCTCCGGGCGCGACCATTCCCGGGAATCTCACGATCAGGGGCACGCGGATGCCGCCCTCGTGCAGCGAGCCCTTTTCGCCCCTCAGCGGGGCGAGGCTGCTGACGTTGTCGTCCGCGTGCTCGCGGTAGTCGTAGCGGCGGTAGAGTCCGCCGTTGTCGGAGGTCAGGACGATTATCGTGTTCTCGGCGAGCCCCCGGGCTTCGACCTCGTCCACGAGCCGGCCGACCATGGTGTCCACCTCCTCGACCATGGCGGCGTAGACCGGGTGCGGCAGGTCCCGCCCCCTTTCCCGGCCGCGGACCCGATACTTCTCGACCAGGGTCGATTTGCCGCTCAGGGGGATGTGCACGGCGAAGGGGGAGAGCATCAGGAAGAAGGGATCGTCACCGCTCTCGCGGATGAACTCGAGGCACATCTCCGTTTCGAAATCCGTGCGGAACTGCCCCGGTTCCGGGGCCAGATCGCCTCGATGGCCGACGACGCGGTAGCGTCCGGGGAGATGGGACCCGGTGATCTCGACCGCGAAGTCGTAGCCCTGCTGGTCGGGCGCGAACGTGGCACCACTGCCGAGATGCCATTTCCCGACGTAGCCCGTCCGGTAGCCGGCGTCCTCGAGGGATTCCGCCACCGTGACGGTGTCCGTCGGCAGAGCCATCGTCGTTTGCGGTGTGACTACCCGCTCGAACGGCCGCCAGTGGCCCGGGATGTGCGCCGTGATCCCGATGCGGGCCTGGTTCTGGCCGGATTGCACGGCGCAGCGGGTGGGCGAACAGACCGCACCCGCTGCGTAGGAATCGGTGAAGCGCATCCCCTCTCGGGCCAGCTGATCGATGCGCGGAGTGTCGATGAAGTCACTCCCGTAGCAGCCGAGGTCCCCCCACCCCAGGTCGTCGATCATGATGAAGAGGATGTTGGGCCGGCTCGTCTGATCGGGTTGCGCTGCCGGCAATGCACAGGGCGTCACCGCCAGTCCCACGAGGACCGTGAGGATTGCAGGTCGCAGGAGACTCCCGTAGGGACGGTCTGCGGCGAGGCTCTGCGAGTCGCCCCCACCCTCGAGCGGGTTCCGGTTCATCGGTTCATCGCGCTGCCTGTTTCCGCAGGCCACGTCGCTTCGGAGAATCGTGCTCATGTTCTCCCTCCAATCCGGGACTACTTCTGCCGCTTGATGCGAACGGGGCCGAGCAGGCCTGCCTCGTGCAGCGGGGCCCTGGCATCGAACCGGTAGCCCTGGGAGACGTGGCTCCGGCGTTCTTCCACCGGCCGCGCTGCATCGGCCACGAGGCGGTTGTGCCAGGTGTTGGCGACCCGGATCTCCAGGTCGTTCTCGCCCGCAACCACGAGGTCGGTGATGTCGATGGCCCACGGGGCGGTCCAGACCGTGCCCGCATCCTCACCGTTGACGAGGACCGTCGCGATGACCCCTACGTCGCCGAGCTCGAGAACGACCTGCTTGCCCGCGACAGGATCCGGCAGTGTGACGCTCGTCTCGTACACCCCCGTGCCGGCGTGGTGCTTGATCCTGTCGTCGGGATGCCTCGACCAGTCCACGAGGGTCTCGAGCTCGATCGCTTCGGGTGCATCCCCTCCGTCGAAGCGAACCATCCAGGGGCCATCCAGCGTCGCCACGGTCTCGTACTCGGGGGTGTTGGACGCCGCCGGCCCACTCGTGTCTGGAGCGATCGCCCCGTCGAGAACGATGAAGACGCTCTCTGATGCATCCAGGTGGAGCGGGATGAGCGTCCGTCCATTCTCCTGGCGGAAGGCAGCCGCATCGGAGATCCCACCGGTGACGGCATTCCAAAGGGACGGCCGGCGCCCCGTCCCGCGGAGCGAGATCGTGAAGTCGACCGCGACATTGGAGGTGTTGGACAGGAAGTAGACCTCGCCGTCAGAACCGGACCGGTGCTTGAAGACGATGCCTCCGTGGTCGCCGATGCCGATCTTGCCGGCACCGGCCGCGGCACAGATGAGTCCGCCGCCCCCGATGACGAGGACGTCCGGTGGCACGCCCCGGTCCTCGAGGACCTCGTCGAGCTCGACACCGTCGTAGACCGCGCCCTTGTCGACCTTCCGAGTGTTCACCCGGTCACCGTCGACCTCGCCCCACACCTCGTCGGCGATTCTCGCGACCTCTGTAGGCAGCCGGATTCTGCCAGGACGAGCTCGTCACGCTAATCCAGGTC
>CAZCAC010000173.1:0-16163 GCA_964496575.1 uncultured Planctomycetaceae bacterium | reverse complement strand
CCCATGTTGACCATGAAGTCCTTCTTGCAGCTGATCGTGCAGCCGTCGCCGTAGCTCATCATCTCGCGAAGGATCTCCTCGACGCTGTGGTTGGCGTACTCGGGATCCTTCATCTTGATCATCTGCGAGTTCTCGACGCAGCGCGTCGCGTCGTACATCAGCGGGATGCCGTGCTTCTGGCACAGCGCCGAGACGTCGCGGGCGTTCTGCATCGAGAAGGGCTGGCCGCCGGCCAGGTTGACCGACATCTCGAAGCTGACGTAGGCGATGTTCTCGCCGCCGACGCGATCGATCTCCGCCTGGAGCTTGTCGAGGTCGATGTTGCCCTTCCAGGGGAACTGGCTCTTCGGATCGTGAGCCTCGTCGACGATAACGTCGAGGAACACGCCGCCGGCCATCTCCTGGTGGAGCTTGGTCGTGGTGAAGTACATGTTTCCCGGCACCGTCTGCCCGGGTTTGATCATCACCTGCGACATGATGTGCTCGGCCGCCCGGCCCTGGTGGGTCAGGATGACGTGGTCGAAGCCCAGGATCTCCTGGAACTCGTCGACGAGATCCTGGTAGTGGCGCGAGGAGTAGGCCGTATCGGTCGAGTTGGTCATCCCCTCCCACTGGTAGCAGCTCATCGCCGTGGTGCCGCTGTCGGTCAGGAGGTCGATGTAGACATCCTCGGAGTTCAGCAGGAAGGTGTTGTAGCCCGCCTCGGCCATCGCCGCGTGACGCCCCTTCTTGTCGAGCACCTTGATCGGCTCGAAGATCGCGACCTTGTGCGGCTCGTAGATCTTCCCGCTCTGGCCGATTCCCTGCGAGAGGTTGACGAAGAGGCGGTGGCTCGCCGGCTCGAAGGCGAGCTGATCGACGAACTCGGCATCCTCGGTCAAGAGGCGCAAGCCGGTGATCTTCTCGCGGTTCTCGTAGACCGTCGCGACGGTGTCGGCGATCGCCTCGAGGTGGTTCTTGGTGTAGGCGTGGCGCGGCAGCTCCAGCGTCAGGTAGCGCCGCCCTTCACCCTCGAGGTGGTACGGCGCACCGCCGATGATGCGGGAGCGGATGCCGCCGCAGATGAACAGGCTCGCCGAGAGGGTGAACTTGGGGAAGTCCTCCTCGCCGAGGTGGGGGAGAAACTGCTCGACGTCGAGGCCGACCGCCTTGGTGCCGCGGTAGACCGGGACGCCCTTCATCTTCAAGAGCGAGTGGAACAGCTCGACCTGGCTGTCGTACCACTCGGTGTACTCGGTGCGCTGCATCTCCTCGATGCCGATGGCGAAGACCTCCATCGCGCGGCCGGTCATGCCGCCGTAGGTGTGCAGGCCCTCGAAGACGACGACCTGGTTACGCAGCTTCTCGTGGATGTCGTCGTTGAAGCTCGCGACGAAACCGCCGATGTCGGAGCGGCAGTCCTGGGCCGCGTCCATCACCACGACGTCCGCCAGGGAGATGACCCGGCGGACCGTCGCCAGGAGCTGGTCGGAACCTTCGCCCGCCGCCCGCGTGATCCACAGCGCGTTCTCCAGGACGTTGGAGATGTCGAGGACGATCGGGACGTCGTACTTGCCGCCGAGCGCGTGCACCGCCTCGAGGTTGGCGAGGCTGATCGGCTGGCCGTTCCAGGCGTCGGGGCAGGTGGCGAGGTGCACGTAGGGCACGACCTCGGGGCCCTTGTCCTTCAGGACTTCTTCCAGACGGACGAGGTCGACATCGGCGCCGAAGCTGGAGGGCTCGTCGAAGCGACGCGCCTTCTCCGCGGTCACGTCGAAGCTCTCGCCGCCGAGCGAGGGAACGAGCCCCTCGCAGCGACCGCGGTTGTGGGGGACCACGCCGCCCTTCTGGACCAGCGTCGTGGCGAGGAGCTTCTCCGCGCCGATGCCGTTGTGCGTCGGCACCATCTGGGGGATCCCGAGCACGCGCTCGGCGATCTCGACCAGGCGGTTGTAGTTGCGGCTGCCGGCGTACGCCTCGTCGCCGATCATGAAGCCGGCCTTCTGGTGGTGCGACCAGGAGGACATCCCCCGGGCGACCAGGTCGAAGGTCACCGCCTCGGAGGTGACGCTCTGCAGGTTGAAGCCGGCCTGCTTCAGCACGTTCCAGCGCTCGAAGGGCTTCAGCTCGGGGAGGTGCTTGACCTCTTTGATCTTGAAAGGCTCGGAGAAGGTCATCGAGTCGATGGGGAGGGGCCCGGGCGGGCGTTCAGTGAGGAGTGAGAATTCACGAGACATCCTCGGCCAAAAGCAGCTGGTTGTCAAATTTCTCGAAAGATATGACAAAAATTTCCCCATCGGTTATATTTCCAACATGATCACCGTCGCCGAAGAGATCCGCAAGGTCGTCACCACCTCCCCCTTCCTCGAGGAAGGCCTCTCCCGCGGGGTCCTGAACCTCTCCGCCCTGGCCCGGGAGCTGAAGCCGCAGGTCGAGGCGACGCTGCTCAAGGACGTGAGCGAGAGCTCGATCGTGATGGCGCTGAAGCGCCTCGGAGCCACCCTGACCGAGCGTCCGGCGCGCGGCGGCGAGGAGCTCCTGCGCGCCTCGGGCGATCTCACCGTGCGCTCCAACCTCAGCGAGTTCACCTTCCTCCGGTCCGACTCGTCGATCGAGAACCAGAAGCGCCTCCTCGACGAGGTCCGCGGGCGGAGCGACACCTTCGTCACCTTCACCCAGGGGATCTTCGAGTCGACGATCATCGTCAGCTCCCCGCTGAAGCCGATGGTCGAGCGGATCTTCGCCGACGAGACGCAGGTCTCCTGCCTCGACGACCTCTCCGCGATCGTGGTCAAGTTTCCGATCGAGGCGGTCTCGATCCCCGGCGTGCACTACCCGATCCTGCGACAGCTCGCCTGGCAGGAGGTGAGCATCGTCGAGGTGATCTCGACCTATACCGAGCTGACCCTGATCATCCAGCGAGAGCAGGTGGAGCGGGCGTTCTCGACGCTCCTCGGGTACTTCTCCGGCTAGTCCAGCGCGGCCTCGGTCAGGGCGTGAAGAACATCCTGAACGCGTTCGTCAGGTTGAAGCCCTGCCCGCAGAAGGCGTCGGGGTCTCGATAGTAGACCTGGAAGGCGATCTCGTCCCCCGCGGCGATCGAGCCGGCCGGGCCGAACGTCGAGGGCCCATCGTCCCAGGTCGCCGCACCCGAAGAGCTGCCCCACCGAACGCCCGCGCGGTGAAAGGGGCCGCTGACGCAGAGCAGGCCGTTACCGAAGGGCGCGGGGCTCCCGACCCTCGGAGCTCCCCAGAAGAGCAGGGCGGGAACCCGACCGGGCAGCCCGAAGGCGTTCATCTGCGTGGCGTCCGCGGCCACGGACGCGGAGCCCGAGCCGACCAGCAGCGCTCCCAGGGTCGACCCCTCGCACCCCAGGCTGCCGGGAAAGGTGGTGGAGAAGCCGCAGGGGCACTGATTCGTGTCCCCGTGGCAGTAGCTGTCGCCGAAGAGCTCCGAGGCCGCAGAGAGCTCACCGGTGAAGACGGCCCCGGTCCGGGGAGTCCCCGATCCGGGGGGATTGAACGTCCAGTTTCCCACGGCGAGCGTCTCCCCGTCGAAGTCGGCGGTCAGCCTGACCTCGGTCGCGGAACCGAGCACCTCGATGAGCTTGCGTTCGGACCAGGCGGCGCCCAGGCCGGCGGGCTCGGACTCCCGGATCCACATACTCACCCAGGCGTCCTGACCATGCTGGAGGGGAGAGGAGATCGCCGCGATCCGGTCCCCGTGGATCGACGCGTAGGCGCTACCGCCGGAGTACCGGATCGAGGAGCGCAGCCGGTGCGTACTGACCCACTGACCGCCGATCTGCTCGTGGAGGCGCAACTCGTTCAGGGCGGGCACGACGAGCAGGTCCCCCTTCAGGTCCGGTCGCTGGATGACTCCGCCGAACGGGAAGCTCGCCACCTGGTTCCTGCTGCCGGAGGAACGCTCGAAGATGGTCACCTGATTCCCGTTCGTGATGGTCGTGAGGGTGTCCCCGTCGATCGTCACGTGGCCCGCGTGGCCAGGGAGGGTCTGCTCCAGAATCCACCCCGCCGGTGTTCGCGCGTAGACGTGAGTCGCCTGGGCGCCGACGCCCACGTCGGCGATCACCAGACGCTGGGCATCGAGGGCCAGGTGGAGGCCGAAGAAGGAAGTCGCCCCGGGCTTGGACAGGATCTGACTCTCGACCCAGGCGTTCCCCGTGCGATCGAACACGTACAGACGCGGGCCGAACGAGTGCTCGGAAGCGGAGATCACCAGGGTGTCGTCGGTGGAGGCCAGGCTCTTCCCGAAACCGTCGGTGACCTCAGGATTCGAGCGTAGTATCTCCTGGCCCGCCTGCCAGGTGCCGCCCGCCCTCCAGAAGGCCCAGGCGCTGCCTGACTGACCGCTGTCGAGCCCGGGGCTGGAAGCGACCAGGGCGTCCCCGGCCACGGAAATCTCCCGACCGAGGTAGGACCCGGGCGTGATTCCCGCGGGCACGAGGGGGGCGTCGAGGACCTCGAAGATCCACTCCTGGGCAGCCGCGCAGGGAGTCAGCAGGGAGAGCAACAAGAGAACGAAAGGGCTCTTCATCATGGGTACATCCCACGGGAAGGTCGGGGTGTTGTCCAGTGGTAGGGCATCCTGATCCAGTCGGAGTCGCGTGTCGCCGAGTCAACAGGGATTGCCTGAGTCCGTACCTGGCAGCTGTACTTTGGCTGGAGTAGGAACGAACCAGGATCCGGATTCAGTGCGGTGATTCCGCCCTTTTCCAAAATCGCGACCAGGAGCGAGGACGCCGAGGCGATGGTGGTCGAGTCGGGGCCGCTACGCCCCTCGGATCCATCCGCTGACAAGCAGTTCGGTGGAGCGGTCGCGGTCGACGGGGACCTCGCCGTGATCGGCGCGCACCGCGACGCGGGCGAGACGGGCGCCGCCTACGTGTTCCAGAAGATCGGAGGGGTGTGGAGCGAGGTGCAGAAGCTCACGGCCTCCGACGGAGTGGTTCACGATCGGTTCGGGTCCTCCGTCTCCATCGCCGGCGATTGGATCGTGGTAGGAGCGCCCGGCGAAGACCCCAACCCGCCCCCCGACACGACGGACGTGGGGGCGGTCTACGTTTTCGAGAGCTCGGGTGGTACGTGGTCCGAGGTCCAGAAGCTCGAAGGCGACGGCTATTCGAGCAACTTCGGCGTGGACGTGTCGATCTGGGTGCCGCCCCCCGGCCTGTTACGGCTCGCCGTGGGCGATCATCAGCGGCTTCACCTGTACTGGTGGGATGCGGGGTTCGCTCGGTGGACTCGAGAGACGGCGATCCGCGGGGATGGCGGATTCGGCAACGCCGTCTCGGTCGCGGAGCACTGGGTGATCACGGGCGACCCGACACACGGCGGAGGTGAGGGGATCGCCCCGCGCTTCTTCGGCGGCTGGGGGGACTGTACTCCCTACTGTCTCTGCCCGCTCGCCAGCGCCATCTGCGGCAATGCGGACGACGACGCGGGATGCGCGAACGTCGGGGGAGCCGGTGCGTTGCTCTCCGTCCGCGGGACCACCGATCCCGACACGCTCACTCTCGACGTCAGGGGCGCCACCCCGAACAACTTCGCCTTGTTCTTCCAGGGGAACAACAAGGTGAGCGGTGGGAATGGCATCCCCTTCAACGACGGACTCCGCTGCGCGGGAGGCAACGTCCAGCGAATCCGGACGAAGCCCACGGACCCGAACGGCGATGTGTCGTACGGTCCCTACGTGGGCGATCCGCCGATCTCCTCGGTGACCGACGCCCAGCCGTGGTCAGGGCCCAGAACCTACCAGGTCTGGTACCGCGATCCGGGGGGACCCTGTGGCACGTTGTCCAACACGACGAACGGGTTCCTGGTCTTCTGGTAGCACGGAGTCGTAGCAGTCTCCGCCACCAACGAGGGGCAGGTCGCGGGAAACAGTGGCCTGCCCCTCGTTGGTGGCGGAGATTGCTACGACTCCGTATCCCCGCCGAAGCGTCGGGGCGCGACGGTTCGGCTCACGGACCTCTCCTTTTTCCGCCCGGTCGCCCTCGAGTCCTTTGAGGTGCTCCTCTTAGGGTCGAGCATCCGCGGCCGGAGGGCAAGGGGTGTCGGGAAGGACCGGGATCGCTATTCGCGATCACCGCCCCTCGAGCCGCCGTAGCGCGCGTTCCACGCGTACCACGCGCTCGTCGACTTCCGCGTCCTCGATGACGGCGCGGAGAGCGCGAGCGATCGCCTCCCTTCGATCGACGCGGTTCGCGATGCTCTCGGCGAACCCCGCCAGCCAGGGCGTTTCGCAGCGATCCAGCTCGATCGCCTCGATGATCCGTCGCTCCGCACACTCGGGGTCGAGGAGATCCGGGGTCCGCGCCAGAGCCGCGCGACAGGCTTCACACTCCGCGCGGTTCGATCCGGCAGCGAGGTGGGCCAGCGCGACGATCGCGCGGAAGCTCTCGGGGTCGATCTCGAGCGTCCGGACGTAGGCCTCGCGCGCCTCCTCGAGCCGGCACTCCAGGTCGTAGGAGTACGCGATGTTGAACTGGACCACCGAGCTCTTCGGCTGTTCGGCCAGCATCTCCCGGAACATGGTGCGCGCCTTCTCGTGATCTCCGAGCCGGTCGACGGTCGCTGCGTAGAGGTTGAGCAACTTCGTCTGCGGCACGGAAACGAGCCGCATCGCCTCGACGACGGCTTCGAGGGCGGCTTGCGGCTCACCGTTCTTTGCACGGGCCTGAGCCAACGTCGACCACAGTCGCCAGTCTTCCGCGTTCTCGTCGAGCACGCGCTCGACCTCGCGCTTCGCATCGTCGAGGCGGTCGTGGTCGAGGTGAAGCTCGGCGAGCTCCAGCGCCAGTGCCGCGGACTCGGGCAAGAGCCGGGCCGCGGCGGTGAGCTCTCGCTGAGCGCGGTCGTCGTCACCCGCGTCTCGGGCGGCGCGTCCCAGGAGCAGCACCGGCAACGCCCAGTCGGGCGACTGCTCCGCGGCGAGACCGAACGCCTCGACGGCCGCGGCGGTGTCGTCTTCCTTCGCAGCTCGAAGACCCCGCGCGAGGGAGTCGACCGCGGCGTCGCCGGTCATGCCTGGGAGCTCATCGCGCAGCTGGGCCTCGAAGAAGTCGATTCGCGCGGCGGAAGCGTCGAGCTCCCTCAGGCGCCTCGTCGCGACTTCGAGCTCCGTCGCGTCCTCCGCCACCCAGGCGAGCGTCGCCTCGCGCAGCGCCTCGGCGCGCAGAGCGGTCTTCACTCCGGAGGAGGAGTCCGTGAGCCAGGGGGCGAGCGAGACGAACAGCAGAAGGATCGCGATCGCCGCGCTCCGCTTCGAGTGGAACCGCAGCTGATCCTCCAGCCGGTCCAGCAGACCCGGCGCTCGCGCCTGCGGAGCCCGCCCGGCCAGCGAGGCCTCGAGGTCACTGCCGAGCTCCTCCGCGTTCCCGTACCGTCGCTTTCGTCGAAAGGACAGCGCCTTCCCGACCACGAATCCGAGGGTGCGTGGAACGCCGGCGTTCGATCGCCGAACGGATGGAACCGGCCTGCGCTGGATGTGCCGGAGCACCTCGAGAGCATCCTGGCCGGGGTGCGGCGACTTCAACGTCAGCATCTCGTACAGCACGACTCCCAGCCCGTACACGTCGGTGCGTCGATCGGCGCGCTCGCCTCGAGCCTGTTCCGGCGACATGTAGTGAGGCGTTCCCAGGAGGTCCCCGCTGGCCGTGAGCGTCGCACTCTCGTCGTGTACCGCCAGGCCGAAGTCGATCAGCACCGGACGGCCGTCTTCCCGGAGGACGACGTTCGCGGGTTTCAGGTCGCGGTGCAGAAGGCCTTGAAGGTGCAGAGCGCTCACGGCGCGCGCGAGCTCCAGCGCGATTCTCGCCGCGCGCTGGTGAGTCGGGCCGTCGCCGGGCAACTCGAGCGCCTCGTCGATCTCCATTCCGGTGGATCGCCGGCGCCGCGCCTTGCGCAGGATCTCCGCCAGCGAGCTCCCGTCGACCAGGTCCATGACCAGGTAGGGCGGCGTCGCTTCCTTCTCGACGGCGAGGATCTTGACCACGCCGGGATGGTCGAGTCGAGCGAGCAGCTCGCCCTCGCGGCGGAATCGCTCGCGCGCCCGGGGGAGCGCGGCGAGGGCGGGGTGGAGCTGCTTGAGCGCGAAGGCGCGCTCCGGGTGGTCGGGGTGGGTCACGCGAAGCACCCGGCCCATGCCGCCGCGTCCCAGGTCGGCCTCGACCCGATAGGATCCGATCCGTTCCGGCGCATCGGCGATCGGGCTCGACTCGGGGAACATCCGGTCGATGCGTCCGAACGCCGTCAGGGCTTCGCGCAATTCCTCGCCCGTCTCGGGATGCTCGGCAGCGAAACCCTCGACGGAGAGCTCCTCCCCCGCCTCGCGGCGTTCGATGAACTCGGCCAGGAGATCCTCGATCGCTTCGTTCACCCGCCCGCCTCCGACGAGGTCAGCTCGGCGGTGAGACGGGCCAGCGCCCGGGAGTAGAGCTTCCGCACGGCGGCGTCTCCCTTGCCGAGCATCGTGGCGACCTCCCTGCTCGGCAGACCGTCGACCTTGCGCAGCACGATCACGCGCCGCATCTCCTCGGGCAGCTTGCGTAGTGCGCCCTCGAGCTTCACGAAGCGGTCTCCGTCGCGATAGCCGAGCTCACCCCCCACGCCGGCGAGATCCGCGGCCCGGCTCTCCGAGAGAGGCTCGGTCCCGGCTCGCTTGGCCGCGTTGAAGTAGTCGGCTCTCGCGCGGATCTTGTTCACGATCATCTGGTGCAGGTAGTGGCGCAGGCTTCCCGGACCCCGCGGCTCGAAGCGCGGCAGCGCCTTGAACGCATCCACCACCACGCTCTGCAGGACGTCCTCGCTCTCCAGCACCGACCGCAGTCGCGAGCCGAGGTGGGCGCGCACGGCGAACAGGAGCTCGTCGTGGTACCGGCGGTACAGCTCGCCGAACGCCGCACTGTCACCGTCACGGAACCGCGCGAGGAGCTCGAGGGTCGCGCTCTCGGACACGGTGTCCGGAAAGGGAACCGTGCTCTCGGGAGAATCGGAAGGAGAAGTCATCGAGGTGGGGAGCATCCTAGCCGATCGACGGCAGGGGTGAGGCGGCCGGCCGTCATTCGCCAAATGAGTCTCCGTTCGTGAAATGGACAGGCGATTCTCCGGCGTATGTTCCCCAAAACGGACAGCCGGGTCGCGAGTCCGACGGATACGGAGTCACTCGAGTCCAAGCTCCGCGACCAGCGCCCCGATCTCCGGGTCCCGCGCGGCTCGTTGCTTCACCCGTTCCGGGTCGACCGCGAACGCGCGTCGCAGCGTCGGACCTGCCGCGTTCTTCTGACCGAGCTTCAGACTCGCGGTGGTGGAGGCCATCAAACCCTGGTAGTCGTCGGGTACTTGCTCCAGCAGACGCGCGGAGGCGAGCCGCAGGCCCTGATGCTCCTCGCACAGCCGACATGCGACGACGAGCTTGCGCCAAGCCTCGACCCGGCCCGCGGGCACCTCGCCGGCCGCGCGGAGCATTTCACCCGCCTCGGCCTTGCGCCCCGCCTGGTGGTAGAGGACGCCGAGGCTGTACCGCGCGGTGAGGTGGCCCGGGTTCACCCTCAGGACCTCGAGGTAGCTCGCCTCCGCCTTCGCCGTCCGGCCGCCCCGGGTGTGGAGGTCGCCGAGCCTCAGGTGAACCACCGCTTGCTCGGAGTCCAGCCGTTTCGCCTCCTGGTAGAAGCGCAGCGCCTCGTCGAACTGCTCACGGGCCTCGGCGAGCAGGCCCCGGGCGTAGGGCGCCCTCCAGAAGCTCGGGTCGACCTCGGCGGCCCGCTCGAACGCCTCGGCCGCCGCGTCGAGCTGCCCTTGGCGCCGCCGCACCTTTCCCAGTCCGACCCAGGCCTCGGCGTAGTCGCCGTCGACCTCGATGGCGTGCTCGAATGCTTCGCTCGCTCCGTCGAGGTCTCCGTCCTCGATCAGGAACTCCCCCTGCCGCGCCCACGCCTGCGGCTCGTGTGGCTCGAGCGCTCGGGCCTTCCGGAGGCACTCCCGCCAGGCGTCGGTTCCGAATTCCCGCTCCAGCTCGGCGCGCATGATGAAGGTCCGTCCGCGGATGGTGGGGGAGAGGGTGGCGACGCGCAACACCTCCAGGGCCTCCTGCCGGCGGTCTTGATCGATGAGCGCCTTCACCAGGGCGCCGCTCACCTCGGCCGAGTCGGGGTTCTCCGCCAGCACCTCGCGCAGTACCTGCTCCGCCTCCTCCGGCCGCCCTTCGGTGATTCGTTTCTGGCCGAGGAGGAACTTCTCCCACGCCTCGATGCGGTCCTTGGGGTCGGGGCGTTCGGAGGCGGGGACGCTCACGCCGTTCTGTTCACTCCAGGTGTAGCCGAGCGCAGCGAGTGATTGACGCAGCTCGGGGTCGATCTCCGCGATGTCGATCTCGCGCGAGTCCTCCTCCTGCTCGGGCAGCATCCCCTCGAGCGACGCCTCGAACGGTGCCGCCCGTTCGGAAGCGCCGGGGAGGAGGTTGTCCAGCTCGAGCGGATCGAGGGGCAGCTCGTACAGCTCGGGCCGAGGTGCGCGGATATAGCGGTGCTGGTCGCCGCGCACCGCGCGCAGATCCGCCCAGCCGTGGTTGTAGAGCGGCGCCATCGATTCGGAGTAGACCGGCGCGGGCTCCAGCGTCACCGCCGGATCCAGCAGGCAGTGGGCCAGCGAGCGGCCGTCGAGGTCGCCGGGTGAAGGGACCTCGAGCAGCTCGAGGATCGTCGGAACGATATCCACCAGACTGACCACCTGCTCGATCCGCCGGCCCCGGGCCAGCGAGGGATGCGCCAGGATCAGCGGCACGCGCGTGGTCGCGTCGTAGATGAAGAGCGAGTGCGTGCTCTCCCCGTGCTCGCCGAGGGACTCCCCGTGATCGGCGGTCACCACCACCAGCGTGTCGTCGAGCTCTCCTCGACCGCGCAACCGCGCGAGGATCTGGCCGAGGTGCTCGTCCGCGTAGGCGATCTCCCCGTCGTAGTGGGATCCACCGCATCGCTGGGTGAATTCCAGCGGCGGCTGGTAGGCCGCGTGGGGATCGAAGAAGTGCACCCACAGGAACCAGGGCTCTCGCCCCCGCTTGTCCAGCCACTCGAGTGCGCGCCGCGTGGTGTCGGCCGCGTCCGTCTCCTTGAAGGAGATCGCCGAGGGCTCGGCGCCGCTGGAGAGGTCGTCGTCGTAGTGTTCGAATCCCCGGTCGAGGCCGTAGCGCGAGTCGAGGACCATGGCCGCGATCACCGCGCCGGTCTCGATGCCCGCCTCGGAGAGCGAACCGGCGAGAGTGGGTATCCGCTCCGGGAGGTGGTGCGTCGCGTTGTTGCGCACGCCGTGCCGGAACGGGTAGAGCCCGGTGAGGATCGAGGCGTGCGAGGGCAGGGTGATCGGCGTGACCGCGATGCAGTTCTCGAAGAGTACGCCTTCGGTCGCCAGCTGGTCGAGGTGGGGGGTCGAGGCCGACTCACTGCCGTAGCAGCCGAGATGGTCGGCGCGCGTGGTGTCGAAGGTCACGAGGAGGAGGTTCCGGATCGCCGGCTCCGCTCCTCCGACCAGCTGCCACAGCGCGAAACCGGCGAGGCCGAGGGCCAGGAGACCGGCGAGCAGCCCCCACCGGAGGCGTCCGGAGCGGCGGGACGGGATCGAGCGGATTCGGCGCATCGCGGCAGGGTAACACAACGGGTGGGCGAGCTGGTCGATCGCCCTCCCGGGCGAGAATGCCGGATCCCCGACCATCAGCCATCGACGAGCCGGGGAGCCTCGGTTCTCCGGGAGTCCAAAGAAGCTGTTCGTGAGTAGGGCGCGACGCGGGGTGAGGCGCCGCGCCGGCGTCGAGATCACGGCCCGACGATCAACACCTGGTAGTCCTCGACCTCGCCGTACCGCGCCGGTCCGCACGGTCCTCCTAGCGCCGGGTCCGAATAGCAGTTGAGCGGCAGGAGCTTGCCGGAGTCCTCGCCGTAGTCGAGGCGGAAGCGCACGTATGCGTAGCGATCCTCCGGGACCTCGGGCACGTCGATGATGAAGGTCACCGAGGTGCTCGCTCCACCCCAGGAGTCCGGATCGAACGCGATCGTGTTCGGCGCAAACCCTTGCGGGCCCGTCTCCGTGCTGATACTGCCCGTGCCGAGCACGTGGTGCTCCTCGGCGATCCCGCCGACCCCGTCGTCGACGAACAGCCAGGCGTTCAGGTAGAGGTAGCGCAGGAAGTTCGGGCCGCCGCCCGCCGTCGTGCCGCCGTAGCGCCCGCTGCCGAGCAGCGCGGGGTCGACGCTCACCGTCACCGTGACCGGTACCGCGCCGCTGCTGGGCCAGGCGGGATCCATGATCACACCGTCCTCGTCGGGCGTGAAGGGGATCGGGTTGCAGGCTCCGTCGGGGGCCATCACGGTCGCACCCAGCCACTCGGTGCCCGGCGTCTGGTGGACCGCGGGCGTCGGGCCGCACACGGCGAGGTGACAGACCTCCGAGCCCCAGTCGGGACGCGGCCAGCAGTCGAAGCCGTGCTTCGCCGCGGCCTCGCAGATCGCGTCGTAGTGTGGCGCGAAGACGGCATCCCCGGTGCCCCCGTAGCCGAGCGCCGGGTCGGCATCGCGCAGGAAGATCCCCAGCACCGCCGAATTCATGTCGGGCGGCGTCATCGAGAAGGCCGAGAAGGCCAGTTCGTCCGCGATCGCCGGTCCCAGGAGAGCACGCAGATCCTTGTAGAAGCCGGCGAACGCCTCGCCGTGGTCGTGCGGCTCGGGAAGGCCGGTGTCCGGGTCGGTCGCGCAGTCGAGGCAGTCGAGCTGGCGCGTCGCGCTCCCCCCGAGCGAGACGGGCACGCCGTAGTCGCGGATCGCCGTTCCGGGCCCGGAGAAGTCCGCGCCGATGACCAGCGACCCGGAGGTGGAAATCGCCAGCTCGTCCGCCTTGCCCTCCGCGAATGCGAATGGATGCGCGCAAGGATCGAACGTGAACAGACCGCCGAAGGTGTCGTCGATGCGGTGGCCGCTCTCGTGGTGGATCACCGTGTCGTACGCGGTGTTCGGCCGGCCCGGCCCGGAGGAGATGAAGAAGGTCATCGCCTGGGTCAAGGGGCTGTAGTAGGCATTGCGCTGCGCGGTCGGGTCGTTGACCCGGGTCAGCGCCGGCGACTCGAACGGCAGCGGGAGCCCCAGACCGAAGCTGGGCAGGCTCAGGATCGTCTTGGCGTGGTCGTGGGCGATGTCGACGTGCTGGTACGCCGTGACCTGCGTCGTCGGGAGCTCCGCCGCTCCGGCCGGGTTGAACAGCATGTCGACGAGGCTGGCCGGCGCGGTGGCCGAGGTCGAAACGCGGAGGTTCTTGCTGCCCGGCGCGAGGTCCTTGACGCGGGCGTAGAGCCCCGACAGCCTCGCGCTGATCGAAGGGGTCGAGCCGGCGGGAAGGTCGAAGCTGTAGCCGCCGAGGGTGTCGGTGACCGTCTGCGCGAAGTTCGCCGGCGTCAGCGCGGCCACGGCGATGGAGAGCTCGCCCTCGTCGTAGTCCCAGACCACCGTGGTGCCGTCGTCGGACAGGCTCGGGTGCGACTGGTCCAGCGCGTCGTCGGTCAGCTCCACCGTCGTGCCGGTCGGCCGGTGGAAGAGGTGGATCTCGGTGTCGTCGGCTGTTCCCTTTTCGTAGGTGAAGGCGATCGTCAGCCCGTCCCCCGACAGATCGGGCTCGCGAGAGATGCCGTCCAGGACGAGCTGCTGCAGGCCGCTTCCATCAGTGTGGACCTCCCACACGGAGTAGCGCCTCGGCACCGCGCTGAGGCGCTGTCGCGCCGAGAGCGCGCCGACCGTGCCGGGGAGCCCGTCCTGGCCGCCGTAGTCGGAGCCCATCTTCGACTCGAACGCGATCAGGAAGCCGGCGTCGTCGAGATCGGGCGCGCCGTCGACCACCGCGTTGAAGGTGAGCTGGGTCTCCGCGCTGCCGTCGCCGTCCATGACGAAGATCTCCGCGTCACCGTCGCGATCGGAGACGAAGGCGATCTTGCCGCCGTCCCCGCTGAAGTCGGCCTCGCCGTCGTGGTCATCGTTGCTGGTGAGCTGCACCAGACCGTTCCCGTCGATCTCCAGGCGGTAGATCTCGAAATCCCCGTCGACGTCCGAGGCGAAGATCAGCCTGTCGCCGGCGTCGGTGATGCGCGGCCGCGCATTCGTCGCGCCGTTGGAGGTGAGCTGCGTCAGCCCGGTCCCGTCCGATCCGATCTTCCAGATCTCGGGGTTGCCGGTCAGCTCCGAGACGAAGACGATCGTGCTACCGGTGTCGTCGATCGAGGGCGAGTGGTCGGGAACGCCGTTCGACGTGAGCTGTGTCATCCCGCTGCCGTCGGAGCCGATGACCCAGATCTCGCCGCCGGAGCCGCAGTTGCTCGCGTACACGACCGTCGTGCCGTCTCCGGACACCACTGGCGCCTCGTCGTCGCAGCCGTTCAACGAGGTGGGGAAGATCGTCGCTGCGCCGGCCAGGAGCGCATTCACGTAGAGGTTTCGCATCGGCGAGAGTACGGGCGCTCCTCCGGTCTGGTGATTCCCGCTCGCGTGGCCGCGGCCGTCCACACCACCGCTGATCAGCGCGTCGAGGACCTCGGAGTCGACGCGGAAGACCTCGCCGGTTCGCGCGTCGACGTAGGCCGTCCAGAGGGAGTCCGCGACGTCGGGATCGGCGACGTGAACGCGCCAGGCGGCGCGGGCGACGTGCCGGTCGGCGATCTTCTCGGCGACGAAGAGGCGCTCCGGCTTCCAGGCGTAGGCGTGCTCGCCGACGCCGGGTGGCGTGAGACGAGCCAGCTCTCCCGCGTCGCCGCGCGAGACGCGGAACTCCACGGGCTCCTCCGGCGCTCGCGCCAGCCCCCGCGCCCGCAGGGCGAGCAGGTGTCCGTCCTCGTGGAAGGTCAGCTCCACCATGCTGCCGACGACGGGTAAGGTGTCGATCTCCTGCCGTGCTCGCCAGATCAGGAGCCCGCCGCTCCGGCCGCGGTGGACCTCGGACAGTTCCCCGGAGTCGATCCCGAGTAGGCCGGGAGCTTCTTCCAGGACGAGGCGCGCGGTCAGCTCGAGGTTCGCTTCGTCGATGCCATGCGATGCCACCCGCACTCGGCCGAGCGCTTCGGCGAACCGACCGGTCTCGCGATCGAAGCGAGGGCGGAGCTCTCCAGGAAACGCTCCGGCGAGGCGGATGGCGACCGTGCGGGGGTCCGTCGTCGACTGCGCCAGGGTGGGCAGGCCGGGCGCCAGAAGGAGCAGCAGGCCGATGAGGGAGGCTCTTCTCGTGATACGCATGGTCGTTTCCTCTTCCGTACTTCTTCCGTTCGGTCGCGACACCTCCGCGTCGCCGTTCGCGGGAAGAAGGGGATTCGCACGCCCCGATGTGACCGGAATCCATGGTTCCTTCACCGGCCTCCGGGGGGATACGGAACCAGGTTCACTTTCACGCACCGGCGGCATCATCGGACCGCACCTCCCCGACGCCGCGAGCGTGTGATGGTGAAGCTGATTCCGTATCCCGTGGTTCCGGGCCCCGCGGGCGTGGGCCGGGTGATCGAAGAGACAGCTGGGATCCCCTGTCCTCCGGCCGGGGCCCGTCAGCCAGGGGACCTCTGGATGCGGTTTCTGGAACAGGATTGGTCGAGTGGCGATTCCCGTCCCGACACCGTACCGTACACAGGTCTACGGCCCGAATAGTCCCGATTGAGGTTGGCATGGAAATCGTCAAGGAGATCGTCGTCCTACTCGAGAACCACCCGGGTACCTTCGCCCGAGTCACGGAGGCCCTGTCGGAGCAGAAGATCAACATCCTCGGCTTCACCCTGGTGAACTCGATCGATCACGGAGCGCTGCGCATGGTGGTGAACAAGCCCGAGGCGGCGCTGCACCTGCTCGGGGAGCATGGCATGCTGGCGTTCGATCAGGACGTCGTTTTAGTGAAGCTGCCGAACAAGGCCGGCGCGCTCGCCAACCTGACCCGGACCTTCGCCAAGAAGCGTATCAACATCGACTACGCCTACGGCAGCGCCGGCGCGAACGTCCGCAACCACGGCTTCTACGTGCGGACCCCCAACGCCAAGCGTGCCCTGGCCCTGCTCGAAGAGGTCAACGGAGCCGGCTGAATCCGGTACGGTACCTGGTCAGAATCCGCCGCTATCGCCCAGCCGTCCGGTTGCGGCCGGGGGGGTGGGGGGTAGCGGG
>CAZCAC010000172.1:0-16172 GCA_964496575.1 uncultured Planctomycetaceae bacterium | reverse complement strand
TCGAGGCCCCGAGGTTGCAGGAATGACTCCGCGTAGGTCAGGAGCCCTGCATTGTCCAGCCCCTTCGCCGTCACGTAGGCTCGGTCGGCACCGCTTCCGGAAAGGTCGAGCACGCGCCCCGAGATGAGCTCGCCCCGGCGAATCGCCACCGTCACCTCGATCTCGGCGTCGTGTGGAGTGATGCTCAGGCGAGTCGCCAGGGAGACCGACTCGGGCCCACCTTCCGCGGCCAGCACCCATTCTCCGGCGGCGATCCCGGAGAAGGTGAAGCACCCCTGATCATCACTCGTCGCCGTCTTCCGCCCGTCGAAGGGTCTCCCGGGCACGGTTCCCGGGCGCAGGTTCTGCGCGAAGAGCTGGTGGCTGAAGGAACCGCCGATCCCCCTCGACGCGGGGAGGAGGAGCACGCTCCGCCGGGGTTCGCACACGCCGTCCTCGCCGAGCACCTGTCCCTGGATCGTGGCCCCGGATCCCAGATGCCACTCCACCCGGCGCGTCTCCCCGGGGTGGAGAGTCAACGCCTCGGGCTCGCGACGCACCAGCAACTCGCCCGAGCGGATCTCCACCACCAGCGTCTCGTCCGGCGGAAGGCCATCGATCGAGAAGACGCCTCCGAAACCCATGACCCCCGTCCACTCATCCTGAAAGGTGAGCTGGGGACCGATTCGCCCGCGCACGCACACTCGGAGCGAGTCGGGAAGCGCCAGGCTGCTGGTCACGATCCCCTCCAGGCGGGCGCCGCGTGCGAGTCGTACCTCGTGCCGCGAAGCAGGCGTGGTCGCGATGCGCCCGAGCGTGACGCTCGCGGGGGTTCGCCCGGGGGCGCTGATCTGCACCGCCTTCGTGACGTACCTGCGATAGGACAGGTCGAAGCAACCATCTCGATCGGTCGTCGCCGACGCCGACGCCTCGACCTCCGAGGCTCGAGCCGATCCGTTCACGATGAACGTCGAACCCCCTCCGCGGCGAACCTCCGCGCCGGCGATCGGAAGACCATCCTCCGCGCTCACGACTCGACCGAAGAACTGCGCGTCGTACCTCGGCGTCACACTGATGGAGAGCTCGCGCACGGCGCCGGGGAAGAGCTCCTCAACCTGGAACGACTGCCTCACGAACGCGCCCTTGGTGCTGAGTACGTCGACGTCGAGGATTTGCCTCGCGGGAACCTCCAGCTCTGCCACGCCCGACTCGTTGCACCTCGCCGATCTCCAGCGCCGCATCTCGGTCCAGCGCGCCGCGACCATCGCCCCATTCACCGGACCGCCCCGTTCCGCGTCGAGCACGGTAACCAAGAGCTGGGCGGTGAGCGTCGGACCGCTTCCTCCCAGGCTCGCGTCGACTCGCTCGGCGGGTTCGGCAGCACCCTCGACCTCCGAGCTGGCCGTCGCGCGAGGCGGAAACGACGCCTCGTACTCGAGCGAATCCGGCGCCTCCAGCCGTGCGGGGTCGGGTTCGGTTGCCAGAACATTCCGCCGGCTCCCGCCATCGCCGCCGAGCTGACCGAGCCACACCACCACCAGCAGCGGGAGCAGCAACAGGGCGAGGAGCCACTTGCGCTGGGGCGTTTCGTTCGGTGCCACGGGACAGGTCCTCCGGGAACGGCGTCAGACCCGATTCAACCGCAACGTCCCCCCGAGGGCAAGGTCCCCCGTGGGTTCGAAGTTGGAACGCTGTGTCGGGTGCCGCAACCCCGCTCGCTAGCGGCGCTCGCCGTGGTGCAGTACGATGGTGCTCACCCGAATCGATAGACGAAACGCCGAGCGGTGTATCGAGTTCCAGAGGAGTGCTGAGCATGAAGCGAACCAGGACATCCTTGCTTACGGCAATGGTCACCACGCTGGCGATCGCGATGATCGGAGCCGGGACCTCCATCGCCGCGAGTGACGAGGATCCGCGGGTGACGACGAGCGACGATGGTCTGGTGCTCGAGTACCGCTTCGACGCACCGGGGATCACCACCGTCGAGGGAATCACCAGCGTCACGATCAGCGGGCTCAAGAGATACAACCAGGCGGGAGCGCCGGTGATTCCGGTCCGGCACGCGCAGATCCTCGTTCCGGCCGGCATGGAGATCGAGGAGGTCACCAGTGAGCCCGTCGGCGCCTTGCCGCTGGCCGGCACCTACCGGCTCGAGCAAGGCGCGGAGCAGTTCTTCAGGTACGCCGGCCCCCCCGACACCCCGACGCCGCCGGACCGCGAGATCTTCTCGATGACCGAGTACTGGCCGGTCGAGCAGCACGAGTTGGTGACTGTTCAGGTAGATCGCGGCTACCGGATAGCGCATGTGAATCTCTTCCCTCTCCAGTACTCACCGAGAGCCGGCAGCCTGAGGGTTGCGACCGGGATGCGACTCGTCGTACGCCTCGTCGACGCCGACTCCCGGCGTCGGGTCGAGCCGAGGGAGGCTCTACTGCGGAAGTTGAGGCGACAGCTGGACAATCCGGACGCTCTGGCGTCCTACGGCAGCTCGGGCCGAGGCGGCGCGACGCATGCGCCCATTGCCGCGGTCCCGTTTCAGCCCACGCCCCTGTCCGACCCGACGAGCCCGTACTACGGGGCGGACTACGAGTACGTCGTCATCACCACCGACGCACTGGCCGGTCTCTCGGGCCCGCACAGCTTCCAGGCGCTCTGTGACTCGAAGACGATTCGCGGCATCCCCGCGGGGATCGTGACCACGAGCTGGATCCTCGCGAACTACGACGGAAGCAAGCCGAGCGGTGGAAGCGACGATGCGACCCGATTCCGCAACTTCCTGATCGATGCCTACCAGACGTGGGGCACCGAATACGCATTGCTCGGTGGAGACAAGGACATCATTCCCCCCAGGTTCTTCATCCAGTCCGGCTACACCGTCCCGGCCGACCTGTACTACGGCTGCGTCGATCCGGCCGATTGCACCTTCGACCACGACGCCGATGGGAAGTACGCCGAGAAACACGACGGTCCCGGCGGTGGTGACGTGGACCTCCGGGCGGAGATCTTCGTCGGCCGTGCGGCGGTGGAAGATGCGACCGACGTGTTCAACTTCGTCGAGAAGACGCTCACCTACGAGAGCACCACCGATCCCTACCTGGACGTGGCCGGTTCCATGGGCGGCTACCTGGGCTTCGGCGACATACAGGAGTTCAACAAGCCCTTCTCGGAGCTGATGAGGCTCGGATCGAGCCTCTATCTAGGCCACTTCACCGCGGGCCTCGAGAGTCCGGGAATCGCCAATGCCCGGGGCTTCACCGTCACGACGCTCTACGACGAGGACTACGCGCCGAGCTCGTGGAACCGGGTCGGGCACGTGAGCCCTCCGTGGGACTACTACAGCGATGGATGGGACGCGACCACGGAGTTGCTTCCCATCCTGAACGGCGTGGGCGGGAACACCACCCCTCAGATCATCTACATCGCCGATCACGGAGACCACAACTGGGGAATGGTCAAGTTGTGCACCACGTACACGTCGTACAACATGTACGACTGGATCGGGAACCTGACGAATACGAACTACTTCTTCTTCTTCGATGATTCCTGTTCGCTGGGCTCGTTCGATTCGGCCAATTGCTTCGCCGAGGAGATCACCACGAGAGCGCACGGTGCCTTCGCCTGCATCGTGAACTCGAGGGAGGGGCTGGGCGCCGCGGGGAACAACCTCGATTCGGTGACGACGATGTTCTCGCGAGAGTTCTTCCACAGCGTTCTCGGCGACGGCGTCTTCGAGCTCGGCCGTGCCCTTCAGGAGGCGAGGGAGAGCTGTCTGTGGCGCCTGGACAGCATCGGGTGGTTCCGCTACCAGTACTACGAGCTGACCTTGTTCGGGGATCCCGAGCTGCGCTTGCGGGTCACTGATTGATCCGCTGGCGAGGTCCGCGGCACCAGCGGCCGGCGGTAGCCGCCCCTCACTCTGGCCGCAGCCGCTCGATCACCTCCGCGCTCACCCACCAGATGTCGTTGCGGGAGTGGTAGAAGAGGTACTTCCCGTCGGGCGAGAGCGAAGCGCACATGTTGCCACCCTCGGTGTTGATCTCCTCGCCGAGGTTGATCGCCGGCCCCCACGAGCCGTCCTCCGCGCGGAAGCAGACGTAGAAGTCCCCCTCGCCACCCTGGCCACCGGCGCGTTCGCTGTCGAACACGATGAAGCTCTCATCGGCGGCGATGCACGGGTGCCAGCCGGGGGCCGGCGTGTTCACGCCACCGCCCAGAGGCTCGGGAAAGCCGTACCCGTCCTCCGAGAGCTCGCAGCAGACGATCCCGCTCTCCTCGCTCTCCATGTCGGTCACGTAGAGGTTGCCGTTGCGCGCCGTGGTGACGTACATCCCCGGCATCTCGAACCAGGGCTCCGACCACCCGGTCCCTTCGCGCTCCATGAGCCAGATCCCGTACGCCTCCTCGCCGGTGAGGCCGTCGTGCGGCCGCTTGCTGCCGAAGAAGGCGCGCTGACCGTCCGCGGTGATGTGTACCTCGTGATCGAGGAAGCGAGTGTTGAAGGGCGCGGGCTCGGGGGCGGTCCAGCCCTCCTCCTCGAGGCGGCTGACGTACACGTGCGCCGAGCGGTTGAAGTAGAGCTCCCGGCCGTCGGGCGAAAAGCAGCAGCTGAACTCGAAGTTGCCGCGAGTGGAGACGATCCCTGGAGCGAAGACCACCGGCTCCGGACCCGGAGGCTCCTGTCCCAGGTAGGGCCCCTTCAGCCCCGTGGAACTGCCCGACTCGAAACGGACCGGCTCGCTCGTCTCCAGTCTGAGGTCGCCGTCGAGCGGGACCTTCAGGATGGTGATGTCGGAGAGCTCCTCCAGAGGCGGCATCTTCCCTTGCTCGTCGATCTTGCGGAACTGCGAGTTGGCCACGTAGTAGAACCAGTCGCCGACCAGCGCGCCGGTGGTCGGCGTCGAGTAGAGCGGATGGTCCTCGTCGAGCACGGCCACCGTCTCGATCGCGTCGAGCTCCCCGGAGAGGCCGAGCTGAAGCACGCGGTCGCTCAGGGCCCCCGCCACCAGGCGCACCTCGATCATCAGCAGCGATCCCTCGTGGAAGTAGATCCCGTCGCCGCCGCCGATCTCCACTCCTGCCGGTCTGGCGAGGGCGATCACCTCCAGCGTCTCCCGGTCGCAGCGCAGGATCCTGCGGCCCGCGGCGATGAAGAGGAACCGGTCGTCGGGGGTGATGGCGATCCCGTTGGTCGCCGTGCGCGGCAGCGGCAAGAACTCGGTCATCTCGCCGGCCTCGGGGTCGATCTCGTAGATCGTGCCGCCCGCGAACGAGGTGACGTAGGCCATTCCGTCGCTGGCCAGCGCCAGGTCGTTGCACATGTGCCAGTCGCTCTTCTTCTCGACCGTGTACTTCGCAACCGGCCGGCCATCGTCGAGGTGGAAGACGAACACGCCGGTCAGCTGCGGCTCCTCCGGATCGTGCTCCTCGTTCTGCGGACCGTCGAAGGCGCAGGCCCACAGGAGGCGGCGCTCCTCGTCGACCTTCACGCCGACCACGCCGAGGAGACCGTTCTCGTTCGGCGGCACGAACGTGACGACCTCGCCCGCGCGATCGATCCTCAGGATCTTGCGCTTGCGAATGCTACCCAGGAAGAAGGTGTCGCTCTTCGGATCGTAGGCGATCCCCTCGGGCACCAGGTCGCGCTCGGGCAGCTGGAAAGCGATCTCCGAGCGGTGCGCGGGCGAGGTGTCGCCGCCCTGGTAGAAAGTCGCGGGAGGGGCGAGGAAGAGCAGCAACGAGGGAACGAAGGGAATGGTGAACATGTTTCCTCCACGTCGGCGAGGTGCACTCGAGGCCTCGTCGATGCTACCGCCTGTCCCGGCGGGGGCCAGCCTCCCGAACGGCATCCTGACGGGGCGGACGCAGGACTTACCCCGGAGGAACCTGGACGCACCGACGCCGTTCCGGGGAGGAGCGGTCGTCGAGTCTACGAGGCGAGGATCCGGCTCACCCGGCCGCCTCCCCAACCGGCGCGGACACGGCGGGCTCCGGCTGCTTCTTCGAGATCAGGATCCAGGTCTGCAGGCCGAGCTCTCCCTTGACCGCCAGCTCCAGCCCGAACTTCTTGCACTCCCTCTTCATCCAGTTCAGCGAGTGGCGGATCAGCCCCGGGTCGTCACCCTTCTCGATCCGTCCGACCCATTCGTCCCCCTTGTAGTCCTCGCTCGGATAGCGCGCGAGCTTCACGGAGGTCAGGAACTTGCCGTCGGGCGCGGAGTTCTCGACGAACTCCGAGAGCATCTTGGTGATCATCCACTTGCTGGCGTGGGTCCAGATGCTGCGCGCGATGACCAGGTCGAACTCGACGGACGGGAACTCCCAGTCCGAGTTGTAGTAGACGTTGATGTCCGCGTCGATCAGCGCCACGGCCGTGTCGATCCGCTCCTTCACCGGCTCGACCGCGTGGTAGTTCTTCGGATCGATGTACTGGAGGATCCACCAGCCGACGCGGAGCGAGCCGGCGCCGATGTCCAGGACCTGGTGATCGGGGTTCAGGCCGCTGTCGATCGCCAGCGCGAGCGTGCCGCGCCCGACTTCCTCGAAGCGTTCTTCGGGACCACCGAACCAGATCTCGGCGGCGCGCAGTCCCTTTTCGAACTCTTCGATGGAGAGCGCCGCGGCCGGCCGGGCCTTCACTTCCGGGGGAGCATCGGGCATCTCGGGAGGAGCCAGGGGCTCCTCCGGCTGTTGTTCGGGCCCTTCCGGTTGTTGTTCGGCCACCGCCGGCGGAGCCTCGGAGCGCTCCTCCGAGACACAACCCGACGCCAGGATGAAGGCCAGGGCTATCGAAGCAGTTGCGGGGATCGTTCGCATCTCGGCTCGCCGTTCCTTCGTTCGAGGAGTGGGTTCGGAGGTCTGGTGTCCAGAAACTATCGGCCGGGCCCGATCGGTTCGAGCGGAGTTCCGCGCACTGGCCGTCCCGGGCGGCAGTAGGATATCAGCCCCCCGAGATCGCCGCCAATCACCGCCACGGAGAATCATGGTGCGGGCTGGCACCCCGATCCAACCGGTCAACGGACTGTTCAGACCACGATCCTCGCCAGCACCGATGCCCTCCCGCCCTGCTTCCTGCGCGCAGCGCGCAGAAACCGACTCCGAATAGAACCGAGCGTATGAGCTCCCCCGACAGCCAGGCCACGCCCTCCCTGCACAAGCACGTCAAGCTGCGCTCCGCGACCTACCTGGTGATCGCGAACGTGATCGGAGCCGGGATCTTCACCACGACCGGCTTCCAGGCCGCCGACATCGGCCACCCCGGGTACATCTTCCTGTTGTGGATCGTCGGAGGGTGTCTCGCCCTGTGCGGCGCGCTCTGCTACGCGGAGCTCGGAGCGGCGATGCCGCACGCCGGTGGCGAGTACGTGTACCTGCGAAAGACCTACGGCCCGGCCCTCGGCTTCATGAGCGCCTTCGTCTCGCTGGTCGCGGGCTTCTCCGCTCCGATCGCCTCCGCGACGAAGGGCTTCGGGGTCTATCTCAGCCAGCTCCTCCCCTTCCTCGCCGACCGGCCCGACCTCCTGGGCATCCTGAGCATCCAGGATCTCATCGCACTGATCGTCGTCTGGGTGCTCGTCGGGATCCAGCTCCGGGGAGCACGGGTCGGTCTACGCTTCATGGATTGGGTCACGGCCTTCAAGATCATCGGCATCATTCTCTTCATCCTCGCGGCCGCGGCGCTCGGCAAGGGCAACGCGGAGAACCTGACGACGGTCTCGGCCGGCTACGCGAATCTCGACTTCTGGGCGAAGCAGGCCGCCCTGGGGACCTCGCTGATCTTCGTCATGTTCTGCTATTCCGGCTGGAACGCCTCGGCGTACCTCGCGAGCGAGTTCGAGAACCCGCAGCGCGACCTGCCGCGCAGCCTGCTGCTGGGCACCGTGGCGGTCATCGTCCTCTACGTCGGCCTGAACGCCGTCTACTTCTACGGCGCACCGGTGGACGAGCTCGCGGGCAAGGTCGAGGTCGGCCTCGTCGCGGGGAAGCAACTCTTCGGTGACGTCGGCGTCGCGCTGATCGGGGTGCTGCTCCTGGTCTCGCTGCTCGCCTCCGCCACGGCGATGACCATGGCGGGGCCGCGCGTGTACTACGCGCTCGGTAAGGACGACCCGAGGTTCTCCTGGCTCGCTCGGACGAGTGTGGAGACCGGGACCCCGAAGACCGCGCTGCTCGTCCAGGGAGTGGTGACCAGCCTGATCCTGGTTTCCGGTCGGATCGATCAGATCATTCTGTACGCGGGGTTCACGCTGACGCTCTTCGCGAGCCTGGCGATCTCCTGCGTGATCGTGCTCCGGGTCAAGCAGCCCGAGCTGCCGCGACCGTTCCGCACCTTCGGGTACCCGGTCACGCCGCTGCTCTTCATCGCCGTGTCCGTGTGGATGATGTTCTGGTCGGCGTATGGCCGACCGCTGGAGTCGGCGCTGGCGATGGGGACGGTGGTGGTGGCCGGGGTGTGCTATGTCCTGGTGGGAAGGAAGCGGGCTGGGTGAACCAGATAACCACAGAGGCACGCCCCGTTCACCCGGCTCACCCCATCCTCTTCCCCATCGCCGCCGCAATGGCCCCGAGCCGCCCCCCCAGCTCACTCAGCTCCTCCCTCGTCAAAGCCTGATCACGATCACAGAGCGCCTGCGCCGGATCGGGGTGCAGCTCGATGATCAAGCCATCCGCTCCCCCCGCCGCCGCCGCGCAGGCCAGCGGCACCACCAGCTCGCGCTTGCCCGCCGCGTGCGACGGGTCGACGATCACCGGCAATGGACTCCGCGACTTGAGCACCGGGATCGCGCTGACGTCCAGCGTCGCCCGCGTCGAGGTCTCGAAGGTGCGGATCCCCCGTTCGCAGAAGATCACCTGCTGGTTGCCGCCGGAGAGGATGTAGTCGGCGGCGGAGAGCAGCTCGTCGATCGTCGCGCTCATCCCGCGCTTCAGCAGCACCGGACGGTGAATGCGACCCAGCTCGCGCAGCAACGCGAAGTTCTGCATGCTGCGCGCGCCGACCTGCAGCACGTCGGCCTGCTGGGCCACGCGCTGGACGTCCTCGGCGCGCAGCACCTCGGTCACCACGGGCAGGGAATAGACGCGCCCCGCCTCGACCAGGAAATCGAGCCCCTCCCAGCCCAGCCCCTGGAAGGAGCGAGGCGAGGTACGCGGCTTGAACACACCGCCACGCAACAGGTGGGCCCCCGCCTCGCGCGCCAGCGCCGCGGATTCGATCATCTGCGACCGCGACTCGACCGCGCACGGGCCGAGGATCAGGGTGAAGGTGTCGGCGCCGATCTCGACGTCACCGACGCGCACGACCGCGGAGATCGGCTTGCGCCCGTTGCCGGCAGGCGGCGCCGCGACGGCCGGAGGAGCCGCCGACACGTCGCCGTTCTCCCACGGCGAGACCAGCTTCTCCTCGGCCGAACGATTCGGATAGCAGCCGAGAACTCGCAGCTGGTTGGCGGTCTCGCGCAGACTCTCCAGCGCTCGCTCCATCCGCGGATCGTCGACGTTCCCCTCGACGTCGATGTAGAAGATGTACTCCCACGGAAGCTCGGGCAGCGGCCGGCTCTCCAGCTTGCAGAGGTTGACCCCCTGCTCGGCGAAGTCGTGCAGGCAGCCGGCCAGTGCGCCGCGCCGGTGGTCGGCCGTGAACAGGAGCGAGGTGCGCGCGGCGAGGCGTGGGTCGACCTTCTCCGCCTCCCGGGCGATCAGGAGGAAGCGGGTCGTGTTGTGCGGCTGGTCGGCGATGTCGCGCTGAAGGACCACCAGCCCCGCGCGCAGGGCGGCCTCCTCGGAGCAGATCGCGCCGATCCGCGGGTCCGCCTGGTTCAGAACCGATTGGGCCGACCCGGCGGTGTCGAAGTGACTCTCGGCGGTGCAACCGACCAGGCCCTCGAGAAAACGGACACACTGCTGCAACGCGACCGGGTGCGAGCGGATCACCTCGAGGTCGTCCAGCTCGGCCCCCGGCAGACCGGCCACCACGTGCTTCACGTCCCAGTACTCCTCGTCGACGACGTGCACGTTGCGGTCGGCGAGCAACTGGTAGACCTCGTTGATCGAGCCCGCGACGGTGTTCTCGATCGGGAGCAACGCGTAGTCGATCTCGTTCGCCTCCAGTGCGTCCAGCACCGCCCGGAAGCTGTGGAACCCGGCTCGCTCGCGCACCGCTGTCGGGCGCGACTCGAAGAGCTTCTCGATCGCCAGGTCGCTGTACGCCCCCGGCGCACCTTGATAGCCGACACGCACCGCACGGGCTTCCTCGAACGGGTTCTCGTCGCGGACCAGCACCCGCTCCTGATCGCGGCGCGAGTAGTTGAGGATCTCGCGCAGGATCTGCCCCAGGAAGAAGGTCGACATCCCCCGCTTGCGAGCCTCGTCGACCCACACGCCGGAGATCGCCCGCTCGCGGTCGTCGTTGCGCAGGGGGACCTCGGGGTGGTCGCGCTTGAAAGCGGCGACTCGCTTCACCATCTCCACGCGCTCGGCGAGGCAGCGAATCAGCTCTCGGTCGATGCGGTCGATCTCGATGCGGCTGGCTTCGAGGGGATCCATGGATTCTCCCGGAGGAATCGGGGGCGATTCGGGAGTCTCGGGCGCTCCCGGGGCTTCAGGCGGGCTTCCTGACCTCCTGTGGGCACGGCAGGGGCCCCTGCCAAGCCTGCTGGAGGTGGGTATTCGCTGGAAGCCTATCACCGAATTCCAGCTGATATCCGGATCTCCATTTAAACGTGCACCTACCTTGCACCGTGCCGGCGAGAAACCGGCGGGAGAGAACAAGGGAGTGGGGTTTCCCGATACGACGCTCTAGAGTATCGGGCCATCCGCATCCGCCCGTGCCGATCCCCACCGAACCGAGTCCTTTCCTTTCGTGCTTCCTCGAGCCGCCCCGCAGGCGTCCGGGGTGGCCTGGGCTTCTCGTCACGCTGTTGCCGGCCCTCTTCGCCTACGCCTTCCTGGTCTGGCGCTTCGACTTCGTCTGTGACGACGCCTACATCTCGTTCCGCTATGCGAGGAACTGGGCCGACGGGCACGGGCTGCGCTACAACCTGGGTTCAGGGCCGCCCGTCGAGGGGTACTCGGACTTCCTGTGGGTGGCCTGGGCAGCGGTCCTGGAGCGCCTCTCGCTCGCGACGACGATCTGGATCCGCGTGACCTCGATCGCCTGCGGCGTCGCCCTGGTCGTCTGGACGACGGCCCTCGCGCGGAGTCGGTACGCGCTCGGCCCCGCCGGGACCGCCGCAACGGCGCTGGTCGTCGCGACGTTGCCGCCGCTCGTCGTGTGGTCGACCGGCGGGCTCGCGACCGTGCCCACGACCCTCGCGATCTTCGGCGCCTTCGCGCTGCTCCTGGGACGGCGCGAGCGGCCGCGCGGTGTCACCGCGGGGCTGTGCGGGTTGGCGGCGAGCCTCCTGCGCGCCGACGGCCTGGCGTGGGTGCTGCTCGTGCTGCTGGCGGGGTTCGTCATGGCGCGCTCGCGGCACGACCGCCGGCTCCTCCGCTCGACGCTCATCGCCGCAGCCATCGTCGTCGCCGGAACCGTGGCGCAAGTGCTGTGGCGGCACGGCTACTACGGCGACTGGCTGCCGAACACGGCGCGCATCAAGGCCGGCTTCTCGATGCTGAGGGCCGGCCGCGGGCTGGACTACCTCATGAGCCTCGTCCTCACGATGCCCTCGGTCGCGCTGGTGACGGGGCTCGGGCTCGTGGCGATCGTCCGGCGGCGCGATGCGATCGGGAACGTGGCGCTCGCGGTCGTCATCGCGACGACCGGCTGCGCGGTCTACGTGGGCGGAGACTTCATGGCGATGGGACGCTTCGTCGTGCCGATGATGCCCTTCGTGGCCCTGCTCTTCGCGGCGAGCTGGGGAGCGCTCGTGGGCGGGCGCCGCGCGATCCTCGGAGGTGGGCTGGCCGCCGTCGTGGTCGGACTCTCGCTCCTGCCCTGCTTCGACCTCCACCTCGTGCCGCGGCCAGTGCTCGAACGGTTCCATTTCAGGCTCTCCAACCCGCAGCACCAGACCGAGTACGAGACGTGGCGGCAGATGAAGCAGAAGACGGTGAAGTGGACCGCGGAGGGCAAGCTGCTCGCCGCCACCACGAGACCCGGCGAGTCGATCATCCTCGGACCGATCGGGGCGATCGGGTACTACTCGAATCTCCAGATCCATGACACCTACGGATTGACGAGCCGTGCGGTCGCACTGAAGGACCGACCTCCGCGGCGGTCTTCGCCGGGGCACGACAGGGAGGTGCCCGCGGAGTTCTTCTTCCAGTTCAAGCCCGACTACCTCGGGTTCGCTCTCGCGCCGAAGGGCACACCCCGCCGGCCGGGCCTCCTTCCCAAGTGGTCTAAGCACCGCGACATCCTGCGAATCGAGGCACACCCGGTCCCCGAGGGACTCGGCTTCGATCCGGGAAAGGAGCTCTGGCTCCTCCGGCTCGAGCTCTAGGGGGTTGGCGGCCGACGCGTCGAGATCTGGACGCCGTCACTCGACCGTCGCCACGCGACCGTTGTCCGCCTCGCTCAACCCGAGCAGGTAGGGCACCGCCCTCCCGGCCCAGGCCTCCGGATCCGGATAGGCGCCGGCACCCTCCCCCCAGCACCGCCGCAACATGTCGGTGTCGATGATCCCCGGATTCAACGCGACCGCGGCGAGCCCGGGGGGCAGCTCCTGCGCGAGGGATCCGGTGAAACCCTCGATCGCGTGCTTGGTGGTGCAGTAGGGGCCGACCTCCGGCGCGGTGCTCCTCCCCCACCCCGAGCTGAAGTTGACGATCACACCGCGTCCCGCCTCGATCATCGCCGGGACGAAGTGTCGCACCACATTCGCCGTGCCCGAGACATTCACCGCCAGCAGCGCGTCGAACTCCTGAGCACCGACTTCCCACAATGGAGCGGGGTCATTCATCAGCGCGGCGTTGTTGATCAGAAGATCAGGGGCTCCGAATCGTGAGATAGACCGCGCCGCCCACCCACGCACCTCTCCCTCATCGGCGACATCGACACAGGTGAAGTCGTGGTCCTCGCCGAAAGTGACGTTCAACTCTGTTATCCGTTCCGCGGAGCGCCCACAGCCCAGAACCCGGTGCCCGCGCTCGGCAAACCCCGAAGCGAGAGCCCGCCCGAGGCCCCGGGTGACTCCGGTGAGAACTATGTCGAGCAGATTCGGCTCTTTCATGATTCGGTCGCGCGCCGCCCCGCCCTTGTAGGTACGAGCGAGAGATTGTCCATGATAATCATCAAGCCAGTCGGGTCCTCGGCCTCTCCGAGGCATGAAGATCCTACTCGACAATACCGGGTCGGCCCTTGGGGTCCGACCAATCCGACAAGCGGGTCGAAGAAGGAGGCCCGCGCGCAATACCCGCCTGAGCTTCGAGGAGCTCGAAGTGCTGGCCGGTCAGATCGCCGCGAGGACCCTGGAGGGAGGCGCCCTGATGGAAGTGGAGGAGGGAACACCGTGCCGCCGCCGTATGCAGCTGGGCCGACGTATGGCCTGGGCGGTGAGACACGGCCACTCCGCCCGGCAGCGTGACCTGAGTCAGTTCCTGAGCTACTGAATCGACCGAATCATTGAAAACGAGCATCGCGACGGACCCGGTCCGACCCTCAGGGGGAACTGAGTGTATCGGGTCGGAGTGACCGGACTTCCGTCGCGGTGCCGCCTATCGGGGCCCACGTTCGGGCAGGGCGTGGGCCCCTACTTCCTTCTGCGGCGCGACTTCTCCTCCCCGTTGCGGAACTCGACCTCGGCGAAGCCGACCAGCCCCTTGTGCTTCTTCCCGTCCACTCGCTCCAGCACCCGGAAGGTGACCGTCGACAGCCGTGAGACGCGCGGCAACGTCAGGGTCGTCTTCAGCGCCTCGTCGGGATCGACGTCGAAGACCAGCGGCTCGCGCTTGCCGCCCAGGTCGACCTCCACCCTGGTCGCTCGATCGAACTGCCCACGGGTGAGCTCGTTCCCCGCGACGTGGCTGAGCACGAAGCGGTCGGCCCGGATCGGACGGCTGAACTCGACGGTCAGCTTCGGGTCCTGATCGTCGGCCTTGCAGAGCCAGCCGGTGGATTGCAGGCCGTCGAACGCCCGCCCGGGGGAGTGTCCTCCGTGCTGCGACGAGGCCCGGACCTGCTTCTTGGCCCCGATGACCAGGTTGGAGAGCGAGTCGTCGACGTAGTCGAACATCCAGTCCTCGAGCAGCTCGTCGATGCGCACCTTCAGGACCGGAGACTTCAGCGTCTTCGCCGCGCCGCCGGAAGCGGCGGGATCGGGCGCGAGGTGCAGGACGACCTGGACCTCGTGGTGTCCCCGCTCCTCGAAACGGTGCTGGATCGCCAGCGGCTCCCGGTTCCACGCCCTGGTGGGATCGGACTCCACCACCCCCACGCTCTTTCCGTCGGCGAAGTACTCGGCGGACTGCACGTAGATCCCCCGCCCCTTTTCACCCTCGCGCCCGTGCGTCTCGATCGCCTTCGGTCGGATCTCCGAGACCCACAGGTTGATCGGCGTGTCTCCCTTGGCGCGGAGCACGATGTCGACGTCTTCCCCGTCGGTGGCGTAGAGGCGCCCCTGCCGCAGTGAAGGCCCGCCGCCGGTCATCGAAGCGGTGGCGCGATTGAGGAAGAGCAGGCCGAAGGCGGTGTTCGGTTCGGGCTCGCCGTGGGCCGTTCCCCAGTTGCCCTCCTCTCCCTGGCTGGCGATCAGGTACGTGGAACCCTCCCAGTACCAGTCGTGCACGCCGAAGCGATCCAGTCCCTCGAGAGCGGCGAGGCGCTCGAGGCCGTAGGAGTAGTAGTGCTTCCAGCGCTCGCTGCCACCACCGCCGACCTCCGGATTCTTGTCCCGCCGGTAGTTGTCGCCGAGCCAGCGCAGACCCGCATCCCGCGCCGACTCCAGCTGCTTGCGCCACTGCGCCGGGAATCCCTTCTCGCCGAAGTGGTCGGCGCAGATCGAGATGACGGTCACTCCGGCCGTGGTCATCGCGCCGGTCGACTTGCCCGCCGGGCGATAGCCGAAGCCGCCGTCCTTGTTGTGGTAGGGCAGCGTCGCACGCGCGAGGTCGATCCAGGTCCGCTTCGGGATCTTCGCCCCGGCCTTCGCCGCGGCCCACAGACCGAGCGCGCCGTACTGGGTGTTGGAGAGGTCGCAGGTCCCGTGCGGGTAGGCGAAGCTCCCCATCTGCCAGTCGACCAGCTCGTCGGTGATCTCCTGGATCCACTCCTGGTACTCCTCGCGGTGGGCGGAGACCAGGGCGAGCAGCTGACACGCGGCGGAGTAGGTCTTGCGCGGCGGACGCAGCCGCAGGTACTCGAAGCCGCGGCGGATCGCCTGGTGATCGGACTTCAAGCCGCTCTTCAGCAGTGCGTACAGCGCCAGCGAGGTCATCCCGTTTCGATAGCCGCCCGCTTCGTGCGCCCACGAACCGTCGCGCTGCTGCGCCTTGAGCAGGTACTCGACACCGCGATCGATCGCCGCGTTGATCGCCTTCTGCTCGTTGGAGAGACCCGGGGTGAGCTCGCGCGGCCGCACCGACATCTGGAACCCCCAGGCACCGCCCCCGTTGTTCACCTTGACGAAGAGGTGGTTCACTCCCTGCTTCAGCTCGAGGTAGGCGATGTCCGACTCGGGGTTCACCCCCCGCCCGCCATTGAACTCGTGGATCAGCGCGCCGTTGAACCAGATGCGGCAGCCGTCGTCGCTGCCGAGATACGCGGGCATCACCTCTTCGCGGTCGGAGGTGACCCTCATGTAGAGGAACGCCACGGCGTTGCCGGTCAGTCCCTTGCGCTCCTCCGGGGCGTACTCTGCGGGCAGGAGCTTGGTGAAGTCGACCTTGCCGGTGTCGAAGATCCCCGGCGTCGCGCCGGTGCGCGCGGGTCGCCAGACGATCTCCCGATCGAGCTTCCCCCGCCAATCGCGGGTCAGGTCGGGCCCCGGGCCGTCGAGCCGCATCCGCGAAAGCTCTTTCTCCGGCGGCTGCTTGGGCGCGATCGCCTTGGCGCCATCGGGGTGGTCGATGGGGAGCAGGACGTGCCAGGGACCCCAGTCGATCCCCTCCTCCGCACACGCGGGAGCGGCGGAGAGGAGGAGGCAGAGGGGTCCTGCGCAAAAGCCGATCAGGAGGGGACGCATCGCTGAGGTAGCAGAGAGGGTGGGGTCTGTGGGGCCCCGCGTTTCCCCAGGGTCAACTCCCCCCCAATCGCCACGCTG
>CAZCAC010000171.1:0-16295 GCA_964496575.1 uncultured Planctomycetaceae bacterium | reverse complement strand
CCCCCCCTTACTCGCCAGGACTCCGGTGAGTTCCGGTTGTTGTCGACTCTTCCTCGTCGGCGTATTCCAGGAGATGCCGACGGAGAGCCCATGTTCGAACTGCGTCGCCCAGGTGGGATTCTCCCCGGCGTGCTTGTTCAGCAGGTCGAGGACCTGTTTCTGCACGGCCAGTGGTGACGTCCGCAGTGTCGCCAGGAACTGGTTGACCTGCGCCACGTCGGGACTCGTCTTGACTTCCGACCAAGCGTTCAGCGCCGTCGCGGTGCCCGCCGGAGTCGTCCCTTCATCCGGGAATGGCTGCTCGCTGGCTAGTGCGACACGGTACTCGCAAGCGGCCAGGCAGTGGAGGATCGCCTCCGTACCCCACTCGCCCAGGACAAGGCTCAGCTGGCCGGGCGCCGAACCCGGGGGAATCGGACCTCCGCGAGGCGTGAGCGAGCACGGCGGCGTCACGTATTGGCTCTCGATGACGTTGAGGAGGCCGAGCCCCTGAGACTGTAGGGGAAGCCGACTCAGTAGTTCGAGCTCCAATGCAGTCGGGTAATCATGGACCCCCAGCAGGGTCAAGCGAACCGCCTCCGGCTCGTGCGTCCAGGCGACCAGCAGCGCGGGACGAGCCGTACCTTCGGCTATTCGATCCAGGTAGAGGGCGACCGGGACCAACTCTTCGGTATGCTCAAGGCCTGGGGCTGCTGCGCGCAGGCAGTACAGGGAAACCGCTCGTTCGGCTTCGTCATCCCTCGCCCGAACATGCCCCAGGTCTCCTTGAAGGCGCTGCAGCAACCTTGGCGATTGCCTCTCCCAGAATGGCCAGTCGTTTGCCTTCACCTTCTGCGAAACCGAACCGAGCTCGAGGAGGATCACATTCAGCACGTGCGATTGCTGTTCGAAGGACACCTCCTCGTTCGCCACACTCGGGGTGCTTGAGATCGACGCTGACAGCAAGGCAACCTGCAGGATTACCCGTATTCGAACCATCGAGAGCCTCCTCTTTGTTCGCTGCTTTGGCGCGGGGCGATTCGATTCTACCGGATCGATCCATGGCCGTATGGCCGGATCAGCCCAACTTGGGTATCGCCGCGCAATCGGGTCGGGAGCGCGGTCTGGGAGCCCGCGCGGTCCGCGCCAATGCAGCTTCCTTTACCGCTCCCCCCGCACCTCACCGGTCATCGGCACGAACTGAACCGCACCCAGATACTCCTGCTTCACCTCTCCGTTCTCCCCCTTGGTGATCCGCAGCAGTCTCTGCGTCTCGTACTGCTCGCCGACCGGGACCACCAACCGGCCGTCGGGGGCGAGCTGTTCGATCAGGTCGGGGGGGATGAAACCCGGGGCGGCGGTGACGATGATCGCGTCGAAAGGGGCCTCCTCCGGCCAGCCGTGGTAGCCGTCGCCGATGCGACACTCGACCGTGCCGTAGCCGAGCTCGTCGAGCAGCCGGCCGGCCCGATCGCCCAGCGCCTGCACGATCTCGATCGTCCAGACGTGCTCCGTGATCTCGGCGATCACCGCCGCCTGGTAGCCCGAGCCGGTGCCGATCTCCAGCACGCGGGCGTCGGGCGTGAGCTGCAACGCCTCGGTCATCACGGCGACGATGTACGGCTGCGAGATCGTCTGACCGTCACCGATCGGCAGCGCGCGGTCCTCGTAGGCGTGCTTGGCGATCGAGCGGGGGACGAAGAGGTGACGAGGGACCTCGCGCATCGCGTTGAGGACGAGGGGGTCCTCGATGCCACGCGCCGCAATGTCCAGTTCGATCATCTGGTTGCGCTCCGGCTCGAACTCGAAAGGAGAGCCCATCGCCGCGACCGACGCCGGTTCGTCCCGGACGCAGGCGGTGAGGAGAAGGGTCAGGAGGAGGATCTGGCGGCACTTCATCACTGCCCGATTCTAATCGAAGGTCCGGCTATTCGCTCGGCTCTACCCGTCCCCCCGCCAGGGCGGTCAGGAGGGCGTAGGAAAGGCGTGCCAGGCCCGATCCAGGGTGGGTGAACGGGGTCTTGCGGTAGCGTCCGAGCTTGCCCAGGTGGTAGTCGACGACCGCGTCCTCCACCGCGTCGGCGAGAGGATAGGCGCCCTCTCCGGCGTGAATCGCGCGGAGCAAGCGCAAGAAGCCGACGCGCTTCATCCCGTCCATCCACGCGGTGACTCCGACACCCTCGGATCGCTCGCCGATCAGCGAGAGCTCCTCGTCGTCGAGACGGCAATCGACCTCGCCGGCACGGAAGCCAAGGCAGCTGTCCCGCTCGACGATCGGCTCGAGGCACAGGACTTCGCTCCTCTCTCCGGGGACGTCGGCGATCGTGCCGCCGGTCGCCGCGAGCTCCATCGTGCCCCGCGTGTAGTCGCGCGGGCCGACGATTCGCGCCTCGCGGCCGTTCGCCATGATCAGGTGGCGCTCCTGGCCCTTCTCCGACCCGCGCTGGATCGCGCCGCCCCCGAGCAGCGTGCGCGTCATCGCCACACCGTGGTAGGCGTAGGCGGAGCGATCGAAGCGGACACCCTCGAGCTCGCCGATCCTCTCGACCATCGCGGGGGAGCGCACCGGATCGAAGCAAGGCAGGGTGGAACAATCCTCGCTGACCCAGACGTTCCGGAACGCTTCCAGGCGCTTCAGGTGGCCGAGGTGACGGAACAGCATCACCGGCGTCTCGATCAAGAGGTCGACGCGCGAGAGGTCGTGCCGGGCCAGCCGGGCGAGCATCGAGGGCACCGCGGGCTTGGCGACCACCATGTAGAGGAGGTCCACCGCCCCGAGGCGCTCGTCGGTGATCGTCTCCAGTCCGTCCACCCGGTGCACCCGCCCCTCCGATTCGATCTCCTTCGCCCGGCGGGAGACGATCCCCTCCAGCTCGAATGCGTCGCGCGCGCGGTCGATGACCGGCAGCGCCGCCTGCTGGACGCGCTGTCCCGAACCGATCACCAGCACGCGTCGCGTCGCGCTCAAGAGCCCTCCTCCCGATCGAGGACGCCCCGTAGGTGTCGAGCCAGGCGGATCGACAGCGCGACGATGGTGAAGGTCGGGTTGGCGCAGCCGCTGGTGGGGAAGACCGATCCCCCGGCCAGGTAGACGTTTTCGGCGCCATGTAGGCGCAGGTCGGTATCGACCACCGACGTCGCCGGGTCGGCACCCATCCGAGTCGTGCCGAGGTGGTGCGAGGCGTCCTGGGTGATCGGCCACGGATCGGCCGTCGCGAGATCCGATTCCAGCCGGCCGAACCCGGTTCGCTCCAGCTCCTCGGCGAGCGTGCGGTGCAGCTCGATCATCGAGCGGCGATCGAGCTCCGAACAGTCGTGCTTCACCAGCGGCCGGGGCTGGCCGTTGGCGTCCTTCTCCTCGCCGAGCAGCACGCGGTTGTTCGCCTTGGGCTGCATCTCCATGAAGTTACGCAGCCGGACGCGCGTGATCTTCGGCTTCGCCCGCGAGAGCAGGCGGTGGTGCAGGTAGCGCACCACCTTCGGCAGGTCGAGAGGGATCGCGAGGCAGAGGCCGATCCACTCGCCGAAGCTCTTCCGCGCGTTCTGCAGGTCGGAGTCGTCCCCGGTCTCGGAGTAGTCGCGCAGCGAGACGACCTCGCCCTTCGCCTTGGCCTTGAAGCGCCGCATCAGGAACGCGCTGCGCTTGACCAGGAAGACCAGCGCCTCAACGCCCTTGCTGTCGGACCAGGGGAAGAGCGGCTCGAAGCGGACGTAGCTGTTCAGGAGCTCGCGCTCGCGCTGGACCGGCTCGGCGAAACGCAGGCCGCCGTAGCCGGCGAAACCCCGGTACATGCAACCGAAGTAGTACGGCAGGTCCTCGGCCGGCTCGGCGAGGTGCAGGATGCCGCGGTAGTTCTTCGGGTGGTTCATCAGCCACCGTCCCACCTGGTCGCGCTCGTTGCCCAGGCCTCGAGGGCACACGTCGCGCGAGTTGAGCAGGATACGGGCGTTCTCGAGCCCGCCGGTGGCGATGACGAAGGCGCGGGCGCGCAGCTCGAAGGTCTTGCCGCCGCGCGTCTTCACCCGCGCGGCGCTCACCCGCTTCGTGTCCGGGTCGCTGATGAGCTCGATCACCGTCGCGTCGAGGTACGCGTCCACGGATCCACCCTCGTAGAGGTGACGCTGCTCGCGGCCGAAGTTCTGCGGCTCGGAGGGCGCGAGGAAGACCTTCTCGGTGATCGCCGACCAGCTCGGCTGCACGGTGCCCTTGGCGCGCAGGCCGCGAAAACCGCTCTCCCCGAAGGACTCTTCCCCGGGGAACCGGTAGCGCTCGGCGGCGGCGCGCCAGTAGGGGAGCAGCTCCTCGCGCGTGATCGGCCACCCCGAGTGCTCGACCCACGCGCGCTCCTCGAAGTCGATCGCGTCGAGCGGCGCCGCCAGCCCCGCCCAGGTGGTCGAGGCGCCGCCGAGCACGCGCTCGCGGGAGTACTCCTTGATGTAGATCCCCTCGCTATCCACGTTCCGCAGCTCGTCGCCGCGCCGCGTGGTGGTGAGCAGTCCGCTCTCCAGGACGCAGAGACGAAGCGACCCGCTCTCCGCCAGCTCGGCCGCCACCGTCGCGCCCGCCGGCCCCGACCCGACGATGCAGAGGTCGTACTCGGGGAGCTCGGTGAGCTCGCTGCTGTCGAGATCGATGATCATGGGCGACGAATCGGGGGTCCGAGGAGGCTACCTCAGGACGGGGAGCGGGACAGCACGCTCCTGGACAATTCCATGCGGGGCCTCCTCGTCGCCGCCGCGAAACTCGCGCGGAATGGTCGATGGCGGCCGCCCGGCCGCGTCACTACCATGGTCCGGCTGGATCCCGCGGAGCGGGCGGCGAGGTGTCGGACGGAATGCTGAAGAAGATCTCGATCGGGTGTGGTGGTTGCCTGGTGCTCCTGGGCCTCGCCATCGGTGTGCTCTGGTTCCTGGGCTCCAACGTCCCGCGCGAGCACACCGTCGCGAGCCGGATCGAGCTCTCCCGGAGCCCGGCGGACGTGTGGCTGTACGTCGCCGACCTCGAGGGGCAGGCGAGCTGGGCCAAGGGGATCGACGACGTCGAGAAGACGACGACCGCCGACGGACACGAGCTCTTCATCCAGTACTCGCCCTTCGGCGAGATCCCGTTCGTGGTGGTCGAGAACGAGCCGCACCGCCGCTTCACCACCGAGGTGTACCGCCTACCGAACGACTGGGGGGGCAGCTGGAGCTGGGAGCTCTCGCCCACGGCGGATGGATGCACGGTCACCCTCACCGAGGAGGGCTGGGACGACAACGCGCTGCGGCGCTTCTTCGCCGAGCACCTCGTCGGCCAGCACCTGGCGATCGACATGATCCTCGCGAGCCTCTCCCGCGAGCTCGGCGAGGAGCAGGTGCCGATCCACCTCGAGTGAGGTACCTGGTCAGAATCCGATCACGGGCTCCAGGTGATGGCGAAGCCGTTGGTGGTGTTGATCCCGCTCCCGCACATCGAGCCGATCGTATTGGCGTACCAGCACTGGTAGTACTTGGTCCCGCCCGCCCCGACGTTGCCCGCCTTGAGCGAGATCGGCGTCCCCCAGAGCGAGGTGTCGGAGTACCCGGCGGCATCGGCGACCTCGGTGCCGAGGCGCTTCAGCGCTCCACCCGCGCACCTCAGGCCGTCGCCCCAGATCAAGCCGGGGGCGAGGTCGTTGTCCGCCTGGAAGAACAGGCAGGTGCCGCTCGGTTCCACTCCCGCCGCGAAGAGAACCACGGTGTCGGCGCTCACGCTGGCCACCCCCGTTCCGCCCAGCAAGGCACCGGTGGAGAAGACGCCGTTGGCGCAGCCGGCGCCGGGAACCGTGCCGTCGTTTTCATTCGCGCAGGGACAAGGCGTTCCGGATCCGATATCCCCGGTGCAGTACCCGATCCCCGGTGCCTTCTGTACGAAGTCCCAGGACAGGATGTCGTGGTTCTCCCAGCACCCGCCGGTCGCGGCGGTGAGGCCGATGTAGGCGTCGGATCCGCCGATCAGGTTGAGTCCGCCAACGGCTCCGCCCCCGAGCCAGGTGCCCCCGGTGGCGAAGTCGTAGGGGACGCTGAGCTCTGGGTTCACCATGTCGTCGATGAAGATCTCCAGCTGCCCGGGGCTGTAGCTGATGAGCACCGTGTGCTCCGCGCCGTCCTTCATGCTGACCGTGGCGTCCACGCTGCCGATGGAGAGGGACTCCTCGGTGTCGTTCTCGGCCGTGCCGTTGGTGTGGACGCTGATCTCGTTGGAGGAGAGGTCGGCTCCGTTCTTGTAGGTGTCGAACTCGATCACCAGGGAGTTGAGCGCCCCGGTTCCCGAGGCAGAGGCGACGGCCCCGTAGGCCAGCTCGCCACCGCCGTCTCCCATGTAGGCGGTCCCTCGCGAGTCGTTGTGAATGATGAAGGTCATCCCGTCGGCTCCACCACAGTTCAGCTGGGTGAGCTGGAACCGGAACAGCACCTCGAAGCCCGTGCTGACTCGCAGCGGCTGGTGGTAGAAGACGGTCGCCTTCTGGTTGCCTGCCGCCGGCGTGAGCCTCAGCATGACGCCTTCCTGCGCGGCGTGACCGTTGAGGACCAAGCCCGTCATGTCGGAGAAGTCGGGGTAGGAGAAGGACTGTCCCATCGCGGCGGAACCGGTCGCGGTGGCGAGGAGGACGGTACCGAGCACGAATCTGATCTTGGTTGACATGCTTCTCCGGGCGGCGGAAGTCTCGCGAGGATCTCCGGACGAGGACCGCCACCAAAGTACCAGGATGTGGCGATCCGGGTGATCGGCCGGATCGCCCGCTCGGGCCGGTCGTAACCACTTGCCGGACAAGAGTTTGTCGCCGGCGTCGCCCGCGTCCAGTCAACGCCCTCCCTTCGGCGGCGCAGAGAATCCGGCGGGGATCGGCGGGATCTCGCGCCGGTCCTTCTCGCTGCGCCGCGCGCCGGCCCTGGTGTGATCCCAGGAGAGCCCGAATCCCTGCGCCGGCGAGTCCTCCGCCAGGCGCCAGTCGCCGCCCTCGGGATCGACGAATCGAGGATCGGCCACGACAGAGCCCCGGTCGTGGCCGCGCTGCTCTCGCCACTGCTCGAGATCGAGCCCGCCGGGGAAGATGATTCCCGGGTGCTTCGGATTCCAGTAGAGGTTGTGGTCGACCAGGAAGTTGTCGTCGCGCCAGTTGCTGCCGAAGAGCGGGCTCTCGTTGGTCCAGTAGACGACGTTCCTCTCGAAGCGGAACGAGCGGTGCTCCTCGGTACGCGTGCGCTGGACCTGCTGCACTCTTGCCTCGGCGAAGACGTTGTGGGCGATGAGGTTGTCCTTGCCGTAGTGCTGGTGGAAGCCGCCGGTCTTGGTGCGCACGACCAGGTTGTGGATCATCTCGATCCCCGTCGAGCCCTCGTCGGTGTAGAGACCCCAGCCGCCGTAATCGTAGGCGTCGACGTCCTCGATGACGTTGTGGTGTACCGTGGTCCCTGGCGACACCCCGAGCGTGTACACCCCGGCCATGTCCGACAGCACGCCCTGACCGATGTCGTGGATGTGGTTGTAGGCGATCTCGTTGTGGTGTGCCCGGCTCGGCTCGGCGTAGCCCCAGGTCCAGCCGACGCTTACCCCGGTGTAGTAGAAGTCGCCTATCTCGTTGCGTTCGACGTGAGTATTGGTCGCGTGCCCGATCCACACCCCGACCGCCGCGGGGTGCAGGCGTCCGCCGCCCCGGATCCGGCAGCCGACCACGAAGTTCGTGTCGACGAGGTTCTCGGGGTTCTCCATATCGAAGCTGCCGAAGGAGACGAGCTGCGCCCCGCGCGCGGTGCCGACCTTCACCCCGCCCGCGCCGAGGTCGTAGAGGTCGCAGTCGGTGACCAGCACCCTCTGGCACCCCGGCCCGAGCGCCACGCCGTAGCCCCCGGTGTGGCGGACCGTGCAGTTCATGAAGTGGACCTCCCGGGCACCGACGAGCTCGATCGCGGCGCCGAGCTGGACCTCGGCCTGGGGGAAGGACTGCCCCTCCGGCGCCAGGTTCCAGCCCGTGTGGGCGAAGTCGAGGTCGACGAAACCGACGCCGCCGGTCGGTTGCCCTTCCTCGACGCGTCCTTCGAAGCGCACCAGCGTCTCGAGCCGCGGCGCGACGACCGTCACCGTCTCCGGCGTCTCGCCGGGGCGCGGCAGGTAGGTGAGCCTTCCGCTCTTCCGATCGAGGAACCACTCCCCGGGCTCGTCGAGCGCCTGGCGGACGTTGTCGACGAAGTAGCGGTTGCCCTTCTGGAAGGCCGCCCATCTGGCCGTCGTCCGCGTCGGCCCGGTGAAGGTCAGCACGCGCTTCTCGAGGTCGTTCTCGGCGATCCGCATCCGCGAGGCGGACCAGATGTGCACGCCCATCACCTCGACCTCGGCGAGGTCCCACTCCGGCTGCCAGTCGCCCGCCGCGTAGCCCAGACGATCGTGCCCCTTCCCGGCCGCCCTCTCGCTCGGCGGCAGCTGCTCGGCGACCTGGAACCAGCCGCTCGAGGGGACGCGCGGCCGGAAGCGGCGCTCGCCATTCACCCAGAGCTGCGAGAAGTTCCAGCGGCCGTCCCGCACCTCCGGGAGCTCGAGGGTCCAGCGGCCGTCCTCCTCGACGGTCCACCCCGTGAGGCGCCGCCCGCCGCTGACCACGACGCGCTCTCCCTCGCGCGCCGCCCAGACGATCCCGTCGGGCTGATCATCCCAGGGGCCGTCGGGTTCCAGGTTCGCGTCGGAGTCCCCGGGGCCGAAGACCAGCGTGTCCTCGAGCTCGTACCACCCTCCGCCGATCACGACCGCGCTCACGCCGCGGGAGTCCGGATCGGCGAGGCGCTCGCCCACCGCCCGATGGGCCCGCCCCAGGGTGGCGAAGGGCCCGGACTTCCCGTCGCCGGCGTACTCCGGCGCCGAGCCGTCCCAGGCATCGTTCCCCTGGGTCGAGACGTGAAGTTCCGTTCCCGCCTCCGGTCCGGGGGACGACGGCGTGAACGGAATGATGGTCAGTGCCAGCAGCATCCCGATGATGGGCATCGCCATGACTCCCTGGCGGACTACCGCCGGTCGCGCGTGTCTGGCCGAGCTCTTCGATGACGGCTTCGAGCCACTGCTGGATGCGAACAGCTCGAGAGCTCCCGGACGAGCCGCGCCATCAAGGTACCAGGATGTGACCGTCCGGGTGAGAGGCCCGCGTGCCCGCGTCGGACCCCCTGCAACTCGTCGCCGGGCCAGGACCTGCCGACCAGGCCCGCGCAGGGTGGATCAGCGGCCTTCCTTCGACGATGTGGTGAATCCGGCGGGGATCGGCGGGATCTCGCGGGGGTAGAGGTCGAGATCGCGCGGGCCCGCCTTCGAGTGGTCCCAGGAGGCCCCCCACCTCCCCACCCGTGAATCCTCGGCGAAGCGCCAGTCCCCGCCCGCGGGATCGACGAACTTCGGGTCGGCGATCATCGAGTTCCGATCGTGGCCCCGCGCGCGCCACCCCTCGAGGTCGAGACCGCCGGGGAAGACGATCTCCGGGTAGTTCGGGTTCCAGTAGAGGTTGCCGTCGACCATGAAGTGGTCGTCGCGCCAGTTGCTGCCGAAGAGCGGGCTCTCGTTGGTCCAGTAGACGACGTTGTAGACGAAGCGGAAGGAGCGGTGCTCCTCGGTGCGCGTGCGCTGGAGCTGCTGCACCTCTGCCTCGGCGAAGACGTTGTGCGCGATCCGGTTGTCCTTGCCGTAGTGCTGGTGAAAGCCCCCGGTCTTGGTGCGCACGACGAGGTTGTGGGTCATCTCGATCCACGTCGAGCCCTCGTCGGTGTAGAGCCCCCAGCCCCCGTAGTCGTAGGCGTGGACGTCCTCGATGATGTTGTGGTGCACCTTCGTCCCCGGCGAGACGCCCAGGGTGTAGACCCCGGCCATGTCCGACAGCACGCCCTGACCGATGTCGTGGATGTGGTTCCAGGCGATCTCGTTGTGGTGCGACCGACTCGGCTCGGCGTAGCCCCAGGTCCAGCCGACGCTGACGCCGGTGTAGTAGAAGTCGCCGATCTCGTTGCGCTCGACGAGAGTATTGGTCGCGTGCCCGATCCACACGCCGACCGCCGCAGGGTGCAGGCGCCCGCCGCCGCGGATCCGGCAGTCGGTGACCCAGTTCCGGTCGACGGCGTTCTCGGGGTTCTCGGGATCGAAACCCCCGAAGGAGACGAGCTGGGCTCCACTCGCCGTGCCGACCTTCACTCCGCCGCCACCGAGGTCGAAGAGATCGCAGCCGTGGACCCACGCCTTCCGGCACCCCGGCCCGATCGCCACGCCGTAGCCGCCGGTGTGGCGGACCGTGCAGAACTCGAGCATGACCCCGTGCGCGCCGACGAGCTCGATCGCGCCGCCGAGCTGGACCTCGGCCTGTGGGAAGGACTGCCCCTGCGGGGCGAGGTTCCAGCCCGTGTGGGCGAAGTCGACCGCCAGGAACTGGATTCCCCCGGCCGGCTGCCCCTCCTCGACGCGCCCCTCGAAGCGCACCAGGGTGTCGAGCCGGGGCGCGACGACCGTCACCGTCTCCGGGGTCTCGCCGGGGCGCGGCAGGTAGGTCAGTACTCCGGTCTTCCGGTCGAGGAACCACTCTCCGGGTTGGTCCAGCGCCTGGCGGACGTTGTCGACGAAGTAGCGGTTGCCCTCGAGGAAGGCCGCCCATCTCGCCGTCGTCCGCGTCGGTCCGGTGAAGGTCAGCGTGCGCTTCTCGACGTCGTTCTCGGCGATCCGCATCCGCGAGGCGGACCAGATGTGCACGCCGAAGAGCTCGACCTCGTCGAGGTTCCACTCCGGCGAGAAGTCCCCTTCCGCGTAGCCGAGGCGGTCGTGCCCCTTCCCGGCGGCCTTCTCGCTCGGGGGCAGCTCCTCGGCGACCTTGAACCAGCCGGTGGAGGGCACGCGCGGCCGAAAGCGGCGCTCGCCATTCACCCACAGCTGCGAGAAGTTCCAGGTGCCCCCCCTGACCTCCGGCAGCTCGAGGGTCCAGCGCCCGTCCTCCTCGACCGTCCACCCGGTGAGCCGCCGGCCGCCGCTGACCACGACGTGCTCGCCTTCCCGCGCCTGCCAGAAGACGAACCCCGGATACAGGGAACCGTCGTGTACTTCGATTGGCCCGGGTTCCGCATTCGAATCCTCGGGACCGAAGACCAGCGTGTCCTCGAGCTCGTACCAGCCGCCGCCGATCTGGACCGTGTGGGTGGCCTTCGAGCCCGTCTCGGCGAGGTACTCGCGCACGGCTCGCTGGGCCCGTCCGAGGGTGGCGAAGGGCCCGGTCTTCCCATCGCCGGCGTGCTCCGGCGCCGAGCCGTCCCAGGCGTCGTTCCCGAGAGCCGAGACGTGAAACTCCGCCCCCGCCTCGTGTCCGGGGGACGGAGGCGGGAGCGGAGTGAAGGTCAGCGCGAGAAGCAGCACGAGATCGGGCATCGTCTCTCCTCCCCGGCGGAGGTCGCCGGTCGCGCAGGTGGGTCCTCTAGCCGTTGAGCGAGGCGAGGAGCTCCTCGAGCCCCTTGGCCATCCGCTCGTCCTCGGTGCCGATCTCCTTGGCGGCCAGGGCGTAGTCCTTGGCCGCGACCGGGTCGTCGAGCGGGCCGGCCAGCCAGCGGGCCGCGGTGAAGTTGAGGCGGAAGCCGATCGCCTTGTCCTTGAAACCGAGCTCGTTCAGCCGGTCGAGGGCTCCGACCGCCGCCTCCGCGGTCTCCTGGTCGCCGACGCCCATGAACTGCGCCTCGGTCGCCTCCTCGAGCAGACCGCTCTCGTTCTTCGGGTCGAGCTCGCGGCAGCTGTCGAGCAGGTCCTGGTCGACCATCCCGACCTCGAGGAGCGTGCGGACCGCGCGCGCCTTCAGGCCCTTCTCGTTCTTCGGATCGGCCTCGAAGGCCCAGCGCAGCGGCTCGGCCAGCACGCCGATGAACGGAGAGTCGGGCTCGAGCCCCTCGATCGTGGTGACGATCTCCTCCCACGCCTTAATCTTGGCGTCGCCCTCGGCATCCTCGAAGGTGGAGACCAGCTTCTTGGCCTTGACCAGGAAGGGACGCCCGGTGTCGCGGATCTTCTTCATGTGCTCGAGGTACGCCTCGGGGCCACCCTCCTGGTAGCCGGTCTTGGCGTAGACCTCGCCCTCGACCGTCATCATCAGGATGGTGGGGAACCCGCGGACGCCGTACTTGTTCTTCAGCTCCTGGTTGCGCTCGGGGTTCGGGACCTTGGCCTGGGCCTCCTCCGACTTGGGGAAGTCGAGCGCGACCAGGACGTAGTCCTTCTGCACGGGAGTGGACCACTCCGGGAAGTCGAAGACTTCCTCGTGGAGGCGGATGCACCAGCCACACCAGTCGGAGCCGGTGAAGTCGACGAACAGGTCCTTGCCCTCCTTCTTGGCGACCTTGACCGCCTCGTCGTAGTCGGCGTACCAGCCGTCGCCGGCCAGGGCGGAGGGGGAGGCGAGAGCGAGGGTTCCGAGGGTCAGGGCGACGATGTGCTTGTACAAGAGAGACCTCTCTGGGTGTCTGGGGTCGGGTGGCGATGACGGGCGCGACAGGATGGCATATACGGAGTGACGCCGGGCCGCGAGACGGCCTCAAACCACACCGGTACACTTCCAGGCCCACCATCCTGGGCCAGGGGGCAGCCCACGCCTACCCGGACGGGGCCGTTTGGTGGCGGGTTACAGTTCTTTTTCCGGATAGGAGGGTCCGGTTAGCGCCTTCGCGGAGCGAATAGGGGATTCTTCGGCCGGCTAATGAAATCACGACTTGGGGCTTGCCCTCCGGCGGCTGCCTGCGCCTCATTGGGGCGAGCAGCCAGCTGAACGGAGGTGTGACAGGTAAGGTGACCACCGACAAGCCCGACGATGGGAACGTCCCCGCCGGCGATCCCTGCAGCGACGATTCGTTCGCGGGGGGGCCTGGCGCGGAGACCCCCGGGAGCACCCCCGAGCTCCTGGACCTGCGCCGCAACCTCCACTCGTTGACCATCGCGATGAGGGAGGTCCTCGAGGTTCGTCCCCTCGACCAGCTCTCCGAGGGGGAGATCTCTCCCGATCAGCTCCGCGTCCTGCGCCTGGTGTCCTTCAACCAGGGATCGCGGGTGGGGCAGGTCGCCGAGGGTCTGGGGATCAAACCGTCGTCGGCCAGCCTGATCCTCGATCGCCTCGAGACGCGCGGCTACATCGAGCGCTACAGCGACGCGGACGACCGGCGGATCACCCGGCTGCGGCCCACCGAGAAGGGGGAGCGGGTCTTCGAGGAGGCGGAGGGGCGGATCGGGCGTCGCCTCCAGGTCGCGCTGAAGTCCTTCGATGCGGAGAAGATCGCCGGTTTCAACACGCTCCTGGGCGAGTTCATCCGGGGGATGATGGAGGGCGAGAAGATCTTCGCGAGCCTGTGTTTCCACTGCGGGATCCAGGCCACGGGCACGTGCGTACTCGATCAGAAGTACGAGAACTGCCCCTACCTGCACCGGATCTCCGCCGATCGGCAGTAGGCGCGGGTCCCGCTGGAGGTGTACCGCGAGATGCTCGACGATCTGGAGCTACGTCAGGGCTACGGGAACGACCTCGAGGCGAGAAGGGCCTTCATCGAGTTCCTCGATCACATTCACGGCCTCGACCTCACGACGTGGGCTTCGCTGGGGTACTGGGACGAGGATTACCGGCCCTTCTCGCTCTTCGACGGTGAGGGGCGGATCGTCTCCAGCGCCCAGGTCTTCTCCCTCGATTTCATCGTCGACGGCGAGCCGCTCCGGGCGGCGCAGTTCTCCGGGGTCGGCACCCTGGAGGAGTTTCGCCGGAAGGGGCTGAACCGCCACATCACCGAGGTCGCGCTGGAGTGGCTCGCCCCGAACCACGACTTCGTCTTTCTCTTCTCCGACGACGACGCGATTCCCTTCTACGAGGCGACCGGTTTCCAGCCCCTGGCGGAGGCGCGGCCGTCGCTGACCGTCCCCGGTGGGGGAGGTGGTCCGGAGGCGCGCCGGCTGGATGTCGACAACGCCGCCGACCGCGAGCTGATCGAGCGGCTCTCGGTCGAGCGGGCTCCCGTCTCGAACACCTTCGGCGTGCTGAGCCACGGGCTCTTCATGTTTCACGCGCTGTACCCGATGCGGGAGCACCTCTACTACCTGCCCCATCTGGACGTGCTCGCGCTCCATCGGCGGGAGGGACAGCGACTGGATCTCTTCGACGTGGTGGGGACGGAGATCCCCCCGCTGGCGGAGCTCCTTCCCTCGATCGCGACGCCGGAGACGCGCGAGGTGGCGTTTTCCTTCGTGCCCGACCGGCTGGAGGTCGGGGAGGTGAGGTGGTCCCCCTACCTGGAGAACAACCTCTTCGACCGTGGCGACCTGCTGCTGCGGGGACGGCCGTTCCTGTTTCCGTTCACCTCGCACGCGTAGCGCTCATACGGCGGAAGCGCGAGCCTCCTTCGAGGTAGAGGTGTCCCGGCAGCGCTTCATCCCGTATCTTCGCGGGTCTCATGCGCCTTCTAGCCTCGGCGGTCATGCTGTTCGCGCTCGCCGGCCCGGTGCAAGGAGCGAACGCCGTCTACGAGCCGGGCGAGTACCTCCAGCCCCTGGGGCTTGGGACCGAGCCCCTCGCGACGACCACGGCGAACGCCTACCTCGGCATCATCGGGCTGCCGGAGGGCGTCGTGGAAGAGCTCGAGCTGACGGAGAAGGGAGCGATCGTCGGCCTCGTCCAGATCGACTCACCCGCGAGTCGCGCCGAGCTGCAGCCCGGTGATCGCATCATCGAAATCGGTGGCACTCCGATCACCAGTTTCGCGGAGCTGGTCGGCGAGCTCGCCGGGGTCTCGCCAGGCGACGAGGTGGTGCTTACCGTCGTTCGCGGTGAGCTCCACCTGTCGACCACGGTCGAGCTGGGCACCCGGCCCGACGCGGCAACCGTTCGATACGGCCACGAGGCGGGGCTGCGGAACCTGGAGGTCGCGAGTGAATCGCCCGGCCCGAGGACTCTCGAGTTCATCGCCGACCAGCACTGGGCCCTTTTCGATCTCGCCAAGGCCGACGCGGTTCTGACGAAGTCGATCGAACTCTTCCCCGACGATGTCCGGAGCCCCGAGCGGCTCCTGCCTCTGCTGCGAAGGCGTGGGGATTTTCACCGCCACGCGGACACCGCGCGGAAGGTCATCAACCGGCACGGAGACTCGGTCCGACTTCGCAGCGAGTACGCGGTGTCCCTGCTCGCCCTCGGAGAACCGTCGCAGGCCGAGCGCCAGGTTCGGGTGGGCCTGGAGCGAATCCTCGAACGACCCGCGGACCTCGACCCCGAGACGGCCCGGAGGGTCGCTACCGAGTTCGCGGTGTTCTGGTCCCTGGCCCGGATGCGACGCGGTGCCTGGCTCGAGTCCGAACTCCTCGACAGGGTGCTTGATGCCGGGGTCCTGGATCCCGTCACCGAAGGCCAGCTCGGTTTGTGGCGATCCGCCGCCGGGGAAGAGCCGGTCTTCATACTGGCTCGAGAGAGCGCCCGGTCGAGGATCGAGCTCACGCGCAAGAGCATCTTCCGCCCCCATACCGTTCCCACCGTTGTCAACGGAACGGTCCTGAGCAGCTGTGCCATCGATACTGGCGCAGGCGCGACGGTCCTGAGCCCTGCAGCTGCCGAGGAAGCCGGTATCCTCACCGCTGAGGAAGGGGTCCCGAGCCTGCTGGGATTCACCGAAGGGAGCGTTCGGGCCGGTTTCGTCGAGACGCTGCAACTCGGCGACGTCACAATCCGCAACGTGCCGGTGTACGTCGGTCACGAGCTCCCGTTCTCGGTCATGGGCATCGACGCAGCGCTGGGCGTGGACCTGATGCACCACGTCCAGTTCACCCTGCGGTACGCGGCGGAGGAAGTGCTCGTCGAGCCTATCAACACAGCTCGAACCGAAAGCGACGGAACTAGGGAATCGTGGGAGCTTTCCTTGTGGACGCTGCCGTTCATGACCCTGTGCGATGCCCGCTACCAGGATACTCCCGTGCGGCTCCTGCTCGACACGGGCAACTACGACACGACGCTCGTCTCGACCGCGTGGGCGCGAGCGAATCTCCCGCCGAGAAAGGAATCCCTGCTGAGTTCGCTCGCGAATCTCGGTCTCGAGGAATACACCCTCACCGGCCTCGTGCTCGGCGACGTCGAGTTGTCACCCTGGTCCTGCTCGCTCGCGCCCAAGGGCGCCGCGGTCTTCGACGGGCTGGTCGACGTGGTTATGGGTCAGGATCTGCTCGGTTCGTACGACGTCACGATCGACCTGCGTAACCGAGTGCTTCGACTGACGGAACCTTGCCCCATGTAGGCAGCCGGATTCTGCCAGGACGAGCTCGTCACGCTAATCCAGGTCATTCA
>CAZCAC010000170.1:0-16465 GCA_964496575.1 uncultured Planctomycetaceae bacterium | reverse complement strand
CGACCTTCGTGCGGCCTCCCTTGATCAGCACCAGTCCGGGAGGACCGTCCAGGGGGGGAGGGGTGGTGGAGGGGCCCGCGGAGAGCGTCAGGGTGGCGGCGAGGATCGCCAGTGAGATCTTGGGCAGATGCATGATCGTTACGATTCGCGGTCAGGGGCGGTGCGGGGGGGAGGTCACTCCACCCGCCGGGGGGGCGGATGAGGGGGTCTCGGCAGCCTCTCTATAGGGGCAGCGACCGTCTCCCTATCGAAGAAGACGAAAGATGTTACGCCCGTCTCGGCGAAGGGCAAGGGCGCGGAATGCGTACGCCGGCGCCGGAGAGGGCCCGGAGCGGCCTCGGGAGCGCCGGAACCAGGTCAGAGCGACGGAGCCTCGGGGAGGATCCCCCGCGCCTCCAGGGCCCGCTGAGGGGCCGAGATCCACGTTTCCCCGTACTCCTCCAGGAGGGGCAGGAACTGGTCCACCACCTCCGGATCGAAGGCGCGCCCTCGCTCCGTCTCGAAGAACTCCAGCGTCCGCGGGAGGTCCCAGGCGTTCTTGTAAGATCGACGTGTCGAGAGGCTGTCGAAGACCTCGACCACCCCCAGGATCCGCCCCGGCAAGGAGATCTCCTCGCCCCGCTTCTTCTGCGGGTAGCCGGTGCCGTCCCAGCGCTCGTGGTGCTCGACCACGTACTGGCAGACGGTGAGGAGCTGCGGGTGGTCGCCGAGCTTCTCCGCGCCCAGGGCGGGGTGACGCTGGACCTCGCGGTACTCGTCGTCGGTCAGCGGGCCCTGCTTGGTCAGGAACCCGAGGTCGTTGAGGTAGATCTTGCCGTAGTCGTGCGCGATGGCGCCGAGCTCGAGGCACTCGAGGGTGTGCGGCTCGATCCCGAAGCGCTCCCCGAGGATCCGGCAGTAGCCGCGCGTGCGTTCCCCGTGGCCGGCGGTGTAGGGGTCGACGCGCTCGATGGTGTTCGCCACCATCCCCGAGATGATGTCGACCAGCTCGCAGAACTCCAGCGATCCGGACTGCAGGTGCAGGTGCCGCTCGCGCAGGGCCTTGTGCACCATCGCGCCGAGGACCACCGGGTCGACCGGCTTCTGCAGATAGTCGATCGCGCCGCCCTTGATCGCCGACACCGCGGCGTCCAGCGCCGGGTAGCCGGTCATCAGGACCACCACCGCCTTCGGCTGCAACCGGCGGCAGGCGGCGAGGACCTGGCTGCCCGCCGAGACGCCGTCGAAGACGACGTCGGTGACCACCGCGTCGAGGCGAATCGTCTCGAGGATCTTCACCGCCTCGGTGGGGCTGTGGCAGAGGGTCACGGCGAAGCCCTCCGCAGAGAGGGCCGCTCCCATCAGCTCGATGGTGCTCTGCTCGTCGTCTACCAGCAGGACGCGGGGCGGTTTTTCGGTCATGGGAGAGGGGTGGGGGTCGGCACGGTCGCTCGACCCTTGTACCAATCACTTCGTTTCAGGGGAAGGGCGAGGAGGGTGGGCGGTGGAGCTCCGGAGCGGCTATTCTCTTCTCCGTGCCCCCCTCCGAGGAGACCCACCGCTGGTGCGTCCCCGCCCACCAGGCGGGAGAGCGCCTCGATCGCGCCCTGGTCGAGGCGCTGCCCACGCTGTCGCGCTCCCGCCTGCAGGCCCTGATCAAGGGGGGGCGGGTGCGCGTGGAGGGGCGCGAGGCCCGGAAACCGGGGATGGTCGTGGGGGAGGGCGCCTCGATCGAGGTCGACCTCCCGCGAGCCCCCGCCGCGCCCCCGCCGGAGGAGTCACGCCGCCGTCTGCGGGTGCTCTGGAGCGACGACGACTTGGCCGTGGTCGACAAGCCCGCGGGGCTGCTTTCCCATCGGGGGGAAGGCGCGGAGGAGGTCTCGCTGGGGGATCTCGCGCGCTCCGCTTTCGGCGACCTGCCCTCGTTGCAGGGCGCCGACCGCCCGGGGATCGTGCACCGCCTCGACCGCGACACCAGCGGGGTGATGGTGCTCGGTCTCACGCGTGCGAGTCTCGAGGGCCTGATGCGGCAGTTTCGCGAGCGCGAGGTCAGCAAGCGCTATCGCGCGCTGGTGCTCGGCGAGCCCCGGTTCGACTCCGACTGGATCGAGGAGCCGATCGGCCGCTCGAAGCGCCACCCCGACCGGATGACCCTCACGTCACTCGACGAGGGGGGGAGGGCGGCGCGGACCTTCTACACCGTCCTCGAACGCTTCGGCGCCGCGGCCTCCCTCGCGTGCGAGCCGAAGACGGGCCGGACTCACCAGATCCGCGTGCACCTCTCGTCGATCGGCCTGCCGGTGCTCGGCGATCGCGTGTACCGCTCGAAGGGCGGGAGGCCGGTGCAGCTGGGAGGAAACGCGCCGGTGGTGAAGCGCCAGATGCTGCACGCAGAGCGGCTGCGCTTCGCGCACCCGCGCAGCGGAGAATTGATGACGTTCGAGGCGCCAGTGCCCGGGGACTTCGGGGAGGTGTTGGAGTGGTTGAGGGGAGGAGGAAGGTGAGACGGTAGAGGCGCTAATCGCGCCCAAGCGTCCTGACAGCTCCACGGTTCGGAAACCGGAGATCAACCACAGAGGACACAGAGGTTGATCTCCGGTTTCCGAACAGTGGAGCTGTCAGGACGCCTACACGCGAATAGCGCCACTACCTCCTCTTCTCCCCCTCACCGCCTCTTCAGAAAGCCCTCCGACACGTAGCGCTCCCCCAGCACCGCCGCCAGCTCCCGTTCCGGCACGGTCGGCACACCCACCTCGAGCTCCAGCCCCAGCTCCTCACGAAAGGCCGTGAGCAGCCGATCGGCGAGGTCGCGCAGGTCGAGGTCCTTCACCTCCTCCTTCAAGAAGGCAATCGCCCCCTCCAGCGGAGAGCTGCCCAGCTTGATCGAGCCGTGGTGTAGCACCCGACCGTTCTTGCGGCGTTGCGCCGAGCCCACGCCCTTGCGGCCGCCCCACACGAGATCCTGAGCGACCGACTTGTGGAAGCACATCCCCGTGCCCTCCGCCTCCGAGGCGAGCTCCGTCTCGCCGCGGAGACCCGCGTCGACGCCCAGCGACTTCAGCGCGACCGCGATCGCCCGGTGGACGCGTTCGTAGCTCGCCGTCACCGGGCCCTCGTACAGCGGGTCGTCGAGACCCGTGGTGAACGAGAAGGTCAGCTCGTTCACGTGGTGGATCGCGCCGCCGCCGGTGATGCGCCGCACCACCGCGCCGGCGCGCTCGATCCCCGGGATATCCGCGTAGCGCTGGAAGTAGCCCAGCGACAGCGTGTCCGGATTCCACGAGTAGAAGCGCAGCGTCGGCGGCGCGTCCGCCGTGAGCAAGAGGGCCTCGTCCAGCCCCATGTTGAAGGTCGGCGGGGCTCCCCAGGTGATGATCAGCCGCCAGGGTTCCACGACCTCAATCCGGGGAGGGGTAGCGCAGGATCGGCCGCTTCACCGCCCGACCCTCGTCGAGGCGGCCGACCGGCGTGGTGACCGGGGCGGCGTGCAGCTTCTCCGGCTCGGTCTCCGCCTCGCCGGCGATCATCAGCATGTCCTCCACGAAGGCGTCGAGCGTCTCCTTCGACTCCGTCTCGGTCGGCTCGATCATCATCGCCTCGCTGACGACCAGCGGGAAGTACACCGTCATCGGGTGGTAGCCCAGGTCGATCAGGCGCTTCGCGATGTCGATGGTGTGGATGCCGGTCTCCTTCTGGTTCTTCGTATTGCACACGAACTCGTGCATGCAGACGCGGTCGTGCGGGACGTGATACGTCTCGCGCAGCTTCACCCGCAGGTAGTTGGCGTTGAGCACCGCGTTCTCCGCGACGCGGCGAATCCCCTCCGCGCCGAGGCGGCGGATGTACGCGTGGGCGCGCACCAGCACGCCGAAGTTGTGCCCCCAGCCGCGTAGCATGCCGATCGAGTCCGGGTAGTCCTCTTCCAGGCGCAGGCCGTTTCCGTCCTCCACCACGCGAGGGGTGGGCAGGTAGGGGGCGAGCGCCTCGGTGACGCAGATCGGCCCCGCACCCGGGCCCCCGCCGCCGTGCGGAGTCGAGAAGGTCTTGTGCAGGTTGATGTGCATCATGTCCACGCCGAAGTCGGCGGGGCGCGTGATGCCCATGATCGCGTTGAGGTTGGCGCCGTCCATGTAGACGAGCCCGCCCGCCGCGTGCACCAGCTCGCAGATCTCCTCGATCTGCGTCTCGAACAGCCCCAGCGTGCTGGGGTTGGTGATCATGAACACGGCCGTGTCGTCGCCGACCTTCGCTCTCAGGTCGGCGAGGTCGACCAGCCCGTCGGCTCCCGACCTCACCTCGACCGCGTCGAAGCCCGCAAACGCCGCCGAGGCGGGGTTGGTGCCGTGCGCGGAATCGGGGATCAACACCTTGGTGCGCGCCGTGGCGCTCTGCCTGGCGAAGTGCGCGCGCGCGACGAGGAGCGCGGTCAGCTCGCCCTGCGCGCCGGCCGCGGGGTGCAGGGTGACCGCCGGCAGGCCGGTGATCGCCGCCAGCGAGTCCTGGAGCCCCTTGAGCAGCGCCAGCGCACCCTGGAGACGGCCGGCGTCCTGTAGCGGGTGGATCTCGCGGAAGCCGCCGATCCCCGCGATGGCCTCGTCGATCACCGGGTTGTACTTCATCGTGCACGAACCCAGCGGATAGAAGCTGTCGGCGATCGACGTGTTCTTCTTCGAGAGCAGCACGTAGTGCCGGATCAGGTCCAGCTCACCGATCTCGGGGAGCATCGGCGCGCGACCGCGTCGCGAACCATCGGGCAGCGCGTCGAGCTTCGGCGCGGGAACGTCGAGCGGGCCCAGGCGCGAGGCGCGACGACCGGGGCGGCTCTTCTCGAACAGCAGGAGATCCTTGTTCATGTCGAGACCTCAGGCGCTGGGGACGGCAGTGGCGAGGGAGGAGACGGTGCGGACCAGACGATCGATCTGGTCCTTCGTCGTCGTCTCGGTGAACGCGAGCATCAGGCCGTTCGGCCCCAGCTCGGGGTACCAGCGACCGATCTCGAAGCCCCCGATCATCCCCGAGGCGTCGATCGCCCGGTTGATCTCGGCGGCGGACACGGGGCCCTTCAGCACGAACTCGTTGAAGAAGCCGCTCTCGGGAAAGGCCAGCTCGAAGCCGTCGAGCGCGGTCAGCTCGCGCGCCGCGTACTGTGCCTTGGCGAGGCAGTGCTCGGCGACCTCGGCCAGTCCCTCGGGCCCGACAGCGGCGAGGTAGACCGCACCGCGCAGCGCGATCAGTGCGCTGTTGGTGCAGATGTTGCTCGTCGCCTTCTCGCGGCGGATGTGCTGCTCGCGGGTCTGGAAGGTCAGCGTGAAGCCGCGCCGCCCCGCCTCGTCGACCGTCTGACCGACCAGGCGCCCGGGCATCTTGCGGACGTTCTTCTGCCGGGTGGCGAAGAGGCCGAAGGACGGGCCGCCGAGGCAGGTCGGCACGCCCAGGCTCTGGCCGTCGCCGACGGCGATGTCGAAGTCCGCCTCGCCGGGGCTCTTGAGGATCCCCAGCGAGACCGGGTAGACGCTGCAGATCGAGATGGCCCCCGCCGCCTTCGCGGCCCGAGCGGTCGCGTCGAGATCCTCGATCACCCCCAGGGCGTTGGGATTCTGGATCAGGACGGCGCAGGCATTCTCGTCGAGCGCGCCCGAGAGATCGGTGCGTCCGTCGGCGGCCAGCGGCGCCTCGGCGATCTCGAGGTCGGTCCAGCGCAGGTAGGTCTCCAGCGCTCGCCGCGTGTGCGGGTGGACGCCGCGCGAGACGACCACCCGGTTGCGCTTGCGGGCGATGGTGCTCGCCATGATCACCGCTTCGACCGCCGCCGAACAGCCCTCGTACATCGAGGCGTTGGCGACCTCCATCCCGAGCAGCTCCGCGACCATCGTCTGGAACTCGAAGAACGCGGTGAGCGTCCCCTGACTCGCTTCGGGCTGGTAGGGGGTGTAGGCGGTCACGAACTCGTGACGGGAGGTCAACGAGTCGACCGCCGCCGGAACGTGGTGGCGGTACATCCCACCGCCGAGGAAGCAGCCCTTCTCGGTGGTCGAGTTCCAGGACGCGAGGTCGTGCACCTCGGCCCACAGCTCGGGTTCGGAGAGCCCCGCGTCCATCGGCAGCGCCCTGGAGAGGCGCAGCTTCTCCGGGATCTGCTCGAACAGCTCATCGAGGGAGCGCACGCCGATCGCGGCCAGCATCTCGTCGCGGTCTCGGTCGGTGTTCTGGATGTACGGCATCGTTGCGGCAGGATGGTGAGTGAAGGGACGCGCGGTCAGCTCTGCTTGGCCAGGGTCTCCTCGTAGCCGGCGGCGTCGAGGAGATGCCCGACGTCCTTCGAGGAGACCTTGATCTTGATCAGCCATCCCCGCTCCCAGGGATCCTCGGCGAGGATCTCCAGGTGGTCCTCGATCGCCGAGTTGACCTCGACCACTTCGCCGGGGAGCGGCGTGTTGAGGTCGGCGACGGCCTTGACCGACTCGATCTCGCCGAAGGTCTCGCCCGCCTCGAGTGTGCGGCCGACCTCGGGTAGGTCGCAGTAGACGAGGTCGCCCTCGTTGCCGCTCGAGAGCTCTTCGACGGCGAAGTCGGTGATGCCCACCAGCGCGTTGTCACCGGTGATCTTGACCCATTCGTGTGATTCCTGGTACCTGCGGTCGTCGGGGCGCATGGGATTCTAGAGTGCGGGAGCACTCCTCCTTGTGGGTTCTCGGAGGACCGGGGGCGCCGGTCGTGGAAGGGTTACTTGCGCGTTCGCGAGTAGAAGGGAAGGTCGCAGACGGTGACGGCCTGCCGCTTGCCGCGGATGTCCATCGAGAGCTCGGTGCCGGCGGCGCCGAGCTCGGGCGGTACGTAGGCCGTCCCGATGTTCGTGTCCAGGGTGGGGGAGACGGCGCCCGAGCAGATCTCGCCGACCTCGCGGTCGCCATCGAAGAGCGCGTAGCCCTGGCGCGGTACGCGCTTGCCGGAGGTCTTCACGCCGACCAGCTTACGCGTGAGCTTCGCGCGCGCGGAGAGCAGCGCGTCCCGGCCGATCCAGTCCCCCTTCTCGTCGGCGAAGGAGATGGCGAAGGAGAGCTCCGCCTCGAGGGGACTCCTGGTCGCGTCGATCTCGTGTCCGTAGAGCGGCATGCCGGCCTCGAGGCGCAGCGTGTCGCGGGCGGCGAGGCCGATCGGCTCCACCCCCGCGTCCCGGCCCGCCTCGACCAGACCGGTCCAGACGCTCGGCGCCACCGCGTTCGGGAAGTAGATCTCGAAGCCGTTCTCGCCGGTGTATCCCGTGCGGCTGACCCGCGTGTTCGGCACGCCGCAGATGGTGCCGAAGCCGAACTTGTAGTAGCCGAGCTTCGACAGCTCGAAGTCCTCGCAGACGGTGCCGAGCACCTCGAGCGCGGCGGGACCCTGCAACGCGACCATCGTCTCCCGTGCGGTGCGATCGTCGATCTCCACCTCGAACCCCGCTGCGTGCTCGCGCATCCAGGCGAGGTCGACGTCCGTGTTCGCCGCGTTGATCACCAGGTAGACCTCGTCCTCGCCCTTGTAGACGAGCAGGTCGTCGATCGGGAAGCCGTCCTCCCTGCAGAAGAGGGTGTAGCGGATCGAGCCGAGCGGGATCTTCGCGATGTGGTTGGTGCAGAGGCGATCGAGGTAGCGAACCGCGTCGGTCCCTCTCACGGCGACCCGGCCCATGTGACCGAGGTCGAAGAGCCCGGCCCGCTGGCGGACGCAGCGCGCCTCCTCGAGGATCGAGCGGTACTGGACCGGCATGTGCCAGCCGCCGAACTCGACCATCTTGGCCCCGAGGCCAACGTGGACGTCGTGGAGGGGGGTCTGCTTCATCGCGAGGAGGTGAGCCTTAAAGAAAAGGAGGGGCGCCCGGCGCCCGCATCGGGCTCCGACGCCCCTGTCCGATGCCGCCCCAGGGGGCGGTTGTTCAGGAGTGGATCAGACCTGGGTCCATGGTGCCTGAGAGTTTCGCTCCGGCTCGAGCTTGCCCCTTCGGCGTCCGGCGAGCGGCGCTCCCGGATCTCTCCCGCAGGCCTGCGGTGTTCCGGCGGAAAGAGTAGTGCATCGGCCTCCGGGGGCCAAGAGGCAGATCGCGCAGTCGTCGCCGCTCCCCGGTCCATCCCGGGGTAGGTTTGAGCTGGGAAAGAGCATCCCCCCCTCCCGCTTGCTGCCCATGATCCACCCCTCCATCCGCCCGGCGCTCCTCGTCCCCCTCCTCCTCGGCCTCGCTACAGGGCCCCTCCAGGGGCAATCGGGACCCTTCGAGCAGGGGATGCGCTGGATTCACGGCGCCGAGCTCGGCGCCCCCTGGATTCCCACCCGGGTCGAGCTCGCCGCCGGAGGGGAGCTCTGCTGGGTGGGGACCGGCGCGTCCAACACGCGCCTGAACCTCTACGCCGGACCGGGTTTCGGATCTGCGACTCCGGTCTACGCCGATACCAGCGTCGCGGCCGCCTCCACGGTCCTGGAGGTCCGCGGTGGGGGAGACGCCGCCCACCTCTACGCGCTGCTGCAGTACCCCGACCCCGACGTCCTCCACCGGCGCAGCGAGTGCGTGCGCTACGACGCGCTGGCGACGTCGGCGGGCGCCCCCTTCTCGCCGAGCTGGACCCACACCCCCGGGTTCACGGCGAACGGCCCGGCGCGGTTGGTGGTCGACGAGACGGGCGAGATCGTGGTGCTCGCCGCCTTCAACGACGCCCTCTCCTTCGTCCGCCTCGATCGTCTCGACGGCGACAGCGGGGCCCTCTCGAGTCGTTCCGACCTTCTCGCCTCGACGCTGGAGACGATCGACCTGTCGGGCGACGGAGAGCGCCTGGCGGTTTGCGTGGACAGTCGCATCGTGGTACTCGATGCCGCCGGAGTGATCCTGTACGAGGAGCTGCTTCCCGCGCCCTCCATCACCGTGAAGCTCGATCGAACCGGCTCGCGGCTGGTTCTCGGCGAAGCGGGGCGGCTGCGCATTCTCCAGTGGAGCGGCAGCACCTACGTTCCCGCCGCGGTGCACCCGGGCGCCTCGAACGAGGTGGTCTCCCGGGTGGGTCTCTCGCCGGGGGGCGAGAGTTACGCCGCCGCCTGGTATCGCGCGACGTCGTTGGATCAGCTGCGCTACGAGCTCTACGACGGAGCGACGCACCAGAGGATCCACCACCTCGTCCAGGCCGGACAGACGGGGGGACTGCAAAACTCACCGGTCGCGGTCTCCTTCAGCGAGGATGGACAGCGCTGCGCCTTCGCCTCCTGGGGCAAGGGGGACGCCGAGCCCGAGGTCGTTCTCCTCGACCGGGGCGAGCCCCTGCCGGTGCTGGAGATCGATCTGCCCGGGAGCGCGCTCGATCTCGACCTCGACGCGAGCGGCACGAGGCTGGCCGTGGTGACCAAGAACCTGCACGCGAACCAGCTCGGGACCACCGGGGAGGTCCGCTTCTACGACACCGGGGAGCGCGACCTGGAGCTGCTCGCTCCGGCGCGGCTCGGCGGGCAGCTGAGCGTAGCCTCGAGCTCACCGGGGGCCTCCTTCGCGATCTTCCTGATCGGCTCTCCCGCCCTCATCCCGACGCCGATCCTCGGAGCGACCGGGGAGCTGCGCCTCGACCGCTCCCGGGGAATCCGCGCCTTCGCCCGGCCGGTCGACGCCGCCGGGCGCGCGGACCTCCTCCTGCCGCTCTCCAGCAATCCGGGTCTGATCGGGAACCGTCGCTCGATCCAGGGCGTGCGCCGGGTGCAGGGGCAGCTGGTCTTCGGCGAGACGCTGCTCGAGCCTCTCTTCTACTGATCTCGAGCGACCTGTTCGCTCGACGACGCGGCGCCCCCTCGACCCCCGTAGCACTTTGCGAATTCCTGCAAAAGGGGTTACGTCGTTCGTTCAAAAATTGGTGCAGATCTCTTCAGAACGGGGATAGCCGGGGCCGATACGCCCCCACGAAGGCGCTCCACATCCCGTGGCGCGTGTTGCCCCACATATCCCTCCGCCTCGTGGCCGACCCACGGCTTGCTCGCGACGGAGGATGAGCAATCGAGAAGAGAAAGAGGCCCCCCATGAATCTTGGGAAACGCACCTGTTGGACGATCCTCTGTGGACTTCCCCTGGTGTTCGCCGGCTGCTCCGGCGGCACGACGAGCACTACGGGCTCGGTCCAGAGCGCAGCACAAGACCTGACCACGGACCCAGCCGGGATGACCACCGTGATCACATTCTCGCAGGCTCCCGGCGCGGTCACAGCCGGGAACTTCAGCGCCAGTGGCAGTCAGACCGCCTCCAGCGTGGTGGTGAGCGGCACCGCCGCGACGGTCGTCTGGAGTGATCGCGTCACCCCGTCGCATACGGTCACCGTGACCGATGCGCCCGGGATCACCAATGGCAGCACCGCCGTGACGACCTCGGACGGTTCCGCGCCGACCTTCACCATCACCGACACGGCGATGGTCGCCGGACTCGGCGGCGATACGCTGGAGGTGACCTTCGACGGTCCGCGCGTGGTCGAGACCGACGCCGAGGATCCGACCAGCTGGACGCTGACCGTCAACAGCACGGCCCTCGACCTCACCGGCTCGACCTTCGTCCTCGACAACACCAGCCAGGTGCTGGAGATCACCCTCGGGGTGAACGCCAGCCTGCACTCGAGCTTCACCCTGGCGGCGAGCAGCCTGACCAGCGTGGCGGACGTCGCGCTGGCCACCTCGGCCATCGCGGGGACCGCCTCCGGTGACTCGTCCGCGCCTTCGCTCACCAGCGTGGTCCAGAACCTGACCCAGGACGAGTTCGGCCGGGTGGTCGACTTCACCTTCGACGAAGCGATGGACCCGACGTTCAGCGAGGTGGTCACCAACTTCGCCGTCCCGAATCCGAACATCGCCACCACCGTCGACCAGCCCAGCGCCGGTCTGCTCCGCGTCACCTTCGCCAGTCCGGTCGTCCCGGGCGTGCACCAGGTGACCCTGAGCAACATGATGGACACGCACGGCAACGCCGGGCCCAGCGGCGCGCAGGTGGTGACCCAGCCCTCGCCCGTGGTCAACGCCTTCGACAGCAGCGCGGCGGTCACCGTCACCAATACCGGTGGGGACTACGTGCAGTCGACGTTCGTCCAGGGCTTCCTGGAGAGCACTGGCGAGGACATCGCGAACTGGACCCTGGTCGTCGACGGCAACACGATCGACCTCTCCCTCCAGACGCTGACCTATACCCTCTCGACCAAGACCCTGCGCATCGACCTCGCCTTCGACATGGACAACGGCACGGCCTGGAGCCTCACCGCCGCCGGAGTCACCGACGTCGACGGCCAGGCGTTCGCGCTGGCCGATGCCGGGACGGTCAGTGGGGATACCACGGTGCCGACGGCCACCTCGGTGGTCCAGAACCGTACGCAGGATCCCACGGGTATGACGCTCGACGTGACCTTCTCGGAGGACGTCGACACCACCGAGGCGGAGACCACCGGCAACTGGGCGGTGACGGGCTTGACCGTCGACTCCGCCACCGTGCTGGGGACGCCGAACGTGGTGCGGGTGGTCCTGACCGGCGGAGCCGCCGTGCCGGGGACCGCGACACTCGACGTCGACAGCGTGGAGGACCTGGCCGGGAACGTGATGGCGCCCGTGGTTGGCATGGCCATCACCTCCACCGATACCACCGCGCCGACCATCACCACCGCGACCGCCACCGCGCCCGCGGGGGCGAACAACGACATCGTCACCGTCTGGTTCGACGACGACATGGTCGCCAGCGAGGTGGAGAACCCGGCGAACTGGACGATCGAATCGCCGATCGGCACCGGTCTGACCGAAGCCGGTAGTTCGATCACCTACTCGGCCGCACAGCGCAGCGCCCGCTTTGCTTTCGACGCCGGGAACGACATGTTCTTCAAGGGCGGAGACTCCTTCCTCGTCTCCCTCGCCACGATGACGGACATCGCCGACAACGCGGTCTCCACGAACCCCATCACGGGGATGGTGAGCGCCGAGACGGAGCGGCCCTACGCCGATGCCGCCTGGGCGGATGGCGCGATCAACACCGATATCGTGGTCCGCTTCAGCGAGCACATGGACTACCTCGACGACCTCTACGACGCCGGCACCAACGTCGACGGGACACGCTACGTGGTCCGCGACAACGGCGGCGTGCTGCGAGGCCTGCCCGCGTCGGCAGTCGTGCTGAACAACGGGCTGGGGGTCAGGCTGACCTTCGGCTTCGTGATCAACGCGAGCGATACGATCGACGTGATGGGGGCCACCGACCTGGCCGGGAACTACATGTTCCCGAACCTGTTGATGCCGCTCGCGGTGGAGGACACCGACGATCCCGAGCTCTCTCTGCCCGGTAGCCCGCTGCTGGCGGTCTCCGGTGAGCGGAACGATGTGATCACCCTCACCTTCGACCGCAACATCAGCCCCTGGGGCGTGAATGCCTTCGCCAACTACATCATCGAGACGGACGGCAACGCGCTCGATCTCTCGGGAGCCGACTTCGCCTTCGATGGCGACGACACGATCACCGTCACCCTCGACAACGTCACCGCACCCTCCCTGCAGGCGGCCAGCGCCTACGACTTCAGCGTCGACAACCTGCAGTCCGAGCAGGGGGTGACGATGAGCGGGGTCAAGACGGCCCTTGGTGAGGCGGTTGCCGGTGACACGGTCACCCCTCCCACCGTCGGTGCGACCGACGTGGAGATCTCCAACTCCAACGCGAACGTGCTCCTGGTCTTCGCCGACGAGGCGCTCGACCGGACGATGTCGGAGGACGAGACGCGCTGGGACTACAACGCGGGTACCGCGCCGGCGCTGGCCGAGCTGATCGATCCCGCCACGGTGCGCCTGACCTTCGCCGCTCCGCCCGTCGCGGGCAACACCCTCGACTACAACGTCGTCGACCTCGCCGGCAACGCCGGTGGGTCGGTGTCCCGGACGGTCCAGATCGCCGAGACCAGCGCTCCGCTCCTGGTGAGTGTCGCCGGAACCGCCGTGGCGGGGGTCGGCGGCGACTACCTCACGGTCGTCTTCGACGAGCCGGTCGATCCGAACACCGGACTCACCGAGACGAACTACACCGTCACCAATGGAGGATCGAGCGTCGCCCTGTCGAGCGCGAACTCCTGGTACGACAGCATCACCAACTCGGTGAACTTCTACCTCGGTTCCGGGGTCGAGTTCGACTCCAGCCAGGCGATCAACGTGACCGTCGCCAGCATCGCCGACCACAGCGGCAACGTGATGGGCGCGCCGGTCGGCCTCGGCGGGGTCGTCGGTGGCGACACCACCACTCCTCCCGGAGTGCTCGGTGCCTTCACCAACTACCGCGAGCACGCCAGCGGCTACGAAGTCGACGTCCTGTTCGACGAGGCGCCCGACGAGACCTTCATCAGCGATGCCCTCAACTGGACCACCACCGGCGGCTCAGCGGAGACGGTGTTCGCCGTGGACAGGGTCGCCGAGGACCACTATCGCGTCACCCTCTCCGGCGCCCTCGGGGCCGGTGAGGAGCTGGAGATCGCCACCGGACTGCCCGATCTCGCCGGCAACGCGGCCGTCGCCGCGATCGCGGTCACGGTGACCGAGTAGCGGACCGATCGATTCGATCGACCGACCGACGGGTGAGGTCCGGGGTCCCCAGTGGGGCTCCGGACCTCGCCTATTTCCCACCACCACGGCGATTTCGCTTTCTCGCGAGGGAAGTGCGATGGGCTTCAGATGCGCTCCATCCAGGCCCGATACGGGTCGAGGAGGAAGTACCCGGGAGCGGGGAGCCCAACCCCGAAGTCCAGATCGAGGAAGTAGGTGCAGTGAGTCCGACGGTGACCGATGAGCGCCCGCTGGTAGACGACGTCGTCACGGCGTTGACCAGCAATCCTGAGGGTGATGAAGACGCTGTGCTCGACGTTCGAGGACAGATGCAACGCGCCGCCGACGAGTTCGACCGGCGTACCGCCGAGGCCTTCGGCAAGGCGCTGGTGGACAGTCTGTGCGAGGATCCCGGGGACACCCGGCGCCTCGAGGCATTGCTGATCCTGGGGTTGGCCCACCCGAGAATACTCGAGAAGTACCAGGTCTCGCTGGCCGCCGAAGGCCGGCGGCTATGCGTCCTGCTCGAGAACGACGGGGAGGTGGAGCGGGCCCGCGGTCTGCTCGAGGTTCTGGTGACGCACCTGCCGGAGGAGCGGAGTCTCCAGCAGGACCTCTCCAGCATGATGCGTCGTGCCGGCGACGTCGATGAGCTCATCGACCGCTGCCTCCAGCACGCCGACGAGGCGGTCCGCGGCGGCCGGCCGATGGACGCGATCCCGTGGCTGCAGGAGATCCTGCTGCACGACCAGACTCGTCGCGACGTGGCCCGGATGATCCGGGATCTCCGCTATCAGGAGATGGCCAATCGGGCCCGCGTCAAGCGACGCAATCGACTGGCGCTGCTCCTGATCGTGATATCCACGGCGCTCTCCGCCCTCTTCGTGCGCGAGCACCACATCACCGGGGAGTACGAGTCGCTGCCCCCCCTGGCGATGGAGGATGCCAGCGCGCTCGACGCTCGCCTGGCGGGCATCGACACGCTCATCGCCGACAACCGCTTCTGGTTGGGCATGTTCAAGGTCTACGAGGAGCGGAGCGAGCTGCAGCGGCAGAAGGACCGCCTCGAGGCTCGACTGGCCGAGAAGGAGCGCCAGCGCGTCAAGCGGGTCGGGCAGCGGCAGGCGATGGCCGAGGCAGCCCGTCTCCGCGGGCTCGATTTCGTGGACCAGGGGGACTTCCGCACTGCCCTTGGTCACTTCAAGCGCTCCCTGGATCTCAGCACCCAGGAGTGGGATCAGCGCAAGCGGGTCACCGCCGACGTGACCGCCATCGAGAAGCTGCTGACGGAACGCAACTGATGTTCGATCGCATCCTCAACAGGGGACGCGTTCGGGCTGCCTCCCGCAGGCTGGCCTCCGAACCGTCCGTCAAGAACTACCTCCTGCTGGCGCAGGCCCACGCCTCGGTGGGACAGCTCACCGAGGTGGCCAAGGTGTGCGAGGAGGGTCTGGCCCTCCACCCCGGGAACGCCGAGCTGCGGCGAATGAGGGAGCGCGCGGTGACGCTCAGCCGCGAGGACCGCGTCCGGGAGCTGCAGTCGCTGGTCAGGTCGTCTCCGCGACCGGCCCTGTGGAAGGAGCTGTGCGAGATCCAGCTCGAGGCGGGAAGGGTGGCGCGCGCCGAGAAGGTGGCCACCGAGTGGTACGAGTCCAGCGGCGGAGCCGAGGCGCTCCTCTACCGCGCCCGCGCCCGCGCCGAGCGCTTCTTCACCGACCGCCGTCGCGACGACGCGCGGCGGGCCCTGGAGCTGGCCGCCGAGTCGATCCGGCTCGCTCCGGCCGATCCGGCGCCGATGCGTCTGCGCCTCCAGATCTTCACCCGCTGCGGCGCCTGGCAGGACGCCCGCACCTCGATCGCCCGAATGCTGGAGCTGTTCCCCGGCGACCCGGCCCTGGAGGCCCGCTTCCGTACCGTCGCGTCGCTGGCGGAGACCGCTCCGAGCCTCGACCAGGCGCTCCGCGAGGTCGAGCGGACGGGCGCCTTCGTCGACGACGAATCGGAAGCGGAAACGCAGGTGGGCTCGCGCTCGATCCGGCCCCTCCTGCAGGCGACCGCCGCCGAAGAAGGGGTCAACGGCGCCTTCTACGTGCGCGGAGGAACGGCGCTGGTGCAAGGGCCGAAGGGTGCGACCGCGGAGCGTTACGCGCGAGGCCTTCGCGAGCTGGTCGGAGGCGGCCGGGGCGCGGCCCGTCGCCTGGGCCTGGGGCAGCCGGTCGAGGTGCTGCTCGAAGGCAACTTCGGCTCCCTCTACATCCGCCCCGGGACGGTTGGAGCGGCCGCCCTGTGGACCAGCGATCGGCCCACTCGAAAACACCAGGGTGCCCTGACCGAGCTGGCCGCGTTCGAGGGCACCACTCCGGAGGTCGAAGCGTGAAGAAGGCACTCGAACCCCTCACGGCGATCCCCGGCGTGCGTCGGGCGATGTTCTTCTCCCACGAAGGTGTCCCGATCGTCACCGTCGAGGCGCCCCGGAGACCACCCGCCGGGGACGCGGAGATGCACCAGTGGGTCGATTCCGCGGAGGACCAGAGTGCCTTCGCGGGACTCGCCGCCGGCTGGCTGAACGAGATACGCCGCACGGTCGACCCCCTCTCCTGGGAGGCGCCGGCGCGGATCGTGCTTCAAGCTTCTCGAGGCACCCTGATCCTGCTCGTGCTCGAACGAGCGATCCTCTCGGTAGAGCTCGAGAGGGGGGTCGCGCCCGAGGAGCTGCGATTGCCGATGGAGGCCGCCGAGGCGCGCTTCTACCGCCACTTGCGTCGCAAGGGACCGGAGGTGGCCGTCGCCGAAGCAGAGAACGAACAACCCCAGGGGATCTTCCCCGGGGGAGAGGGTACCCCGGCCGACGGCGGTCAGGGGATGAACGAGCAGGCTCGGAACGAGGTCCCCGAAGCGACCCGGGATTCTTGACACATGGTCCAGATCAACTTCGCCC
>CAZCAC010000169.1:0-16479 GCA_964496575.1 uncultured Planctomycetaceae bacterium | reverse complement strand
CAGCCGAGACCGTCCGGCGACCTCTCCGCTCGCGTCGACCACCGCCAGGCGGAACGTCGCATGACTGGCAGTCGTCCGGAACGGCAGGACCAGGAGCTGTTCGAGAGCGACCACCAGCAGAACCAGGAGGGCCGTGTTCATCGCGAGCCACTCCACCGAGTCCCCCAGCGCGTCCACGAAGCTCCCCTCGCCCCGGTAGGCCCCGACGAAGAACATGATCCAGATGTAGAGCGGCATGAGGAAGATCGACCCGGCCCGGATTCCCCGGCCGACCTCCGCGGGTCGGTCGAGGAGCCCACGCAGGGTGCCGGTCAGGAAGCTGAGCTTCTCGAATCTCCCGGCCGCGAGATTCCGCAGCACCGGCCGGGCGTGCAGGGGCAGGCTGGTCGATTCCACGTGGGCGGCGACGCGGTTCAGGAAGCTCTGCTGCTCCTCTACATCCCGCACCGCGAATCGCTCGGCCGGGGTCTCGACGTCGGGCCAGGGCTCGTCGAGCAGCACGGCGCGACCCTGTTCGCTGATCCAGACGTTATCGAGACCGAGCTCGGCGGGCAGGTTCCCATCCCCGATCGCCGTCCACAGCTCGGACGCCAGGTCGTGGAGCCAGTGACGCAGCTTCGACCACGGCAACCGCCGCCCACCTTCGACCAGCCTGGCGAAGGCCACTCCCTGGCTCGCCTCGAACGCGTCCCAGGTGCCCTCCGGCGTCTCCACCTGCTGCAACCAGCGCAGGCGGCCCGAACGGGCGAGACCACGGCGAGTTGCCGGGAGCTCCCCCGACTCCCGCCGCAAGAGCCAGATCGGTCGACGCAACACCGGATCGGTGGCGGCGATCCACCGGCCGCTGACCACCTCCGCGACGAAGCGGTACGGTCCGAAGAACCGTGTCTCCTCGGCGCGAGCCGCCGGCAGGGGAGCGGGCTCGATCGACGGTCGCACGGTGCCCCTGGGCCGCACCACCACCCTCGTCCCACTGAGGAGGTCCCAGAGGGCGGCGTAGCCATTCGCGCGACGCGCCCCGAGGAGCAGCAAGGCCGGAATGCACGGGCAGGCGAAGGAGGCGACGAAGAAGGCCACCACCTCCGCCGTGGTCATGTGATCGATCTCCCTCGCGGAAATGAAGGCGAGCAGGAGCGGAACCCGGATCCCCTCGCAGGCGAGGAGGGGGACGAGGATCCGGATCAGCGCGCGCCCGATGCCGGGAGGCCGACCGTTCGGGCGTACGACCTGCAGTCCCTTGAGTCGCTTGCCGAGGCCGGCGCCCCAGATCCCCTCGGTGATGCAGAAGTAGAGAATGGCCACCCCGAAGACCGTGAGGTAGAACCTCGCCGAGCTCAGGGTGCGCTCCAGGAAGGGTGCGACGTGAAAGTCGTCGCCACCGACGACGAGCATCATCGGCACGTACGGGACCAGGAGGGCGATCAGGTAGTCGATCCAGCCGGCCGACGCGCGGAGCTTCATCGACGCCGGCTCCGCCTCCCGGGAGCAGAACGGCAGCAGCGCATCGCGCAGCGCCTGGTAGTCGCCGTAGCGCCCTTCCGGCTCCTTGGCGAGGCAGCGAGCCACCACCCGCTCCAGGCCGGGCGGCACGTCTTCACGCGACTCGGAGAGCGGCTTCGGCTTCTGGTTGACGGCGTTGGCCACCACCTGCACCGCGTTCTTGCCCTCGAAGGGCGCCTCGTCGGTGAGGAGGGTGAACAGCGTCGCGCCGACGGAGTAGATGTCCGCGCGCACGTCCAGCTCGTCGCCGCGGAGCTGCTCCGGCGGCGCGTACGCCGGGGTACCCATGATGACGCCGGTGGCCGTGGCGTAGGAGTCGTCCTTGGACAGCGTCGACACCGACAACCCGAAGTCGCCCACCTTCACCGAGCCGTCCGGTCCGACGAAGCAGTTGGACGGCTTGACGTCACGGTGCAGCACCCCCCCAGCGTGGGCCGCCTCCAGCCCCGCGATCACGTCGAGGATCGCATCGACCGCCTCCGCCACCGGGAGCGGACCGCGCTTCATCAGGACGTCCTTGAGCGTTCCGCCGCCGGCGATCTCCATGATGATCACCGGGGCGCTCTCGACCTCCTCGGAGCCGAACACGTAGAGGCTGTTCGGATGGTTGACGCTCGCGGCGAGGCGACCTTCGCGGAGGAAGCGCTGTCGCATCTCCGCCGAGTCGAGCTTTTCCTCGAGCATCTTCAGGGCGACGCGCCGCCCGGTGGCGAGCTGTTCGGCCTCGTACACCTTGCCCATGCCGCCGCTGCCGAGCAGCCCCAGCAGGCGGTAGTCACCGAGCTCCCGCGGCAGCTCCGCGGGCTCCGGGGGAGCCGGAGCCCCATCCGGCGCCGCCAGCGCTCCCGACAGGAGGCAAGCGGGGCAGGGCTCTTCCGCCGCGCCCGCCGGGATCGGCGCGCCACAGCGGGGACAGGTGGAAGGACTCGGATCTCCCATGGTCGATCTCCAGACGGCTTTGACCATTCTCCAGAAACGCTCTCGCTGTTTCCTGAAAGAACGTCGATCTCCGGTGACGGAGAAATCCCCCGTTTTGCACCGCCGGCTCGAGGGGTGGGAGAGTCAGGCTATCCCCGGAGCGCGGCCACGAGGTGGCGCAGCTCGTCGTCGACCTCCGCCGGATCGGCCACGGTCTCGGCGATCTCGGCGCGCAGGAGCTCCCGATAGCGCTGGCGGAGCCGGTACACCGCGGCCTTCACCGCGCCCTCGGTCATTCCCAGCCGGGCCGCGGTCTCGGCTCGAGGGGGCTCCTCGCCGGTGAGGCTCCCCCGCAGCGCCTCGAGCAGCTCGCCCCTCCCGCGAGCGGAGAGCTCCACCCGGAGCTTCTCCAGGGCTCGAGCGATCGACTCCTGGGCCCACTCCCGGTCGAAGTCCGCCTCGGCATCGGACGACCACGCCGGCTCGAGCGCGTAGCGCGCCTCCGGGTCGAGCGCGTCCCACTCGAGGAAGGTCGCGCCGCCGCCGCGCTTCTGGGCTCTGGCGCGGTGCCATTCGTTGGCCAGGAAGTGCTTCACCGCGCCCAGGAGGTAGGAGCGGAACCGGCCCCGCGCGGGATCCGCGGAGGCCAGTCCACCCGTCTCCAGGATCCGGGTGAAGAAGGACTGCGTCACGTCCTGGGCGTCGTCGGAGGAGTACCCGCGGTGACGCACGAAGGCGTAGAGGGGATACCAGTACGCCTCGCAGAGCGCCTCCAGCGCCCGGTGAGCGCGGGTCCGGCTCACCTCGTCGGGCCTCGCCGCGACCACCAGGCTCCAGTGCGTGGTGGCGAACTCCGGAGGACCAGGCGACTCGTTCACGGTGCTCCTGACGGCCGGATCGACGTTCAGAACGTGAGCGTATCCCAGTCATCGCTGGCGATGCGCTCGGTCAACGCCGTGCCCATGTACTTCACCTCGATGCCGAGGGCCGTGAGCTCGTCGGAGACGCCGTAGCTGTCCGAGCAGGCCTTGCAGGCCTTGAAGACCACGCCGACCTTCTTCATCGCCGCCACCGACTCCTGCAGCTCGACATCTTCGGTGAGCAGCTTGGCGGACGGTCCCCAGACGATCATCTCGACCTCCTCGACCCAGCTCCTGCGCTTCGCGTTCAGCGCGTACATGAACACCATCTTCAGGGCCACGTCTCGATCACCGCTGGTCCACAGGATCGCCAGCTTGGGAGCACGGTCCTGTCCCTCCTGGGCGTGGAGGGTCGGTTGCTGGATCATCCCGCCGATCACGAAGGTCACGACGAGGGCCAGCGAGACGAGCACGGTCTTGGGCAGGTTCATGAGGGTTCCTCGAAGAAGGCGCCTGGGTCCCCGGTACGGTACCGCGAACGGACGCAGCCGGCGGCGTGAATCTCCGATGAGGTGTCTACCCTCCGCGGATCTCCGGATGCGGATCCCTCCGGCGAGGTGCGCCGGGAGCTCGGCCCGGCGCCCCTTCCGGCACGCGACCGAGCGGGCTATTCGAGTGTCGATCCGCTTCGATCCTCGCTCATGGCTCCCGGCTCCCCGCAGCGTCCCTCACGCGATCCAGCTCCACCCGATCCTCCCGAAGAAGGCCAGGACCAGGCAGGCGTAGCCGACGGCGAGGACGAGGGGGAGCAGGTGGATCGCCCGAAACGCCTTCGATCCCCGCACCCGCCAGGCGGTGAGGAGAGCGAGGAGGACGAGCAGGCAGACCACCACGTGCGCGCCGATGAGGATGAAGAAGAACGTCTCTCCCCTCACCTCGTGCGGGCGGTTGGCGCTCGCCGTCCCCAGGATGACCGTGACCACGTTGGCCACGATCAGGACGTAGCCCAGGACGGCCCACTTGCCGGCGCGCCAGATCGCGCGGGACTGCGCCGAGGGAGTACCGGGATCCTCCTTCGCCACGGCTTCCGCATCCATGCGCGACACCCTAGCACCTCGAACCTCCCGTCGCACGCACCCGTAACGATCGCGGTCAGGGCCAGTGCTGCACGTAGTTGCCCCCACTGTCGAGGGCCAGGCGGCGCAGGTGCTCGCTCTTCATGCCGATCAGCACCACGTGGATGGCGACGCGGCGGTGCTGGTTCAGCTCGGTGATCCGGCTGCAGAGGATCGACAGGTTGGTGACCTCACCGGCGGTCGGCTCCCCGTCGGAGAGCAGGTAGATCGTGTCCACCTCCTCGTCCTCGAAGGCCTCGAGGAGCGAGTCCCACAGGTTCGTGGCGCCGCCGGCCCGACGCTCGCGCACCTCGGTGAGCGCTGCCTTGCGGTTCTTGTCGGTCAGGCGCTGGAGCTTGTCCCGCCAGGGATGGACGCTCCCGGTGAAGAAGATCATGTTGAAGAGGCTGTGCTCGGGGAGGCGCTCGATGATCCCCGTCAACTCCTTCTTCAGCCGCGCCAGCTTTCCACCCTCCATGCTCCCCGAGATGTCCAGCACGAAGGTCAGCCGGTCCGAGTGCACCGGGATGCCGTAGAAGGCGACGGTGTCCCGCGGCGCCGCGAGGTCGTCCCACCGGATCAGCTCGAGCGGCGCGGGCTCGAAGCCGCCCTGGTGGTCGGCCCACCAGCGGGTCCAGGAGACCGACCGGTACCCCAGCTTCATCTCGGTCAGGCTGGTCAGCGACAGCACCACCTCGTGCGCGCGGCGGCCGGTCCACTCCTCGAGGAGCTCGATCAGGACCGAGACCGCGGCCGCCTGCCGCGTGGAACCGAGCGCTCGCAGGCAGGCGATCTGCACCGGCCAACGCTCCGATGCGCGCAAGAACTCCACCAGCGGCTCCACGGTGCCCTCGGCGGCGGTCGCGCCCAGCGCCTCCGCGGCCGCTGCCCGCACCCGCCAGTCGCGGTGCTTCAGCTGCTCGGCGAGCAGCTCCGGCAGACCCGGCTCGGACAGGGCGTGATCTCGCACCAGGTCCAGGACCGGACAGCGCTCCTCGACGGCCCGAGCCTTCTTCAGCGCCTTGCGCATCGCCGCGGCGGTACCGCCGGCCTCCAGGCGATCGAGTCCCAGCGCCGCGGCGAACGCGACTCGGCGGTCCCGATCCCTGGCGAGGTCCGCGAGCGGCTTCTCCAATTCCGGGTCGGCCCGCCTGGCGAGCACCAGCGTGCCCAGGAGCTTCAGGCTCACGTCGACGTCGCGCTCCGCCCACCAGGGATCCTCCGCGCCCATCACGCCGCGGAAGACGTCTTCCGGAAGCGCAGCGAGCGACGTGACCGCCTGGCGTTGTTCGACAGCCGAGAGCGTCGCGCAGGTCCTGAAGAGCGCCTTCGCGCCCTTGACGTCCGCACCTCGTCCGAGGAGCTCGATGGCGGTGAGCCGAACGCGCACGTCCCCGTCGAAGTTCAACATCCCGCCGATCCGCCGGCGCGCCTTCGCCGGGTCCGTGGCGTGGAAGACCTCGAGGGTGCGCGCTCTCAGGTAGGGATCCCTGTCGACGATCGCCTCCTCGAGGAGGCCCTCCGATATCGGCGCGAATCGGGTGCGCAGCGCGTCGAAGATCGTTCGCGTGAGAATCGGGGGACCGGGCTCGAAGCAGACGCGGGCGAGGAACTTCCCCGCCTCGGGTGTCCCCAGCGCGGCGATCTCCGCGACCACGTCCACCCGGTCGCGCACCGAGGCCGTCCTCGCGCGGAACCGCGCGATGAGCGCGGCGAGCTCGTCCTTCGCCGTGGTGTCCTGGCCGGAAAAGTGGGCCCGGGTGTCGATCAGCGTGGGGGCTGCGGGTCCCTGGTCGAGATGATCCACGGGGTGACCGTCGAGGTCGCCCTGAAGGAGCAGTGGCAGGCAGACGAACAGGAACATGGGGTTATTCTCCTCGGGACGGGGTCCAGGATACACCAGTGACGGGACCGTCGCAGCGGATGTCCTGCTGACCATGTCGAGGGTGTGGTCGAGCTTCTCGGGCCGCGCTACCATCTGCTTCCGGGCACCGCGGCCCGATCCATCCCGTCCCGCGAGAGTGGTGAGCTCCAGGAGCACGCCTCCCCTCCACCTCGACTTCCCGCCGGAGACCCCCGCGACAGCCCGATGCCGAGCGCCGAGCGCTGAGCGTGACGAACCTCGAGAGCCCCCCCACCGGCGACGAAGCGCCGCGCCCCGGGCGATACGGTCGCTGGCGCGCGGGCACGCTGATCCTCGTCCACGTCCTGATGGTGCTGCACTTCGTGCACTGGAGGATCGCCGGAAGGACGCTCGCCCCGCTCGAGTTCAGCGAGGGGATGATCACGCTGGAGCTCGGGATCATCACCGCGGGGTTCCTGTTCATGCTCCTGGCGGTTCTGTCGGCGGTGATCTTCGGGCGCTTCTTCTGCTCCTGGGGCTGTCACATCCTGGCGCTCGAGGATCTCTGCGCCTGGCTCTTGAAGAAGGTCGGCATCCGCCCCAGGCCGGTGCGCTCGCGCGTCCTGCTCCTCGCCCCGCCCGCGGCCTTCTTCTACATGTTCCTCTGGCCGCAGGTGAAGCACCTCCTCGCCGGGACGAGCGCGCCGGAGTGGCGCCTCGCCGGGGAAGGGGAAGCGTGGGCCTCCTTCATCACCGAGGACTACTGGCACCAGATGCCGTCCGCGGGCGTGGCGATCCTCACCTTCCTCGTGTGCGGGTTCCTCGTCGTCTACGTGCTCGGCTCGCGCTCCTTCTGTCGCTACGTCTGCCCCTACGGGGCGGTGCTCGCCCTGGCGGACCGGGTAGCGCCGGGGCGAATCGTGCGCGCCGGTGACTGCGACGGCTGCGGCCAGTGCACCGCCGCCTGCCAGTCCGGTGTGGACGTCCACGGCGAGCTCGACCGGTACGGGATGGTGGTCGACCCCGGATGCCTGAAAGCCCTCGACTGCGTCGGCGCCTGCCCGAATGGAGCGATCGGCTTTCGCTTCGCCAGGCCGTCGCTGTTCCGCGCCGTGTTCAGCGCGGGTGGGACGCAGCGCCGGAAGTACTCCTTCTCGCTCGTCGAGGACGCGTTCCTGGGCGGGGTCTTCCTGCTCGCCTTCTTCGTCTTCCGCGGGCTGTACGGATTGGTCCCCTTCCTGCTCGCCTTGACCCTGGCGGCGATCTTCGGCTACCTGGCGCTCGTCGGAACTCGGTTGCTCACCGCCGAATCGGTGAAGGAGTGGCGCATCCAGCTCAAGGTCCGGGGCCGGTTGACGCGCGCGGGAGCCGCACTCGCCCCGGGGCTCGTCCTGCTCTGCGCGCTGTTCGTCCACTCGACCTTCGTCCGGACGCACGAGTGGCTCGGTCGTCGCGCCCACGCGCGGATCAGCCCGGAGGCTCCCGCGGTCGCGCTCGTCGCGAGAGAGCACCTGGAGGTGGTGGAGCGGTGGGGACTCCTGCACACGCCGGGAGTCGACCGGCTCCTGGGCGCGCTGTACCTATCGAGGGGAGAACCCGAGCTGGCCGAGCCGTACCTGCGGCGGCGGATGGAGCGGGCTCCCGCGGACGACCACAATCGCCTCCACCTGGCGCGGGCCCTCTTCGGCGCGTCGCGACTCGCCGAGGCGGAGGAGCTCGTCGAGGGAGTCCTGGCCGACGAGAAGAGCGCGCCCGGGACCGCCGCGGAGGCGGCCGCTCTGCTGGGGAGCTTCCGGGCGAGTCGCGACGACGTGGAGGGGGCGATCACCGCCTACTCGACGGCGCTCCAGCACTCACCGGACGACGCGACGGCCCACCGAGCCCTCGGCGAGCTCCTGTCGGCGCAACGGCGTTTCGAGGAGGCCGTGGCCCACCTCGAGACGGCGCTGTCCCTCGAACCCGACGTCGCTCCGGCCCAGTACAACCTGGCCGTTCTCCTCGCCGAGCTGGGACGCGAGAGTGAAGCGATCGAGCGCTATCGCCTGGCCACGGGGCTCGACCCCACCGACCCCGACAGCTGGAACAACCTCGGCTTCCTGCTCGCGAAGGGCTCGGCTCTCGGCGAGGCCGAGCGATGCTTCCGCCAGGCGATCGAGCTGGACGAGAGCCTCGCCGCCCCGCACTTCAACCTCGGCCTCCTGCTCTCGATGCAGGGGCGCGAGGCCGAAGCCGAGGTGGAGCTCGCGCGCGCCGCCCGGCTGGATCCCCGCTACGCGGACGCCCTGCCGTCGGGACGCTGAAGAGCGGCGCCGGTCACGGAGCCCAGGTGATCGCGTAGCCGTTGGAGGCGTTGAAGTCGTTCATCCCGGCCCCGCAGGGCGGGTTCAGCGGGTTGCGATACCAGCACTGGTAGAACCTGGTGTCGCCGACCGTGATGTTGCCCGCCTTGGCGGAGATGCCGATCGTCGTGCTGGACATCCCCGTCGCATCGGCAAACCGGACCTGGAGACGTTTCAGGCCGCCGCCGGCGCACTGCAGGCCGTCGCCCCAGACGATGCCGGGGGAGAGGTCGTTGTTCGCCTGGAAGTAGAGGCCGCTGTTACCGGGTTCGGCGTTCACGGTGGTCAGGACCAGGGTGTCGTTCGAGAGGCTCGCCGTGCCGCTCCCGGTGAGCAGCGCGCCCGACGCGTGCACCCCGTTCGCGCAGCCCGAGCCCGGCACGCTCCCGTCGTTGTCGTTGCTGCAGGGACAGGGCGTGCCGCTGCCGTCTCCGAAGCAGTAGCCGGTGCCCACGGCCGGCCCGCCATCGGGGACCATCGCCGCCGCCACGAGCACGTCGCTGCCGCCCCCGGGCGCGAACATGCCGATCTCGACCGATCCCGCCACCGGCGGCGCGTCGGCGTCGAAGCCGAAGCTGTACATCGTTCCCCACCGCAGGGCGTTGGCGTAGGCATCCGTGGCGTGGTCCTGAGCGGTCTGCCACGTGAACACGTTCCCGCCGTGCGTGGGCACCCAGTCGGTTCCGTCGAACGGCTCGCCGCTGTGATAGTCGACGTCGTTGAAGAACAGGTTCGTCACGTTGACGCTCGCCCCCAGCGGCACGGCGAACGAGCCCGCGCTGCGCTCCGAGGTGCGATTGTAGAGGACGTAGTCGTAGCGGAAGGTCCCCCCGCCGAGGTCCGTCACGCGGTGACCGAGCGTGTAGTGGCCGTGGAGTCCGCCACCACCCTCGTGGGTGTTCACGATCTCGGTGACCACCACCTGCGGGTCCTCGGCCTGCCAGGCGTACGGAGCGCACTCGCCGACCACGGTAGCGCCCCCACCCTGGATGCCCGCGACCGAGTTGACCTGGAGCGGCCGCCAGGAGTTGGCGATCTCCCCGTTGCCGAAGGACGCGGTGTGCTCGGAGACGTACTGGCTCTCGACGAAGTACCTCGCCCCCGGATTCTGGGCCGGGTCGATGTCGGCCACGGCGACCTGCAGGCGTCCCCGGATCGTACTGGGCCCGGTGGGATCCGGGTGCGGGTCGATGTGCGTGCCGGTAGTGGCGTTGACCAGGTACTTCGGACCGCCGTCGAAGCCGTCGTTCAGCGAGGACGAGTAGGTGTCGGCGCAACCGAGGCCGAGGGAGTCGCAGTCGGTGTTCTGGCAGGTCCCGCAGCCATTCTGGTTGACGGCGCAGAAGCCGTGCTTCAGCCAGCTCTGCCCGAGCTGCTCGAAGCGCCCGTCCGCGAGCCGGAACATGTTCTGGGCGATCACCGGGTGATCGTCGTCGTCCCAGTTCGCCGGAATGGTGCCCGGGTTGCAGGAGGTGGTGGCCATCGAGTAGGCCGCGATGCCCCCGAACTGACCGTAGTACTGGAAGTCGTCGAAGCCGCCACTGTCCTTCCCGACGTGGATGACCGTGATGGCGGGACCGACCTGGGCTTGAGCGGCCGCGGCCAGGATGAGACCGAAGAGGAGAGGAAAGAACCTGCGAAGGTGGGGCATGCTTGGTTTCTCGTACCGCGCGGCGGCTGGGGAGGGGAAGCGAGGGCGAGATCGCGGAGCTCGTCTCCGAAGAGAGAGCGCCAGCCTCTCTCCGGAAAACGGACCTCATCGGTCGAGGTGACCGGTGATCGGGCATTTGTCCTGCCCACCTGCCGCCCTCGAAGTCCGCTTTCCGCCCGTCCCCTCCCGGGCGAGCTCAGCCCCCGCCCCACTGCAGCACCTCGGCCACCTGTCCGTCACGCAGGTACGTCATCGACTCGATCGAACCGTCCTTCGCCCGATCGAAACGAACCGCCGAGGTGTCTCCCAGCCGGAAGCGCCAGATCCCCGCCTCGTCGGGAGGGTGCAGCTCGAAGATCATCTGTCGCTCCGGCCAGTCGATGGCCAGGCGGTTGTTCTGTACGAACAGCTTCACGCCACGCTCCGAGCCCTCCGCCCGGTACTCGCCGAGGTACTCCTCCAGCTTGGCGAGCTCCAGCTCGGCTGGGATCACCGCCCCGCGGCGCACCAGCTCGAAGGCGAGGCCGGCCTGGTGGACGCGCATCCCGATCACGGCGCCCGCCTGGTCGTGCTCGAAGGACACGCCGACCTGATCGGTGAGCAGGAAAGGACGCCGCCCGGTCTCGTCGGGCTCACCCAGCTCGAAGATCCCCTGACCGGGAAGCGAGACCGCGAGGTGCTCGTTCTGCTCGAGCACCTGGACCACGTGGTCGTTGATCGTCGAGAGGTACTCGCCGACGAAGGGGCGAAACTCCTCGGCGACGTCCAGGACTTCCGACCCGAAGCGCTCCAGGAGCTTCCGCACCCTGGCCGTCGAGGACTCCACGCACTTCGCCGTGTACTCGTCCAGCAGCCGGGACGCGGCCCGATGGTCGCCCCTCTCGCGCAGCGCGGTCACCTGCTCGACCAGGGCGGGAAGCCCGCGGGCGAACTCTTCCTCCAGCGGGTCGAGCTCGGCCCTCACGGTCGGATTGCGCTCCTCGTAGGCGAGGCGCACCTGGTCACAGAGATCGCGGAAGAGCCACCAGTAGGAGTCCGGCGAGGAGCTGTCCGGCACCGCACCTTCCGGCGGCTCGACCGTCTTCCCGTGCGGGCCCGTCCTGCCGACGATCTCCGGCAGCTCGCTGCCGTGCACGAAGAACGGCACGAAGCAGCCGTTGCTCGGGGTCGCCGGAGTCCACCAGAAGACGGGCAACGCCGACTCTCCCGCGGGGAGAACCGCGACGCAGGAGCTCGCCGTCTGGTCGAGATCGAGGCTCGGATCGGTGGAGCGGTCGCGCGCGATGCGCTTCATCCAGTCGAGGTCGATCTTCCCCCGCCGCTCCTCGAGCAAGGCTGCCGAGCAATCCGCCCGGACCTGCGCGCGGGCCACCATCCCCGAGCTCGCCGGCTCGGAGACGTAGGCCTCGCGAAAGTCGAATTCGTCCCCCCGCTCGGCGGGCCACCACCCCTCCTCGACCGCGTGCGCGACGAGGTCCTCCGACGCCCGGTCCCACTCCGTCCCCAGACTCAACGCGTTCGAGATCGAGGTCGTTCCCCGCGCGACGCGCCGCGCGATCCAGCGACGACCGGTCGTCTCCAGCACCCAGGCCTCCGTCGGGTCGGCGATGATGAAGGAGTTGTCGTAGGCGCCCGCCTCGGTCGGCATCGCCGGCAGCCCCGACCCGAACTGACCGTGCTGCTGGAGCAGCCGGCCGATCACCTCGACCGCCTCCGCCGCGGTCCTCGCGCGCTCGAGCGCCAGTCGCAGGAGGTCCATCCCCGTCGGCCCGAGCTCCGGGCTCATCCCGGCCGCGTGAGCCCCGAGACCTCGCGCGAGGTCCCTGGTCCAGACTCCTTCGTTCCCGATCGCCACGCCGTGCTCGTTGATCCCCTCCTCGTAACCCCAGCACCAGTACGGGCTCGAGCCGAGGGTCGCCCAGGTCTCGGTCACCTGTGGGATCGTCACGCGACCGAGCTCGATGCGCGCGCCCACCGGCCACTTCGTCCGCTGGTGGAAGACCAGCGGCTGGCTGTCGTAGAGCGGACGGTCGCTGTTCTTGCCCAGCATGGTGACCCGCTGCGCCGTCGCGTCGGGCAGAGCGACCCAGGTGTCGCAGGGCAACACCGCTTCCGGGCGCAGATCACCGAGAACGCCGTGAAGGACCGGGTCCCGTTCCTCCTGGGCGGCCGTGATGGTGGAGATGGAGAGGACCAGCGCCAGGGAGAGCGGTCGGGCGGTGTGCATGAAGCTCGTTCCTTCGAGGTGAGGGATTCCCGGTTCTCGGGGAGCGGTCAGCGCTCCCTCGCTCGTCGGGGAATACGTGGCACCTCGCGCCTCCTTTCCGGAGGAGCGCCGCGCGCAGCACCGGATCCTGGCGCCGGGCACGAGTTCGCAAGCGACCTCGGGCCCGGCTAGACTGGCGCTCATGAGCACCAAGCGGGTCACCCTGGAAGTCGCCTCGTTCCTGGACTCGAGCCGGGCGAAGGCGCTCGAGTCGGTCGAGGCGGGCCAGCTCCGCGAGATCGTCGAGAGCTTCCTCTCGGTCTGCTACGACGAGCTGGGCACCGAGCCCGCCCGGCTGGACGGGGACGGCCTGCAACACGCCCTGGCGCAGCTCCTGCCCGCGCGGATGGCCCCCCGGGATCCGCGGGCGGAGCACGTGCCCGCGGTGCTCGAGGCCTACTTCCAGCACCTGCGGGAGGTGGCCGTGGTCTCCCACGCCTTCGAGCTCGAGAGGAGCCTCGAGGCCGCCCTCCCAGAGTTCCTCGAGGCCGTGCGCACCGGCGAACACGTTCAGCGGAGGGCCGGACAGCAGCCCGTGGTCCACAAGGCCCGGAAGCTCGGCCGCAACGACCCCTGCTCGTGCGGCAGCGGAAAGAAGTACAAGAAGTGTCACGGAAAGGGCAGCTGACCCCTGGAGCTCGCAGTGATCTCGATTCCACGCGCATGAAGGTCTATCTCGACGGCTCCATCGTCCCGGCGGAGGAAGCCCGCATCTCACCCGACGATCGTGGCTTCCTTCTCGCCGACGGCGTCTACGAGGTGATCCGCACCTACGAGGGTGAGCTGTTCGAGAAGGACGCGCACCTCGCCCGGTTGCGGCGCAGCCTCGGCGAGCTGCGGATCGAGGTCCCCGACCTCGGACCGATCGAGGACGTGGCCCGGACCCTCTTGGTGGAGAACGGCCACGAGGCGATCGACGGCCTGATCTACATCCAGGTGACGCGCGGCGTCGCGCCGCGCCGACACGCCTTCCCCGACGCCGGGACGACTCCGACGCTCTTCATCAACACCTCGCCGTTTCCGATTCCGCTCGAGGAGCAGGAGGAGGGGATCGAGGTGATCCTGGCCCCCGACCTGCGCTGGGCTCGCTGTGACATCAAGAGCATCGCGCTCCTGCCCAACGTGCTGGCCAGTCAGGAGGCCCGCGAGCGGGGAGCGAGCGAGGTGATCTTCATCCGCGACGGTGTGGTGACCGAGGGTGCGCACACCAACGTCGCTGCGGTCCTCCGCGGGGAGCTCTTCACCCACCCCCTCGACACCCGGGTCCTTCCCGGGATCACCCGCGGCTTCGTCCTGGCGCTGTGTCGCCAGCTCGGCATCCGGGTCGTGGAGACGCCGGTCCCCGAGGAGGCGCTGAGGGACGCGACCGAGCTGATGGTCTTCAGCACCACCGCGGAGGTCACCCCGGTCGTCCGCGTCGATGGCCGGGAGGTCGGCGGAGGCGAGCCCGGCCCCGTCACCCGGTCACTGCAGCGGGCCTTTCGCGACGAGGTCGCGGCGCTCCGGAAGCCATGAGCGGGCGTGCCGGCCCGAAACGGTGGTCCGTGAGCCCCTGAACGCGCAGAACCTCGGCGGATGAGGCGAAACAGGCTATGATCGGGCGGGGAGATTCCGATGTCCGACCCACGGGTGGAGAGCTTCTGGGACGCGACCCTCGACGAGGATGAAGTCGACTACGACGCCTACCTCGAAGGGGGAGGTGAGGAGATCCTGGAAGCGGTGAACCTCCACAAGGCGCTGCGCGGCGTGGGCCAGCGCTGGCGCACCCCCGACCGGCCGAAGCAGCTCGGGCGCTTCGAGATCCTCGGCCACCTCGGCTCGGGCGGGCTCGGGCGCGTCTGGCTCGGCTGGGATCCGGAGCTGCGGCGGAACGTCGCCATCAAGGTGATCGAGCGCGACAACTGGGCGCAGAACGAGGCGCGCTCGATCGCCCGCCTCGATCACCGTGCGGTGGTCAAGGTCTTCGAGGTCGGTTTCGACCGGCTGGTGATGGAGGTGCTCGACGGCGGTTCGCTACAGGACGAAATCGAGGTGCTGCGCGCCGGAGAGGCGAGCCACCTCACGCTGTTCAAGGATCGCTTGCTGTGCCTGCTCCACATCGCCGAGGGGCTCGCCTACTGCCACGAGCGCGGCGTCCTGCACCGCGACGTCAAGCCGGGCAACGTGCTCTTCGCCAGGGACGATCCCTACCCGCGCCTGATCGACTTCGGTCTCGCTCACGTTCCGGGCGGGTTCGCGCTCGACATCACCCAGAACCTGGTCGGCTCCCCCGCCTACATCGCGCCGGAGCAGATCGAGCTCGGTGAGACGGGGGCCGATCCCCGCTCCGATCAGTTCTCCTTCGGCGTGCTCGCCTACGAGCTGCTCACCCTCCAGAACCCCTTCCTGCGCGACACGCGCACACGCACCCTCGACGCGGTGCGCGAGGCACGGCCGCCCGCTCCCCGTCGCTGCTCGCCGGAGATACCGGAGCCGGTGCAACGGATCCTCCTGCACTGCCTGGAGCCCGACCCGCGCGATCGCTACCAGGAGATGAGCGAGGTGGTGAGCGACCTGCGCGACGTGCTGGCCGACCGGCCGATCTCCATCGGGCGTCGGGGTTCGATCCACCTCGCTCGGCTGTGGTACCGCCGCAACCGTCGGCTGACGCAGGTGGGACTCGCCGGTGTGGCGGTGGCCGCGCTGCTGGGGATGTCCCTCTGGGGGAAGTCGGTGCACGCCGCGCGCAACGAGCTCCTGAGCGAGGTTCGCGTCATCGACGATCGGCTGCCGCGGCTGAAACAGACCACCGAGCTCAACGAGGCGGGGCTGAGCCTCATCGTCGCGCGGCTCCGCGGGGAGCAGTTCGACGGGGGCCGAGTCGCTCCGCTGCTGTTCGGCTCGGCACGGCCCGAGATCGACGCCGTCGCCGAATCCTGGTCCCGTCGGCTGGGCGCCGCCGCCGCCGAGGCGGAGCGGACCCGACCGGAGACCTTCCCCGCCTCGGAGTGGAGGATGGTCTTTCAGCTCGACGAAGATCTCTGCCCCGGCGCGGAGTGGAACAAGCCCTTCCAGGACCGAGGACGCCTCCTTCTGTCCGAGGAGCTCTCCGATCACCAGGAGCTACGGCTCTTGGAGCAGGGCGTCCGTGGCACGGGGTTGCTGAGCGGCTATCGCGACTTCCATCCGATCGAGCTCTCGACTCCCCTGTCGAAGGGCTACTACCGGTTGGCGATTCCGGGAGAGTGGGAACGCGAGTTCATAATCGAATCCGATTGGCCTCTCCCCACCCGGATCGAGCGCACGCCGAGGCGAATCCCCCGGGAGCGGTTGCACGAGGATCCGGCCCTGCCGGAGCTCTGCTTCAGCGAGATCATCACCTTCGCTCAGTACGACGAGTTCTGCAGCGCCACGGGGTACTCGTTTTCCCGGGATTCGGGGAGCTCCGCCGACGAGCCCTTCTGGGGAACCTGGAGTCAGGCCCAGGCCTATGCGGTCTGGGTCGGGGGCCGGCTGCCGCTGGCCGAGGAGCTCGGGGATCTGTTCGCCTCGGGTTTCCCGCGACCCGATGACCGGCTTTCGGGAGAGCTGGTTTCGGACATCACCGAGGACGAGATCGGCCTCGGCGCATCGCTCTTCTACAAGAAATGGCGAGAGAAGGGCGACTCGCCTGCCCGCTCGTGGTGGGTCGGGTTGGCTCGGACCGAGAGAGTCGACTACGGCGACGCGGTGAGGGCCATCGGGTTCCGGGTCGTATACCCTCGGTAGAGATCCGGCCGAGGGCGGTCCGACCTCCAGCTGATACCCAGACCTGCGGTGCTCCCGCGACTTCTGTTGCGAGACTGCCCTCCTCGGCCGCGCCTCCGGCTCGCTATCCCGGCTGTTGTTCCCCCCGGAACGAGTTTCTCGCGCTTGCTCCAGGCCAATCGCTCCCGCGGGCCGGATAGGGAGTACAGTCAGGTACCGCCCGCATAGCGGGCGGCTTGAGGAAGGCCCCTCGAAGGGGCC